>JBKJLC010000077.1:0-3669 GCA_046597055.1 Kofleriaceae bacterium | reverse complement strand
GCGCTTGGCGGTGACAGTCACCAGCGCGATCGAGCTCGAGGACTCGGTGATCAAGTCGATCGGCGATGAGATCGAGAAGAAGACCGGAAAGACTGTCGAGCTGACCAGCAACGTCGATGAGTCGATCCTCGGCGGGCTCGTCCTCCAGGTCGGCAACCGCGTGCTCGACACGAGCATCCGCAGCCGCCTCGAAAAGCTGCGCAGAGAGGTCGCCAACCCCGCCTGATCAGGCGAACGGCGACCGTCCCCAAACTTCGAAATAACAAGGAGACCAGAGCAGAATGGAAATCAAGCCCGACGAGATCTCATCGATCCTGCGCCAGCGGATCGAGGGCCTGGACACCGGCAGCGCGGACCTCTCCGAGGTCGGAACCGTGCTCTCGATCGCCGACGGAATCGCGCGCGTCCACGGGCTCGACGACTGCATGTCCCTGGAGATGCTCGAGCTGCCCAATGACGTCACGGGTCTCGCGCTGAACCTCGAGGAGGACAACGTCGGCGTCGCGCTGCTCGGCAAGTACGAGTCGATCCGCGAGGGCGACACCGTCCGCCGCACCAAGAAGATCGTCGAGGTCCCGGTCGGTGAGGAGCTGGTCGGCCGCGTGGTCAACGCGATCGGCGAGGCGATCGACGGCGGCAAGCCGATCGTCGGCGCCCAGAAGCGCCAGGTCGAGATCAAGGCGCCCGGCATCATCGCCCGCAAGTCGGTCCACGAGCCGCTCCAGACCGGCATCAAGGCGATCGACTCGATGATCCCGGTCGGCCGCGGTCAGCGCGAGCTGATCATCGGCGACCGCGGCACCGGCAAGACCGCCATCGCGATCGACACGATCATCAACCAGAAGGGCCAGAACTGCTTCTGCTTCTACGTGGCCATCGGCCAGAAGCAGTCGACGGTCGCCTCGGTCGTCGATCGCCTGCAGAAGGCGGGCGCGATGGAGTTCACCACCGTCGTCGTCGCCGGTGCCTCCGAGCCGGCCCCGCTCCAGTTCATCGCGCCGTACACCGGCGTCACGATGGCCGAGTACTTCCGCGACTCCGGCCGCCACGCCCTGATCGTGTACGACGATCTGTCCAAGCAGGCCGTCGCCTACCGCCAGCTGTCGCTGCTCCTGCGCCGCCCGCCCGGCCGCGAGGCGTACCCGGGCGACGTCTTCTACATCCACAGCCGCCTGCTCGAGCGCGCCGCCAAGCTGTCCGACAAGGAGGGCGGCGGCTCGCTGACCGCGCTGCCGATCATCGAGACCCAGGCCGGTGACGTCTCGGCGTACATCCCGACCAACGTCATCTCGATCACCGACGGCCAGATCTTCCTCGAGGGCGATCTGTTCTACTCCGGCATCCGGCCGGCGGTGAACGTCGGCATCTCGGTATCGCGCGTCGGTGGCGCCGCCCAGACCAAGGCGATGAAGTCGGTCGCCGGCCGGCTCCGCCTCGAGCTGGCCGCGTACCGCGAGAAGGCCGCCTTCGCGCAGTTCGGCTCCGACCTCGACCGCGCGACGCTCATGCAGCTGCAGCGCGGCGAGCGCATGACCGAGCTGCTCAAGCAGCCGCAGTACTCGCCGATGTCGATGGAGGAGCAGGTCGTCGTCATCTACGCCGGCACCAACGGCTTCGTCGACGACTACCCGGTCGCGGTGCTCAACCGCTACGAGAGCGAGCTGATGGCCTTCATGCGCTCGCGCAAGAAGGAGCTGTTCGACACCATCCGCACCAGCGGCAAGCTCGACGACAACGCCGAGAAGTCGCTGCGCGACGCGCTCACCGAGTTCGCCAAGCAGTTCTCGGTGGACGAGAAGAAGGCCTGAGCCGTGCCTTCGCTGAAGGCGATCCGCAAGCGCATCGGGACCGTCAAGAACACCCGCAAGATCACGCGCGCCATGAAGATGGTCGCGGCGGCCAAGCTGCGCCGTGCCCAGGACGCGATGATCGCGGCGCGCCCGTACGCGGCGGCGCTGTCGACGGTGGTGTCCGAGCTGGCTGACGTGGCCGGCCGCGACGCCCACCCGCTGTTCGAGGAGCGTCCCGGTCGCAAGGCGACCATCGTCGCCTTCACCAGCGACCGCGGCCTCGCCGGCGCGTTCAACGCCAACGTGGTCAAGAAGGTCGAGGCGTTCGTCGCCTCCGACCTGGCCGGCTACAGCGAGGTGTCCTTGCGCCTGGTCGGCCGCAAGGGCAACCAGCACTTCACCCGCCGCAACGCCAACATCGCGAGCTACGACCCGGCCGCGATCGGCGCTACCGCGCTGCAGATCGCGGGCGACACCGCGACCCGGATCGTCGACGACTTCCTGGCCAAGCGGGTCGACCGCGTGTTCGTGGTCTACAACGAGTTCCGGACCGCGATCACCCAGCAGGTCGTGGTCAAGCAGATCCTGCCGGTGGTCCCCGAGGCCGGCAGCGCGGCCACCGGCGCCGGCAAGGTCGGCCCCGATTTCATGTACGAGCCCGGCAAGGTCGAGCTGTTGACCCGCCTGGTTCCGCTCTACGTCCAGATCGGTCTGTACCGGGCCGCCCTCGAGTCGATCGCCGGCGAGTACGGCGCGCGCATGAGCTCGATGGAGAGCGCGACCAAGAACGCCGGCGAGATGATCTCGAAGCTGACGCTCGACTACAACCGCGCGCGCCAGGCCTCGATCACCAAGGAGCTGCTCGAGATCATCGGCGGCGCCGAGGCCCTCAAGGGCTGATCTCCGACTCCTTCCCGATCCCGATTTTTCCGCACGGGCTCCACCGGTAACCAGAGAAGAGTACGCCAATGGCCACCACCGATTACTCCCCCGCCTCGCTGGGCCGCATCGTCCAGGTCATCGGTCCCGTCGTCGACGTCGCGTTCGACTCGGCCGAGCTGCCCGAGATCAACACGGCGCTGCTGCTGTCGAACAAGGCGATCGACGATCGCCAGGACAACCTGACCGTCGAGGTCGCTCAGCACCTCGGCGAGCACATGGTCCGCTGCGTCGCGATGGACACCACCGACGGCCTCGTCCGCGGTCAGTCCGTCCGCAACACCGGCCTGCCGATCTCGGTGCCGGTCGGCGCCGCGGTCCTCGGTCGCATCCTCAACGTCATCGGCGAGCCGATCGACGAGTGCGGGCCGGTCCAGACCAAGGAGACCCGCCCGATCCACCGGTCGGCGCCCAAGTTCACCGATCAGGCGGTGACCGTCGAGATGTTCGAGACCGGCATCAAGGTCATCGACCTGCTCGCCCCCTACCGCCGTGGCGGCAAGATCGGCCTGTTCGGTGGCGCCGGCGTCGGCAAGACCGTGCTCATCCAGGAGCTGATCAACAACGTCGCCAAGAAGTCTGGCTCGTTCTCGGTGTTCGCCGGTGTCGGCGAGCGTACCCGCGAAGGCAACGACCTCTATCACGAGCTCGCGGATGCGAAGCTGTTCGACGGTTCGAGCGTTCTCTCGAAGACCGCCATGGTGTTCGGACAGATGAACGAGCCGCCCGGAGCACGCGCCCGCGTCGCTCTCTCGGCGCTCACGATGGCCGAGTACTTCCGTGACGTCGAGAAGCAGGATCTGCTGCTGTTCGTCGACAATATTTTCCGCTTCACGCAGGCCGGCTCCGAGATGTCGGCGCTCCTCGGTCGCATCCCCAGCGCCGTCGGTTACCAGCCGACGTTGTCCACCGAGATGGGTGGCCTCCAGGAGCGCATCAC
>JBKJLC010000048.1:0-22263 GCA_046597055.1 Kofleriaceae bacterium | reverse complement strand
CGACGGGTCTCCAAGCTCATCCGTTCCCTCATCGCACTCTCCTGCCGCCCTGGGCGGCGGTAGCAAGTTACGTGAGGCAACGCCCCCGCCCGGTAGGATTCCGGGCGAGGCAATGCGCACCTCGTCCGCCCGACCTACTGGCTAGCCCGCCCTCGCCTTCGACGCCCCCGGATCCTTGCCTTGGCGCCGCTGCACTGGACGTACCCCGGTTCTTAGGCGGCGGCTTACGACGGATCCAACACGGACTGAACCGAGATCCACGGCGTCGGCCGCGGCACGCCGACCGCGTCCGACGGGGCGGGATACTGCTCCACCGACGACGCTGGCAGCCGGCCAGGGAGCCGGTCGCCGGCGCGACGTCAGCTCGACGCGCCGCGGTCGGTGTCGCGAGTCTTCCCGAAGCCGGTCACTTGCCTGAGCTCCCGAGCGGCCTGCCTCCTACCGGCACCCGGGAGTCCGGTAACGATCCCGTGCGACAGCTACGGCTCAATCAGAAGAGCGACCCCGGGGTACTCCTGATGCCCAAGTGGCCAAGCGTGCCCGGGGGTCAGTTTCACTGTCGCAGGTGGGTCGGTTCGTCGTGTCCGTTGACACCCATCACGGTTCGTCGTGTCGGTTGACACCCACGCCGCGGCCCCGGCAACCCACGCGTTCCCCGCGCTGTCTTGCCCTTCCCGGGCACCAGCCGGGTGCCCCAGCTCCGCACCAACCGCCCGCCCTCATGCAAAGCCGCCACCCGATCCACCCACCCGCCGCCGATGAACTGCACGTCGCTGACTTGGTCTAATCGGGCGGGCGGATAGGCGAACCGCCCGATTCACGTTCCACGTGGAACAACGGACCGGATGGCACCTGAAGCGATCAACTCACCGACTGCGTCCAGCACCGCCTCTACCTCGACGGACGAGTGCGCCGCGCTCAACGACAGCCTGAGGCGAGCGGTGCCGACGGGAACGGTGGGCGGGCGGATGCCCTGCACCAGCAGCCCGCGCGCGATGAGCGCGGCAGTGCAGTCCATTGCTCCTCGGTCGGAGCCGACAAGGAGCGGGATGATCGGCGACGAGACCGGACGCGATAAGCGTGTCGCGACGCGGGCCATGTGAGCAGCGAGTGCTGTGCGGCGCTCCGCACCCTCCGCACTCGTCACGATCTCGATCGACACCAGTGCAGCGGCGAGGACCGGAACCGAAAGCCCGGTCGAGAACACCAGCGTCCTTGCGCGATTGAACAGAAGGTCAGCGAGGCCGAGCGGGCCGAGAACGTACGCCCCGGACGCGCCGAATGCCTTGCCGAGCGTCCCGACCACCACGTCGGCATCGGCGTCCCAGGCCAATCCATGACCGGACGCGCCCAGGCAACCGACCCCGTGAGCATCGTCGACGACAAGAATCGCGTCGTGGGCTCGCGTGAGCTCGCGGAGGGCCGCCAGGTGCGCGACGTCGCCATCCATCGAGAAGACGCTCTCGGTGACGACCACGCGCCGACGGCCGCTGTGCGCCGTGAGCCGGGTGCGAAGGTGCTCCAGGTCGCCGTGCCGGAACACGACGACCTGAGCGCGAGAGAGGCGGCATCCGTCGATGATGCTCGCGTGGTTGAGCTCGTCGGAAAAGATGACGTCGCCGGGCCCCGCCAGTACCGGCAGTAGACCGGTATTCGCCGCATATCCAGAATTGAACAGACAGGCGGATGGCGCGCGGTGGAATCGCGCCAGGGCGGCTTCGAGCGCCTCGGCCAGCTCAAGGTTACCGGTGATGAGCCGGGAGGCACCGGCGCCGACGCCCCGGGCCGCCATCGCCTCGCTCGCGGCTCGCGCGAGCCGAGCATCCGTCGCCAGCCCGAGGTAGTCGTTCGACGAGAAATTGACCAGACGTGTACCGTCGGCCACCAGCTCGGTCGCGGTCCGGGCACCGATCACCCGGCGGCTGCGGCGCCGGCCCAGGGCTTCCAGCGCGGCAAGCTCGTCGTCAACGAAGTCGAGGAGCGGCACCGGGCTCCTTATAGCGCAGACGGTCGGTTCACTTCCCGATGCAGAAGCGCGCGAACAGCTGGTCGAGGACTTCCTCGCCCACCCGGTCACCCTCGAGCTGGGCAAGTGCCTCCGCCCCGGCGCGAAGCTCGAGCGCGACGATCTCCCCGGGCGCCCCTTCGTCCAGGGCCGTGCCGGCAAGGCCCATGGCTGCGGCCGCCGCCGCCGCGGTCGCCCGCTGGCGCTCGGTCAGGACCACCACGCCACCCGCCTCGACGTCGTCGACCACGCCGACCCGGGCCAGCACCGCCGCCCGCAGCCGCTCGATGCCTTCGCCGGTCACCGCCGAGGTCGCCAGTTGCCCCGGGTGGGGGTGCCCCAGGTCGGCCTTGCTCGCCACGACGATGGTTCGCGCATCAGCCAGCGTCTCGGCGGCGGGCCCCGGCCCCTCCGGAGCAACGACCGCGAGCACGACGTGGGCCTCGGCGGCGCGGCGCCGCCCGAGCTCGATGCCCCGCTGCTCGAGCCCGCCGGCGGCCGACGCCTCGTCCCGCAGCCCCGCCGTGTCGACCAGGGTCACCGCCACCCCGCGCCACATGACCCGCGCCTCGACCCAGTCGCGGGTCGTGCCCGGCTCCGGCGAGACCAGCGCCCGCTCGCGGCCGGCCAGCGCGTTGAGCAGCGACGACTTGCCGGCGTTGACGTGACCGACCAGCGCGACGGTCAGCCCGTCGGTCAGGGCGCGGCCGGCGCCAAAGCTCCCGGCCAGCCCGCGGCATGCCTCCGCCAGCCCCCGCACGCGCCCGACCAGCTCGGCCCGCGACGCCGGCGTCAGGTCCTCCTCGGGAAAGTCGATGCCGGCCTCGATCTCCGCGAGCACCGCGGCCACCACCGATCGCAGGTCGGCAACCCGCGACGCCAGCGCGCCGCCGAGCTGACGCTGGGCCAGCTCCCAGCCCCGCTCGCTCTGCGCGTGCACCACCGCCAGCATCGCCTCGGCCTCGAGCAGACCGATCTTCCCCGCGGCCAGCGCGCGCCGCGTGAACTCGCCCGGCTCGGCCGCCCGCGCGCCGGCCTCGATCACGGCGCCCAGCACCTTGCCCAGGTTCACCGCGCCGCCGTGCACCTGCAGCTCGACCACGTCGTCGCCCGTGAACGACCCGGGGCCGCGCATCGCGACCGCCAGCCCGTCGTCGATCCGCGTGCCCGCACCATCGCGCACACGCACGCGCACCAGCCGACGCTCGGGCCACGCCGACAGCGCACGCCCGGTCAGCGCGGCTGCGACCCCGAGCGCACCCGGGCCGCTGACGCGGACGATGCCCACGCCACCGACCCCGGTCGCTGTCGCGATCGCCGCGATCGTATCGCGCGGCTCGTCCACGGCCCCCGCGTTATTTCGCCAGCGCTTCGGGCACGACCAGGATGTGGCGGTCGTCGCCCTCACCCTCGGACCGGCTGCTCAGCCCCGGGATGGCCGCGATCGCCATGTGCACGATCCGGCGATCGTGCGCCGACATCGGCGACAGCGGGACGATCACCTGCGAGGCGAGGGCCTTCTCGGCCATCCGCTGCGCGAGCGACTGCAGCCGCAGCACGTGCTTCTCGCGGTAGCCGCCCGCGTCGACGACGATCGGCTTGCCCTTCTCGCCCGCACGCTCGCGGTAGACCACCTTGCTGACCAGGTGTTGCAGCGCGTCGATGACCTGCCCCTTGCGGCCGATCACCACCTCGGGGTCGGAGGTCTGGATCTCGAGGACGATCCGGTCGTCGGCGTCGTTGACGTCGATGTCGGCGGTGATTCCCATCCGCTCGAGCACCCCCATCAAGAAGTCGCACGCGCGCTCGGCGACGTCGGTGGCGTCGGAAATGTTGGCGATGCTCTCGGTCACGGCAGTACCTCGATTGCGAGTGTCAAAAAATGACTAGCGGCGCTTGCCGCGGCGCTGGCTGCGCTGGCCCTTGCGGGCTCCATTGGGGCCGGACGGGCTCGACGACGACTCGTCGTCAGTTTTGTCGGCGTCCTCGTCGTCCACATCGTTGGTCACGACTGCGGCGGCCGGCTTCGCGCCCGCGGCCGCGCGCTTGCTGACCACCTCGACCTTGCCCGCCGGCTCCTTGACCGTGGCGAGCGCGGCCATGCGGTGCGTGTCGGTCTTCTTCATGTAGAGCGAGTGCAGGATGCCGAGCAGGGTGTTGGTCAGCATGTAGACGCCAAGCCCCGACGGGAAGTACAGGCCCATGAACCCGAACATGAGCGGAAGGCCGTACATCAGGACCTTCTGCTGCATCGAGTCGCCAACCGGCGGCTGGACCTTCGACTGCAGGAACATCGCGATGGTCAGCAGCACCGGGGTGATGAAGTACGGGTCGCGCGCGGTGAGATCCTCGAGCCAGCCGGGGATGAAGACCGCCTGGTGCAGCTCACCGGCCACCGACAGCATCTTGTAGAGCGCCAGCCAGATCGGCATCTGCAGCAGCATCGGCAGGCAGCCCGCCAGCGGGCTCACGCCGTGCTGCTTGAACAGCGCCATCTGCGCCTGCTGCTGGGCCTGGCGATCGTCGGGGTACCGCTTCTGCAGCTCCTCGATCTGCGGCTTGAGGGCGGCCATCGCCTTCATCGACCGCATCGACTTGGTCGTCCAGTAGAGCGTCGCCAGCTTCACGAGCATCGTCAGCAAGATGATCGCGATGCCCCAGTTCTGGACCATGTTGTAGAGCTGGTGGAGCAGCCACAACATCGGCCGCGAGATGAAGCTGAACCAGCCGTAGTCGACGACGTCGGTCAGGCCGACCGGAAACCCGGCGACGTCATCGGCGCCCTCCAGGCGGTCGAGGTACTTCGGCCCGACGTACAGCGCCATCTGGTAGCTGACCGCCTCGCCCGCCTTGAGCTTGGCCGGCTGGAAGACCAGGTCGACCTGCATGCCGTCCTGCACGCCCTCGAGCGGATAGGCGTTGCACGCGAGGTTGTCGATGGGCGGCTGCGGCGCCAGCGCGACCAGGTCGTACTGGTGCGCCAGACCGACCCACTGCACGCGCCCGCGCCGCTCGCGCGGGCCGCGCTGCAGCGTGGCTGCGCTCTCGGTCGAGACCTCACCGTTGATGTGGCAGATTGCGCCGGTCGGCACCTTGGCCCGGCGGCCACCGGTCTCCGGCACCGCGTGCCCGAACAGCGACACCGCCAGCTGCTGGCTGGCCGAGGCCGGACCGGTCGTGGGCACCGTCACGTCGACGGTCAGCTTGATCACGTAGTCGGCCGGGAAGAGCTCGAAGACCTTCACGACCTCGAGCCCGGCGGTCCGGGCCGTGTACTTCACCTTGTGCGCGGAGACCTGCTCCCCCTGCCAGTCGATGCCCGGCGGAAGGATGGACGTCGAGCTCAGGAAGTTGGTCGCGCCCAGGCCCAGCCCCGGCCGCTCGCTGAGGAACAGGTGCTCGTTCATGACCCGACCCTTGATGGGATCGTGGAGCACCACCCACTCCTTCACGACACCGCCGACGTTCGAGAACACCACCCGCACCTGCGGGGTCTCGACCACGAGTGGGCGCTCCGCGACCGGCGCGACCGCCGCCTCGGCAACTGCCGGCGCACCCGGCGCCGCGGGGGTCACCGCGGCGCCGGCGCCAGGAATCGGCTGGCCAACCGGCGACCCGAGCGACGGCTGCGGTGTTCCGGCCGTGATCGCCGGCGGCGGCGGCACTGGCTTCTCGGGCGGGAACAGCCACTGCCACGCGAAGAAGATCGCCGCCGCAGCGACGACGAACATCAGGATCCGCTTCCCTTGGTCTTCCATTATGACGAGTGCCTGTCCTGAGCGAAGTCGAAGGGCCGGCCCTGGGCCAGATCGAGAGGAGCCTGCTCTACCGCATGAAGACAGCGCCGGCTCTCCGGAACGCCATCGACCGGGTCGTAACCACCCCGGCAGAGCGGGTTACAGCGAAGAATTCGCCACAGCGCCTTCCAACCACCGATCAGCACACCCCGCGTCTCGACGGCCTCGAGCGCGTAGGCCGAGCAGGTCGGCAGAAAGCGGCAGCTCGGCGTCGCCTTGAGGCCCGAGATGTACCGCCGGTAGAATCGGATCGGCGCGGTCGCGAGGCGCGTCAGCATGACGCGATCCGGTGAACCATGCGGGCCAGGTCGTGACCGAGGTCCGCGGACGTCGAGGTGGACGCCGATTCCTTGGCGACGAACACGACGTCGCGCCCGGCCGGAACCCAGCCGTTGCGCCGGAGCCAGTCCCGCGTACGTCGTTTGATGCGATTGCGAATCACGGCGTTGCCGATGCGCTTGGTCACCGTGAGCCCGACCCGGCCAACCGGGGCGCCGTCAGAACCACCTGCGACGACCATCGCGAGGAAGTGCTTGCCATGGATCTTCCGCCCGGTCGACTGGACCGAGACGAACTCCGGGCGCCGTCGCAAACGCATGGCCTTGGTCATGCGCTGCGACCTGCGGGCGGTCACTTCTTGGCGATCGTAACCGCGAGCCGCTTGCGGCCCTTCGCGCGGCGGCGACGCAGCACCTCGCGGCCTCCGCGGGTCTTCTTACGGGCGCGGTAACCGTGGGTACGCTTGCGGCTCTTGTTGTGTGGCTGGTAAGTGCGCTTGCTCATGACGTCGGGCTCCGGGGGCGGCGTTGCGCCGGACGTGGTCCAGCGCGGAACGTGGATCGATACTCAACGGACGTCGGAGTGTCAACCTTCCACGTGGCCTGGCGCGTCGCCTGCGGCGCTTATCCACAGGCTCTCCGGCGGTCTCGACGACAGCTCCCGAATTCGCCGCTCGGGAGTCAAATGAGATCGAAGGCTTCTGAATCTCAGCACCTTTTGACCTTGCTCGCTCAATTCCGCCTCTGCTAGACAACCCCCTCGCGGACGTCGGTGCGACGTCGCACGTCCGCAGGTTTCCCGAGCCAAACGATCGGGGACCCTTTCAGGGAAGCGCAGTGGCGCTTGCCCCTGGAAACGCCTGTGGATAAGCCGTGTCTTCGCTTCGGTTTCGTCACCGCCGCACTTTCTCGCAACACGCCGATGTACCTCATCAAACACTCGGTTTACCGGTCTCCGGGAGGCTCCCTGTGGATAACTGTTCGTCGCTCCTTCCTGCGTCCTGGAGGAGCCCGATGACTGCTGGAAGTGGGCCGACGAGTGGCCTGATCGGAACCTCTGGATCCCCGGACGCGTCGCCGGCCGAGGTCTGGGAGAGCGCGCTGTCCCGGCTGGTGGGGAAGGTCTCGCCCCAGAACTTTGACATGTGGCTCCGCCCCATCGAGTGCGTGGGCCAGGAGGGCTCGGTCCTCCAGCTCCGCGCGCCCAACTCTTACGTCCGGCTGTGGTTCGAGTCGAACTACCTCGACGCCGTCCTCGACGAGATCCGCGCCGCCTCCGGCATCCCGCTCCAGGTCGCCTTCGCGACCGACATCGCCGGCGTGCGCGCGCCCCGCGCCACCGAGCCGGTCGCGATCGTGGTCGAGGCGCCCGTCGCCAGCCCGTCGATCTCGGGTGGGCACACGGTGTCGCCCTCGGACGTCGAGTCGTTCCCGCTCCACGTCGCGACGCTGAACCCTCGCTACAACTTCGAGACCTTCGTCGCCGGTCCCTCGAACCAGCTCGCGTTCGCCGCCTCGCAGGCCGCCGCCAACGCGTTTCCGCCCAAGTACAACCCGGTCTTCATCTGTGGTGGGGTCGGGCTGGGCAAGACCCATCTGCTCCACGCGATCGGGCACGTCCAGGGCGGGCTGCGGCCGAGCACCCGCATCGTCTACATCTCCAGCGAACGGTTCATGAACGAGTACGTGAACGCGATCCGCTCGGGAAAGATGCACGAGTTCCGCAAGCGGTACCGCGAGGGCATCGACGTTCTCCTGGTCGACGACGTCCAGTTCCTCGCCGGCAAGGACGGCACCCAGGACGAGTTCTTCCACACGTTCAACGCGCTCCACGACAACCACAAGCAGATCGTCCTCACCGCCGACCGCAAGCCCCACGAGATCTCGGACATCGCCGACCGCCTGCGCACGCGGTTCGCGTGGGGCCTGCTCGCCGACATCGAGCCCCCCGAGCTCGAGGTCCGCATCGCGATCCTCCGCAAGAAGGCCGCCGTCGAGGCGATCCACATGCCCGACGATGTCGCGCTGTTCATCGCCAGCTCGATCAAGTCCAACGTCCGCGAGCTCGAGGGCGCCCTCATCCGCCTCGCCGCGTACGCATCGCTCTCCAAGCGCACCATCGATCTCGCCTTCGCGCACGAGACGCTGGGCGGCGCCCTCGCGCGCCCGCGCGAGCACATCAACTGCGAGACGGTCATCAAGGCCGTCGCGAGCTACTACGGGGTCAAGGCCGTCGATCTGAAGAGCCCGCGTCGCCATCGGTCCATCGCCGGCCCTCGTGCCATCGCGATGTACCTGGCCCGCCAGCACACCAAGGACAGCTACCCGGACCTCGGCCGCGCGTTTGGCGGCAAGCACCACACCACGGTCATCTCGGCGGTCGAGAAGATCGCGGAGCGGCTGAAGGACGACCCCGGGATGCGCGGCGAGATCCACGCGATCGAGTCGACCCTCCTCCGCTGATGAGCTCGCTCTTCGACATGCTCGCGACCGCGTCGGACCTTCGTGGTATGGGTCCGAGGCCTGTGGATGAACCTGTGATCCCGTGGGGGGTCGAAGCTGTGGATGAAACCACGCGTTACTTTCTGTCCACCGTTCACCCACTGTCACACACCGACATACCGACCGCCTCGATCACACGCTCGACGTCGAATAGCGAAGTAGTTCTCGGCTCTTCCTGTCTTATCCACCCAGTCCACAGACTCTCTGATCCTACTTCTGACTCTTACGATCTTGATCCCTGAAGATAAGATCAAAGAGCGTCTGCTCGAACCTCGCCCCCTTCGCTCGCCGCCTCGTCTCGCTCGTCCGTGCAGGAGATCGCCATGGAGTTCCGGATCCACAAAGCAGAGTTCGTCCGTGGGCTGCGCCTCGCGCAGAGCATCGCCGACCGCAAGAGCACGATGCCGATGCTCGCCAACGTCCTCCTGCGCGTCCACGGCAAGAACAAGCTCCTGTGCGCAGCGACGGATCTCAACGTCTCGCTCACCGCCGAGCTCAAGGTCACCGGCGGCGTCGAAGGCGGTCTCACCGTCGGTGCCAAGGCGCTCCACGACATCGTGGTGAACCTCCCCGGTGACGAGCTCACGCTGCGCAAGGTCGAGAACAACTGGGCCGAGATCAAGGCGGGCAAGGTCAGCTACCGCATCGTCGGCATCCCCGACCGCGACTTCCCCAAGGTCCCCGACCATCGCGAAGCACCGTTCGGCGAGGTCGACTCGAACACCCTGCGCGAGATGATCGACCGCACCCTGTTCTCGGTCTGCAACGACGAGACGCGGTTCCACCTGAACGGGGTCCTGTTCGAGTGCGACGGCGCCAAGGCCCGGATGGTCTCGACCGACGGCCATCGCCTGTCCAAGGTCGACCGCGTGCTCACCGGGGGCCCCCAGCTGTCCTCAGGCGTGATCATTCCCAAGAAGGGCATCCTCGAGGTCAAGAAGATCCTCGACGGCGCCGCGGTCGCCAAGCTCGCCATCAAGACCCCGTACCTGTTCATCTCGGTCGACGACCTCACCCTCGCGGTCAAGCTCATCGACGCGCAGTTCCCGCCGTACGAGCAGGTCATCCCCAAGGACCACAAGCGCTCGGCGGTGGTCGACCGCGGCCTGTTCATCGACGCGGTCAAGCGCGCCCAGCTCATGTCGAGCGAGACCCGCGGCGTGAAGCTCGGCTTCGGCGCCAGCGACGGCAACGGCATCACGATCACCAGCGACAACCCCGACGTCGGCGAGGTTCGCGAGGACATCGACGCCGACTACTCGGGCGAGCCGATGACGATCGGGTTCAACCCGAAGTACATCCTCGACATTCTGGGCCAGATGCAGGCCGACCAGGTCGCGGTCGAGCTCGGCGGCGAGCTCGACCCGGGCCTGATTCGACCGCTCGCGGGCGACGACTTCGCCGGCGTCATCATGCCGATGCGGATCTGACCGCCCGGCGCGGGCCGCGGAGCTCTCCTGCGCATCACGGCGCTCTCGGTCGAAGCGGCGCGCAACCTCGCCGCCGTCCGGCTCACCCCGGGCCCGCGCTTCAACGTCTTCTACGGCGACAACGGCCAGGGCAAGACCAACCTGGTCGAGACCGTCTACGTGCTCGCCACGCTGCGGTCGTTCCGCACCAGCCGGCTGGCCGACGTGGTCGCCCGCGGCGCCCCGCGAGCCCGCCTGGCGGCACGGGTGGTCAAGGACGGCCTCGAGCGCCGCTACGACGTCACGATCGAGCCGACCCGGCGGGTGGTCACCCTCGATGGCAAGACGCCGCGGCCGCTCGCCCGCTACTTCGGCGCCTTCAACGTCGTACTGTTTGCCCCCGAAGACCTGGCGATCGCCCGCGGCGCGCCAGCCGACCGCCGCCGCTTCCTCGACCGGGCCGTGTTCGCGCGTCACGCGAGCTACCTCGACACCGCGCAGGGCTACGACAAGGTCCTCAAGAGCCGCAACGCCGTGCTCCGCGCCGCCGGAGAAGGCGATCGCAAGGCGCTCGACCTGCTGCCGGTATACGACGACCAGCTGGTGCCGCTCGCGCTGGCGATCGTCGCAGCGCGGCGCGCCTACCTGGACGAGCTGCGTCCACGCTTCGATGCCGCCTTTGCCGCGATCACCCGGACCGGGCTGCCGGTCGGCCTGGCGCACGTGACGGCGCCCGAGCTGGCCGCCGGCGACGCAGCGGCGGTGACCGCCGGCCTGCTACGCGACCGCGGTCGCGACCTGGCGCGCGGCTCGACCACGCTCGGTCCCCATCGCGACGACCTCGTCTTCAGCCTGTCGGGGGAGCTCGCCGCCAACTACGCCTCCCAAGGACAGCTCCGCGCGGTCGTGCTGGCCTGGAAGACCGCAGAGATGGACCTCCTGCGCGAGGCCCACGGTGACCCACCGATCCTGCTGCTTGACGACGTCTCGAGCGAGCTCGACGAGGCCAGAAACCTGTACCTGTTCGAACACTTGGCTCAGCGCGACCTGCAGTGTTTCATCACCACCACCCATCCCCGCCACGTCAAGCTGCGTGCCGACCGCATCGATCACGAGGTACGCGACGGGTCGATTTCCGTAATAAAATCGATGCCTTGATCTACAGGTTTGGGGGGCACTAAGCCCTTCCGCGCCCCGGTCGGTTGTGGTACGAAACGGGACTTCTCCCGAGCCGAGGCGATGGCGGATCCCACAGTAAATACAAGTACTTCGACGCAGGGGTCGAAGGGTCTCGATCCTTCGGACACCGCCGGCGATTACACCGCCGACAACATCACGGTCCTGAAGGGCCTCGAGGGCGTCCGCAAGCGCCCCGGCATGTACATCGGTGACACCGATGACGGCACCGGCCTCCACCACCTGGTCTACGAGGTCGTCGACAACTCGGTCGACGAAGCGCTGGCCGGCTTCTGCACGCGCATCGACGTGACGATCCACATCGACAACTCGGTGACGGTCAAGGACAACGGCCGCGGCATCCCGGTCGACATGCACCCGATCGAGAAGCGCCCCGCCGCCGAGCTCGTGATGACCGTGCTGCACGCCGGCGGCAAGTTCAACCAGGACAGCTACAAGGTCTCGGGCGGCCTCCACGGCGTGGGCGTGTCGGCGGTGAACGCGCTGTCGGACTGGCTGCGCCTCGAGATCCACCGCGACGGCAACGTCTACTACCAGGAGTACGGCGCGGGCATCCCGCAGACCACGCTCGACAAGCTGGGCCCGACCGCCGAGCGCGGCACGTCGGTGACGTTCCACCCCGACCCGACCATCTTCAAGAACGTCGTCCAGTTCTCGTACGAGCAGCTCAGCCAGAAGCTGCGCGAGCTGGCGTACCTCAACAGTGGCCTCCACATCGGGATCCACGACGAGCGCCACGACAAGCACCAGGAGTTCCGCTTCGAGGGCGGGATCAAGACGTTCGTCAACGACATGAACGCGACCGACACGGTCGTGCACGCCGATGTGATCTCGTTCCAGGGCGAGGTCGACGGCATCGCGGTCGAGTGCGCGATGCAGTGGAACGAGAGCTACAACGAGCAGATCGTCTGCTTCTGCAACACGATCAAGAACCGCGACGGTGGCACCCACCTGACCGGCTTCCGCCAGGCGTTGACCCGCACGATCAACACCTACGCCGGCGAGTTCAAGCTGCTGAAGGACATGAAGACCGGCACGCTCTCGGGCGAGGACCTCCGCGAAGGGCTCACCGCGGTGGTGTCCGTGAAGTGTCCCGACCCGAAGTACTCCAACCAGGCCAAGGACAAGCTGGTCTCGTCGGAGGTCGCGACCGCGGTCAACTCGATCATCTCCGAGAAGCTCGCCGAGTACCTCGAGCGCCATCCCAAGGAGGCGCGCACGATCATCGGCAAGGCGGCGCTCGCCGCCAAGGCGCGCGAGGCGGCCCGCAAGGCCCGCGAGATGGTGCAGCGCAAGGGCGTCCTCGAGATGACCTCGCTGCCGGGCAAGCTGGCCGACTGCCAGGAGCGCGACCCGACCAAGTGCGAGCTGTTCATCGTCGAGGGTGAGAGCGCCGGCGGCTCGGCCAAGCAGGGCCGCGATCGCGCGTTCCAGGCGATCCTGCCGCTCAAGGGCAAGATCTTGAACGTCGAGAAGGTCCGCTTCGACCGGATGCTGGCGTCGCAGGAGATCGCGACGCTCATCACCGCGCTCGGCACCAGCGTCGGCAGCGAGAAGGACATCGCCAAGCTCCGCTACCACCGCATCGTCATCATGACGGACGCCGATGTCGACGGGTCCCATATCCGGACCCTGCTGCTGACGTTCTTCTACCGCCACTACGAAGAGCTGTTCCGCGGTGGTCACGTCTTCATCGCGCAGCCGCCGCTCTACAAGGTCAAGAAGGGCAAGAACGAGCGCTACCTCAAGAACGAGGAAGCGCTCGAGGATTACCTGCTCGACAGCGTCTGCAACGACGCGATCGTCGAGGGTCAGCGCGCCGGTGCGCCCGCCACGCTCGCCGGCACCGAGCTCAAGGCCGTCGTCAAGCGCGTCAACGAGGCGCGCAAGATGCGGAAGCACCTGGAGAAGCGCTTCGACGGCCGCATCGCGGTCGCGTTCGCCGAGGCCGGGCTCAAGCCCGAGGACCTGCGCGATCAGGCCCGGCTCGATCATCTGACGGCCGCGGTCAAGGCCGAGCTCACCCGTCGCTACGGCGAGCTGGGTGGGGTCGAGCTCGAGCGACGTCCCGAGCCTGAGCATGGCGGCTGGTCGATCCGGGTCGCGCCGGGCCTGTTTGGCGTTCGCCGCGAGACCACGCTCGACTTCGAGAGCGTGCGCTCGGCCGAGTTCGCCGAGCTGCGCCGGATCACCGAGGAGCTCCGCCAGATCCTCAGCGGACCGTTCACGATCCGCATCGATGCCGGCGCGCCGATCGCGGCGATGTCGTTCGACGATGTCGCGTCGTTGATCGAGGAGCTGGGCCGCAAGGGCCTGCAGATCCAGCGCTACAAGGGGCTGGGCGAGATGAACGCCGACCAGCTGTGGGAGACCACGATGGATCCGGCGCGGCGCAACCTGCTCAAGGTCAACGTCGCTGACCCCCAGGCCGCGCACGAGATCTTCTCGAAGCTGATGGGCGATCTGGTCGAGCCGCGCCGCGAGTTCATCGAGCAGAACGCGCTCAACGTCCGCAACCTCGACGTCTAGCCAGCAGGGTCACGTCCGGCGGCTGGCCGCAGGACGCCACGGTCCATCGTGACCGCAAGACGCCGAGCCAGGATCGACCTGGCCGGCGGCGCTCAGAGGGTGTGATTCGAGAGAATCACACCCTCCCTTACGATCGGTCGGCCGCGGCCCGGAGGCCGCGCACGATCTGTCCGGACCCAGAGCCGCCTCGCCTCGCGCGGCTCAGGCGTGAACGCGGCGCAGGCCGGGGTCGGCCCTGGCCGCGCGTCGTTCGGTTCAGGCCGCAGCCTTGGCGAACATCGCGTCGATCTCGGCGGCGACCTTGTCCTCGGGCGTGCCCTTGGCGATCGCGATCTCTTTGACCAGCAGGGCGCGCGCGTTCTCGAGCATGCGGCGCTCGCCGAACGACAGGTCCTTCGTGTGCCGGAGCACGCTGAGGTCGCGCAGGACCTCGGCGATCTCGAACACGCTGCCGGTCTTGATCTTCTCCATGTACTCGCGGTAGCGGCGATTCCACGTCTGGGTATCGCGGGGGACGTCGCGCGACTTGAGGATCGCGTAGACCTCCTTCACCTGCTTGGCGCCGATGAGCTCGCGGAGGCCGACGGCCGCGGCGTTCGCCTGCGGCACCATGATCTTGAGGCCGGTCTCGACAATCTTGAGGATGTAGACCGTCGTCTGGGCCCCGCCGATGTCGCGCTTCTCGAACGCGACGACTTCCGCGACGCCGTGTACGGGATAGACCGCCTTGTCACCGATCTGGAACTGTTGCTTCAAAGTGCCCTCGCCAGAACGGACCTGGAAGGAGGCTATTCTACCAGCCCACGGACATCGAGTCAAACCAGCGCTCGGCGCCAGCCAGACGGAATCATAGCGATTCCGGTCGGTTGCGGAGACTAACGCTTCGCGGCGTACTCGACGATACTCGCGACCACGAACCCGGTTCCGCCGCGCGGCTGCGACGGCCGCGCGGCGCTGATCGAGGCCGGTCCCGCGATGTCGACGTGGACCCACGGCGTGTCCCGGGCGAAGGTCTTGAGGAAGAGCCCCGCCGTGATCGCGCCGCCGAAGCGGTCGCCGGTGTTGCGCATGTCCGCGATGTTGCTCTTGAGCTGGTCCCGGAGCCGCGGGTTGAGCGGCAGTCGCCACATGTCCTCGCCGGCGCGCTCGGCGGCGGCGAGCCAGGCTCGGCACAGGCCCTCGTCGTCCGAGAACACGCCGGCCGTCGATGGCCCGAGAGCGACCATGCAGGCGCCGGTCAGCGTCGCGAAGTCGAACATCTCGTCCGGCTGGATCTTGGTGCGCGCGTAGGTGATCGCATCACCCAGGGTCAGCCGGCCCTCGGCATCGGTGTTGTTGATCTCGACCGTGGTGCCGTCCATCGACGGCAGCACGTCGCCCAGCTTGTAGGCCCGGCCCGAGACCAGGTTCTCGCAGCACGCGGCGATCGCGTGAACCTCGTGCTCGGAGCCGAGCACCGCGATCGCGTCCATCGCCGAGATGACGGCGGCGGCGCCGGACATGTCGACCTTCATGTCTTCCATCGCGTTCGACGGCTTGAGCGAGTAGCCGCCCGAGTCGAACGTGACGCCCTTGCCGATGAGGGCGATCTTCTTCTTCGCCTTCTTCGCCGGCCGGTAGATCATGTGGATGAGGCGGACCTCCTGGTCCGAGCCCTTGCCGACGGCGAGGAACATCCCCATCCCGAGCTCTTCACACTTCTTGGGGCCGAGCACGGTGATCGACAGGGTCGACTTGTGCTTCTTGGCGATCGACTCGGCCTCGATCGCCAGCTGCGCCGGCGTCATGAAGCCCGCGGGTTCGTTGATGAGGTCTCGGGCGCGGCACACCGCGCTCGAGATGACCTGCGCCCGCTCGATCGCGGTGCGCACCACCTTCGACTGCGCGACCTTGGGCTTCGCACCGCGCAGGTCGGTGATGATGCCGAACGTCTTGAGCGACAGCGGCTTCCTGGCGTCGGCCCCGGTGAGGTACCGCGCGAACTTGTAGGTGCCCATGAGGGCGCCTTCCATGAGCATCTGGAGCGCCATGGGCTCCCGGTTGGTCCCGACCGTGGGAGCCACCAGCGCCAGGCTCTCCGCGCCGACCTTGCCCGCCTGCTGAGCGGCAATCGCGCCGACATCGCGGAGCTGGGCGAGCTGGAGCTCGGCCTTCGGGCCACCGCCGAGGACGAGGATCCGCTTCGCGGTCACCGCACCGGCAGCCCAGAACATCAGCGATTGCCCGGTCTTGCCCTCGAACGACTCGCCCTTTGCAGACCCGGATAGGCCGCCGTTCGACACACCGTCAAGCAGCTTCCAGGTCGGATCCTTGGTGGGATCTCCGAACACGACAAACGCGAGGAGATCGACCGTGGCAGTCAGAGCGGGTTCAAGAACGTGCGAGAATTCCATAGGTTACCCGACTCTCCTGAAAAGTTGAACGTTTATAGGAAAGGACGGACCGCTTGTAAAGGAGTCCGCCGGCCGATTGACATGGATGGACGGCCGTCTTTACTCTCGGAGAGTCGCATTCCCTGGGGGGGAAATATGGCCAGATTTCAGCGGTCTGCGCGTCCGGCTCAGCGCAAGGGTTCCATCAAGAGCACGCGGTCGACGAAGAAGTCGATGGCGGCGTCGGCGCCCAGAGCATCACAAGCCTCAGAAGCTCCAGTTCAGCGAATCACCGTCGAGCGTCCCAGCAAGCCGCTCCCACCAAAAATCGTCGGGGAACTGCCGGTGCCCCGGGCGACGTTCTTCTTGTAGCGTCAGTCCCCCGCCTCGGCGTCGGGGTCGTCTGCCTCGGCGTCGGGCTCGTCATCGAGCGAATCAGCCTCGGCGCTGTGACCGGTCACGACCCGTGAGAAGCGGATCGCGTCGGGGAACGGCTCCATGGTGGCGAACACGACCCACGCACGGTCGTGGCGCGCCGCGACTTCGGCCAGCTCCTCGAGCTGGTCGTTGCTCGTGCGGCGCCGCGACCGGCCGATGCCGGAGACGACGTAGTACGCCTCCTCGCCGGCCATCTCGGCCCAGAACGACGCGAACATGCGCTCGGGGTCGGAGCCAAGGGGATCGAGCCCACACAGGATGCCGAGATCGCGCGCAAACGCGTGCGCGATGGGCGGATCCCACAGCCCCGACGGATGCCAGACCCGGACGCTACCTGCGAAGCGTTCGGCGGTGCCGACCTCGCTGAAGTAGCGTCGCATCGCGTCGCGATTGGACTGCGACGGCGAGAAGTCGGGCGGCGATCGGAAGATGACGGTGCCGGCGTCGAGCGCGGTGCTGCTCTCGGCCAGGAGGGTGGTGGCCTGGGCGACCGGTTCGGTGGCCCGGAAGGCGCCGAGCTCGTGAGCGCGGCCCGGCGGCACCGGCCATCCGCGTTCGCCGTAGCCGCGCGGCCCCGGCGTGTGCGTGATGGTCGCGGGGGCCACGACGCCGAATGCCTTGGGATGTTTTGCGGAACCACGCCACTTGCTCAGCAGCGACGGCCGGACTGGGCCGTTGTGAAGCGCGGCCAGCTCCAGGTAGGGCAGCCGCTGAAAGTAGCGAGGCCAGCCGACCCCGTGTGGGAGACCCGTACAACCGACGATGACGTGCTTGGCCATGGAGACGTGCGAACCTGATCGGGAAACGAGGCGGAGACGACCGGCGCGGATCCGAGCGATCCGACGCTGATTGACCGGCGATCGACGCCTGCGTAGAGTGCGCGCCGAGCGCGGCCACGCTACGACCGTCGGGCCGCGCGCGCAAGTTCGTCGGTCGCAGCACGAGGAGCCGCCATGCAATTCTTCATCGACACCGCCGACGTTCGCGAGGTCAAGGAGGCCGCTTCGATGGGCCTGGTCGACGGGGTGACCACCAACCCGTCGCTGGTCGCCCGGACCGGCAAGAAGTTCCGCGACGTCCTGCTCGAGATCTGCGACGTCGTGAAAGGGCCGGTCTCGGCCGAGGTCGTCGGCACCACCCACGACGAGATGATGAAAGAGGCGCGCGAGCTGTCGTCGCTGCGGCCCAACATCGTCGTCAAGATTCCGCTGATCGCCGAGGGCCTGAAGGCGGTCAAGACCTGCGCCGATGCCGGCATCAAGACCAACGTGACCTTGTGCTTCAGCGCGACCCAGGCGCTGCTTGCGGCCAAGGCCGGCGCGACCTACATCTCGCCGTTCATCGGCCGGCTCGACGATGTCTCGACCGACGGCATGACGTTGATCGCCGACATCCTCGAGATCTACGACAACTATGGCTTCGAAACCCAGGTGCTGGTCGCCTCGGTGCGCCACCCGATCCACGTGCTGCAGTCGGCCAAGCTCGGAGCGCACGTCGCGACCTGCCCGCTGTCGGTGCTGCTGCAGCTGGCCAAGCACCCGCTCACGGACCTGGGCCTCGCGAAGTTCCTCGAGGACTGGAAGAAGGTCCCGCAGTGAGCCGGGGCGGCCGGGATCCGGCGTGCGTGGCGCGCTGACGATGATGGCGCTGTCGCTCGGCCGGCCGGTCGCCGCGTGCGAGGCGCCCGGCCCGCAGATCGCGGCGGTCGAGCCGGCGCAGGCGCCGCGGGGCGCGACCGTGCGCGTGCACGGCACCGGCTTCTGCGGCGACGGCCGCGGCAGCGCGACGGGCGACTGCGTCCCGCTGCCGCCGGGCTCGGTGGTGTTCGGCCTCGAGCTGCCGGCCGCGCGCGCGGCGGTGCAGGCGTGGCGCGACGACGCGATCGCGGTGACGGTGCCGACCGGGGCGGCGATCGGATCGACCGTCGTGGTGGTCACCGTCGACGGTCGGTCGTCGGGCGGCGGCGACTTCGAGGTGACGCCGTGACCGCCGAGCGGCGCGCGTTCTCGGTCGCGATCTACGCGCGTCGTGGCGGCCCGGGCGGCGAGGTGCTCGCGATCCTGCACCGCCGGCTCGGGACCTGGCTGCCCGTCGGGGGCGAGCTGGAAGCGGGCGAGACCCCGATCGAAGCGGCCGCGCGCGAGCTGCGCGAGGAGACCGGCCTGATCGGCCGGTTCGGGCCGCTGGCCGGCGCGCTCGACGGGGTGCCGTGGGGGCTGCTCGGCTACGAGGAGCACCTGGCCGGCTCGAAGGGCCTGCACCTGAACTTCGTGTTCGTCGCCGAGGTCGATGCCGACGCGGTGATCGTGCCCAACGACGAGCTGGTGGATTGGCGCTGGGTCGACCGCGCGGCGCTCGCCGCGCTGAGCTCGCCGCTCAACGTGCGCCAGTTCGGGTTCCTCGCGCTCGACGCGGTCATCGTCCCGACCCCCTGAGCGGCGCGCATGCGAATCCGGCAGCACGTCAACCCACTGCTCTCGTTCTTCGACGAGTTCCGCGGGGTCGCGCCCACCCTGCCGGCCGGGCGGCCGGTCGACGTCGAGATCGGCTGCGCGGACGCCCAGTTCCTGTTCGAGCTGGCGGCGGCGGACCCGGCGCGGACCTACGTCGGCCTCGAGATCCGTCACGACTTCGTCGACCTGGTGAACAAGAAGGCAGGCGAGACCGGCGCGCCGGTGGTGGCGGTGTTCTGCCAGGCGCAGAAGCACCTGACCGACATCTTCCCGCCGGCGTCGATCGACCGGGTCTACATCAACTTCCCCGATCCGTGGTTCAAGCGGCGGCACGCCGAGCGCCGCATGGTCGACGGCGTGCTGGTCGCAGGCATCGCCGCGATCACGCGGCCCGGCGCCGAGGTGCTGGTGCAGTCCGACGTCTGGGACGTGGCGCTCGACGCGATGGAGGCGTTCGAGCGGCGTGACGACGCGTTCGCCAACCAGGCCGCCGCGTGGTCGTTCTGGCGGGCCGGCAATCCGTACGGCGTGCGATCATGGCGCGAGCAGAACGCCGAGGAGACCGGCCTGCCGATCTGGCGGATCCGATATCTCAGGCGCTGAGATCGGGTCGAATTTGGCCGCCGTCCGTGAGCTCACGCGGCCGCGCGGGCTCGGCCCGGCGCAGCGCCGCCTCGCGGTGCGCCGCTCAGGAGGCGGTGGTGCCGAGGGCGGGCTCGATCGCCTCGGCCCGCTCGACGCGGTCGAGGCGGAACTGCCGATCCTCGCCCGACTCGAGATCGGTCGAGTTGAGCAGCGTCACCTGGCGATCGAACACCAGGGTCCGGATCTTGATCGTGCGCACCTGCAGCGGGTGATACGGCACCTTGCGGTAGTGGATGCGGAGCGCGCGGTCCTCGAACCACGCCAGCTCGACGGCGGCGCGTACGGACGCCGGGATTGGCATCGCCGGCACGCCGACGATCTGAAGCTGATCGACCAGGCGCAAGAGCTCGCGCTGGGCCGACGCGGTGAGGGCGCCGCGCACCTTGTCGAGCGCGGACTCGAGCGGGGCGACGAACGGGATCAAGCGCTGGTCGATCGCCATGCGGCCGAGCGCGACCAGGAGCGCTGCCTCGCGCGCGGTGAGGTTGACCGGCGGGAGCTGGTACGACTTGTCGAGCGCGTAGCCGCCGCCGCGGCCGCGGTCGGCCTTGAGCGGCAGGCCGCCGTCCTGGAGCGCGTCGAGGTCGCGGTAGATCGTGCGGATCGTGACGCCGAAGCGGTCGGCCAGCTGCTGGGCGGTGACGCCGGTCCGTCGGCCGCGGAGGGCCTCGGCGAGCGCGAACAGGCGTGAGCGGCGGCGCATGAAAGCTGACAGAAGGCTGTCAAACGCTGGGGGTAGCGTCAAGTCCACATCGGCCCGGTGGTGACCGGGCCCCAACCACGCAGCAAGGAATCCCACCATGAAGAACGCGATCAACTGGTTCGAGATCCCCTCCCACAACCTCGACAAGGCGGCCCGGTTCTACGAGCAGGCGCTCGGCCTGACCCTCAAGCGCACCGACTTCGGCGGCGTGCCCCACGCGGTGTTCCCGGCCGAGGTCCGCGGCAGCGACTGCGGCGTGATCGGCGCGGTGGTCGAGCGCTCGCCGATGCAGCCGGGCGCGGGCGGGGTCGTGATCTACCTCGACTGCCCCGACGGGGTGCCGGCGTGCCTCGAGCGCGCCAAGCAGGCGGGCGCCACCGAGCTCCAGCCGACCACCGCGATCGGCGAGCACGGTTGGATCGCGGTGATCAAGGACCTCGACGGCAACGTCGTGGGTCTGCACGCGATGTAGCGGACGTCGCCCAGATCGGCTCGCACCCGCGAGCCACGACGACCAGGGGCGGGCGCGCGAGCACCCGTCCCTCATCGTACTTTCGGCACGCCGGTGCGGCCGGCACCGCGTCAGCGGGCCTGGAGCTCGACCATCTCGAGCTCGCGGGCCTTGTCTCGCAGGGTCGCGGCCAGCTCGAAATCGAGATCCTCGGAGGCCGCCTTCATCGCGAGGCGCAGCTTGCTGATCGCCGCGCGCAGCGAGTCGAGGTCGTCGATCGACGTCGGCAGCGCGGCCAGCACGGTCGGTCCCTTGCCCTTCTTCGGGATCGGCATCGCCGGCTGGTAGTCGAGGATCGGCCGGGTCACCGAGCGCGGCGTGATGCCGTGGGCGAGGTTGTAGGCGGTCTGGACCGTGCGCCGGCGGCGGGTCTCCGAGACCGCCTGCTTGATCGACTCGGTCTCCTTGTCGGCGTAGAGGATCACCTTGCCGTGCAGGTTGCGGGCGGCGCGGCCGATGGTCTGGATCAGCGACCGGGCCGAGCGGAGGAAGCCCTCCTTGTCGGCGTCGAGGATCGCGACCAGCGAGACCTCGGGCAGGTCGAGGCCCTCGCGGAGCAGGTTGATGCCGACCAGCACGTCGTACTCGCCCATCCGTAGCTCGCGCAGCAGCTCGATGCGCCGCAGCGTGTCGACCTCGGAGTGCAGGTAGCGGGTGCGGATGCCGGCGTCGAGGAGGTAGTCGGTGAGGTCCTCCGACATCTTCTTGGTCAGCGTGGTGACCAGCACACGCTCGTTCTTGTCGGCCCGCTCGCGGATCTCGTGGATCAGGTCGTCGATCTGGCCCTTGGTGGGCTTGATGACGACCTCGGGGTCGATGAGCCCGGTCGGACGGATGATCTGCTGGACGGTGTGGTCGACGCCGCCGACCTTGTCGAGCTCGTAGTGGCCGGGGGTGGCCGAGAGATAGATCGTCTGTCCGATCCGGTCGAGGAACTCCTCGAACTTGAGCGGGCGGTTGTCCATCGCGCTCGGCAGGCGGAAGCCGTGGTCGACGAGGTTGCGCTTGCGCGACATGTCGCCCTCATACATCCCGCCGATCTGCGGCACCGCCACGTGGGACTCGTCGACCACCAGGACGAAGTCCTCGGGGAAGTAGTCGAGGAGCGTGTTGGGGGCAGTGCCGGGCTGACGGCCGTCCATGTGCATCGAGTAGTTCTCGATGCCGGAGCAGGATCCGACCTGCCGCATCATCTCGACGTCGTACGTCGTGCGCATCCGCAGCCGCTGCGCCTCGAGCAGCTTGCCCTGCTTCTCAAAGGTGGCGAGCTGGTCTTCGAGCTCGAGCTCGATGCCCTTGATCGCCCGCTCCATCCGCTCGGGACCGGCGACGTAGTGGGTGGCTGGGAACACGTGAAGCTCGGTGTCGTCGGAGATCACCTCGCCGCTGATCGGGTGGAGCGTCATCAGCCGCTCGATCTCGTC
>JBKJLC010000285.1:0-12636 GCA_046597055.1 Kofleriaceae bacterium | reverse complement strand
GTACAGGTGCGGCAGGCGCTGGGACAGGTCGCCCGCGTTCATCACGCCGACCAGGTCGCGGACCATCGAGCCGGGCGTCGGATAGAAGCCGGCGTCCATCACGTGAAAGGCCGCGTTAGCGACGATCTGAGGTGCGGCCGGCAGGTCCTGGGTACAGGCGAGCAAGATCTCGAGCCGCGGCCGCTCGTCGGGCCACGGCGCGTTCGACAGGCCAATCGAGCCATAGGTCATGAGCCCGTGCTCGGGCACGTCGGCGAACCGTGCGACCTCGATGGCGCGGTTCGGATCGCCGGCGTGCCGGAAGGTCCGGCCGCTGTGAGCGCCCAGCGCCTTGCGCAACAGCTCGGCGGTGTACGCGGAGGTCTGGAGGAAGGCGGCGAGCGCGGGCACCGACAGCGCCAGCTCGAGCCAGCTCGGCTGCAGGGTGAGCACGCGCTTGAGGTAGTTCTGCGCGACGAACTTGTGGCCGAGGTCGGCGTGGGCGAGCGCCCCGCCCCAGAGCGCGGTGGCGCTGTCGGGCTTGAGGCCGATCGCCCGATCGAAGGCGCGGGCGGCGTCGGTCGGGCGCGACAGGCACAACAAGCAGTGCCCGACGCCCTTCCACGCCTGGTGGTGGTCGGGAAAGATCGCGACCGCGCGCTCGAACTGCTTGAGCGCATGGCCGTACTCCTGCTGCTGGAACAGCTCGTTCCCCTCCGCGGTCAGGCGGTCGGCGGCAGCCAGGCTCATCGGGCCCGGAGGGTAGCAAACCTCGGTTCGCGGCGTACTTGCCAGGGCGGCACGACGTCCGCGCCCAGGTTGCCGCGTTGGTCGAGCGCGCCGCGCGCCGGCGGCCAGGGAGGGCGCCCGGCGGCCGGCGCGGACCCGGTTCACCGGCGCGGGTGGCACCACCGGGCTGAGAATGTCTCTTGCCAGCACCCCGGCCCGGCTACGACGATGCCGCCATGATGTTGTCCCGGCTGTTCGTGCTCTCGGCGCTGATCCTGGGCACGGCGGCGTGCGCCAGCTCGACAACGACCAGCGGCACGGTCGACGCCACCGACGACGACGACGGAAGCCCCGCCGACCCCGACGCCACCGACCTCGACTCGAGCACCACCGACGGCGCCGCCACCGACGGCGTCCCGGCGATCGACGGCCCGGACCTCGACGCGGCGGTCGGCATCGACGCGCGGCTGATCGACGCGAGCACCTGCCCGACCGCGCCGTGCGACCTGCACCAGCAGTGCGGGTGCGCCAGCCCGCTGGCCTGCGACCTCGACTTCACCGACCTGGTCGGCACCCAGTGCCGCGCGGTGAACGCGCCCGGCACCGAGACCAGCACGTGCGCCTCCTTCAGTGAGTGCGCGATCGGCCACGTCTGCGTCGGCGGGGCCGCCGGTCGCTGCGAGAAGTATTGCGACGCGAACAGCGACTGCGGTCAGCCCCGCGGGCAGTGCGTCATCCAGCTCAACAACGGCACCACCCCGATCGCAGGCGCGACCACCTGCTCGGCCAACTGCAACCCGATCAACAGCGCCGCCGGCGGCTGCCCGTCCGGGTCGAAGTGCGGCTTCTTCACCGTCAACAACGCGCTGACCGGGAACCTCGATCGCGACATCGTCGACTGCACGACCCCCGGCGCCGGCGCGCTGAACGCGACCTGCACCACCGACGCGACCTGCGGCTCCGACCTGATGTGCTCGACCGTGAACGCGGTCACCCGGTGCCGCAAGGTCTGCACCGTCGGCAGCAACGAGTGCGCGGGCGTGGCCGGCGCGACCACCTGCGGCGGCTTCAACCCCGCGCTGGTCGTCGGCGGCGTCACCTACGGCATCTGTCGCTGAGCCTCGCGCAGCGCCGGCCACTCGCGGTCGAGCAGGCTCATCCGGACCATGTCGTGCCAGCCATCTTCGTGGAAGTACTCGTCCCGGAGGATGCCCTCCTCGACGAACCCCAGCTTTCCGTAGATCCGGCGGCCGCGCTCGTTGTGGCGGAACACCATCAACCAAAGCTTGTGGAGCCCGAGCGGCCCGAACGCGTGGTCGACCAGCAGCCGGATCGCGGCGCTGCCGTGGCCGCGGCCCATGTCCCCGCGCGCGGCGATGATGCAGGCAAGCCGCGCAACCTTCGACCGATCGTGGATCTGGTGGATCCCACACTGTCCGAGGTACCGGCCGGTCGCCGCGTCCTCGATCGAGAACACCCGGTCGGAGGTCGACGCCAGGGTGCGCCGGATGTATATGAGCTCGTCTTCTCGGGAGAATGCGCGGCCGGAGAACGCCGCGATGTTCCCGATGATCTCCGGATCGTTGACCCAGGTCAGGATGTTATCGACATCGTCCTCGCAGACGGGGCGCAGTCGAACGATGCTCATCGCCGCGGCGGTGTTATCATGGAGAACTCATGAGCGCGCCCGTCGGTGCAGACATCGAAGCTCTTTGCAGCAAGTGCGGTGACGTATGGCACGTCATCGTGGCCAAGGTCGGTCCAGAGATCGTCCGGGTCATCTGCAAGGAGTGCAACGCCCAGCACCGCTACCGGCACCCGAACAAGGTCGTCGAGGCGGTTACCGGCAAGCCGCGCACCGCCGTGCGTGCCCCCCGCCAGCCCAAGGTCGTCGAGCGCTTCGAGACGCCGCACGTCCCCGCCGACCTGTCGAAGCCGGTGCGGACCTACAAGGCCAACGAACGCTTTGCCATCGGTGAGCGCGTCGAGCACCCGACCTTCGGGCAGGGCGTCGTCGAAATCAGCGAGGCCGCGAAGATGACCGTGTTCTTCGCGGTCGGGCGCAAGGTGCTGGTCCAGGCCAAGATCGACGCGCCGCCGATGCTCAGCCGGCCCAAGCCGTTCGAGCACAAGATCGCGGGCCCGCCGCCGGACGCCAAGGCGGCCGTCGCGCCCGAGCCCGACCTCGAGTAGGCGGAAAAGCCCCTCGGATCCTGCTAGGGTCCGCGCGTGAAACGGTCTCGCACCATCCGAGGTCCCCTGGTCGTGGTGATCGCGATGACCGTCGCGATCGGCGCCGGCCTCGCGCTGGGACTGTGGATGCGGGGCGCCCGCCCGGCCCCCGGTGGGTTCGTCGACGTGCTGGCCCTGCCCGACGGCGTCGTCGCGGTCCGCGCCGAGCGCGCCGGGCCGCACGGGTACACCGAGCTGTGGACCCGCGGCGAGCTCCGCTGGCGCGGCTTCGTGCCCACCTACGCTGGCCGCCCCGGCGCGATCGGCGTGCGGGTCACCCCCGAGCTGGTCTCGGTCCGGGTCGAACGCGGTGGCGCGCCGGCGAACTTCGACCTGTCGCTGTCGAGCGGCCGCAAGAAGACCTCCTCGGGCGCGCTGACCCCGGCCCAGGCCGACGCGGCGTTCCCGCCGGCGACCGGGCCGCTGCCGGTCGGCTACGACCCGGCCCGCCGCGAGCTGCGGGTCGGCGAGCTCCGCCGCGTGCTACCGGCTGATGCGGTCGCGCCCCAGCCGTACCACGCCAGCGGCGGCGTGCTCTGGATCGTGACCCCGGGCGAGCTGACCGCGCTCGCGCTCGACACGCTCGCGCCGGTCGCGACCATCCGCTGACCGCCGGGCGCCGCCGCCTGGCCGCACCGCCGTCACCGGCGTGAAACGTGCCCTTTCGGGCCCCGCGCTATACTTTTTGGGCTCATGCCGCACTCGTCTGCCAGTCACTCCGGGGTCCACCGCCTGGCCGACCTGCTCCCCACCGCCGACGCTGATCGGCTGGTGGTCGCCAACGCGAAGCCCGGCGAGGCCTACGCGCCGCGCGCCGACGGCGTTCGCACGCCGCCCCACCCGGGCGTGACGATGACCCCGCCGACCGGCGACCTCGGCGCACCCGAGCTGTTCCTCAATCGCGAGCTGACCTACCTCAACTTCTGCTGGCGCGTGCTGCACGAGGCCAACGACGAGCGGGTGCCGCTGCTCGAGCGGCTCAAGTTCATCTCGATCGTCTCGTCGAACATCGACGAGTTCTTCATGAAGCGGATCGGCGGCCTCAAGCAGCAGGTCGGCGCCGGGCTGCACTCGATCACGCCCGACGGCCGCTCGCCGGTCCAGCAGATCGCCGACTGCCTCGCCCTCATCCACGACCTCGAGAAGCACCGCGCCCACGCGATCGACCTGACGTTTGCGGCGCTGCGCACCGCCGGCGTGGTCGTGAGCTCGTGGAAGGAGCTCGACGCGTCCGAGCAGGCCCGGGTCCGTGCCCACTACCTGCAGAACATCTTCCCGCTGGTGACGCCGCAGGCGATGGACCCGGCCCACCCGTTCCCGTTCATCTCCAACCTGTCGCTCAACCTGCTGGTCACGCTGCACTACCCCGGCGATCCCGAGCCGCTCCTGGCCCGGGTCAAGGTGCCGGTCGGCAACGGCATCCCGCGCTTCGTGCGCATCGAGGGCGCTGCCAACAAGTTCGTGCCGCTCGACGAGGTGATGGCGCACAACCTCGACCTCCTGTTCCCGGGCATGGAGGTCGAGAGCCAGGCGCTGTTCCGGGTCACCCGGAACGCGATCACCGAGCGCGACGAGGAAGAGGCCGACGACCTGCTCGACCTGATCGAGATCGAGCTGCGCGAGCGCCGGTTCGCGCCGATCGTGCGCATGCAGGTCGAGAAGACCATGAGCCCGTTCCTGCGCGGCAAGCTGGCCGCCGAGCTCGAGCTCGACGAGCAGCGCGACGTGTTCGAGGCCGAGGGCATGCTGGGCCAGCGCGACCTGATGGAGCTGGCGATGCTCGATCTGCCCGAGCTGCACGATCCCCCGCACGCGCCGACCCTGCCGATCGACCTGGTCGCCGACCGCAGCATCTTCCACACGATCCGCGACGCCAAGAACGTCCTCGTCCACCACCCGTACGAGTCGTTCCAGCAGTCGGTCGAGCGCTTCCTCAAGGAGGCGGCGGCCGATCCCAAGGTCCGCGCCATCAAGATGACGCTGTACCGCACCTCGCGCGACTCGCAGGTGATCAAGCACCTGATCGCGGCCGCGCTGAATGGCAAGCAGGTCGCGGTGGTGCTCGAGCTCAAGGCGCGCTTCGACGAGGAGGCCAACATCCGCTGGGCGTCACGCATGGAGCGCGCCGGCATCCACGTGACCTACGGCGTCGTCGGGCTCAAGACCCACTGCAAGACGATCCTCGTGGTCCGGCAGGACTACGACGGGCTGCGGCGCTATGCCCACCTGGCGACGGGCAACTACCATGCCGGCACTGCCCGCCTGTACACCGACTTTGGCCTGCTCACGTGCGATGACGCGATCGGCCGCGACCTCACCGAGCTGTTCAACTACCTGACGACCGGCTTCAAGCCGCGCCGCAAGTACCAGAAGCTCCTGCCGGCGCCCAAGATCTTGAAGCCGGCGCTGCTCGACAAGATCGAGCGCGAGATCGCGCACCAGGAGGGCGGCGGCCGCGGGCTGATCCAGTGGAAGGTCAACGCGATCGAGGACGTCGAGGTCGTGAAGGCGCTCTACCGCGCCTCGCAGAAGGGCGTGACGATCGACCTGATCGTGCGCGACACCTGCCGGTTACGGCCCGGTGTCCCGGGCGTGTCCGACCACATCCGCGTGATCAGCATCGTCGGCCGCTTCCTCGAGCACGCCCGCGTCTTCTACTTTCACAATGCCGGTAAGCCCGAGTACTACATCGGTTCTGCCGACGTGATGCAGCGTAACCTGGAGCGCCGCGTCGAGGTCTTGACGCCCATCGACGACCTCCGACTGCAGCACGAGCTGCGCGTGTTCCTCGACGTCCAGCTCGAAGATCAACGTGGGGCGTGGGACATGTTGCCCGACGGGAGTTACGTGCAACGCGGGTCGACCGGCAACGCGAAGCACGCGCAGCAACAGTTGATCGAGCGCAACGAGCGCCGCCTGCGCGACGCGACCCGACTGAAGCGCCGCAAGGTGAAGGGCATCGCCAAGCGAAAATTGCGCTGACGGCGGATCGTCGTCGACGGCGCCGGGGGTCGGGGCCACCCACGCGCGCGGCGGCGATCTCGTTGGTCGCGCGATTCGTGGTGGACGCGCGCGTGGACCGTTCCCTAGTATGGATGACGGGACTCACGTCACGACATCAGCGGGGAGGACAGGGTTATGAGTGACAGGCGCAGTGGGAGTGAATCGAGTCACGACCGACGCCGGCACTTTCGTGCGGACTTCGACGCCGGCGCGGTGATTCATGCCGCGCAGATCGCGCTCCGCGGAAAGATCGTCGACCTCTCGCTCGGTGGCGTCCGCGTGCGCCGCACCGATGACGCGGCGCCGTGTCCTGCGCCCGGGACACCCGCGACGGTCGAGCTCGAGATCGGCGATGGCGGCTGGGTGGCGCAGGAAGGCCGCATCCATCGCTGCGAGCTCGGCGAGGTCATCATCCGGTTCGGGCCGCTGGCGGCCGAGGTCGAGGACGTGATCGAGGACGAGGTGCTGGCCTCGGTCGAGGCCTCGATGCGACCGCGCATGGTCGTGGTCGATCCGTCGGCCGAGCGGCGGCGCCGGGTCGCCGACGCGCTGCGCGTGGCCGGCTGCGACTCGTACGAGGCGGCGACCCCGCTCGAGGCGATCGACCTGATCGAGCGCCCGCGCAACCACATCCGCGGCGTCGCGGTCGCCGAGAACCTGACCCAGACCGGCGCCGACGAGCTGTGTGACTTCTTCGCCGAGTCGAACCCGCACATCAAGCTCGCGCTGATCGCCGACGGCAGCATCGACTGTGCGCCCGGCGATCGCAGCCAGACCAGCGATCGCGTCTCGGTCATGCACTCCGACGACACGCTCGAGCTCTCGCTGCGCGGCTTCGCCGACTCGATCGTGGTCCGCTCCGGCCGCGATCGCTAGGAGACGGTACGCGCGGGCTCCCCTGGAGAAGGCAGACCTCGCGCCTGACTCGTGACCCTGGACCCCGGCGTCATTGTTGACCGCTTCGCTCCGCTCGCTGGGGCGTTAGCCGCCCGTTCGGGGAGGCGCGCCGCCAGGCATTCGAGGGAGTGGCCCCGGGCCCGCGCTCCGCCTAGAGTGCCGCGTGGTCGCTCCTCATCCGGTGCCTCCGCCGACGGCGGCGCCTCGCAACCCCAGCCTGAGGGCGCGCGACCTGCTCGGGATCTTCGGCTACGCGCGGCGGGCGCTGGCGCTGGTCTGGCAGTCGAACCCGCGCATCACGATCGCACTGGCCGCCGGCAGCGTGCTGGCCGGGGTGGCGCCGACCGCGATGGCGTGGGCCGGCAAGCAGCTGATCGACGCGGTCGTGCGCGCGGCCGGCGCCGGCTCCGACACCGAGCGGCGGACCGCGATGACCTGGGTCGCGGTCGAGCTGGCGCTCGCGCTGGTGATGCTGACCGCCAACCGGCTGCTCGGCGTGCTGCGGTCGCTGCTGCGCGCGCAGCTCGGGCATCGCATCAACCACCTGATCCTCGAGAAGGCGCTGTCGCTCGAGCTCACCCAGTTCGAGGACAGCGACACCTACGACATGCTGACCCGCGCGCGGCGCGAGGCCTCGTCGCGGCCGCTGTCGATGGTGATGCGGACGTTCTCGCTGGCCCAGGGTGCGATCACGCTGGTCGGCCTGCTGGCGCTGCTGGCCGGGTTCTCGCCGCTGGCGCTGGCGGTGCTGGTGCTGGCGGCGCTGCCGGCGTTCCTCGCCGAGGCCAAGTTCTCGGGCGACGCGTTCCGGCTGTTCCGGTGGCGCACGCCGGAGTCCCGGGCCCAGGGCTACCTCGAGACCGTGCTGGCCCGCGAGGACCACGCGAAAGAGGTCAAGCTGTACGACCTCGGGCCCCGCTTCCTGCGCCGCTACGACGAGATCTTCGAGCGGGTGTTCGCCGACGATCGCAAGCTGACCTGGCGCCGCGGACTGTGGGGCCTCGGCCTCGGCGTGGTCGGGCTGGTCGCGTTCTACGGCATGTACATCTGGATCGCGCTGGCGGCGATCGAGGGCGCGATCACGCTCGGCGCGATGACGATGTACGTCGTCGTGTTCCGTCAGGCCCAGAGCGCGACCAGCGGGCTGCTCGGGGACGTCGGCGGGCTCTACGAGGACAACCTCTACCTGTCGACCCTGTACGAGCTGCTCGACATGCCGGTCGCCAAGGGCGCCAGCGGCCGCGAGACCTCGGGGCCGAACCCGGCCGACGGCGTGCGCTTCGACGACGTCTCGTTCGTGTACCCGGGCTCGATGACGCCCGCGCTCAGCCAGGTGTCGCTGCACGTCCCGCCCGGCTCGAAGCTGGCGATCGTCGGCGAGAACGGCTCGGGCAAGACGACCTTGATCAAGCTGCTGGCCGGGCTGTACCAGCCGACCTCGGGCCGGGTCCTGATCGACGGCCGGCCGGTCAGCGAGTGGGATCCGGTGGTCCTGCGCCGGCGCATCGGCGTCATCTTCCAGGACTTCGTGCGCTACCAGCTCAAGGTCGGCGAGAACATCGGCGCCGGCGACGACCGCGCGTTCGACGACCGCAGCCGCTGGGTCGAGGCGGCCGACAAGGGCCTGGCCGCGCCGGTGATCGCCGAGCTGCCGGCCGGCTACGACACCCAGCTCGGCAAGTGGTTCAAGGACGGCCGCGAGCTGTCGCTCGGTCAGTGGCAGAAGGTCGCGCTGGCGCGCGCCTTCATGCGCAAGGACGCTGACATCCTCGTGCTCGACGAGCCGACCGCGTCGATGGACGCCGCCGCCGAGGTCGCGATCTTCGACCGCTTCCGCGAGCGCACCAAGGACCAGATCGCGATCGTCATCTCGCACCGGTTCTCGACGGTCCGGATGGCGGACACGATCGTTGTCCTCGATGGCGGCAAGGTGATCGAGCGGGGCAGCCACGACGACCTGGTCGGTGCCGGTGGCCGCTATGCCACGCTATTCAAGCTGCAGGCCAAGGGCTACCAGTGATCGGACCCGCCGGCCGAAGGACGCCCGGTAACCAGGCCCGGGAGCGGGCGTAGCATCGAGCGGAATGAAGCCGTCCGCCGTGGCGCTGGTGTTGGGGCTGGGGGCCTGCGCGGATCCGGAGACGGGGCGCGACCCGAAGACCGCCGAGCGCGCGCCGATCGATCGCTTCAGCGCGACCGCCGGCACGCTGCTGCGGCGCGACCTGCGCCCGGCGCTGCCGGGCCCCGACGGGTGGGTGGACTTCGACCAGCCGCCGTTTCTGATGCGCGGGCTCGGGCCGGCCGGTGAGGCGGTGAGCTGGTACGACTGGGACGTTCGGCCGAGGGCGCCGGCGCCGATCTACGTGTTCGTGCGCGAGAGCGATCGCCGGCCAGTGAGCGATCAGCTCAACGTCGTCGATGTGATCCCGGGCGACCCCGGCTACAACGATCTGTGGCAGGTGGTGATGGTCGCGGTGCCGGCCGACTACGTCGCCAACACGGTGACCAGCCACGACGAGATCGTCGCCGAGGGGCTGGTGGAGACCCCGACCGCCCAGGTGGTGAACTGTCCGGTGATCCCGCGCGGCTCGATCGCGCGACGCCGGCTCCCCGGCGACTACGCCGACCTGCACCAGGGCTGGTACCAGGACCAGATCATCCAGTACTTCAACTTCGGCGAGCGACCGCTCGCGGTCGGCGCCGGCGGCACGCCGGTGTCGGCCGTGTACGCCGCGTACGCGATCAACCCGGGCCAGCCCGGTGGCGGCCCGCCGTCAGGCTGGAAGCTCGACGACACCGGCCGATCCCACGCGGTGGTCGCCGCGCTGCCGAGCGCACCAACCTACTCACCGCTGCGCGAGCTGCACATCTACGACAGCGCGGCGTTCGCGGGAGTCACCGATCTGGCCAGCGCGACCGCCGCGCCCGCGCTCGCAGCGGACGGGCTGACCGTGAACTGGCCGATCGTCGAGCTCGCGCCGTGATCGGGCGCTGACCCGCCGGCCACTGCCGCTGGCGTGAGGTGCGCTCACGGCCAGAGGCCCGACCGGGACCGACTGCGGCCGTTCGCAGGCGGGCACCGGCACGGCGGCGGGGTACAACGAATCGTGCACCCGCCCTCGTCGCTGCTCGCCGCCGATCTCGACCGCCTTGGCACCGACCTGACGCTCGCGACGCGCGAGCTGTCGGGCCAGCGTCTGGCCGATCTCGTCCACCGCTTCCGCGACGACGCGGTCGCGCTGCGCGCCGGCGAGCTGCCGGGCGGACGGGAGGCGCTGGCCGCCCGCATCAGCGCGCTGCCGCTCGAGGACATGGAGGACATCGCGCGCGCGTACACCCACTGGTGCCACCTGATGAACGCGGCCGAGGAGCAGCAGCGCGTGCGCGTGCTGCGCGGCCGCGACGACACCGGCGAGGGCGTGGCCGGCGCGGTGCGCGCGATGCGCGACGCCGGCATGACCGCCGACGAGGTCGCCGCGCTGTTCGACCGCGCGCTGGTGATGCCGGTGCTCACCGCCCATCCGACCGAGGCGCGCCGGCGGTCGATCCTCGATCACCTCGGCGCGATCGCGCGCCTGCTCGACGAGCTGGAGCGGCCGCTGGGCGGCCCGGCCCGCAAGGACGCCGAGGCCGAGCTGTCGGCCGAGGTGCTGGCGCTGCTCGGCACCGAGGAGGCCCGGGTGCGCAAGCCCACGCCGCAGGACGAGATCGAGACCGCGGTCGAGGTGTTTCGGCGCACGCTGTTCGAGGTCACCGCCGACGTCTACGCCGATCTCGAGGACGCGCTGACCGCGTGTTACCCGGACCGCGCGTGGCGGCTGCCGACCTTCTTCCGCTGGGGCACCTGGGTCGGCGGCGATCGCGACGGCAACCCCAACGTCACCGCGCACGTCACCCGCGCCGTGTTCGAGCGGCAGCGGGTGGCGGTGCTCGCCCGCTACCTGCAGGACGTGCAGGAGCTCGGGCGGGCGCTGTCAGTCGCGGCCCACCGCGCCGCCGATCCGGCCGGCGCCGCCGAGCTCGAGGACAGCCTCGAGCGCGACCGGGCCCGGCTGCCCGAGGTCGCCGCCCGCGCGCGCCCGCGCACGATGCACGAGCCGTGGCGCGAGAAGCTGTTCTACATGGCGGCCCGCCTGCGCGCGACCGCGGCCCGTGGCGAGGACGGCTACGTCGACGTCGCCGGCTACCTGCGCGACCTCGCGCTGCTCGAGCGCACGCTCGGCGCCGCCGGCTTCGGCCGGCTCGGCCGCAGCCACCTGCGCGCGTGCCAGCGGCGGGCCGAGGTGTTCGGCTTCCACCTGGCGTCGCTCGACATCCGCCAGCACTCGCACGTCCACGAGCGCGTGGTCGACGAGCTGCTCGCCGCCAGCGGGCGCCCCGGCTACGCCGCGCTCGACGAGGCCGGGCGTCGGCGCGTGCTCGGCGAGGTGCTCGCCCGTCCGGTCCAGCCGGTGTGGGACCGCACCGGCTTCGGCGAGACCACCCAGGACACGCTGGCCACGCTCGACATGGCCGGGCGCGCGTGTCGCGAGCTCGGCGAGCGCGCGTGCGAGCGCTACGTCGTCAGCTTCACCAACAACCTGTCCGACCTGCTCGAGGTGATCTACCTGTCACGCGCGGCCGGCCTCGCGCCCGGCGAGCTGCGGCCGGTCCCGCTGCTCGAGCAGCTCGAAGATCTCGAGCGCGCCGGCGAGCTGGCCCACGCGATGGTGACCCACCCGATCGTGCGCGACGAGATCGGCGACGAGCTGGAGGTGATGATCGGCTACTCCGACTCCGGCAAGCAGGTCGGCTACCTGGCGTCGGCGGTCGCGCTGCGCAAGGCGCAGATCGAGCTGGCCGGCGTCGCCGACGAGGCGGGCGTGATCCTGACCGTGTTCCACGGCCGTGGCGGCGCGATCGGGCGCGGGGGTGGCCCCGCCGGCGAGGCGATCCGCGCCCAGCCGGCGGCCGCCCTGCGCGGACGGGTCCGGGTCACCGAGCAGGGCGAGACGGTGACCGCGCGCTATGCACGGCCCGAGATCGCGCACCGCGATCTCGAGCTGACCCTGGGCGCGGTGCTGCGGTCCGCCGCCGACGAGCGCACCGGCAGCGAGCCACCGATCGACGAGGCGCTCGACGTCGCGGCCGGCGCCGCGCTCGCCGCCTACCAGCGGCTGACCGACGACAAGGACCGGCTCGCCCGCTACACGCTGGCGGCGACGCCGATCCAGCACGTCGGCAAGCTGCCGATCGGCTCGCGCCCGGCGTCACGCAAGGCCGGCTTCTCGCTCGAGGATCTGCGCGCGATCCCGTGGGTGTTCTCGTGGAACCAGAGTCGCCACGGCATCCCCGGCTGGTTCGGCGTGGGCAGCGGGCTCGAGGGCCTGGTCGCGCGGCTCGGCGCCGAGGCGGTGCGCGGCCTGATCAAGCAGTCGCGGTTCCTGCGCGCGCTGACCCACAACACCGAGATGGCGCTGATCCGCGCCGACATCGACGTCGCCCGCGAGTACGCCACGCTGGCCGAGCCCGACGTCGCGGGCCTGTTCCAGATCATCGAGGAGGAGCACGCGCGCACCAGCCGCGTGCTCGCCGAGCTCGATCTCGACAGCCGCCTCACCGATCGCCCGTACCTCGCCGAATCGGTCCGCCGGCGCAACCCCTACCTCGACGTCCTCAGCCACAGCCAGATCGAGCTGCTCCGGCGCATCCGCGCCGCCGAGGCCAACGGCGCCTCGGACGAAGATCGGGCGCGGCTGTCGACCGCGATCTTCACGACCATCAGCGGCATTGCCGCCGGGCTCCAGACCGCCGGCT
>JBKJLC010000258.1:0-15452 GCA_046597055.1 Kofleriaceae bacterium | reverse complement strand
CAGTGCCATGACCCGATCCAGAGCCGGTCGCCAGCGCGGCGCTGCGCTGATGACGACCATGATCATCCTCACCGGCATGCTGGTCGCGGCCGGGACGTCGGTGTACCTGCTCACCGCGGAGACCCGTTCGATCGGCTACACCGCGTCGGCGCGCCGGGCCCTGTTCTGTGCCGAGGCCGGGCTGGCGACCGCCCGCAGTGTGGTCGCCGGCAACTACGCCACGTGGAGCGACGCGCTCGACAGCAACCCTGCCAACGATCCGTACTGGTACCCGATCACCGGCAGCCTCGACGGCGTGGCCGGCGCGCCGCCCGACTTCGAGGTCACCCTGCGTGACAACGATGACGAGCTGCCGCCGCTCGACAACAACGCCGCCCAGGACAACGACCTCAAGGTCTTCATCGTGTCGCGCTGCGTGAAGTACCCCGAGTACCCGCGCGCGGTGACCGAGCTGGTCGAGTACAGCTCGGGCGGCAACGTGTACCGGAACCAGGCCGGGCAGGGCGCCGGCAACACCGGCAACGCCAACTGAGCCGGCGGGCCGTCCGGTTCACGGACGGCTGGTGCAGCGGCGGCGCTGGGCCGCAGGTGCCGCGTGCAGGGCGCTGCCGCGGGCGGCGACCGCGGCGCGCGCGTTCCACAGGGGCAGCAGCGGCGCGTCGAGCAAGTTGCCGAGCACCGGGCCGGCATGGTCGATCAGGTGCACGATGCCGTCGGGGTCGATCGCGGCCTGCTCCCACGCCGCGCGGCACGGGCGAAACGTGGCGCGATTGGCGTAGTCGTCGGCCGCGCGAAAGCGGGTGACCGCGGGGTCGTCGGCGGCGGTGCACGTGCAGCCCGCGGGCGCCGCCAGGTGATCGACCAGCACCAGCGGGCTGTCGGTGACCGCGGTGCGCAACCCGGCGAGCGCGTCGGCCAGCGCCGGATCGGTCGGCGCCAGCGCGTCGGTCCGGGCGAAGCCGTTGACCGGGTAGGTCTCCTCGACCTTGAGCCAGTCGAGCCCCAGCCCGGCGCACAGCCGACCGAGCGCGGGCAGCTCCGCCAGGTTGATCCGGCCGACCACGGTCGAGACGCCGATCCGCAGGTCGGCGCCGGTGCGGGTCCGCCAGGCGACCGCCGCCGCCAGGTTGGCCACCACCCGATCGAGCTTGCCGAGCACGCGGATGCGGTCGTTGGTCGCCGCGGTCGCGCCGTCGAGCGACACCATCAGGCTGGTGACGCCGAGCCCGACCAGCTCACGCACCCGCTCGCCGTCGAGCAGCATGCCGTTGCTGGCGAGGTGGACGTCGAGCCGGCCTGGCCGGCGGGCGCGGGCGGCCCCGAGCCGGCGCAGCACCTCGGGCAGCCGCGGCGAGGCCAGCGCCTCGCCGCCGTGGGTGAAGCCGACGTAGTCGGCGTGGGCGAACGCCTCGTCGAGACCGTCGAGCAGCCAGGGCGCCAGGGTGCGGGCGCGCCCGCCCTGGGTCCGTGCCGGCGCGTCGGTGATGCAGTGCCGGCAGCGCAGGTTGCACGCCTCGGTCACGGTCAGGTACAGGCGGGTCGGGTAGGTCGGGATCGTGACCATGCCGGCGACGAACGCCTCGGCCGCGAGCTCGGTGTTGCGGGCGACCAGCACCTGCGCCTGCGGCAGCGGCGGCGCGGCGCGATCGAGCACCAGCCCGCTGGCCGGCGGCAGGATCGCCTGCGGATTGTCCGGTCCACCGGACAGGTGGGCGCCGCCGGTGGCGAGCAGCACAGCGGCGGCGTCGCCGGGCGGCAGCGCGATCGTCACCGCCTCGGCGCCGCGGTGGAGGAGCACGTCGACGGTCTGGTCGCCGTGGGTCCGGCGCAGCACGACCACCTCGCCGTCGGCCCACACCACCTCGTCGCCGCCGCGCAGGACCTCGCGGTCGCGACGCAGCCCGAGCGCGGCCCGCACCAGCGCGTGGGTCGCGCCGTCCCAGCCGGACGCGTCCCAGCGCATCGGCTGACGGTCCGGCCACGAGTCCTCGAAGCCGCGGTCGGCAGCGGCGGCGGCGGCGGCGAGGCCGATCTCGTCGCCGTAGTAGAGCAAGGGCACCCGGGCGCCCAGCGCGATCGCGAGCAGGCCCAGGCGCGCCCGGGCCGGGTCGGTCACGGTCGCGATCCGCGGCTGATCGTGGGTGCCGGTGAAGCCGAGCCCGCGCGGGCCCGCCACGCCGCGCCGCCGCTGCCGCGCCCACACCGCGGCGAGCCCAGCCGCCGCGCTGCGGCCGGCCAGCCAGTCGACCAGCGCGCCCTGCGCGGCGAAGTCGGTGCCGGCATCGAGCGCCGCCGGCGCGAACCGGTCGAGGCAGGCCGGCACCACCTCGCCGAACACCACCGCGTCCGGCTGGATGGCGCGCACCGCGGTCCGGATCCGCGCGATCAGGGCGACCGGCACGTCGGCGGCCGCGTCGACCCGCACGCCATCGACGCCGCGGCGGGCCCACGCCGCGAAGGTCTCGACCACCCAGTCGGCGACCTCGGGCTCGTCGAGCGCGAGCAGCGGCTCGCGCCACTGCCCCTTGTGATAGTGGTCGTAGCCGGGCTCGGGCCCATCGAAGCACGGCCAGTGCCGGACCCGGAACCACGACCAGTAGGGCGACGCCGGGCCGCGCGCGAGCACGTCCTGGAACTGCGGCGCGTCGCGGTGGACGTGGGTGATCGCGAGGTCGACCAGCACGCGCAGGCCGGCGCGGTGGGCCGCCGCCAGCAGGCGCTCGAAGCCGGCGTCGCCGCCGAGGGCCGGGTCGACCGCGCGCGGATCGACCGCGTCGTAGCGGTGCGGCGAGCGGGCCGGCCCGATCGGCGTCAGGTGCAGCGCGGTGACGCCGAGGTCGATCAGGTAGGGCAGGGCGGCGATCACGCCGTCGAGATCCCCGCCGGCATGGTGGTCGCGATCGCAGCGGTCGGGATCGGCCCAGCCAGCGGCGCGGCGGAACCGATCGACGAACACGGTGTAGACCACCGCACCCGGCCACCACGCCGGCGGCGCCGGCGGCAGCGCGGCCAGGTCGACCCGCAGCCAGGCGCCGCCGTCGCCACCGACGGTGCGGCCGTCGTCGAGCGCGAACGCGTACTCGAGCCGGCGTCCGGCGCCCGCCAGCGCTACCTCGAAGTGGACGTGGGCGGCGTCGGCATCGACCACCCGCATGGGCCGGGTGACCACGCCGCCGCCGTCGTCGGCGCGGATCGCCAGCCCGCGCCCGTGCCCGCGCCGCAGCGAGGCCCGCACGATCACGGCACCGTCGTCGCGCCGGTCGAGCCACGGCGGTGCCGGCGCGTGCAGCACCGGCTCGACCGTCCCGCCGACCACGACCACGCCGTTGTCGTCGTCGCCCTCGCGCACCGTGCGCCACCGCGGGTCGAGCCACCAGGTCCCGTCGGGGGCGTGGGCCTTGATCGGATAGACCCCGGCGCCGAGCGCCAGCGCGACCTCGAAGCCGTCGCCGGCCGCGGTCATCGGGTGCGGCGCCGACCAGTGCGGCAGCTCGCCGCGCAGCTCGAGTGCGGCCAGCGGCCGATCGGGCCGGGCCCGGACCGTGATGGTGACCGGCGGCTCGGGGCGCACGCTCAGGCTCCCGCGAAGATCCGGTCGATCGTCCGCCGCGGCGTGCCGTCGGGTGGCCGGAGGTAGGTGGCGTGGCCGTGGTCGTCGGCCGACGCGGTCCAGTGCTGGCCGCGGGCCTCGGCCCGGGCCCGGAACCCGGCTGCGACCGTGTCCTTGTGGCGCGAGGTGTACACCTCGATGCCGGCGGCCAGGTCGAGCACCCGATCCATGCGCGCCTTGTCGCGGACCCGGACCGGATGGGCGACCACGTCGAGCCCGCCGTCGGCGCGGATCTCCTCGATCGCCTCCTCGGGCGTCCACCCGAACAGCGCGCGGTCGTCCTCCCAGAAGCTGAGGTGGTGCTTCACGAAGTCGGGGTAGAGCGACCGGTTGCGGGCGAGGATCAGGTTCAGGAAGTCCTGCAGGGCCGGGAACTCGGTGCCGCGCAGGGTGGCGAGCTGGCGGTCGGGATCGACGAACCAGCGCCGATCTTCGGGCAGGGCGGCCAACCAGCCGAGGCACAGCTCGCGCCAGCGTTGACACACCGCCACCGCGCGGGTCCCGAGCCGGGTGGCGCCGAGCGAGCCGTCGAGCGCACGCTCGGGCGGGAAGTACGCCAGCACGTGGATCTGCTCGGCGCGCGCGGTGCCGAAGTGGATGAACGAGGTCACCTCCATCGCCGGCACCAGGGTGACCCCGAGCTGGCGCGCGGCCTCGGCCGCCCGCGGCACCGCCGCGAAGGTGTCGTGATCGGACACCGCGATCACCTCGAGCCCGAGCTCGGCGCGGAACCCGACGTAGTCCTCGGGCTCGGCCCGCCCGTCGGAGAACCGGGTGTGGCCGTGCAGATCGGTGGCGACGGTGTCCATGGTTGCCGGGCCTGGCTCAGTCGACCGACTGGCGCGACGTGATGTAGTTGGCGCCGTTGTTGTTGTCCCAGAACTCGTAGGAGCGGGCGCCGTTCACGACGCCATGGCGGTAGACGACGGCATACTGGAGCTGGTCGGCGCCTCCGGGGAGGTCGAGCTCGATCTCCCAGCGCTCGCGGCCGCCCCACTGGTAGTCCTCGATCCAGCGCCAGCGGTTGGGGCCCGCGCCGATGCCGAGCTCGATGACCGTGCTCCAGTTGTCCTTGGTCGCGAGCAGGACGAGCTCCTTGTCGTAGTCGAGATCGGCCACCTGCACCGACAGGGTGCCGCGCACGCCCTGGTCGTCGACGACGACCGCGCTGCGCCACGGCTCGAGCCGGATCACCTGCTCCGACGGTCCGTCGTTGGCGACGTGCAGCTCGCCGCTGTTATCGTCGACGTACGTGTGGCCGGCGCCGTCCTGGTACCAGGCGTCGAACATCACCGTCTTCGATGACGCCAGCACCAGGACTGGCACGTGCCACTCCTCGTCGCCGTTGCTCCACGTGGTGGCGTAGCGGCCGATCGCGGTGCGCTCGCTCGCGTCCTCGGGGGTCCGGTAGACCACGCCGACCCGCTTGTAGTTGAAGTCGGCGCCGGCGACCGGCCGCACGCGCAGCTTGATGAACAGCTCGTAGCTGCCGCAACCGAAGCGGGTGTTGGGGAACCGGCACGCCGACCACGACGTGCCGGTGTAGCTGACCATCGTGGTGTTGCGCTGGCCCTCGTACTGGGCCCAGTCGTGCTGTTCGATCGCGTCGAGGGTCGGGCCGTCGACGCAGCCGATCGCGGCCGGCAGCTGCAGCAGGACGGTACCGGCGAGCGCGGCGCCGCCGAGCGAGGTGCCACCGCGGCGCAGGCGCGCCAGCGCGGAGGTCAGGAGGTCGGTGGGAGAGGAGGAGTCCGGATCTCGAGCCATGCGCGCCCGACGAGCAACCGACGTGCCGGGCGTGACGGCGCGCGCGAGGTCCCCGAAAACACGGACGCCGGCGGACGGATCCGCCGGCGTCTGGGTGGCTGCCGGGCTGGCCAGCGTTGCCAAAGGCAACCGGGCCGCGCGCTGCGCAACGTCGCTTGGATCAGCGCTGCGGGCGCGCCGGCGGCCGCCGCGGCCGACGCGGCTTGCCGGGATTGGACGAGTGGAAGTGGGGGCCTTCCACCGTGCAACCGCCGTGCGCCTTGGCGATCTCCTTGGCGAGCTTGAGGGCCTGCTCGCCCTTCAGGTCGTCGTCGAACTGCACTGGCGTACCGACGTCGGGAGGCAGGAACGAGATATTGGATCGCTTCGTGGTCTCGTCGACCGACACGAAGATCCGCTGCGGGGTGCCGTGAAGATTCACGGCGACCTTACCGGCGGGGCCCGCGAGAACCGAAGCCATCGCGACCTCCTCCCTCGCTACCAGAGTCACGCCGCTCTTCGGCCATGTTCACCCGCAGCGGGCGACCGCCGAGATCCTGGCCATCGAGATCGGTGATCGCCTTCTGCGCCGCCTCGGGCGACGTCATCTCGACGAACGCGAACCCGCGCGACCGTCCGGTGACACGGTCGAGGACGACCGCCACCTCCTTGACCTCGCCGCACGACACGAAGGTCTGCGCGAGCAGATCCTCGGTGGCGTGGAACGGCAGGTTGCCGACGAACAAACGGGTACTCATGGTGACTCACACTTCTCGGCGGCTCTCTCGTTTGACCCTCGTCCAGGAGCCGCGAGCTCGGACGAAATCACAGGCGAATGATCGTCCGTGGCGACCGACCTCCCGCACCAAGACGACAGTGAGGCGTGAGCCGAGACCCGGAACCGTTACGTACAGCGGGGTACCACGGGGACGCACGGTGCGCAATCGCGGCTCCGAGCGCCTCTCAGCGGCAGGCGCGCCGCTTCACTTCGCGGCGGCGCCCAGGATGTCGCGCGCGATGTTCATGAGCTCGGTGTTGGCGGCGATCGCCTTCTGGAAGGCCTCCTTCTCGCTCGCCGACAGCTCGATCTCGAACACCTGCTCGGCACCCCTGGCGGTGAGCTTCACCGGCACGCCGAGGAACGCACCGGTCACGCCGAACTCGCCCTGGAGCTCGACCGAGCACGGCAGCACGCGGCCCTGATCGCGGACGATCGCCTCCACCATCAGGCAGGTGCCGGCGCCCGGCGCCAGCCACGCCGAGGTGCCGATCAGGCCGGTCAGCGTCGCGCCGCCCTTCTTGGTGTTCTCGACCACCTCGGTGATCTTCTCCGTCGACAGGAACTTGGTGACCGGCACGTTGCCGATCATCGCGTTCGAGACGATCGGGACCATGTCCTTGTCGGTGTGGGCGCCGAGCACGAAGCCCTGGACGTCCTCGACCGACACGCCCGCGGCCATCGCCAGGTAGGTGCGGAAGCGCGCGCTGTCGAGGATGCCGGCCGAGCCGATCACGCGCTCGCGCGGGAAGCCGGTGACCTGCTTGGCGACGAACACCATCGCGTCGAGCGGGTTCGAGACGACGATCAGGATCGCCTCGGGCGCGTACTTCTTCACGTTCTCGCAGATGCCGCGCACGATCCCGGCGTTGATGCCGATCAGCTCCTCGCGGCTCTGGCCCGGCTTGCGCGGGACGCCGGCGGTCATGACGATGACGTCGGCGCCGGTCATGGCCTCGGGGTTGTCGGTGGCGGTGAAGCGGTGGGCGTTGAAGCCGGCCCACGGGCCGCACTGGGCGAGATCGAGCGCCCGGCCCTCGGCCGCCTGCGGCTTGATGTCGATCAGCACGAGCTCGCCGAGCTCCTTCTGGACGGCCCACTGGGCCACGGCCGCGCCGACGTTCCCGCCGGCGCCGACGATCGCGATCTTGGGACGCTTGATCATGAGCGGGTGATATCGCCCGGCCTCGGCCGATGCAAGGGAGCCCGGTTCCCGTCTGTGTTAGGGTCGCCGCCGATCAAGGAGACCGACGTGGCCAAGCACATCATGAGATTCAAGGGCTGGGCGGAGTCCATCATTTCGGATGTGGCTGCGCTCGAGGCGCTGGTCGCTGCCGAGGCCGTTGCGCCCGAGGCGCGGCGGCTCGCGGCCGGGGCGCTCGGCTACCTGGTGACGCGGCTCGACCTGGTGCCCGATTCGCAAGAGGGCATCGGCGGGCTCGACGACGTGATGGTGCTGCGGGTGTGCGCACAGCTCGCCGCCAGCCACAACCAGGAGGGCGTCGACTCGCACACCGAGATCACGCTCGCGCGCATGGCCAACCAGGCCGACCAGATCGGTGAGTTCCTCGGGGACGAGGCCCTGGATCACCTGCGCTCGTACTGCGCGAAGCTGGCCGACACCACCGTGCGCGGCCGGTCGCCGGCGATGGTGGTCACCGACCTCGAGGCGCGCACCGCGCTGTTCGCCGAGGTCGACGAGGAGATCAAGCGCGCGACCCCGGTCACGTTCAAGGACCCCGAAGACGCCGAGCTGCGGCTCAAGGCGTACCTGATGCACAAGCTGAAGTAGGCCCGGTCCCGGCGGTTGCACCGGCCCCGGGGCCGGTGTACGACCCCGGCATGCGGACCTGGGGGATCGTGATCGCGATGTGTCTCGGGGTGTCGACGACCGGGTCGTCGGCCGAGGCCAGAGACCCGACGGCGTTCGAGGCCACCGCCGAGGGCGCGACCGTGTTGACGCGCGCCGATCTCACCGGCCTCGCGTGGGCGCTGACCGCGGCCTGCACCGACGGCGACGACCTCGCGCAGCGCCAGTGCAAGGGGGTCCGCGACGCGCGCGCGCGGGCGGCACGGGCCACGACCTACCTGGTCGACGGCGACGCCGGGGCGGTCACCCTCGGCGCATGGCAGCCCGAGACCAAGAGCGCGCCGGTCGTGCTGCGCGGCTGCGTCGCCTGCACCGAGCCGGTCGGAGGCCTGTACATCGTGGGCAGCAAGGCCGCGCCGACCTGGAACGGCGCGGTCGCCCAGGCCGCCATCCTCCACGAGCGCGCGCGCCCCTTCAAGGACGAGGCGGGGGCGACCGCGGCCGCGGCCCGGCCGCTGCGTGCCCAGCTGGTCGTGCGCATCGCCGCGGCCACCGGCGGCATGTGGGAGCGCGACGGCAAGCGCGGCATCGCGGTGGACGTCCTCGGCTACCGGCTCTACGACCGGTGCACCGGCGAGCTGATCAGCGCCAGCGCCGGATCGGCGCCGGTGCCGGCCGACCCCAAGGCGTGCGGCGCCGCGGTCGCCGCGGCCGAAGGCGCCACCGAGGCCGAGGCCGCGCCGGTCGCGCCCGCGCCCGTGCTGCCGGCCCAGCTCGATGCCCGCGACATCAAGGCCGCGATGCGGCCGGTCGTGGAGGCGGCCCGCGAGTGCTTCGATCGCTACGGCGTCGCCGGCTCGTCCCGGCTGGTCTACACCGTCGGCGGCGACGGCACCGTGCTGGCCTACGAGCTCACCGGCTTCTTCGCCCAGACGCCGACCGGCACGTGCATCGACAAGGCCGCACGCGCGGCGACCTTCCCCAAGGTCCAGAAGAAGAAGTTCGCGTTCACGTACCCGCTGGTCCTGCAGTAGCCGGCGGACCCGCCGCTCGGCTCGCCGGGCACCATGTGTGCGAAGGAAGGCACGCGACGGAGGATGATGCGCTCGTCGATCAGCGTGCTCGGCAGCGGGATCTGGCGCCGCGCAGCCCGAGAGCGCACGTGAGCGGCAAGCATCGTCGGATCCTCGCGATTGTCGGCACCGATCGGACCTTCGAGCCGAGCCGGCACGGGACCGACGCCGCCTGGGTCGGCGCCTGCATCCACTGCCGTAGCCCGCTCACCATCGCGGCCAGTGGCCGCCCGATCTCGCAGGCGACGATCGAGCACATCTGGCCGCGCCGTCACGGCGGCGACAACACGCTGACCAACCTCGCGCTCGCCTGCGGCCGATGTAACCGCGGCAAGAGCAGCCACGACCAGCGGCACCGCGCCGATCCCAGGTTGCTCGCGGTGGTCGCCGAGCTGCGCCGGCGCCGGACCGAGCGCTGGCGCGAGCCGCCGCCCGAGCTCGAGCGGCACGTCGCGTGGGCGCGGGCGTCGGCTGGCGAGGTCGTGGTCGAGCCCGACGACTCCGACGATCTGGTGTAGCGTCCGGCCCGATGCACACCCGGGGTTGGTCGACGTTCGCCGTCTTCGTCGCTGCTGCCGCGTTCACCGGGCTCGCCTGCGGCTCCAAGGAGCCGGCGTCGCCGCCGCCCCCTCCCACGACGAGCCTGGCGATGGCCGACGCGGCGGCCGCCCTGCCGGCCGACGCCGCCGACGCTCCGCCGCCGGCGGTCATCCCGGTCGAACCGCCGCGCCGGCTCTGGACGTCGTCGCTCGCGACCGAGGCCGACTTCCTCGCCTACTCCAAGGAGCAGGCCGGCGAGCGCTTCACCAAGTTCGTCGTCGATCTGCGCACGGACGCCGTCTACTACTTCGACGTCGACATCTACAAAGTCCACAAGGACTTCATCTTCGGCGAACTCTACAAGACCCCGAAGACCAAGGCCGCGGTCCGGATCTTCGACGCGAACTACACGAAGAACAAGGTCGACTTCCTGATGTGTTACCTCGTCCATCACCTCGCGGCCGACGTGTGGACGATGGCGTTCTGGGAGGGTGATCTGGCCACCGCCGAGCACGTGACGCGTGCTTACCGGCGCATGCGCGAGACCTTCTACGCCGGCGCCAAGGTCTCGTACCGCCCCGACTCCAACTACCAGGAGCAGGTCGCCAAGCAGCTGAAGGGCATCCCGGTCGTCACCAACGACAAGCTCTACAAGAGCTCGACCTACCAGATGTTCAACCGCGGCACGGCGGTCGGGGTCCTGCGGCTGGTGCCGGCCGGCGTGCCCGAGTCCGAGCTCAGCTTCGACAAGGGCGAGATCGTGATCTTGCCGGAGTCGCTGCCCGACATCACGCCGGTCGCCGGCATCATCTCCGAGACCTTCTCGACGCCGCTCGCGCACGTCAGCCTGCGCGCGCGGGCGTGGGGCATCCCCAACGTCGGGCTCAAGCGCGCCGCGACCACGTACGCCGCGCTGGTGGGCAAGACCGTGTGGTTCGAGGCGACCGAGGTCGGGCACACGCTGCGCGAGGCGACCGCCGACGAGATCGCCGCGGCGGCGGCGCAAAGCGCGCAGGCCCGCGAGGTGATCATCCCGGCCGCCGACCTCGGCGCCCGCGAGCTGCGCACCCTCGATCAGCTGCGCGCGAAGGACGTGGTCGCCTACGGCGCCAAGGCATCCAACCTCGGCGAGATCGTCCACGGCAAGCTGACCGGCTTCCAGGTGCCGCCCGGGTTCGGCGTCCCCATCGCGTACTACGACGCGCACCTGAAGGCGGCCGGCCTCGATCAGCGGGTGGTGGCGATGTTGAAGGAGCCGCGGTTCAAGCAGGACCCGGCGTATCGCAAGAAGCGGCTGACCGAGCTGCGCGCGGCGATCGTGGCGGCGCCGATCGACCCAGCGGTGCACGAGGCGCTGACCGTGGCGCTGACCGCGCTCACCGGCGGCGATCCGGTGCGCGGCGTGTTCGTGCGCAGCTCGACCAACGCCGAGGATCTCCCCGGCTTCAGCGGCGCCGGGCTGTACGACACCGTGGCCAACGTGAAGGGCGTGGCGGCGGTCGAGGACGCGCTCAAGGTCGTGTGGGCCAGCGTGTGGAACCTGCGCGCCTACGAGGAGCGCGAGCACTACCGGATCGATCACACCCGCGTGTTCGGCGCCGCGCTGATCCAGATCGGCGTCAACGCGACCGCCGCCGGCGTGCTGGTGACGGTGCACCCGACCGACCCGACCGAGAAGACGGTCTACACGATCAACGCCAAGAGCGGCCTCGGCCTGCGCGTCGTCGAGGGCAAGAAGGTCCCCGAGAGCCTCCTCTACGACCACTACAATCACGGCCTCCGGGTGCTGTCGCGCTCCGACGAGGACACGATGCTGGTGTTCGACGGCACCGGCGGCGTGCGCGAGGTGCCCAACCCGCAGAAGGGCAAGCCGATCCTCACGAACGCGCGCGCGATCGCGCTCGGCACCGCCGCGCGCCGGATCACGCGGCTGTTCCCGCCCGAGCGGCCGCTCGACATCGAGTGGCTGTTCGAGGGCGACACCTTGCACATCGTGCAGGCCCGCCCGTACGTCGTGCGGTAGGCGGCGCCGCGGCCCACCTCCGGTCGTCCTGAGCGGCGGCCCACCTCCGGTCGTCCTGAGCGGCGGCCGGAGCGCCGCGGTCAGCTCTGATCCTCGCGCCGGGCCTCGGCCATCAGCGCGAGCAGCGCGACCGCGAGCACGAAGCGCGGGTCGACCTTCGATGGCTCCAGCCGCACCTCGAACTCCTTCACGAAGAACCGGAAGATCTGCTGGATGTACGCGGCCTGCTGGCCGTCGATGAAGACCGCGTGCTTCGAGGTCAGCAGCGGGATGAACCGGCGCAGCAGCGACGCGCCCTGCTCCTCGGAGTAGCCGATCTCGACGCCGCTCGGGTCGAGCAAGATGAACTTGTCGCGCACGATCGACTTGAGGCCGCGCTTCTGCACCGAGCCGAGCAGCTGGTCGGTGCTGGCGTCGTAGACATCGAAGACGAAGTTGATCGCGATCATCTGGCGCGACTTCACGCGCAGGATCGGGCGGGTCTTCGCCTCGTCGGCGTAGACCATGAACTCCTCCTTCAGGCGGAGCAGCGGGTGGCGGACCAGCATGAACAGCTGACCGTCGGGCGCGAAGACCCGGAAGGTGCGCTCGAAGAACGACCAGAACGGCCGCTTGATGATGTAGTGACGCTGGGTCGCCAGCGCGGTGGGGCCAGCGGTGCGGATGAGGTCGGTCACGCGGTCAGCTCCCGGCTGGCATCGATGTCGGCGAACAGCGCGGCCTTGCGCTCGGTCGGCAGCCACGAGGCCTCGACCGCGTTGCGCGCCAGGGTCACCAGCTCGGCCGCGCCGATCGGCAGCGCGGTCGCGATCGCGCGGTAGTTGGCGCCGACGTAGCCACCGAAGTAGGCCGGGTCGTCGGAGCTGATCGTCACGCACACACCGGCCGCGAGCAGGCGGGCCAGGTTGTGATGCTCCATGCCCGGATAGACGCACAGCCGCACGTTGGACAGCGGGCACACCGTCAGCGGCACCCGCCGGCGGGCCAGCTCGACCACCAGCGCCGGGTCTTCCTCGCAGCGCACGCCGTGATCGATGCGCACGACCTCGAGCAGGTCGAGCGCCTCGCGGATGTACGCGGGCGGGCCCTCCTCGCCGGCGTGCGCGACCGCCTGCAGCCCCATGGCGCGGGCCGCGGCGAACACGCGCGCGAACTTCGACGGCGGGTTGCCCTGCTCGCCCGAGTCGAGGCCGATGCCGGCCAGCTCGCGCACGAACGGCCGGGCCTCCTCGAGCGTCGCCATGGCCTCGTCCTCGGACAGGTGGCGCAGGAAGCACAGGATCATCTTGCTGGTGATGCCGAGCCGGGCCTCGCCGTCCGCCAGCGCCCGGGCCAGGCCGCGGTGGACGACCTGGTAGGGCACGCCGCGCGCGGTGTGGGTCTGTGGATCGAAGAAGATCTCGGCGTGGACGACCCGGTCAGCGGCGGCGCGCTCGAGGTACGCCCACGCGAGATCGTAGAAATCCTGCTCCTCGCGCAGCACGTCGCAGCCGGCGTAGTAGATGTCGAGGAACGACTGCAGGTCGCTGAACTCGTACGCGGCGCGCAGCGCCTCGATCGAGGCGTAGGGCAGGTCGATGCCATGGCGGGCCGCCTTGGCGAACACCATCTCCGGCTCGAGCGTCCCCTCGATGTGCAGGTGCAGCTCGACCTTGGGCAGCCGGGTGATGAGGGCGTCGACTTCAGGGGTGAGCGTCATCGGGTGGTATCTCCGTGGAAACGGCGCCAGGTCGCCTCCGCGATTCGCGCCGCGAGCCGCTGGAAATCCATGTAGGCTTCCTGGACCGCCTTGGCATGCGAGCCCAGCGCGCCATCGGCGGGGCGCAACCGGAAGATGGGCTTGCCCGCCGCCTGGGCGAGCGGCGCCAGGCTTCGGTAGTGTCGGACCAGCGCAAGGCAGTGAGGGTCGGATCGGGGCGTTGGTGGGAACCGGTCGGTATCGTCGGGGAGCCCCAGCACGTCGGACGCGAACACCGCCGGGATCCGATTCATCCAGTGCTCGTAGGCGCGGGCGGGGCGCCCCCGGTTGCGCTCTGCGTGCTGCATGATGACGTAGCCCGCCGGTCGCATCCTGCCGGCAGGTAACGGCAGCGTCGGCTCGGTGTTCTTGGTGACGCGCTCCTGCCATTCGCGACGCCAGGTGCGCAGCCGAGGCCCCAGGTTCGTGAGTCCGGTGAGCGAGAAGAGGTCGGCTGCCAGCGGCACCACGACATGATCGGCGGCGCTCAGCGCGGACCGGTTGATCGCGCCGAGGCTAGGGCCGAGATCCAGCAGGATCACCTCGGCTCCGCACAGCTCGGCCGCGCGCTGCATCACCGTCCAGAACGCCGCGATGACGCGGAAGGCGCGCGGCTTGCTATCTGCACAGCTGGGCCACTCCTGGGCCAGGTCGGTCTCGAGGTCGGCCAAGCGCAGCGTTCCGACCAGCGCGTCGAGGTTGGGCTCGATCGTCGCAACGTGGGGATCCTCGATCGTCCCGGTTCCCTCGGTGAGGGGGCGGATCGCATCGAACACGGTGCCCCCGGCCGGCTGCAGCCAGTACTTCTCGAGCCCCGCCTCGTCGATGAACGCCGCGGTCAAATTCGCCTGGGGGTCGAGGTCCGCGGCCAAGACCCGGGTGCCGAGCTCGGCGTACATGCTCGCCAGGTGATAGACGAGCGAGGTTTTGCCGACGCCGCTCTTGTTGTTGAAGAACGCGACGATCGGCGTCACGCGATCCTCTTCACACGGAGGAGCGTGTGGGTCGACGCGAGCTCCCACTCGAGCGGTGGGTTGTGGTTCCTGACCAGCTCCGCCTGCGCCTGAGGAATGCCCTGGCCGAACCGCTGCACGAACCCCAGATCACGCAGCGCGGCGGCGAGGTTGGGGTTTCGGTAATCAGCCACGCCAGCCCCGAAGTTCTCCCGTGTGACCTGTCCATAGGGGCCACCCGGATTCTGGATCTCGATCCGGTCGTCGAACCAGTGAATGCGGATCGGCGCGTTCGCGTGGTCGTAGCTACGGTGCATCACCGCGTTGCGAAGCAACTGACGCAGCGCTGCGAGCGGATAGTCGGGTCGTCGTTCCTCGAGCTCGAGGTCGACGAACCGCGTGGCGATCGCAATGTTCGCCTCGAGGATCTCCTCGGCCCGACGGATCACCTCGCTCACGCGTCCGGTGATCTCCTTCTGATCGCGAATGGGGTCGGTGAGCTGTGTCCCCTGGAACCGCAGGAACTGGATGTACGACCCCGCGATCCATCGTGGGGGATCCACCCCGAGCAACAGCACGCCAAGAACGGTCGGGGCCCCGGTGGGGTCGACCATCCGCAAGCCCAGCAGCTGACCCTCGACGTCGCGATGATTGGCGGCATAGATGTCCGGCGCGATGGCACCCGGTAGGTAGGCCGAGCGGAAGTGCTCGCGGTCGAGCTCGACGGTCTCCACGGACGGGAGGGGCTGGACATCGAAGGGCAGGTTCTTCCAGCGCCGTCGCTCCGCCAGCCGCTGCTCTTCTTCGAACGTGGCCTCCTGGATCAAGGCGTCGGTGATCGCTGTGCCGGCGCAGGAGCCATCGTCGCGTTGCCCCACCACGACGACCCCGGGCGCACGATGGTCGGGATAGTCGTTGGCGAACGCGCAGATCGCCTCGCACACCCGATCTTTCACCCGGCCGTTCAACGATTCCTTGCGTTCGACACGGTCCGATTCGGGAGCCGCGAGCAGCACGTCGAGCTCGTCGTCGGGCACGCCGGTACCATACCAGGCACCCCCGCGTCGGGCGCTCACCAGGGGCACATGCCCGTTGCATGCAGCCATGGACGCGGCTACGGTCCCGTCCCTTCCCGCCGTACGGGTGCCCATGATTGCCTCGACCGACCTCGCTCCGACCCC
>JBKJLC010000265.1:0-4483 GCA_046597055.1 Kofleriaceae bacterium | reverse complement strand
TCGGTGTTCCGGCCGGTCGATGCCGAGCTCGACCGCCGGCTCGCGCTGGACGTCTCGTGGCGGACGACCAGCGCCGATCCGCGGGTTCCGGCGGCCGTTGCGTCGCTGCTGACGAAGCCCCTCGACCGTGATGCCGCGATCCGCATCGCGCTGGCCCAGAACCGCCGTCTGCAGAGCCAGCTCGATGGCCTGGGTGTCGCCGCCGGTGCGATCGCCACGGCGACGCTGCTCGGACCGACCGAGATCGACGCGAGCTACAAGTTCGCGCTGTCGGGATCGGGCAGCGAGATCGAGTTCGACGCCGTGCAGGACGTGCTCGAGTTGCTCCAGGTCGGTCAGCGCCGCGGCATCGCCCAGGCCGGGCTCGCGGCCGCCCAGGCCCGCGCCGTCGCCACCACGATCGAGCTCGTGGCCGACGTCGAGGTCGGGTTCTACGACCTCGTGGCCGCCCAGCAGATGCTCGAGCTTCGCCAGACCGCCTTCGACGCGGCCAGCGCGTCGGCCGAGGTCACCGAGCGCATGCACGGCGCCGGCAACACCACCGACCTGGCCCTGGCCCGCGAGCGCGACCTGCGCGAGTCGACCCGGGTCGAGGTCGCGAGCGCGCAGCTCGAGGTCGAGGTCCGCCGCGAGCGCCTGAACGCGCTGATGGGATTGTCCGGCGACGACACCCGGTGGAAGGTGGCGGGGCGTCTCCCCGACCTCCCCGAGGGCCCGCCATCACTTGACGATCTCGAGCGTGACGCCATCACGCAGAGCCTGGACCTCGCCGCGTTGCGAGCCGAGGCCGGGGCGGCCTCGGGTCGAGTCGGCCTCGCGCGCGTGCGCACGTGGTTGCCGGCGCTGGGCGTGGGCGTGGCGGTCTCCCGCCGCGGCGACGAGGGCTGGGAGGCCGGCCCCGCCGTGCGGATCGGCCTGCCGATCTTCGGTCAGCAGCAGGGCGAGCGGGCGAGCGCGCACGCTCGGCTTCGTCAGGCGCAGCACCAGCTCACCGCGACCGCGGTCGAGCTACGCGCGGTCGCACGCGCGACCCGCCAGCGCGCGCTCGAGGCGCACGCGGCCGCGCGCCACCTGCGCGACGTCATCTTGCCGCTCCGCCAGCAGGTGCTCGTCGAGACCCTGCGCCAGTACAACGCGATGAACGCAAGCACGTTCGAGCTCCTCGAGGCGCGCCGTGACATCGTCGACGCCGGCCGCGATTACATCGCAGCGCTCCGGCGCTTCTGGCGCGCGAGCGCCAGCGTGAGCGCCCTGCGCCGCGGTGCGATGCCGACGAGCGACGGCGACGGAGACGAAGCGGAGACCGGGGCGTCGGACCGCGACGATGCCGACGGGGAACACTGAACGGCGCGACCACCGAGGAATCAAGACCATGATCGTCACACGCCGTACCTTGTTCAAGTCGGGCCTGGCCGCAGGTGCCGCCATCGTCACCAGCCGGGTTGCCGTCGCGCAGCACGCTGGGCACCAGCCGACCCCGACGACCCCGGCGCCGGCCCCGCCGCCGCCTCCACCGACGGGCAAGCCGGCGGCTCCGCCACCGCCGGGTGGTCGCACCAGAGGTCGTCGGGTTGCCGGGGACGACTACACCCCGGTGATCGTTCCGAACGGCGCGACGCTTCCGTTCACCCGGAAGGGAGGGGTCAAGGTCTTCCACCTGGTCGCCGAGCCGGTGAAGCATCAGATCGCACCCGGCCTCGACATCGAGGCGTGGGGCTACAACGGCCGCACGCCGGGTCCGCTGATCGAGGCGGTCGAGGGCGATCGGATCCGGATCTACGTCACCAACAAGCTGCCCGAGCCGACCACGGTGCACTGGCACGGGCTGTTCGTGCCCAACGGCATGGACGGCGTCGCCGGGCTGAGCCAGAAGTCGATCCCGCCCGGCAAGACCTTCAAGTACGAGTACACGCTGTCGAAGGCGGGGGCGTTGATGTACCACCCGCACTTCGACGAGATGACCCAGATCGCGCTCGGGATGGTCGGGATGTTCGTGGTCCATCCCAAGCGGCGCCGTGAGACCCGGCCGGTGCGCGACTACTCGCTCATGGCCCACGAGTGGAAGATCATCAACGGCACCAGCCGGCCCGATCCGATGGCGATGAGCGACTTCAACGTCCTCACGTTCAACAGCAAGGCCTTCCCGGCCACCGCGCCGCTGGTCGCCGAGATCGGCGACCTGGTCCGGATCCGCCTCGGCAACCTCGGACCGATGGATCACCACCCGATCCACCTGCACGGCTACGCCTTCGAGGTCACCGAGACCGACGGCGGTCCGGTGCCGAAGGCGGCCCGCTTCCCGGAGACGACCGTGCTCGTCCCGGTCGGCCAGGTCCGGGTGGTCGAGTTCGTCGCCGACGCGCCCGGCGACTGGGCGCTGCACTGTCACATGACCCACCACGTGATGAACCAGATGGGCCACGACGCCCCCAACCTGATCGGCGCCGACGTCCGCGGCCTGGACGCACGCGTCAACCGCGTGGTCCCGGGCTACATGACGATGGGCGCCAGCGGGATGGGCGAGATGATGGACGGCATGACCCAGCCGCGAAACAGCATCTCGATGCTCGGCGGCAAGGGCCCGTTCGGGACGATCGACATGGGCGGCATGTTCACGATCCTGAAGGTCCGCGACAAGCTGGCGTCCAGCGCGGATCCCGGCTGGTACCAGAATCCCCCGGGCACCGTCGCCGACGAGGCGTCGGATGCCGAGCTGTCCCGTGACGGCATCACCGTCTGATGCAGGAGCGTCCGTCCATGACCAAGCGCCATCTCCTCACCTTCACCCTGTTCGTCTCCGTCGCCGCGGCTGCGTGCGGCTCGAAGTCGAAGGGCACCACCACGCCGCCTCCCGATGACCAGCGCGGCGGCGACCTGTCGGGCCATGACATGACCGGCGATATGTCGGGCCACGACATGGACAATGACGGGAAGCCCGACGGCCAAGGGACGCCCGTCGATGGTGGGACCGGGGCCCAGGTCACCGACAAGCCGGCCGATCCGCCGCCGCCGGACCCGGCGAAGATCAAGGCCGACCTCCTGGCCACGGAGACCGCAGCCTACCAGCAGGCCAAGCCGGTCCTCGGCAAGTACTGTGCGGGCTGCCATCAGAAGGGTGGCGCCAAGGCGACCGCGAAGAAGCTCGACCACTTCGACATGACCGGGTACCCGTTCACCGGCCACCACGCGATGGAGATGTCCGGCGAGATGCGCAAGGTCCTCGGGATCGGCGGCGGCAAGCCGACGATGCCGAAGGGCAAGCCCGGCGCCGTCAAGGGCGACGACCTCGCGCTGATCGCCGCGTGGGCCGACGCGTTCGACGCGAGCCACGCCGGCGGCGCTCACGAGGGTGCCGACACCGGCGGGCACGGCGCGCACAAGCACTGACCAGGACGCTGACGATGAACCCGCTGCTCGCGACCGCGGTGGTGATGCCGACGAACGTGCTGCTCGGGCTCGTCTTCTTCGCCCTGGCGTTCGCGGCGACGTTCCTCATGTACCGGTTGTGGGGCTACCCCTACGACAAGGCGACCCGCACCAGCACTGCGCCGCGCTGGGCGATGTGGCTGCATCGTGGGCTCGGGTACGCGTTCGTCCTCTGCTACCTGGTGATGATGTGGCGCATGGTGCCCCGGCTCTGGTCGTACCAGGTCGAGTTCCCCGCGCGCACCGTCGTCCATATCGTCCTCGCGGTCACGATCGGCTTCCTCTTGCTGATCAAGATCTCGATCATCCGGTTCTTCCGCCACTTCGACGAGTGGATGCCGTACCTCGGCACCGCCCTCCTGTTCTGCACGATCGTCCTGCTCACGCTGTCCCTGCCGCCGTTCCTGCACGAAAGCGCGCTGGCGCGCGACGCCCCCGGTGGCGATCCGTTCAGCGGCGCGAGCCGCGAGCGCGTCGCGCGCCTGCTCCCCGACGCGGGGCTGCCGCAGGGCATCGACCTCGCCGAGCTCACCTCGGCCCGCGCGCTCCGGGCCGGTCGGGTGGTCGTGATCGAGAAGTGCACGGCATGTCACGACCTCAAGACGATCCTCGAGAAGCCGAGGACCCCGCGCGCGTGGTGGTCGACCGTGGAGCGCATGGGTGAGAAGCCGGCGCTGTTCACGCCGCTGTCCGAGGAGGAGCTGTTGCGCGCGACCGCCTACCTGATCGCGATCACGCCGGATCTCCAGAAGGCGGCCAAGCGGCGACGCGCAGACGACGAGGCTCGCCAGGACGCCATGGACGATCTGGCCTCCGACCCGCTCCTCGACGACGTCGAGCTCGACGCCGGGGTGCCGGTCGACGATGCCGGCGCCGACGCCCGGGAGGCGCTGGACGGCGGCACCGCGGCCGCGATCGACGCGGGGGGGGCCGCCGACCCGGGCCCGACCAAGGCTGCGGGCGCGCCGGTCGACCCCGCGAAGGCCAAGGCCGTGTTCGCCCGCCGCTGCTCGGAGTGCCACGAGCTCAGCGACGTCGACGCGGACCCGCCGACCTC
>JBKJLC010000252.1:0-18238 GCA_046597055.1 Kofleriaceae bacterium | reverse complement strand
CAGCATCGAACCCGACGTCGCCGCGACGGTCACGTAGGCGTCGTCGTCCCCGCCTCGCCGAGCGGTAGCACGGGCCGTTCCGGCCTGTCCGGTGGGTTTCGCCCAGCGCTTACGTTGCGATCGCTGAGAACGAACTTCTCCAGCACCGCCTCCGCAAGAAGGCTGCGACGTCCGCAGGCCGACAACAGCTCCGCGAGCGCGTGCCCGTCGAGCATCGCCAGGCACACACGTGTCGCCGGCAGGGTCGACACGCGCGTTACATCGGCAGCCGCAAGAACGAATTCGATCTACGACGAGCCAGCGCCATCAGCAATCTAGAGATCATTCAGCGGCGCCTTGAAAGCTCGGTCGTCGCCACCACGACCAGGGCCAGGGCAGCATGATCGCGATGGTTTCAAACCGGTCGGTGTTCTAGAGGGTCGCTTCGACGTGCTGATCGCGGACGACGACGAAGATGCCGCGGTGGCCGCGGTGAGGTCACGCGGTCGTGTCCCTATAGTTGTGTAGAAGCCGGTTTCTTGGGCTCCAAGAAAAGAAGGGGGAACCTGAAATTGTTAGGCGGCGTTTCGGTCCTCAACGTACTTCATCAAGTTGTCTAGGGACGCATTGTTTCCTTGCTTGAACCCGTCAATCATCGAGGCGCCGACGAACGAAACGACATGGGTTGTCTGCTTGAGTATGGTCATCGATTCTACTGACGATAGCTCCACTGTGGTGATAGACGCACTAAGCCTCTGGCCGTTCATGGTTAGCGTTTCAGAAGAAACGATTCGCCTGTTTTGTACTACCTCTAGGTAGTGGGTTCTGCCATGTATGCTCGGATCATCCTTGGATCCACAGCGATATTCATCCTCTCCGTTTTCAACGAAATTCTCTGAGTCGTAAATGACAACAGAGGTTGGGGATGGCGAAGCCCATTTGGCCCGAGCAACCGCGTCCGAAAATGCTTCAAATACAGCTTCTCTCGGAGCTTTGAGCTGACGCTCGAATGTTAGAGTTTCGTGTTCGACACGATCGACGCGGTGAGGTTCAGGAAGTGCCATGTTTGTATCTCCAATATGTGAACGAGAGTGAGCGCGCCGCCTAACGCCTGAATTGAGCGCGAGCCGCGAAGCGGCTTCGGTGCGGCTCCATTGGAACGGCGCTCGACGGGAGAAGTTTCGATCACTTGACCAGCCTGAGCGTCGGTCGCGCCGTCGGTCGCGGTGGCGGCAGCGGGTTGGGGACCGCGCCGGCGGCGTAGCGTGAACGATGCGTGCGCTCGTGCTCCTTCGCGAGGTGGAACTGCCAGTAGTCGTCGAAGTCGCCGCTGGTCTTGAGCGCGCGCAATCGCAGGATCGCCTCGGCGCCGGCGAGGGACCAGCGGGCGCCGGTTCGGCCCATGCGGTCCTGCACCAGGTAGCGGCACGCGCCCTCGATCACCCCGGTCGCGATCGGCAGGCCGTCGGCGAGCGCGCGGTCGTAGTGCAACCACCGCGTGTTCTTGACCAGGTAGTTGGCACAACGCACTACCGGCGCGGCAGCCTTCTTGTCGAGGCCGTGGCTCGCGATCATCAGGCGCAGGCTCTTGGCGACGGCGCCACCGCTGCGACCGCTGAGGAGCGCGAGCAAGCGGTGGCGAACCCAGGTCTCGGCGTCCTCGGTGCCCGCCGCGTGGAACGCATGCGCGGCGCGCCACACGTACTCGAGCACGTGGACGATGTCGAGGACGATGGTGACCTCGACGCCGAGCTTGCGTGCAGCGCGCTGCCGAGACTCGCAGAACGGGCTGTCGTTGGCGATCCTCGCGGTGCGGGCGGTGGGCATCAGGCCCCGCACGCTGGCCGCTCGCGATCGATCCGGAAACTTCCGCCGCGAACAACCTGCCGAAATCGATCGGTTTTTTCGGAGCTCCAGACGATCCACACCCAACGTCGTTGCCAGCAGCTCGCCGTCCTCGTCGCTGCGCAGGAACGGCTCGATCTCAGTCGCCCACACTGCCGCGAATGGATCCGTCCGGGTCCTCCAGGTCCGGGTCTGTTCCGTCGCGGAGGGCATCGGTCCTTCCTGCCAGGTCCTCGCCGAGCGCTCGCTCATGCCCGCGGCGGCGGCCGCGGCTTCCAATGTCTGTCCTCGCATCCTTTTGCTCCTTAGAACGCGGACTTGGCGGTCGGTGACCATCGACTTGCACGCGCACCGTCACCCTCGGGTCGGCGAAACTGGATTCGATCGTGGGTGCGCGCCGCCAAGGTCGGACCGACGGCGAGATCAAGGCGGCGCGCCTCGGCTCGACCTGGGAAGCGGTCCTTGACGCGCTCGTAGAACTGTCCGGGCAGCGTCCAGTCCCACGCGCTGTCCGGCGCGCTCGCGAACTGGAATTCGCAGAGGGCCTCCACCAGCGGAGCACGCTCATAGCCGGACATCGTGGGGAGCGTAGCGCGGGCGCGGAGGTCGCCAACGACCGGCTCGCCAGATCGCTGATTCTCGTCCGAGATCCACAACGATGGCGTCGCCGCCCCTGTGGCGGCTGGGTCCTCCAGCACGATCGGTACGCCATCCTTCCTATGACCGGCACCATGATGCACGACCGCACCGGGAACGCCGAGGTCGTCGAGCGGATGCTATCGATGGACGAGTTCCCCTCCCGCTCCGGTCTGTCGCGCCACACCGCGTACATGGGATGCCTCGAGTCCTGCTCGGCGCGACCCGTTCCAGGAGCGCGTGCGGTGACGACGAGCGACCACCGGCGGCCGCCTGCGTCGACGACGGCGAGCTCGGGGGCGTCGCCAAGGTCGCGGTCGTCGTCGGCGCCATCGTGTTCGTCTTCGCCGCTGCAGTCGGCCTCGCGCTCGCCGCCGGCGCCGACGCGATCGACGACGACCCGCCTTGACCAGCGGCGACGGCGCGGCGGGCGAGGGACAACGCCGATCGGCCACGGTTGCACGCGCGCTCGGGCACAGAGGCCCGCGCGTGGGAGAGAGGCTGGTGCTGCGCGATCGGCGTAGCATGGGACCCGATGCAGCTCCCCACCGCCGTGCGTGACGCGGCAGACCGCTTCGTCGATCTCGCGTGCCTGACCTACCGCGACGACGAGGCGCGCGCGCGCCGGCTGGAGGCGAGCTTGCTGCTGGCCGCGACGCCGTGCCTGGTCGACGCCAGTGTTCACGCCGCGGCGGCAGCCGGCGATGTCGAGGCCCTGCGCCTGCACCTCGATCGCGATGCGGGATGCGTCGAGCGGCCGGATGGGTCGCGCGGTTGGGCGCCGTTGCTGGCGCTCTGCTACAGCCGCGTCGAGTCACAGGACGCACTCGCTTGCCTCGACCTGCTGCTCGCACGCAGCGCCGATCCCAACGCGTACGTGATGCTCGGCGACAGCCGCTTCACCGCGTTGACCGGGGCGATGGGCGAGGGCGAGGCCGGCCCGCTCGAACAGTCACCGCATCCCGATGCCCGCGCGATGGCCGAGCGTCTGCTCGACGCCGGTGCTGACCCGAACGACGCGCAGGGCATCTACAACACGCACTTCCTCCCGAGCAACGCCTGGCTCGAGCTGCTGCTCGGGCGCGGACTGTCGTCGGCGCCCGAGCTCGACTTCCTGCTCGGCCAGGCCGCCGTGCAGGGGTTCGTCGAGCGCGTGCGGCTGCTGCTGGCACACGGCGCCGGCGCGGACGGACGCAACCGATACAACGGGCGCACGCACGTCGAGAACGCGGTGCTCGAGGGTCACACGGAGATCGCGGGGCTGCTCATCGCCGCGGGGGCACGCTCGCCCGCGCTGCGTGAGCACGAGCGCCTTCGCGTCGCCGTCCTGGCGATGAACGAGGCCGAGGCGCACCGCATCCTCGTGGCGTCACCCTCGGCCAGGGCGGAGCCCGGCGCCCTGCTCGCGGCCGCGCGTCACGGCCGGCTCGACGCGCTCGAGCTGGGCCTCGCCCTCGGGCTGCCGATCGATGGGCGCGACCCGGCCGGCCTCACGCCCCTCCATCATGCCGCGCGCAACGGACACCTCGGCGTCGTGCGCGAGCTGGTTGCGCGGGGGGCAGCACTCGACATCCGCGACCCGCGGTATGACGGCACCGCCCTCGGCCATGCTCGGCACTTCGCCGCGCGGTGGCCGCGCCCCCACGCTGCCGCGATCGTGGCGTGCCTCGAGAATCTCTGATCCAGGTCAGTCGCTGCGGCGGTGGCGCCGCCGAGGAGGTTCACTCGTCGTCTGGCAACCCTTCAGGAGGAGGAGGACGGTCACTGCGGTGACTCAGGGCGCGCCGCTGTCGCGAGCCGACGAGCTGGACAGGTGGTACTGGAAGCGGTCGCCGCGGTAGATCGCGGACAGGTCCTCGATCGGCTTGCCGCCGGCGGTGATGATCAGGCGGCGGATGCGTAGCATGGGCGCGCCCTCGACGAGATCGAGTAGCTCCGCCTCGGCGCGTGGGCAACCGATCGCCTCGAGGACGCGCTCGGCGTGGTTGCGGTCGAGCGCGGGGTCAGGGCGGAGGTAGTCGAGCGAGCCGCCGGTGGTCAGCGCGTCGCGATCGACCAGGCGTTCGAAGGCGGGCGCGATGTGGGCGACGTGCAGGCCGATGGGTTCGCGCTCGGCCAGCCGCAGGCGCCGGACCCGCAGCACCTTGCTGCCGCGCGGGATCTCGAGCCGATCGCCGACGTCGCCCGGCGGCGCGACGTGCGCGACGGTCAGCACCTGCCAGCCCGGCTCCATGCCGCGCGCCCGCAGCGACGCGGACAAGCTGACCCGCGGCTCGACGGAGTGGGTCAGCTTCGGCGGGGACACGAACGTGCCGCGCCCGCGGTGGCGGCTGATCCGACCCTCGACCTCGAGCTCGCGCAGGGCCTGGCGGACGGTGGTCCGAGACAGGCCGTGCTCGTCCTGCAGCTCCTGCTCGCCGGGGATGAGGTCGCCGGCCTTCCAGGCGCCGCGCTCGATCTGATCGAGGAGCAGCTGCTTGAGCTGGTGATAGAGCGGGAGCGGCGAGCCGCGCGCGATCGAAGCCGCCATGAATCCGTGCATGGTACGCGGCGTCAGCTGCGGGCACAGATCGGCCAGGCGACGAACTGCGACGTGCGGCAGATCTGGCCGGACGCGCAGTCCTGCGCCGTGTGACAGAGCTGGGCCGCGGTGACGCCGGTGCACGCGCTCGCGGCACGGCAGTCGGCGCCCTCCTGGGTGCCGCAGCAGATCTCGCCGGCGGCGCAGTCCTCGGGGCCGTCGCAGCGGCCGGGGAGATCGGTGCACTGCGCGGTGGCGGTGCACCGGGTGGTGATCGTCGGCGGGCCGGTGAAGCAGCACACCTGACTGGAGCGCTCGCACGGGCTGGCCGTGCCGCAGTTGATCTGGGTCGGGGATGCGGCGGCCGCGTCGGTCGCAGTCGACGCATCGATCGTCGCGTCGGCGCTGACGGCGTCGGCGCTGGCGGCGTCAGCGGCGGGCGGCGCTTGATCGTCGCTCTGGCCACAGGTGGCGCAGGCGAACAGCGCGGCGAGGGTCACGAGGCGGTACCGGATGTAGGAGGGCGACATGTGGTTCTGCTTCCTTCGAGACAGTGAGCCGTGTTAGGAGCGAGAAGTCGTACTTCTCACTTGCTGAAGAAGTCGTCCAAATACACGGGATTACGGGTGGACGTTTGGGGAGGCGAGTCTTGACGCTCATTAGTTATAATGTTACGACATTTCGGTCAAGCATGTCCTCTCGTCGCCCACGACCGACCGGACTCGCGGCGCTGGCCCTCGCGCTGGGCGGGCTGATCGCGTGCAGCGCCGACGGGCCCTGGTACGACACCGCGCCCGATCCCGACCTGTCGTATCTGCCGCTCGGCGACGTCCTCTATAGAGAGGCGGCGCTGAGCTGGACCCGCGGCGGTCGCACGATTGCGGTCGACGGTTACCTGCCGGACGTCGCGGCCGCGCCGGTGGTCGTCATGCTCCCGGGCGCGCTGGTGGTGAAGGAGCGGTACCGCTGGATGGGCGCGACCCTGGCCAGCCACGGCATCGCGACCTTCGTCGTGCAGCCCCACGGCGCGTTCGGCGCCAGCGAACACACGCTCGGCACGCTCGACGCGCTGGCCGCCGATCCCGGGCTGGCGGACGTGCGCGCGCACCTCGATCTGTCGCGGGTGGTGCTGGCGGGCCACTCGGCCGGCGGGGTCGCGCAGGTCGGGCTGGTCGACGTCGCCGCGTGCCCGCCGGGCATCTGCGCCCCGACCGACACCACGCCGGCCGCGCTACGTGGCTTGATCCTGCTCGGCTATCACAACCAGGCCCGCGACACCGACCGCGCGCCGATGGCCGCCGCCGAGGTTCCCTGGTTGCTGATGTCGGGCTCGCGCGACGGGCTGGCCACGCCGGACAAGGTCGCGATCACGGTCGATCGGATCGAGGACCGCCCGCTGCACGCGATCCAGATCGAGGGCGGCAACCACTACCAGCTCACCGACTACGTCGACGTGCGCGCGGACCTGCGGCTCGACGACGACAGCGACCCGACCATCGGCAACCGCGCGGCGCGGGCGACCGCGGCGAGATACCTGGTCGCGTTCGCGGCCCGCTACCTCGCCGGAGACGCGGCGATCGCGGATGACCTGGGAGCGGCGGACGACCCGGCGGTGACCGCCGATACCCGGCTGGCCCGGCTGACGCTGCTCGATCCCGGGCTGCCGCGGGTGATCCGGCAACGGCTGGGTGGCTCGGCGCTGACCGAGACCCCGACCACCGCCGACGTGGTGGCCAGCGCAGCGTGGCGCGGCGATCGGTACCTGCTCGTGCGCGACGCGGTCACCGGCGCCCGGGTCCTGCGGCTCGACCCGGCCGGCACGTTCACGCCGGTGGTGAGCCCCGATGCCGCTGGGGGCCCGGCCGCCTTCCACGGCAACCCGCGGCTCGACGGCCTGCTGGGCGCGATGGTCGTGTTCCGTGACGAGCTCTACGTCGGCGTGTCGTCGGGCGCTCAGGGTGGCGAGCTGGCGTCGACCGGCGCCGAGGTCTGGGCGTGGAACGGCGCGCGCTGGCGGCCGGTGGTCTCGCGCCAGGTCGACGAGGATCCGCCGGCGACGGTGAGCGGCGTCACCGGTTGCGCGGCCAACGACGGCGATCCGAGCGCGATCGTGCGGGTGGCCGACGCCGGCTGGACGCCGGGCGCCCTGCGCGGCGCGGTGCTCGACGACGTCGGCAGCCCCACCGCGGAGCCCGGCGCCGATCCGATCGTGTGGGAGGTGCTCGACAACAGCGCCGACAGCCTGACCGTGCAGGCCAACGACCTCGCCCACACCGTCGAGTCGACCGTGTGCGATCGGCTCGGGCCCGGCGACGTGGTCTACCTGCGCCAGGGCGACGACGAGAGCGGGTTCGGCCATCCGTGGAGCAAGGGTCTCGCGGCGATGGCGGTGTACGACGACCGCCTCTACGTCGGCACCGCCCTCGACTACGAGGACGGCGCCGAGCTGCGGGTGTCGACCGACGGCGTTCGGTTCGACGTCGCGGTCGCGCGCGCGAGCTTCGGCCGCCACCCGGACGGCGTGCCGATCACCACCTCGATCTCGGCGCTGTACCCGTCGTCGGTGTCGGGCCGGCCGCTGCTCTACCTCGGCGGCACCGGTACCGAGGATCATGGCGCGCGTCTGTTCACGCTCGACGCGGCCGGGACGCTCATCGCGCGCATCGACGACGCGGTCGACGCCGACGAGGTCGGCCTCGACGAGGCCGGCATGGGCAGCGGCAACCACCAGGTGTCGTCGATGATCGACTTCGGGGACCGGCTGTGGCTGGCGACCCTGCACTTCGAGGGCAGCGAGCTGTTCTCCAGCCGCGACGGCGTCACCTGGAACCGCGAGGTTGGTGCCGGCGCGCGGCTCGGCCCGGGCTGGGGCGACCCGAGCCAGCTCGCCGGCCGGCTGGCGGTGGCCGGCGGCTATCTGTGGGTCCACGACGTCGCGTTCGTGCAGCTGGCGTCGGAGCTGCGCCAGAAGAGCGGCTACGTGTTCCGCACCCGCGATGGCGCCGGCTGGCAGATGGTCACCGGCCACGCGTTCGGCACCAACGCGGTGCAGGTCTCGCAGCTGTTCGAGTGGCCCGGCGGCGCGCCCGGCGCGGCGCCGCGGCTGGCCGCGGTGACCTCGGGCGCGGCGCTGGCCCAGCCCACGATCTTCCGCCCATTGCAGCTCTACGTGCTCGCCGACCACCCATCGCCTGACGAGGAGAAACGCCGATGATCTCGATTCGCTTGCTGGTCGTAATCGTGCTGGCCGCGTGCGTGGGGTGCACCGACGCCGACACCGGCACCGGCCCCGAGCCGCGGCCCGGCGACTGCACCGATCCGGCGTCGATCTGCGTCACCCTGCACCTGCCCGCCGACTACGTGGGGACACCCAAGAAGATCATCGCCGGGCTGTACGAGCGACTGCCCCCGCCGGGGCCCCCGATCGGCGTGGCCGCGATCGTCGAGCAGCCCCCGATCACGCCGGGTACGCCATACACGCTCCACGCCGCCGACGTGATGCCGGCCGGCGAGTACTACGTCTACGTCGTGCTCTACGACGTCGCCGGCGGCAACTTCCAGCCGGTCCCCAACGTCGACTACATCGCCGAGACCGGCGGGGCCAGGACGGTCGGCGGCGCCGCGGTGAACCTCGACGACCTCACCTTCGCGCTGTACCGGGGGCCGTGATGACCGGCCTGCGCGCACGGCTCGACCGCGGGGCGGCGCTGATCGCGCCCGGCGCCTACGACGCGCTGACCGCGCGCCTGATCGAGACCGCCGGGTTCGACGCGGTCTACCTGTCCGGGGCCGGGGTGTCCTACTCGCAGCTGGCCCAGCCCGACGTCGGCCTGGTCAGCGTGACCGAGATGGCCGAGCGGGTCGGGTCGGCGGCGCGCGCGATCTCGATCCCGCTGATCGCCGATGGCGACAACGGCCACGGCAACGCGATGAACCTGATGCGGACGGTCCGGCTATTCGAGGACGCCGGCGCGGCCGCGATCCAGCTGGAGGACCAGGCCTCACCCAAGCGGTGCGGTCACCTCGACGGCAAGCGGCTGGTGTCGGAGGCCGCGATGGTCGGTCGCGTGCACGCCGCCCGGGCCGCGCGCCGGTCGCGCGACTTCTTGATCATCGCCCGCACCGACGCCCGCGCCGAGCTCGGGCTCGACGCCGCCATCGGCCGCGCCCGCGCCTACGCCGAGGCCGGCGCGGATCTACTGTTCGTCGAGGCGCCGCGCGACCGCGCCGAGCTGGCCGCGATCGCGGCCGCGCTGCCCGGCCAGCGGCTGGTTGCCAACATGGTCGAGGGCGGCAAGACCGAGCTGGTGCCCGCGGACGAGCTGGCCGCGCTCGGCTACGCGCTGGTGCTTTACCCCAACACGCTGATCCGGCGGTTCGCGCACGCGGCGGCCGAGGTGCTGGGCGTGCTGCGCCGCGACGGCACCACCGCCGGCGAGCTCGACCGGATGATCGACTTCGCCGCGCTCAACCGCCTGACCCGGCTCGACGAGCTCGCCGAGCTCGAGCGCCGCTACGTGGTCGAAGGATGACGCCGGTGATGTACGACCGCCTGTTCAAGAACGTGCGGGTGGTGCGGCCGGGCCGGGCCGCGCCCGACGACGTCGACGTCGCGGTCGCCGGCGGCGTGGTCGCCGCGCTGGCGCCCGGCATCCCGGCCTCGGACGCGCGCGAGGTGGTCGACGGCCACGGCTGGCTGGCGTTCCCGGGCCTGGTCGACGCCCACACCCACGTCGGCATCTACCGGCCGCTGGCCGACGACGCCCGGTCCGAGTCGCGGGCCGCGGCGATGGGCGGCGTGACCACGCTGCTCAGCTACTTCCGGACCGGCCAGTACTACCTCGACACCGGCGGCGCCTACGCCGACGTGTTCCCGGAGGTGCTGGCCCGCTCGGCCGGCGCGTTCCACGTCGACTACGGCTACCACCTGGCGCCGATCCAGCGCTCGCACATCGGCGAGATGGAGGCCCTGGTCCGCGACCACGGCGTGCCGTCGTTCAAGATCTTCATGTTCTACGGCAACCACGGCCTGCACGGCCGGTCGGGGTCACAGCGCGACTTCCTCAAGATCGAGGACGATCACAGCTACGACCTGGCCCACTTCGAGATGGTGATGCGCGAGGCGGCGCGCATCGCGGCCGAGGTGCCGGGAGCGGGCGACGCGGTCAGCGTCAGCCTGCACTGCGAGCTGGGCGAGATCCTGACCGCCTACACCCGGCTGGTCGAGCGCGATCCGGGCCTGACCGGGCTGCGCGCGTACAGCGCGTCGCGCCCGCCGCACTCCGAGGGGCTCGCGATCTTCATCGCCGCCTACCTGGCGGACGAGACCCGGTGCGCGAAGATCAACTTGCTGCATCTGTCGTCGCGCAAGGCGATCGACGCCGCGCTGACCATGCGCGCGGTGTTCCCGCACGTCGACTTCGCCCGCGAGGTGACGATCGGCCACCTGCTGCTCGACGTCGACAGCCCGGCCGGGCTGCTGGCCAAGGTCAACCCGCCGATCCGCCCGCGCGAGGACGTCGAGCGGCTGTGGCAGGCGGTGCTCGCCGGCGACATCGACTGGGTGGTCAGCGATCACGCGTGCTGCGCGGCCGAGCACAAGCTCGACCGCGACAACCCGGATGACGTCTGGCGCGCGCGCAGCGGGTTCGGCGGCACCGAGTGGCTGCTGCCCGGCCTGCTCACCGAGGGGACCCGGCGCGGGCTGTCGCTCGGGCGGATCGCGGAGCTGCTGTGCCGCAACCCGGCCCGCCGGTTCGGCCTGCTGGCCAAGGGCGACCTCGCGATCGGCTGCGACGCCGACCTGGTGCTGGTCGATCCCGACGCCGCGGTCGTGGTCGACGCCGAGCGGTCGCCGTCGGCGCAGGGCTACTCGCCGTTCGCCGGGCTCGCGCTGCGCGGCCGGGTCGAGGCGACCTACCTGCGCGGCGAGCTGGTCTACCAGGCCGGCCAGGTGGTCGGCGAGCCACGCGGTCGCTACCTGCGCCGCCCGTACGGCGCCGCGAGGACCTCGTGATCGCCGCGCCGCTGACCGAGACGATCATCGCCCGCGCCGCCGGGCACCGGGTCCGGCCCGGCGACGAGGTGTGGGCCGAGGCCGATCGCATGATCATGAACGACTCGTCGGGACCGCGCCGGCTGGCCGGGCTGGTCGACGAGCTGGGCGGGCTGTGGGATCGCGCGCGGGTCGTGGTCGTGTCGGACCACTTCGTGCCGGCCGGCAACCTGCGCCACGCCGCGATCCTCAAGGCGACCCGACGCTGGGCCGGCGAGCAGCAGATCGGCGCCTTCCACGAGTACGAGGGCATCCTGCACGCGCTCGTCCTCGAGCGCGGCCTGGTCGCGCCCGGCATGCTGGTGGTCGGCGCCGACTCGCATACCACCACCGCGGGCGCGGTCGGCGCGGTCGCGCTGGCGGTCGGTTCGACCGAGCTGGCGACGGTGATGGCGACCGGGCAGGTGTGGCTCACCGTGCCCGAGACGATCCGGATCGACCTGACCGGCGCGCTGCCGCCGTGGTGCGACGCGCGCGACGTGACGATGCGGCTGCTCGGGGAGCACGGCACCCGGCTGGCGTTCGGGCGCGCGATCGAGTACGGCGGCGACTTCGTCGTGGGCGCCGACCTCGACACCCGGTTGGTGCTGGCCAACCAGGGCGCCGAGCTGGGCGCGACCCACGCGGTGGTCGACGTCGGCGCGGATCGCGCCGAGCGCAGCTGGGCCCGGCGCCTCGAGCTCGACGTGGCCGGGCTCGAGCCGCTGTGTGCGGCGCACCCATCGCCGGCCGCGGTGACCCCGGCCCGCGCGCTGGCCGGGGAGCCGGTCGACATGGCGTGGATCGGCAGCTGCGTCGGTGGCCGCGACGCAGATCTGCGCGCGGCAGCGCGGGTGCTGGCCGGGCGCACGGTGCGGGTGCCGACGCTGGTGACGCCGTCGACCCGCGGCGTGCACGCGCGCGCGCTGGCCGATGGCACGCTGGCGACGCTGGTCGCGGCCGGCTGCACGATCATGCCGCCCGCGTGCGGCGCGTGCGCGGGCGTGCACGCCGGCGTGCAGGGCGAGGGCGATCGGGTGATCGCCACCGCGACCCGCAACTTCCCCGGGCGGATGGGCAGCCGCGACGCGCGCGTCGTGCTGGCCTCGGCCTACACGGTCGCGGCCTCGGCGCTTCGTGGGGCGATCACCGATCCGCGTGACGTCGCGGCCGAGGTGGCGGCGTGAGCGCGGGCGCGGGCCATCGCTCGCTGGAGCGCCTGCGGGGCGCGGCCTGGGTGTTCCCCGGCACCCTGACCACCGACGACATCCTGCCCGGCCGCTACCTCGATCACGGGTCCGACGAGGTCGGCCGCTACGCGCTGGCCGGCATCGCGCCCGACTTCGCGGCGCAGGTGGCGCCCGGCGATCTGGTGGTCGGCGGGCCCGAGCTGGGCAGCGGCTCGGGCCGCGAGTCGGCGCCGTACGCGCTGCTCAAGGCCGGGGTCGCGGCGCTGATCGCGCCCAGCTTCGGCCGGGTGTTCCTGCGCAACTGCGTCAACATCGGGCTGCCGCCGATCGTGGTCGACACCATCGAGGGCATCGAGACCGGCGACGTCCTCACCGTCGATCTCGACGCCCGCGCGGTGAGCAACCCGCGCACCGGGCTGGTCTATCTGATCCGGAACCTGGGCGGCATCTCGCTCGACATCCTGCGCGCCGGCGGCATCGTCGCCTACACGCGCACGCGCCAGGCGGGCGCCGCGCGCGAGGAGGGCTCGTGATCGGCGACGACGCGCTGGCCGCGAGCTACCGCGGCGTGTTCGGCGATCGGGTCGGCTTCGGCCAGCGGCCGGCGCTGATCGTGGTCGACTTCGTCCGCGCCTACACCGAGCCGGGCGCGCCGCTGTTCGCGCCCGCGGTGGTCGACGCCGTGCGCGCGACCCGGCCGCTGCTCGACCGGGCCCGCGCGCGCCGGCTGCCGGTGGTGTTCACCCGGGTCGAGTACTCGCGGTCGGCGGCCGAGGCCGGCGTGTTCCTGCGCAAGGTGCCGGCGCTGGCGGCGTTCACCGCCGGCTCGCCGCTGGCCGCGATCGTCCCCGAGCTGGCGCCGGGCGCCGACGAGGTCGTGCTGGTCAAGGCCTACGCCAGCGCGTTCTTCGCGACGCCGCTGGCGTCCTTGCTGGTCGCGGCCGCGGTCGACACCGTGATCGTCGTCGGTTGCTCGACCTCGGGCTGCGTGCGCGCGACCGCGGTCGACGGGCTCCAGCACGGCTTCCGCGTGATCGTTCCCCGCGAGTGCGTCGCCGACCGCGCCGCCGCCCCGCACGACGCCAACCTCTTCGACATCGACGCCAAGTACGGCGACGTGCTGCCGCTGGCAGCGGTCATGGAGCACCTGTGAGAGCGCTCGACGGCCTGCGTGTTCTCGATCTGACCCACATGTTGAGCGGCCCGTTCGCCGCGATGATGATGGCCGACCTGGGCGCGGAGACGATCAAGGTCGAGCCGCCCGGTGAGGGCGAGGGGACCCGCCGGCTGCTGGCGTCGGACCCGCGCTACAGCCGGCACGGGCTGGGGGCGTACTTTCTCACCCTCAACCGCAACAAGCAGAGCGTCACCCTCGACCTCAAGCAGGCGGAGGGTCGTGAGGTGTTCGGCCGGCTGGTCGCGGCCAGCGATGTCGTCATCTACAACTTCGCGGCCGGGGTCGCCGGCCGGCTGCACATCGACCACGCCAGCCTGGCCGCGATCAACCCGCGCATCGTCACCTGCAGCATCACCGGCTTCGGCGAGACCGGGCCGAACAAGGACCTGGTCAGCTTCGACCTGGTCGCGCAGGGTGCCGGCGGCGGCCTCAGCATCACCGGCGCCGAGGGCGGCGCCCCGACCCGGTCGGGGATCCCGATCGGCGATCTCGGCGGCTCGGTGATGGGCGTGATCGGCGTGCTGGCAGCGCTGCAGGCGCGCGCGACCACCGGCCGCGGCCAGCACGTCGACATCTCGATGCAGGACGCGCAGGTGAGCCTGCTCAACTACATGGCGACGATGTACTTCCTGTCGGGCGAGGTGCCGGGCCCGCTCGGCAACGGCCACTTCGTGCACGTGCCGTACGGGACCTACCCGACCCGGGACGGCTGGATCATCATCGCCGTCATCTTCGACGGGTTCTGGACCCAGCTGGTCCAGCTCCTCGAGCTGCCGGCGCTCGACACCGAGGCGCACCGGGGCCAGCCCGGGCGGTGGCGCAACCGGCACCTGATCGATCACACGCTGGCCGAGCGGTTGAAGCTGCAGCCGTCGGCGTACTGGCTCGAGCGCCTGCGGGCCGCCCGCATCCCGTGCGCGCCGGTCAACGACCTGGCCGCGACGCTCCACGATCCGCAGGTGCTCGCGCGGGCGATGGTGGTCGACGTCCCCGACGGTCACGGCGGGACCGTGCGCATGCCGGGCAACCCGATCAAGCTGTCGGACAGCGGCGACGACCGCTACACCGCGCCACCGACGCTCGGCCAGCACACCGACGAGGTCCTCGGCCGGCTGGCCGGCCTCGACGGCCCGGCGCTGGCCGCGCTGCGGGCGCAGGGGGTGATCGCGTGACCGACGCGCTCCACGTGCACGAGGTCGGGCTCCGCGACGGGCTGCAAGGCGAAGCCACGCCGGTCTCGACCGCCGGCAAGCTCCGCCTGCTGGGCGCGCTGCGCCGGGCCGGCCTGCGCGAGCTCGAGGTGACCAGCTTCGTCAGCCCGCGCGCGATCCCGCAGCTGGCCGACGCCGCGGCGGTGATGGCCGCGACCGGGACCTGGGAGTCGGGCCGGGCCTCGGCGCTGGTGATCAACGACGCCGGCTACGAGCGGGCGATCGGCGCCGGCGCGCGCGCGATCGCGATCGTCACGGTGCTCACCGAGACGCTGTGCCTGCGCAACAACCGGATGACGGTCGAGGCGTCGCTGGCGACCGCGGCCCGGCTGGCCGCGCGCGCGCGCGCCGACGGCTGCCACGTCCGGGTCTACCTGGCGCCGGCGTGGGTGTGCCCGTTCGAGGGTGCGGTCGAGCCCGACCGGGTGATCGCCGCCGCCGAGGATCTCGCGGCCGCCGGCGTGGACCAGCTCGCGATCGCCGACACGATCGGCCAGGCCCACCCGGTCGAGGTCGGCCGGCTGTTCGAGGCGCTGGGCGCGCGGGTCGGCGTCGGCCGGCTGGCCGCCCACCTGCACGACACCTGTGCGCTCGGGCTGGCCAACGCGGCCGCGGCGCTGCAGGCGGGCGTGCGCACGATCGATGCGGCGATCGGCGGGCTCGGCGGCTGCCCGTTCGCGCCAGGCGCGGCCGGCAACCTGGCGACCGAGGATCTGGTGATGCTGGCCAACAAGCTCGGCCTCGACACCGGCATCGAGCTGGCCGGACTGTGGGACGCGGTCGAGGTCGCGAGCGACCTGGTCGGCCGTCCGGTCGGCGGACGGACCCGGTCGTGGTGGCAGGCGCGGGCGGTGGCGGCGTGACCGGCCTGGTGCGGGTGGCGGCGGCCCAGCTCGCGGCCGGCGACGATCTCGACGTCAACCTGGCGACCTGCGTCGCGGCCATCGACCGTGCCGCCGAGGGCGGGGCCGCGCTGGTCGTCCTGCCCGAGTTCTGCAACCACCTGTCGTGGTACGCCGACGCGGCGCATTGCTGGCAGGTCGCGGTCGAGCTCGACGGCCCGTGGCTGGGCGCGATCGCCGCCCGCGCGCGGCGGCATCGCCTGCTGGTGGTGGTCAACGCGACCGTGCGCCGCGACGGTGGGGCGTGCACGGGGACCTCGCTCCTGTACGGTCCGGACGGGGCGCTGTGCGGCGCGTCCGACAAGCAGGTCCTGATCGGGCACGAGAACGACTTCTTGCGGCCGGCCTCGGCGCCGGCGCCGGTGATCGAGACCGCGATCGGCCGGCTCGGCCTGTACGCGTGCATGGACGGGGTGATCGCCGAGACCCCGCGGGCGCTGGCGCTCCGCGGCGCCGAGCTGCTGTGCAACAGCCTCAACTCGTTCGCGCTCGACGAGGCGTCGCTGCACGTGCCGGTGCGCGCCGCCGAGAACCGGGTGTTCGTGATCGCGGCCAACAAGGTCGGGCCGCTGATCCCGCCCGCGCTGCTGGCGCCGGTCAGCGCGGCCACCGCGATCCCGGTCGAGTTCCTGCATGGCGCCGGCGAGAGCCAGATCGTCGGGCCCGACGGGGTCGCGCGGGTCCGCGCCGGTCGCTGTGAGCCCGAGGTGGTGTTCGCCGACGTCGAGCCGACCCGCGCGCGCGTCAAGCGGCGCCCCGACGGCACCGACGTGTTCGCCGCGCGGCGGCCCGGGCTGTACCGTGCGCTGGCCGCGGATCCGTCGACCCCGGCCGGGGCCACCGCGTCCGGCGGCGCCAGCGCCGACCGACTGCTGGTCGCGGCGGTCGTGATCGAGGCGGGCGGCGCGGCGGCGGTCACCGAAGCCGCGGCGCGGGTCCGCGAGCTCACCGAGGCCGGCGCGCGGCTGGTCGTGCTGCCCGAGCTGTGTGGCGGCGTCGGCGCCGAGGCGACCGCGGTGATCGCCGCCCTGAGCGCGGCGTGCGCGCCCGGCGCGCACGTCGTGACCTCCGTGGTCGAGGCGCGCGGCGACCGGCTCCACCACGTCGGGGTCGCCATCGATCGCGGCGGCGTCGTGCTGCGCCAACCGCAGTTGCACGCGGTCGACCGCCACGCGTGGGCGGTGGTCGACGCGGTCGCGATGGCCGCGCCGATCGCCGTGCTCGACCTGCCCTGGGGACGCCTGGCGATCGTGGTCGGCGACGACGCGATCTACCCCGAGGTCTTCCGGCTGGCGGCGCTGGCCGGCGCGGCGGTGGTCGCGGTGCCCTCGGCGTTGTGCGAGCCGTGGGAGGCCGAGCTCGGCCTGGTCGAGCGCGCGGCCGAGAACCGGGTGAACCTGGTCGCCGCGGCCGGGGCCGGGCCCGGGCCGCGCGCGCTGATCGCGACCCTGCCCGACGACTTCACGATCATGACGGCGTGGCGCGAGCGGCGCTTCGACGGGCTGCTCAGCCACCCGTCGGTCGCGACCGGCCGGGTCGGCGTCCTGCGCGGCGCGGTCCACCCGGCGGCCGCGGCCAACAAGGTCGTCTCCCACCGCACCGATCTGCTGGCGGGCCGGCCGTGGCGGTTGATCGACGGGTTCTTCGAGGAGGTGCCCGGTGTCGACTGACGCGCTCGGCTGGCGGAAGAAGCTCGCGGTGATCATCCCGAGCACCAACACGATCGTGGAGCCCGACTTCCACGCGATGGCGGTGCCCGGCGTGACCGCGCACATCTCGCGCATCCACATCCGCAACCAGGATCTGTCGTCGGACGGCGCGTTCGAGCAGCTGCTGCGCCAGATCCGCGAGGAGATCGGCCACGCGGTGGCGCGGGTCATGACCTGCGAGCCCGACGCGATGGTGATGGGGATGAGCGCCGAGACGTTCTGGGAGGGCAAGGACGGCAACCGGCGGTTCGTCGAGCAGATCCGCGGGCTGGCCGGCGGGATGTCGGTCGCGACCGGCGCCGAGGCGTGCGAACGCGCGCTCCGGCTGTTCGGCGCGCGTCGGATCGCCGTGATCACGCCCTACCAGCCGGTCGGCGACCGCAACGTCGTGCGCTTCTTCGCCGACCTCGACGTGGACGTCGTCCGGATCAAGGGCCTGCGCTGTCCGACCGCGGTCGCGATCGCCCACGTCAGCGAGGACACCCTGCGGGCCGCGCTGCGCGAGGTCGACGGGCCCGACGTCGACGCGATCGTCCAGTGCGGCACCAACCTCAGCATGGTCCGGCTCGCCGACGAGGCCGAGCGCTGGCTCGGCAAGCCGGTGATCGCCATCAACGCGGCGACCTGGTGGCTGGCGTTGCGCGAAGCCGGCGTGACCGACCGGGTGTGGGGGGCGGGCCGCCTCCTGCGCGAGCACTGACCCCTTGACCCTGGAGCCACTCATGAACCGCCCGACCTCTCGTCTTCTGCCCGCCTGCGTCGCGATCCTCCTCGGCGCGATCGCGTTCGCGTCGCCGGCGCCCGTTCACGCCGAGCCGACCGGCGTGCTGTCGGTCACCGCGGTCGACTTCAATAACGACCAGGGCCAGGCGGTGGTCGGGGTCTACCGGCGGGGCAAGAGCTGGCTGGCGATCGGGGGCGCGTTCCGGGTCGCCAAGGTGGCGATCAAGAACGGCAAGGTCTCGACGACGTTCAAGGACCTGCCGCACGACGAGTACGCGGTCGCGGTCGTCCACGACCGCAACCTCAACGGC
>JBKJLC010000198.1:0-36469 GCA_046597055.1 Kofleriaceae bacterium | reverse complement strand
GGTCTCTCTCGGCTTTCCGGCGGCGGCCCGCCGGGGCTAACCGCCGGGGCCGGGGTGAACGCGCGCATCCTAACGATGGGTTCCCTGCGGTGCAAGCTGCTTGCACCCGGGCGATCGCGCGTGCTACTCCCCAGCGGCTCCGGGGTCCTCCGACCTCCGGGAGCGGACAATCGATGGTGTGGCACCTCCTACCCGCCGGCGAGGCCTGATCGAATGCTCTTCGATTGGGTCTACGGCATGTTCTCGAACGACCTGGACATCGACCTGGGCACGGCCACCACGCTCACGTTCGTGCGCGGCCGGGGCATCGTGGCCAACGAGCCGAGCGTGGTGGCGGTCCAGGCCAACTCCAACGGCGGCCCCAAGAAGGTCCTGGCCGTGGGCAAGGAGGCCAAGGAGATGCTCGGGCGCACCCCGGGCAACATCATCGCCATCCGGCCGATGAAGGACGGCGTCATCGCCGACTTCGAGGTCACCGAGGCGATGCTCCGCTACTTCATCCAGAAGGCCCACCAGCGCCGCACGCTGGTCCGGCCCCGGGTGATCGTGTGCGTCCCCTCGGGGATCACCGAGGTCGAGAAGCGCGCCGTGCGCGACTCGGCGCTCGCGGCCAGCGCGCGCGAGGTCTATCTGATCGAAGAGCCGATGGCGGCCGCGATCGGCGCCGGCCTGCCGATCACCGAGCCGTCCGGCAACATGATCGTCGACATCGGCGGCGGGACCACCGAGGTCGCCGTGATCGCGCTCGCGGGCATCGTGCTGTGGAAGTCGATCCGGGTCGCCGGCGACAAGATGGACGAGGCGATCGTCCAGTACATCAAGCGCAAGTACAACCTGCTCATCGGTGAGCGCACGGCCGAGATCATCAAGAAGGAGATCGGCTCCGCGTACCCGCTCGAGGAGCCGCTGACCGTCGAGGTCAAGGGCCGCGACCTGGTCGCCGGCGTGCCGAAGACCCTGGTGGTCAACTCCGACGAGATCCGCGAGGCGCTGCAGGAGCCGGTCAACTCGATCGTCGATGCGGTCCGCTCGGTGCTCGAGCGCACGCCGCCCGAGCTGTCGGCCGACATCGTCGACAAGGGCATCGTGCTGTCGGGCGGCTCCGCCCAGCTGAAGAACCTCGACGTGCTGCTGCGCGAGGAGACCGGCCTGCCGGTGATGGTGTGCGAGAACCCGCAGCTCGCGGTCGTGCTCGGCACCGGTCGCGTGCTCGACGAGCTGGCGCTGCTGCGCGAGATCGCCCTCAAGTAGGTCGCGTTGCGCCGCTCGTCAGGTAGACCGGTGCCCGGGTGACGCTGCGGCGGCGCCTGATCGACTGGGGCCTCGCGGTCCTGTTCCTGATCATCCCGGCGCTGGTGCTGCGCGCCAGCCTGCGCACCCCGACCGAGGTCGGGGCCGTCGATCAGGCGGTGCTGCGCATCAGCGCGCCGCTCCAGGCCGCGGTGTCGTGGCTGGTCGGTCAGGCCGGCTCGGTGTGGGGCGGCTACGTCGCGCTCACCGACGTCGAGGACGAGAACCGCGAGCTACGCGACGAGAACCTGCGGCTGCGCCGCGAGCTGGCCGCAATGGCGCGCAAGGCGTTCGACATCGAGGCCCTCGAGGAGGTCGCGATGCTGAAGGGCAAGACCGAGGCTGACACCCTTGGGGCCCGGGTGGTCGCCGCCAGCCTGTCGCCGTCGTTCCGGGTGCTCCGGCTGCGCCTCGATCGCGGCGCCGGCGAGGTCGAGCCCGGCATGCCGGTGATCTCGTCGCTGCACGTCAACGACGATCACGAGGCGGCGCTGGTCGGTCGCATCGAGACGGTCTACGGCAACCATGCCGACGTGCTGCTCACGACCGATCCCCGCTCGTCGGTCGAGGTCGTGGTCCAGCGCACCGGTGGTCGCGGCATCCTCACCGGCCTGGGTGCCAAGGATCGCTACGCCTGCAAGATCGAGTGGCTCGAGCGCGCCAGCGACCCGACCCTCGACCTGACCGTGCAGGTCGACGATCAGATCTACACGTCGGGCCTGGGCGGCGCGTTCCCGGCCGGCATCCGCGTCGGCACGGTATCCAAGGTCTCGACCAAGGACTACGGAATGTTCCAGGAGGTCGAGGTGCGACCCGCGGTGTCGTTCTCGCGCCTGCGCGCGGTGCTGGTGCTGCTGGCGCCGCCGCCGCCGCCCGATCCGTCTGCGAAGAAGAAGGATCGCCGCAGCGATCCAGCGTTCAGCGTGCGCCCGTACTGAGCCGATCCCAAGGCGAGTCAGCGGCTGTGATTCTTTCGAATCCCACCCTCCCTTTCGATCGGCCGCGGCCCGGAGGCCGCGCCCGATCTGTACGGAACCAGAGCCGCCTCGCGGGGCGGTCAGCGCTGGGTAACCTGGCCCGTGGCCTGATCAGGATCCGCGGTCGGCCCGGTCGGCAGCTCGAAGGTCAACCGCAGGGTCATCGGATCGCGGGCGCCACGCCGGTACGCGGCCGCGGTCTTCGCCAGCATCGCGCGCGCCTCGGCGACCGTCCGCTGGTCGGTGATGATGTCGTGGGCGAGGTTGAGTGCGAGGAAGTTCATCGCCTCCACGTCGCACGCGGCGGACAGCTCGCCGCGGGTGCGGTGGGCGGTCACGCTGCCGTCGAACGCGGCCAGGTCGTCGAACTTGTCGGCCGGCACCGCCAGCGCGATCACCTGCTCGAGCACGTCCTGGTGCGCGGCGGGAAACTGGTGCTCGGCCGCCGCGCGGTGGACGATCACCTGCTTCCACGGGCCGACCTGGTTCCAGATCACCAGGCTGTCGCTGGCCTCGGCCGGTGCCCCGTATCGCGCGTGGGTGGTGACCACCGCGCTGCGCGCGAGCCACGGCCACGGCTTGATCCGCGCCTCGAGCGCGACGTCGATCTTGCCGGCGCGGGCCGGCGCGGCCGGCTTGTTCGTTGCCGGAATACGGCTCGGGACCCGCTCCGGCGTCTGCTCGTCGCCTTTGGGGCTCGGTGCGACCGGCGGGGGTGGTGCGGCAACCGGGGCCGGGGCCGGGGCCGTGGGCTGGGCGGTCACCCCACCCGCGGCCAGGACGACAACGACTCCGGTCAGCATGGCGGTCTTCATGACATCCCCCTCGCGCGTGTCGGCACGGTCGTTCAGGTCGGCTGCAAGCTACATGCCCCGGCGGTGAGTCACGCCCGGCCGCCGATCTGCTCGAACCCGGGCGGGTTCGTCGACGGTGCACCGGCGCGGCGCGCGCCCCGGCACGATCGCGGCCCCACACTGTGGCGCTAGCGCTCGTGACGGGCGGGCTGCCGCCGCCTGGGCCGTCCCGGATTCAGGATCGATCCCGCTCGGACCCTGTGGTAGGACCGTCGCCCCTCCGGCAGGGCCATGCGCAGCGCAACCCTCGTCCTCATCTGCTACGGCGTCACGCTGGTGCTCGGCGCGATGTGGATGGTGATGCCGCTCGGCCCCCTTCGCACCACCCCGCCCGACATCGCGGCGGTCACCGCCGGCTACCTCGGGCTGACCGCCCGCCGGGGGCTGGCCGGGCCGGTCGCCGCCGCGGTGATCGCCGGGTATCTGACCGATCTGCTGTCGGGCGCGCCGGCCGGGACCGGCGCGCTGGTCGCCGGCTTCACCTGCGTGCTCGGACAGCTGGTCCAGCGCCGGATCCTGGTGCGCGGCTGGGCGGTCACCGTCGGCTTCGCCGCCGCGATCGGCGCGGTCGCGACCCTGCTCACCGTGCTGGTCCGCATGGGCAGCGGTCAGCCCCTGGCCGAGCTCCGCACCGAGCTGCTCGAGGTCGCGCTGGTCGCGATCGCGAGCGGCGCGCTCGGGCCGCTGGTCCTGCGGCTCTACCGCCGGGTCGACGCCGCGTTCGCCCGCACCCAGCGCGAGCGCGACCACGCGCTCGAGGGGCTGGCCCCGTGAGCCGGCCGCCGAGGCGGTCATGCTAGTTCGCGGCTCCGGCGGCGCGGGCCCGGCCTTGCCCGAGCTGGCGCGCCGGCTGCGCTGGGTGTTCCTGGCGCTGCTGCTCGCGTTCGGCGCGCTGGTGGTGCGGCTGTGGCAGCTGCAGGTCGTGCGCGGCGATCGCAACTACCAGCGCACGGTCTCCAACGTGGTGCACGAGCGCTACCTGCCGTCGATCCGCGGCAAGATCGTCGACCGCGACGGGGTCCCGCTCGCCGACAACCGGCCGGCGTTCAACCTGTACGCGACCCCCAAGACGTTCACCCCCGCGGTCGCCGCCGAGCTCCGCCGCCTGCTCGGGCTGTCCGACGAGGAGGTCGAGAAGGTTACCGCGCGGATCGCCACCGGCGCGAAGCGCACCGCGCGCCAGCCGGTGTTGATCCTCGAGGACCAGCCGCGCGAGCGGGCGGCCCGGGTCGAGCAGGAGCGGTTCCGCCTGCCCGACATCGAGGTGCGGCACGAGCCGTACCGCTTCTATCCGCAGGGCGCGCTGGCGGCGCACCTGATCGGCTACATGAGCCAGATGACGGCCGACGAGTCCGACAAGCTCGGCACCCGCGGCTACTCCCCCGACGAGCTGGTCGGCCGCTACGGCCTGGAGTCGATGTGGGAGAACTACCTGCGCGGCAAGAAGGGCAAGGAGCGCTTCGCGGTCGACGCCCACGGCCAGCGCCTCGACGAGGCGACCGCGGCCGGCCTGATCGAGGGCGATCGGGTGACCGAGCCGGTCGCCGGCGCCAGCCTGGTGCTGACGATCGACGCCGACCTCCAGCGCCTCACCGAGAAGGCGGTCGCGCCGTACCCGGCGGCCGCGGTCGCGGTGGTCGAGATCCACAGCGGCCGGGTGCTGGCGCTGGTGTCGAAGCCGTCGTTCGACCCCAACGTCATGACCGGCCACCTGACCCGCGCCGAGGAGAAGTTCCTCAACGACGATCCGCGCAAGCCGTTCATCGACAAGACCCTGCGCGCGCAGTACCCGCCCGGCTCGACCTTCAAGTTCGTCTCGACCGTCGCCGCGCTCGAGGATGGCCTGGGTCAGGAGGAGGAGGAGGTCCTGTGCAACGGCGTCTACGAGCGCTCGGGCACCCGGTTCCGCTGCACCGCCGGCCACGGCAAGCTCGACCTGCTCGCGGCGATCCAGCACTCGTGCAACATCTACTTCTGGACGCTGGCCGAGCGGGTCGGCCTCGATCGCATGGCCCAGGTCGCCAACGAGTACGGCTTCGGCGTGCGCACCGGGCTCGGGCTCAACGGCGACAGCCCGGGTCGGATCCCGACCCGCGCCTGGTACGAGCAGCGGACCCGCTTCAAGATCGGCTACACCATCAACAGCGCGACCGGGCAGGGCGACGTCGAGGTGACCGTGATGCAGCTGGCGATGGCCTACGCCGCGCTCGGCAACGGCGGCACGCTGTTCGTGCCCCAGGTGGTCGATCGCATCGTGCGCGCCGACGGCGAGACGGTGATTCGCTACCAGCCCCAGGTCCAGCGCCAGATCCGGACGCCGCCCGAGGTGCTCGATCTGTGGAAGCGCGGCATGTGGAAGGTCGTCAACGAGCCGGGCGGCACCGCCTACGAGTACGCGAAGAGCTCGGTGGTCTCGATCAGCGCGAAGACCGGTACCGCCCAGGTCCGCGCCAAGAAGAAGGATCGCGACTCGCCGCCGATCGGCAGCTGGCACCCCAGCTACAACCATGCGTGGTTCGCGGGCTGGGCGCCGTCGGAGGCGCCCGAGGTCGCGATCATCGTGCTGATCGAGCACGGCGGCTCCGGCGGCAAGTCGGCCGGCCCGGTCGCCAAGGCCGTGCTCGAGGGCTGGTACACCAAGGTCCGGTCGCGGCCCGACGGCCCCAGGCCGGGTCTGTCCGATCGGATCCTCGAGCTGCGCCGCCCGCCGGCAGCGCCGGGAGGCGCGCCGTGAACTGGTCCAAGGGTCTCGGGTTCGAGCTGCCGCGCTCGCAGATCGGGGTGTCGCGCTGGCGACGCTTCCGCGCCAGCGTCGACTGGCCGCTGGTGATCACGGTGCTGGCGATCTGCGCGATCGGCCTGCTCAACCTGTACAGCGCGGTCCACGGCACCCGGCACGCCGGCAAGTTCGATCAGCAGCTCCGCTGGATCGTCGTCGGCTCGATCGCGTTCGTGCTGGCGACCGTCCTCGACTACCGCGCGCTGGTGCGGTTGGCGTGGATCGGCCTCGCGGTCGCGGTGGCGGCCCTGCTCGTGGTCGACGTGGTGGGCCGGGTCGGCAAGGGCAGCGAACGCTGGATCCAGATCGGCGCGCTCGGTGGCCAGCCGTCCGAGCTCGCCAAGCTGGCGGTGATCCTGGTGCTGGCCCAGCTGATCCAGGAGACCCGCGCGGCCAAGATGTCGGTGGCCGGGCTGATCCCTCGGATCGCGGGGGTCATGGTGCCGGTCCTGCTCATCGCGGCCCAGCCCGACCTGGGCACCGCGACGCTCTTGACCTTGATCATGCTGACGGTCGGCTTCCTCGCGGCCCGCGATCTGTGGCCGATGGTCTACACGCTGTTCCTGATGTTCCTGGCGATTCCGGTGCTGTGGGAGACCATGCACGACTACCAGAAGACGCGGGTGCTCGCGTTCCTCGACCCGTCCGATGATCCCAAGCACGCCGGCTGGCATACCCAGCAGTCGACGTTCGCGGTCGGCTCCGGGAAGCTCGTCGGCAAGGGCTTCGGCGAGGGCACCCAGAACCAGTTCGACTTCTTGCCCGAGCACTGGACCGACTTCCCGTTCTCGGTGTGGGCCGAGGAGTGGGGCTTCGTCGGCTCGATCGTCCTGCTCGCGCTGTTCGTGTTCCTGATCGTCTGGATCATCAACGTCGCGATGAACGCGCGCGATCACGCCGGGGCGGTGCTGTGCCTCGGCGTCGCCGCCATGACCTTCTGGCACGTGGTCGTCAACGTCGCGATGGTGCTCGGCCTCGCCCCGGTGGTCGGTGTGACGCTGCCATTCATCAGCTACGGCGGCAGCTCGCTGCTGACGTTCTTCATCGCGATGGGCCTGGTCGCGAGCGTCTCGCTCCGCAAGCACGGCTACTGAGCCGCGATCATGGCGCGGCGCCGCGCCGCGGTCACGGCACCGGCGAGATCGTCGTCACCAGGTCGACCTGGTCGGACTTGCCGCAATCCGGGTTCCCCTCGCACGACGCGGCGAGCACGCTGGCCGGCTCGGTCGTGTAGGTGACCCGCCGGCCGATCAGCGCGCTCGCGTCGGACTCGTTCCCGGGACACAGCGCGAAGGCCCCGGGCAGCGACTGCTCGCCGGCGCTGCCGTCGACCACCACGTAGCAGGCGCGGTCGCCGTGCTCGAGCCGCGCGAGCGTCACCACCGTCGCCGCCGGTACGGCGGTCGGGCCGGGCGAGGCCGGGGGCGCCGGCGCCGGCGTGGACGGGCCGCAACCGGCGGCCAGGAGCGCGGCGACCCGCGCGGCCCGACCGAGACGAGAGGCAAGGATGACCATGCCCGATCATGCACCGGCGCGGCCGCGGATCCCACCCGGCCCGCACCCACGTCGACCGCGCGGCCGGTCAGCCCCGCGGCAGCTGAAGCGTGAAGGTCGTGCCCGTGCCCGGGCCCGACTCGACCGCGATCGACCCGCCGTGCGCCTCGATGATCATCCGCGCGAGGTGCAGGCCGAGGCCGAGCCCCGAGGTCTTGCCACGCGAGCGGCCGCCGCGGAACGGCTCGAACACCGCGGCCGCTTCCTCGGCGTCGATCGCCCCGGCGTTCCAGACCGCGAGGACGATCCGGTCCGGATGGGTGCCGTCGAGATCGACCCGCACCGGCGCGCTCGGATCGCCGTGCTCGGCGGCGTTGCCGATCAGGTTCGCGACCGCCTGCGGCATCCGGTCGGCGTCCCAGGCCCCGCGCCCGCTGCCCATGGTCGAGACCTCGACCTTGCGGCCGGTGCGGACCCCGGCCTCCTGGGCGGCGGTGGTCGCGAGCGCGCCGAGGTCGCCGCTCGTGGGCGTGAAGGTCAGGCCGCTGCCGAGCTGGCTGCGCGTGAAGTCGACCACCTGGTTGAGCATCCGCTCCATGCGCTTGGTGCCGCGCTGGATCAGCAGGAACCGGCGCTGGGTCGACGGATCGGGCTGGCCCGACAGCAGGGTGTCGGCGGTCAGCGCGATGGCGCCCAGCGGCGACCGGAGGTCGTGGGCGAAGATCCCGATCTGCTCGTCCGCAAACCGGACCGCCGACCGCTGGCCGTCGAGCAGCTCGGCGCGGTGCAGCGCCACCGCGACCTGCCGAGCCAGCGCGCGCAGCCGGTCTTGCTGCTCGGCGTCAAACCGCTGGGCGCTGGCGAACGCGAGGGTCAGCGCGGCCGGCCGACGGGGCCGGCGTGCGCCCGGGGCCCCGGGCGGCACCAACGGCAGGGCGACCCAGGCCTGGGCCCCGCTGGCCAGCGCGTCCTCGGCGCCCGCGGGATAGCGGGCCAGCAGGTCGGCGGGCGAGCCCAGCCACACCTCGGCGCCGGCCGCGGCGGCGTGCGCCACCGGCGTGGTCGGGGACGGTGCGGTCGTCAGCAGCGCGCGGTCCGCACCGGTGGCGGCGGGCAGCGCGCGCGCGACCGCGTCGGCGACGGCCGCCGGAGACTCGGCGTTCAGCAGGGCGTCGGCGACCGCGAGGCGCGGATCCGTGCGGATAGACTCCTCGGCGCCGGCCACGCCCTCGGTGTACCCGGGAGGCCTCACCCTGGCAACTCTCGGACCTCAGGAAGGTCCGGGCGGTCGGGCGGTTGCGAGCGGCGGCGCGATCGCCTCACGGCATCGCCATGCCGCGCTTGACCAGCATCGTCAGCCGGCGCTCCAGCGCACGCCGGTCGGCGGGGTCGAGCTGGTCGAGGCAGGCCTCGCCGTCGTCGTAGCCGGTGGCGTCCTGGACGCAGGCCTTGGTCTCGTCGGTCCACCGGTCCTCCACGCACGACCGCGTCACGGTCGGGCCGAGCTGGTCGATCACCGGGCCCAGCAACGAGCGCAGGTTCGCGCGGCGGGCGAGCTCGGCCCGCGTGAGGCTCGCCACGTGGGCGGCCAGCCGCTCGCAGCCCCGGCGGTCGCCGGCCAGCGCGGGGAGCAACGCGCGCGGGCACCGGCCCAGCTCGTCGTCGGTGGTCGCCTCGATCAGGCACGCGCCCTCGGCCGCGGTCAGCCGCGCGGTCCGGCACGCGCCGGTGAGCTGCTGCACGATCGCGCCGCGCGGGCGGCCGGCGTGGTCGCCGGACTCGACGGCGGCGAGCCGCGCGCCGACCGCAACGCAGTCCGCGCCCGGCGGCCGCACGCACCGCTCCGACCAGCACGCGAGCCCGTCGTCACACCCGCGGTCGGCGCGGCAGCGCCCGCGCTCGTGGCCCGCGGACGGCGGCTCGGAGGCGCACGCCGACAGGCACAGGACCAGGACCACGGCGCGCACCACCGGCGGGCGACGCCGGCTCACTCGGGCGGGTCGTCGGGCGTGCGGAGCAGGCGCATCCGCACCCGCTCGTGCTGGCGGGTCTTGTACGCCTCGTGGCTGCAGGCGCCGCTCTCGTTGGCGGCGGCGGTCGCCTTGTCGGCGATCTGGAACTCGGTGAGCACGAAGACCACGTGGCTCTCGGCGGGCCCGGGGTCGAACTTGGGTACCAGCCGGTCGAGCCGCAGCGGCAGGTCGGCGACGAAGTTGATGATGCGGTATTCGGGACCCGAGAACTCGTTGGTCGGCGGCGGCTTCAGCGGGTTGCCCCCCTGGGGCTGCAGCTCGCTGGCGAGCTGACTGAGCCGCGGTCGCGCCGCCACCACGCCCTGCAGGTCGACCAGCTGGTTGACCGACTCGCCGGGGACGACGTAGTTGAACGGGATCAGCTGCCGGGTCAGGGTCGCCAGGGTCGGGACCAGGTCGTCGAAGCTCGGGACGATCAGCCGGAAGCGCAGCTTGTCGTAGATGTTGGCGGCGATGGTCGACCGCTTGGCGAGCAGCTTGGTGATCTGCGAGTCGCGCGGCTTGCGGCTCCACTCGAACTCGGCGACCGCCGAGCCGGCCGCGCGCAGCTCCTCGACCACCCGCACCACCTTGAGCTCGACCTCGCGGAAGATCGCGTCGTCGGACACCGACAGGCGCAGCAGCGCCTGCCGCCCGGCCAGGTGATAGATGATGTGCATCACCTTCAGCACCACGCAGGCGGCGCGCTGGTGCGGGCCGCTGCGCGAGGCCATCAGCAAGAGATCGCGGGCGGCGACCTCGTCGGCGACCTCGTCGGGCAGGGCGAGCTGGTAGACGCGGGTCAGGTAGTCGACCGCGTCGGCCCGCACCGCCTCGAGCCGCATCATCTCGGCGTCGGACGACGGGTCGAGCTCGCACAGCCGCAGGAACCGGTCGACCGCGGCCTCGTCGTGGAACGACAGCCGGTGCCAGTCGACCACCGAGTCGCCACGCAACAGCAGACGCACGGACTCGAGGTCGTCGAGGTCGAGCTCGTCGAACATCGGCGTGCGCCCGACGCGTGGAAGTACGGTGGCAGGGGCCACGACCCCATTCTATTGCGCGCGCGACGCTTCCCGGACAAGTGTCCGCGACCGATTACAGGAGGCTGTCGCGCGGTCGCGTGTGGGCCGAATCGCCCCTGCGCCTACAGGTACTTCTGGAGTTCGGCTTCGATCTTGGAGCGCGGCACCGCGCCGACCTGGTTCCACACCACCTTGCCGCCCTTGAACAGGAACAGCGCGGGGATCGACGTCACCCGCAGCGACTGCGCGAACACCTGGTGGCGGTCGACGTCGAGCTTTCCGATCCTGAGCTTGCCGACGTACTGGTCGGCGAGCGCGTCCATGATCGGCGCGATCTGCTTGCAGGGGCCGCACCAGACCGCCCAGAAGTCGATCAGGATCGGCAGCTCGGACTTGAGCACCTCCGCGTCGAAGTTGTCGTCGGTGATCTCGGTGACGTTGGCGCTGCCCATCGCGGACTCCTTGAAAACGGGATCCCGGTTGTAGCCCCGGCCACCGGCGCGAGCAACTGGCCCACCGGGCAGGACGCGCACTCAGGTGCTTTGCCGGTCCGGCCGGAAGCGCCTATGATCGCGCAAGTCCGGGGCGTCCCGGCGGAGGACGAGTGGCCCGATTGTTCATCTCCAACCCGCGCCTCGAGGCGTGGTCCGCCGAGGGCAAGATCTCGCTCGAGGGCAGCCGGATGGTGCTCAGCGAGCTGGCCCGCGCGTTCGAGATCAAGCCCGCCGTCTACTTCGAGCGGGTCGCCGGCAACGAGGCCGACCCCCACGACCTGATCGGCCGGGTCAAGGACGAGGACCAGCTCGCCGAGATGGGCGCCGATCACATGGCGAGCTCGGTCATCTACGTGGACACCGCGTACGAGGTGGTCGCCGGCTTCGTCGGCACCCCCCTCATCTGACCCATGTCGGATCGCCTGCTCTCGGTCACGCCCTCGCCGGCCTTCTGGGTCGCGGTGGTGCTCTACGGGCTGGCCTCGGTCGGGTTCCTGCTGACCTTTCTGCAGAACCGGCTTGGCTGGCTGGGCGCGGCCCGCGCGCTCCTGGTGCTCGCGCTGATCGCGCACGGGGTCGACATCGGCTGGCGCGGCGTGCTCCGGGTCCATCCGGCGGCGTCGGTGCGCGAGGCGCTCGGCCTGCTGGCGTGGATCATCGCGGGCGGCTACCTGCTGGCCGCGCTGCGCTACCGGCTCGAGCTGGCCGGCGCGATCCTGTCGCCGATCGTGCTCGGCGTGCTGATCGCGGCCCGGCTATCGCCGGTCGGTCAGCCCCAGGCCGATCTGACCCTGCTCGGCCGCATCCATATTTCGCTCGCGACCGTCGGCGTTGGCGTGTTCGCGCTGGCGACCGCGCTGGCGTCGATCTACTTGATCGAGGAGCGCAACCTCAAGAAGAAGCGCTTCGACAACCTGTCGTTCAAGCACCAGGACGCGCCGCTCGAGGCGCTCGACAAGCTGTCGCAGCGGCTGGTGCTGGCCGGGTTCCCGGTGTTCACCGCCGCGGTGGTGCTCGGCATCACCTGGGTCGCCCAGCGCGGCGACACCATGTTGCGGCCCGAGTATCCGATCGCGATCATCACCTGGCTGACCTACGCGGCCCTGGTCGCGGTCCGGCTCGGGCTGGGCTGGCGCGGCCGGCGGACGGCGTGGATGGCGGTCGCCGGGTTCGGCGCCGCGCTGATGGTGCTCGCCATCTACTTCGTCCGCCGCGCCCTGGAGGGCTAGGCCGATGGCCACCGGCGCAGACCTGTTCGTGGTCGGAATCTCGTGGCGGACCGCGCCGGTCGCGGTGCGCGAGAAGCTCGCGATTCCCGACGACGAGGCGGTCGCGCTGCTGACCACCCTGCGGCTGGCGCCCGCGGTCCGGGAGGTCATGCTGATCTCGACCTGCAACCGCGTCGAGATCTACGGCGCGGCGCCGGCCGGCCAGGGCGAGCAGGCGGTCGCCGCGGTCCGCCGGGTGCTACCCGAGAGTCGCGGGCTGCCGCCGGCTCAGGTCGCCAGCGTGCTCTACGGCTACCAGCGCGACGAGGCGATCCGCCACGTGTTCCGGGTCGCGGCCGCGCTCGACTCGCTGGTGGTGGGCGAGGCCCAGATCCTCGGCCAGCTCAAGGCCTCGCACAACGTGGCGACCGCCGCCGGCGCCACCGGCGCGGTGCTCGGCCGCTGCCTCGAGCGCGCGTTCGGCGCGGCCAAGCGGGTCCGCTCCGAGACCGCGATCGCCAAGGGCGCCGCCAACGTGGCGTCGGTCGCGGTCGAGCTGGCCGCCCGCGTGTTCGGCGACCTCGCCGGCAAGCGCGTGTTGGTGGTCGGCGCCGGCAAGATGTCGACCCTGGCCGCGCGCCACCTGCGCCAGGCCGGGGTCGAGCAGCTGGTGGTCACCAACCGCTCGCCCGAGAAGGCGCAGGTGCTGGCGGCCGCGCTCCACGCCACCGCGCAGCCGTGGGAGCTGCTCGAGGACCTCCTGGCCGACGCCGACGTCGTGATCAGCTCGACCGGCGCGCGCGAGCCGGTGCTGACCGTGCCGCTGTTCAAGCGGGTGACCAAGCGGCGCCGGTGGAAGCCGATCATGGTCATCGACATCGCGGTGCCGCGCGACGCCGATCCCAAGATCGGCAAGCTCGACGGCGTGTACGTGTTCGACATCGACGATCTCGAGAAGGTGGTCGCCGCCAACCTCGCCGAGCGGCGCAAGGCGGCCGAGGCCGCCGAGCGGATCGTCGCGGTCGAGGTCGGTCAGTTCGAGCAGTGGCTGCGCACCCAGAAGGTGGTGCCGACCATCCGCGCGCTCCGCGAGCACTTCGCCAAGGTCGCCGACAGCGAGGTCGACAAGCTGGTCGCCCAGCTCGCGCGCAAGGACAAGGAGCTGTCACCGCTCGAGCGCGAGGAGGCGGTGCGGCGGACCGTGCACCTGGTGGTGGCCAAGCTGCTGCACCACCCGCAGATGGCGCTCAAGACCGACGACGCCGAGCGCCTGGCGACCGCGGTGCAGCGGCTGTTCCCGCTCGAGCTGGTCGAGCCGGCGCCGGCCGGCGGCGCCGCCACCCCGGTCCCGGCGGTGCCGGCGACGTCACCGACCGGAACCTCCACGCCCGCCCGCGCGGCCGGCGGCAAGGCATAGTGCGATGATGGACCGACTGGTGATCGCGACGCGCGGGAGCGCGCTGGCCCTCTGGCAGGCCGAGCACGTGAAGGCGCGGCTGGCGGTGGTGGCGCCCGGCGTCACCGTCGAGCTGCTGGTGCTCAAGACCCAGGGCGACCTCATCCTCGACGTGCCGCTGAGCCAGGTCGGCGGCAAGGCCCTGTTCGTCAAGGAGATCGAGGCCGCGCTGGTCGACGGGCGCGCCCAGATCGCCGTGCACAGCATGAAGGACGTGCCGGCCGAGCTGGCGCCCGGCCTGGTGCTGGCCGCGGTGAGCACCCGCGAGATCGCCAACGACGCGCTGCTGTCGAAGGGGGCCTCGCTCGACGAGCTCGCGCGCGGCGCGGTGGTCGGGACCTCGAGCCTGCGCCGCCAGTGCCAGCTGCTCGCGCGCCGGCCCGATCTGATCATCAAGATGCTGCGCGGCAACGTGCCGACCCGGGTCCGCAAGCTCGACGACGGCGAGTACGACGCGATCGTGCTCGCGGCCGCGGGGCTGCACCGCCTGGGCCTGGCCGATCGCATCACCCAGCTGCTGCCGGTCGAGCTCAGCCTGCCCGCGGTCGCCCAGGGCGTGCTCGGGATCGAGACCCGCGCCGGCGACGACGAGACGATCGGCCGGGTCCGCGCCGCGATCCACGACCCCGACGAGGAGCGCCGGGTCGTCGCCGAGCGCAGCTTCCTGCTGCGCATGGGCGGCAGCTGCCAGACCCCGCTCGCCGCGTACGCGCGCACCGTGGGCGGCGAGCTCATCCTCGACGCGCTGTGCGGCCTGCCCGACGGCAGCAAGATCCTGCGCGCGACCCAGCGCGGCCCGATCGCGAACGCCGAAGCGCTCGGGGTCGCCGCCGCCGACATGCTGCTCGCGCTCGGCGCCGACAAGATCGTCGCGTCGTGCAGCGCGCGGCCGTCGCCGTCCTGACGACGGCCGCCGCCGCCGCCGCGCACCGGCGCGGGAGCGCGTGGCCGCCGCGCCGGGCCGGGCGCTCCGCCGCCTCGGTAAGGACTTATCGATGCGTGCCATCGGCGCCCGCTTTATTTGCCCTGGCTCCCGCGCGCTCCTACCATCTACCGGTGCGAGCCCTCCATCTGGCCGTTGCGTTCGGCCTCGTCGCTCCGACCGCCATCGCCTGCGGCGGCCCGATGACGAAGGCCCGCAGCGACAACCAGAAGCTCGCGTCCACGGTCGACACGATGCGGGCCGAGCTCCGCGCCGAGCGGCGCAAGCGGCGCGACCTCGAGAACCAGGTCGCGCTGCTCGAGGACCGCCTCGAGACCCGCGCGCTCGCGCCGCGCGGCGAGGTCGCGCCGACGCTGCCGGTCGAGATCCTGTCGCCCGACGACGTGCCCGAGGACGGCCGGCTGGTCGGCACCGCTGACGACGGCACCGAGATCGTCTACGTCGACCAGGCCAACCGGCCGCCGGTCGTGATCGATCCCGACGAGCTGCGCGCCGACGAGCCGCCGCCGCCGCGCCCGCGGACGGCCCGGGCCCGGGCCCCGCGCACCGAGCTCCGCGATCTACCCACCTCGGTCGACCTCGGCAGCACCGGCCGGGGGCCCGGCGTCCCGCGCGGGTCGGCACCCCCGGCGACCGGCGCCGCCGGCAGCGATGCCGCGCTCGAGCTGTACCGGCGTGGCACCACCGCCTTGCGCGGGCGCGAGCACGCGGCCGCGATCACCAGCTTCCGCGAGCTGGTCGCGCGCTTCCCGGGTCACGAGTACGCCGACAACGCGCAGTACTGGCTCGGCGAGTCCTACTACGACCAGAAGGACTACCCGCGCGCGATCACGGAGTTCCGCGCCACCGTCGCGCACTACCCGCGCGGCAACAAGGTCCCCGATGCCCTGCTCAAGATCGGCTTCTCGTACCAGGCGCTCGGCGACCGCGTGAAGGCGCGCGCCGCCCTCGAGCAGGTCGTCTCGCTCTATCCTGGCTCGTCCCCCGCCGCGATCGCCACGGCGCGGCTGGAGGCCCTGTGACGCGCTCGCGCCTGTCGGAGGTCACGATGACGCACTCCTCGCTGCTCGCGACCGCCGTGCTCGCGCTCGGTGCCGCCGCCGCGCCCGTCTGGGCTCAGCCGGCGACGCCGGCGCAGCCGACCAGCCCCGATGTCGGGACCTACGATCCGTCCACCGACGTCGGCGCCTACGGCAGCACGTCGGCCCCGGCGACCACGCCGGCGGCCAAGCCGACCGTGATCGTGATCGGCCCCGATGGCAAGCCGGCGAGTGACGCCCCGTCCAGCCCGGGTGGCGTCTACCACTACGACGACATCGCCCCGCGCGACACCGTCGAGGAGAACGTCGTCTTGCACGCCGGACCGACCCCCGAGCTGCACGTGGTCCGCCGCGGCGACACGCTGTGGGACATCTGCTGGTACTACTTCAACGACCCGTGGCAGTGGCCCAAGGTCTGGGCGTCGAACGCGCAGATCACCAACCCGCACTGGATCTACCCCGGCGACCTGGTCCGGCTCCTGCCGAAGGGCTTCCTGGCCCCGGTCGGCATGGGGGATCCTGGCCTCGAGGCCGAGACCGGCCCGGCGCGAGCGGCCGACGCGCCGACCCCGGCGCGCCGCTTCGAGGTCGCGGTCCGCCAGGTCGCGTTCATCGACAAGGCCAGCCTCGACTCGAGCATGTTCGTGGTCGGCTCGATCGAGGACAAGGCGCTGCTCTCGACCGGCGACGAGATCTACGTCTCGTACCCGACCGACGCGGTGCCCAAGATCGGCGCGCGGTACTCGGTCTACGCCGAAGATCAGAAGGCGGTGCATCCCGACACCAAGAAGGTCGTGGGCTCGTACGTCCGGCTGCTGGGCGAGGTCCAGATCCTGAGCGTCAAGCAGGGCAAGTACGCCCGCGCGCGCATCACCACCGCGAACACCGAGATCGAACGGGGCGCGCGGGTCGGTCCCTTGCTCCGGACCTTCCGGACGGTGCCGCCGGCGCGCAACGAGGTCGACGTGCAGGGCACGGTGGTCGCGATGCTCACGTCCGATCAGCTGATCGGCACCGGCGAGGTCGTGTTCATCGACCTCGGCCAGAAGCAGGGCGTGAAGCCCGGCAACCGGCTGTTCGTGGTCCGCCGCGGTGACGCGCTTGACCGGAAGGGCGGTCCCACGGACATGGTCGGGCAGGACGACCGCGCCTTCCCGGCCCGCGCGCTGGGCGAGATCGTCCTGGTCGAGGTGGGTCCGCAGCTGTCGGTGGGGCTCATCACGCTGGCCGTGGAAGAGATGGGGCCAGGCGACCTCGTCATGATGCGCAAACAATAACGTCCGGTAACTGACCGAGATCGTTCAGCGCGATCGCCTTGCCCTTGACGGGGGCCCGGCCGGTCGCTAAAGGCTACCCCCTTGTGAGCGAGGAGCGGGTACGCCAGATCGAACCAGGGGACGCCGCCTACCCGCGGCGCCTCCAGGCCTCGAGCCATGCATTCGGCCGGCCTCTGCCCAGCCTGCATGTCCTGGGAACGATTGTGGATGCTCGGTTTTCGGTCGCGCTGGTCGGGGCCCGCGCCGCCTCCGCCGAGGCCATCGCCACCGCCCACGCCCTCGCTTCGCACGCGGTCGGCGCGGGTGCGGTGGTCGTCTCGGGCGGCGCGCTCGGGGTCGACGCCGCTGCCCATCGGGGCGCCCTCGCCGCCGGCGGCTCCACCGTGGTCGTGGTCGGGACCGGCATCGACATCATCTATCCGGATCGCCACAGCGCGCTCTACACGGCCGTGGTCGATCGCGGCGGCGCGCTCATCTCGATGTTCCCGACCGGCACCCAGCCGTACGCGGGCAACTTCGTGCGCCGCAACCGGGTGATCGCCGCGCTCGCGGATCTGGTGGTGGTCGTGAGCGCGAGCGCACGGTCCGGATCGCTGCACACCGCCCGGGCTGCGGCCGACCTCGGTCGCCAGGTCGCCGCGGTCCCGGGATCGCCCGGCACCCAGGCGCTGCTCGCGTCGGGCGCCGCGGTCATCGAGACCGGTGCCGATCTCGACCGCGCCCTCCTGGGGCACGCGCGCCGCCTCGATCGGCGGGCGCTCACCGCCGTCGAGCAGCAGGTGTGGGACGTCCTCGATGCCGCGCAACCGCGCGACGCCGGTGACGTTTCCGCCACCACCGGCCTCCGTCTGGGGGCCGCGCTCGTGGTTCTCTCCGATCTCGAAGCCGCCGGCTGGATCGTCCCGGTCGCCGGCGCCGCCTACCTCCGCTCCGCAGCGCCTGTCACCTGAGGTCCCCGTGGCCGAGAACACGATTCAACCGACCGAAAAAACCGCACGCCGCAAGGTGGTCAAGCCCGTGAAGGCCCCGGCCAAGCCAGCGGCGAAGGGCAAGCCCGTCGACCCGGAACCGGTGAAGGCCCCGGTGGCGCCCAAGACGGCCAAGGCCCCGAAGTCCAAGAAAGCGGCGCCCGAGGCTGCGCCCGAGGCGAAGGTGGCCAAGGCCACCCCCAAGAAGGCGCCGGGCAAGGCCAAGTCCGCAAAGGCGCCCGCCAAGGCGCGGGGTGGCAAGGCGGCCAAGGAGCCCGACGTCGATGAGGACGAGGAGCTCGACAAGCCGCTCAAGCCCCGGAAGATCAAGCCGGGCAGCGCCCTGGTCGTGGTCGAGTCACCCGCCAAGGCCCGCACGATCGCGAAGTACCTCGGCGCCGGTTACACGGTGAAGGCCTCGGTCGGTCACGTCCGCGATCTGCCCAAGAGCAAGATCGGCGTCGACGTCGACAACCAGGACAAGCCGTTCGAGCCGATGTACGAGGTGATCGACGGCAAGAAGAAGGTCGTCGCCGACATCCGCCGGGCCGCCCGCGAGGTCGAGAAGGTCTACCTGGCGTCGGATCCGGATCGCGAAGGCGAGGCGATCGCCTGGCACATCAAGGAGGAGATCGTCGGCGTCAACCAGAACATCCAGCGCGTGCTGATCCACGAGATCACCAAGAAGGGCGTCACCGCCGCCCTGGCTGCGCCGCGCGAGATCGACATGAACAAGACGCTCGCGCAGCAGACGCGGCGCATCCTCGATCGCCTGGTCGGCTACGAGATCAGCCCGATCCTGTGGAACAAGGTGCAGCGCGGGCTGTCGGCGGGGCGGGTCCAGTCGGTCGCGGTCCGGCTGGTGTGCGAGCGCGACGACGCCATCAAGGCGTTCATCCCCGAGGAGTACTGGTCGGTCGACTGCACGGTCGCCGGGCCGACCCCGCCGCCGTTCGACGCCCGCATCTTCCGCTGGAACGGCGAGAAGGCCGCGCCGAAGACCAAGGACGAGGCCGGCGAGATCGCCACCGAGCTCGCCGGGGGTGGTGCGGTGGTGTCGTCGGTCGACAAGAAGGAGCAGCGCAAGCGGCCGCAGGCACCGTTCATCACGTCGCGCCTGCAGCAAGACGCGGCCCGCAAGCTGCGCTACAGCGCCAAGCGCACGATGGCGCTGGCCCAGCGCCTCTACGAGGGCGTCGAGCTCGGTGACGAGGGCCCCACCGGCCTCATCACCTACATGCGTACCGACTCGACCCGGGTCAGCGACGACGCGATGACCGCGCTGCGCCAGCACATCAAGGACACCTACGGCGACGCCTACCTGCCCGAGGCCCCGGTGGTCTACGGCAAGGCCGAGCGCGCGCAGGACGCCCACGAGGCGATCCGCCCGACCCTGATGGAGTGGCCGCCCGAGCGGGTCGCCCGGGCCCTGGTCAACAACCCGGAGGCGAGCGAGCTGGTCAAGCTGTACACGCTGATCTGGCAGCGCTTCGTCGCGTCGCAGATGGTGCCGGCGGTCTACGACCGCACCACCGTCGACATCGAGCGCGGCCGCGCGCTCGTGCGCTCGACCGGCCAGGTCATGAAGTTCGCCGGCTACACCAAGGTCTACGAGGTGTCGGAGACTGACGACGAAAAGGCCGAGGCGGCCGAGAACGCCGACAAGCTGCTGCCGCCGCTCGAGGTCGGCGACGTGGTGACCCTGACCTCGGTCCGCCCCGAGCAGCACTTCACCCAGCCGCCGCCGCGCTTCACGGAGGCGTCGCTGGTCAAGGAGCTCGAGGAGGACGGCATCGGCCGGCCGTCGACCTACGCCTCGATCATGTCGACCATCGTCGACCGCGGCTACGTCGAGAAGCGCGAGGGTCGGTTCTTCCCGACCGAGCTCGGCATCCTGGTCAACGGGCTCCTGGTGGTGTCGTTCCCCGAGATCGTGTCGGTGACCTTCACCGCCAAGATGGAGGCCGACCTCGACCACGTGGAGGAGGGCACCGCCGACTGGCGCAAGCTGCTCGGGGGCTTCTACGCGCCGTTCAAGGACGAGCTCGAGAAGGCGCGCGTCGAGATGCGCGACGTGAAGCGCGAGGAGATCCCGACCGACTTCGTCTGCGAGAAGTGCGCGAAGCCGATGATCATCAAGTGGGGCCGCAACGGGTCGTTCCTGGCCTGCCAGGGCTACCCGGAGTGCCGCAACACCAAGGAGGTCGTGAAGAACCTCGACGGCACCTACGAGATCGTGCCGGCCCAGACCACCGACGAGGTCTGCGAGGTGTGCGCGGCGCCGATGACGATCAAGCGCGGCCGGTTCGGGTCGTTCCTGGCCTGCACCCGCTACCCGGACTGCAAGACCACCAAGCCGATCTCGCTGGGCGTGAAGTGCCCGCGCGAGGGCTGCGGTGGCCAGATCGCCGAGAAGCGTTCCAAGCGCGGCAAGCCGTTCTTCGGCTGCGCCAACTGGAAGTCGAAGGCGTGCGACTTCGTGACCTGGGATCGGCCGATCCCGCAGCCGTGCCCGGCCTGCCAGGCGAAGTTCGTGGTGAAGAAGGAGAACAAGAGCGGCGTGATCCTCCGCTGCATGACCTGCGACTGGAAGTCGGGGGCGAGCGACGAGGAAGAGAGCGGGCCGGCCGCGGCCTGAGCGAGCGGACCGGCGAGGGTGTAAGGTCCGCGCGTGACCGCCTGGCGTGACTCTGACGTGACCGTCGTCGGCGGCGGGATGGCCGGCTGTGAGGCGGCCTGGCAGCTCGCGGAGCGCGGGCTGCGGGTCGCGCTGGTCGAGCAGAAGCCGACCGCGATGTCGCCGGCGCACCAGACGCCGCTGCTCGGCGAGCTGGTGTGCTCCAACTCGCTGCGCTCCAACGATCGCGACACCCCGGCCGGGCTGCTCAAGGACGAGCTGCGGCGGGCCGGGTCGGTCGTGATCGAGTCGGCCGATCGCCACCGGGTGCCCGCCGGCCAGGCGCTGGCGGTCGAGCGGTTCGGCTTCGGCCGCGAGCTCACGGTCCGGCTCGCGCTGCACCGCAACATCCGGATCGAGCGGCGTCCGCTCGACGAGCTGCCGACCGGGCCGGTGATCGTCGCCACCGGGCCGCTGACCGGCGGCCCGCTCGGCACCGTGATCCGCAAGCAGCTCGGCGGCGAGCGCATGTACTTCTACGACGCGATCGCGCCGATCGTCGCGGCCGAGTCGATCGACATGGATTGCGCCTACCACAAGTCGCGCTGGGACCGGAACTCGCCGCCGGCGCCGGCGCTGGCGGAGCGGCCGGACGAGGCGGGCGAGGACGACCAGGCGACCCCGGGTGACTACATCAACTGCCCGATGGACAAGGACACCTACGTCGCCTTTGTCGAGGCGGTGCGGGCCGGCCGGCGGGTGATGCCGCACGAGTTCGAGGAGCCGCGGTACTTCGAGAGCTGCCTGCCGATCGAGGTCATGGCCGACCGCGGCATGGATGTCCTGCGCTACGGCCCGATGCGACCGGTCGGGCTGACCGACCCGCGCACCGGGCGCTGGCCATACGCCGTGATCCAGCTGCGTCCGGAGAACCGCTACCTGACCGCGTACAACCTGGTCGGGTTCCAGACCCGGCTGGCCTATCCCGAGCAGCAGCGGATCTTCGCGATGGTGCCGGCGCTCGCCCACGCCGAGTGGCTGCGGTTCGGCTCGATCCATCGCAACACCTACGTCGACGCGCCCAATCTGCTCGGCCGCCGGCTCGAGCTGCGCACCCAGCCCGACCTGCGCTTCGCCGGCCTCCTCACCGGGGTCGAGGGCTACATCGAGAGCTGCGCGATCGGCCTGGTGTGCGCCTGGCTGCTCGCCGACGAGCTGGCCGGCCGCGCGCTCGACCCGCCGCCGCCGACCACGATGCTCGGCGCCCTCTACCACCACGTCACCGGGCCCCGCGAGCCCGGCGCGAAGTACCAGCCCACCAACGTGAACTACGGCCTGCTGCCGCCGGCGACGATCGTCACCCACCGCCACGACAAGCAGGGCCGGCGCAAGTTCCAGATCGCGCGCGCGATCGAGGATCTCGGCGTCTGGATCGCGGGCCAGCGGGTGGCGGCGTGACCCGCCTGCTCGGCAAGGTGGCGGCGGTCACCGGCGGCTCGACCGGCATCGGCGCCGCGATCGCCGCCGCGCTCGCGCGCGAGGGCGCCGCGGTGGTGGCCTGGGCCCGGCGGTTCCCGGACCCGGCGCTGACCCAGCGTCCGGTAGCCGGACAGGTGGTCGGGGTCGGGCTCGACGTCACCGACGAGGCCGCGGTGCGGGCCCGGGTGGCCGAGCTGCCCGCGCTCGACATCCTGGTGTGCGCCGCCGGGGTCGGCGTGTTCGCGCCGCTGCACACCGCCACCGTCGCCGACCTGCGCGCGATGCTCGACACCCACGTCATCGGCACGTTCCTGTGCGCGCGCGAGGCCCTGCGCACCATGCAGCCGCGCCGGGCCGGCCACATCGTCGCGGTCAGCTCGGTCGCGGCCCAGCGCGCGTTCCCCGACGCTGCCGGCTACACCGCGGCCAAGGCCGGCCAGCTCGGCCTCATGCGCGTCCTCGCCGAGGAGGCCCGCAGCTACGGCATCCGGGTGACCACCGTCCTGCCGGGCGCCACCGACACCGCGATCTGGGACGACCGCCCCGGCTTCGACCGCAGCAAGATGATGAAGCCCGACGACCTGGCCGGCATCGTGGTCGCCATCCTGGCCCGGCCGGCGATCGCGATCGACGAGGTCGTGGTCATGCCGCCGGGCGGCGCGCTGTAGCCGCGGGCATCGGCAGCGGCAGCGAGTGCCGACGGAACGGAATTTTTCGAGCGGGGCGACCTTCATCCGTTCGCCCTGAGCCGGCGCCGTAGGCGCCGTGTCGAAGGGCGCGCCTCAGGATCCCGCACATCTTCCCCGGTGTCCCTGAAGGGCAGTCCGTCGAAGATCACGTGCGGCACCTTGGCGCTCTGCCCTTCGACCCGGCGCCTGCGGCGCCGGCTCAGGGCCACCGGGAAAGGTGAGCGCTTCCGATCACATGAAGACTTGTGATCGGAAACCGACCGGATCAGCCAGCGCCTTCGCTGGCCTTCTTCTCGCCGCGGCCCGCGATCATCGCCCGGGCGTAGTCGCGATACATCAGCGCCATGTTCTCGCGCGAGATGTTCTTGGGGCACGCCGCCTCGCACTCGTAGTGGTTCGTGCAGTTGCCGAACCCGGCGGCGTCCATCGCCTCGACCATCTGCTTGGTCCGCTTGAGCCGCTCGGGCTGGCCCTGGGGCAGGTTGTGCAGGTGGGCGAGCTTGGCGGCGGTGAACAGCATGGCCGACGAGTTCGGGCACGCGGCCACGCACGCGCCGCAGCCGATGCAGGCGGCCGCCTCGAAGGCGCGGTCGGCGTCGACCTTGGGCACCAGCACGGCGTTGGCGTCGGGCGCCGAGCCGACGTTGGCCGTCACGAAGCCACCGGCGGCGACGATCTTGTCGAGCGCGCCGCGGTTGACGCACAGGTCCCGGATCACCGGGAACGCAGCCGCGCGCCACGGCTCGATCCAGATCTCCTGGCCGTTCGCGAAGGTCCGCATGTGCAGCTGGCACACGGTGGTGCCCTTCTGCGGACCGTGGGGCCGACCATTCACCACCATCGAGCAGCTGCCGCAGATGCCCTCGCGGCAGTCGTGGTCGAACGCGACCGGCTCCTCGCCGCGCAGCTGCAGCTGCTCGTTCAGGATGTCGAGCATCTCGAGGAACGAGGCGTGCGTGGATACCCCGGCGACCTGGTAGGTCTTCATGGCGCCAGGCTGGTCGGGACCGGCCTGGCGCCAGATGTGGAGGGTCAGGTTGAGCTCGCTCATTTGTAGCTCCGGGTCGCGAGCTTGACGTTCTCGAACGTCAGCGGCTCGACGTGGCGGATCGGCTTCTGGTTGTCGCCCTGGTACTCCCAGGCCGCGACGTGAGCGAAGCGCTCGTCGTCGCGCTCGGCCTCGCCGTCGCGCTGATACTCGGTGCGGAAGTGGCCACCGCAGCTCTCCTCGCGCTCGAGCGCGTCGAGGCACAGCAGCTCGCCGAACTCGAGGAAGTCGGCGACGCGGCCGGCGCGCTCGAGCGCCTGGTTGTAGGTCTCGCCCGACCCGAGGAGCTTGACGTCGCTCCAGAACTGCTCGCGCAGCGTCGGGATGAGGCTGAGCGCCTTCTGCAGGCCCTCGCGGCTGCGGGCCATGCCGCAGTACTCCCACATGATCTGGCCGAGCTCCTTGTGGAAGGAGTCGACCGTGCGCGAGCCACGGGCGCCGATGGTCAGCAGGCGATCGATGCGGCCGCGCACCTCGCCCTCGACCTTGCGAAACTCGGGGTGGGTCGAGACCACCCGGGCGGCCGGGCCGATCCCGGCCAGGTAGTTGCCCAGCGTGTACGGGATGATGAAGTAGCCGTCGGCCAGCCCCTGCATGAGGGCCGAGGCGCCCAGCCGGTTGGCGCCGTGGTCGGAGAAGTTGGCCTCGCCGAGCACGAACAATCCGGGGATGGTCGACTCGAGGTGGTAGTCGACCCACAGCCCGCCCATCGTGTAGTGGACGGCCGGGTAGATGCGCATCGGGCGCTGGTACGGATCCTCGCCCGTGATCCGGGCGTACATCTCGAACAGGTTGCCGTACTTCTCGGCAATGGCGCCGGCACCCTGGTGCTGGATCGCGTCGCGGAAGTCGAGATAGACGCCGCGGCCACCGGGGCCGACGCCGCGACCGTCGTCGCAGGCCTCCTTGGCCGCGCGACTGGCGATGTCGCGCGGGCTCAGGTTGCCGTACGATGGATACTTGCGCTCGAGGTAGTAGTCGCGGTCGTCGTCGGGGATCGACGCCGGATCGCGGGTCGCCTTGTCGACGTCTTCCTTGCGCTTGGGCACCCAGACCCGGCCGTCGTTGCGCAGCGACTCCGACATCAGGGTCAGCTTCGACTGGTACGGGCCGCTGACCGGGATGCAGGTCGGGTGGATCTGCGTGTAGCAAGGGTTGGCGAAGGCCGCGCCGCGCTTGTAGGCGCGGTAGGTCGCGGTGACGTTCGAGCCGACCGCGTTGGTCGACAGGTTGAACACGTTGCCGTAGCCGCCGGTGGCCATCACGACCGCGTGGGCCGAGTGCGAGGTGATCTCGCCGGTGACCAGGTCGCGCACGACGATGCCGGACGCGCGCCCGTCGACCACGACCAGGTCGAGCATCTCGGTCCGGGTGAACATCTTCACCTTGCCGGCCGCGATCTGGCGCTCGAGCGCCTGGTAGACGCCGATCAGGAGCTGCTGGCCGGTCTGGCCGCGCGCGTAGAACGTGCGCGAGACCTGGGCGCCGCCGAAGCTGCGGTTGGCCAGGGTGCCGCCGTACTCGCGGGCGAACGGCACGCCCATCGCAGCGCACTGATCGATGATGTCGACCGACACCTCGGCCAGCCGGTAGACGTTGGCCTCGCGGGCGCGGAAGTCGCCGCCCTTGACGGTGTCGTAGAACAGGCGCTGGACGCTGTCGCCGTCGTTCTGGTAGTTCTTGGCCGCGTTGATGCCGCCCTGGGCGGCGATCGAGTGGGCGCGGCGGGGCGAGTCCTGGAAGCAGAAGCAGGACACCTCGTAGCCAAGCTCGGCCAGCGTGGCCGCGGCGGCGCCGCCGCCCAGGCCACTGCCCACCACGATCACACTGTATTTGCGCTTGTTGGCCGGGTTGACCAGCTTGAAATCGAACTTGGCCCGGCTCCACTTCTGGTCGATGGGACCGGCCGGGATGCGCGCGTCGAGCTTCATGGTGGTCACAGCTTGATGAGGTTGAGCGCGACTGCGATCGGTGGCGCCGCGTAGCCGACGATCAGCACGACCGCGAGGACCGGGCCCAGCAGGTCGATCAGCCGGTCGTACTTGGGGTGGCGCCAGCCGAGCGACTGGAACCAGCTCGACGCGCCGTGGGCGAGGTGCATCGACAGGAGCGCGGTGGCGACCAGGTAGAGCCCCAGGATGGCGACGTTCTGGAAGCCGATCACGAACATCGAGTACGCGTCGTAGCGGCCCTTGTCGTCGAGCGTGTGGAACGCCTCGGGCTGGACCCAGCCGAGCGTGAAGTGCGCGAGGTGGAACCCGATGAAGACGAAGATGATGAGCCCGGTCCACAGCATCGTGCGCGCGAAGATCGATGTCCTCACGTAGCGGACGACCGCGTACTTGTGCGGGCGGGCCGCGGCGTTGGCGCGGGCCAGGCCGATCGCGGACGCGACGTGGATCGCCAGGACCGCGAGCAGGCCGGCGCGCACCAGCCACTTCACGACGCCCAGGCCCTGCAGGAAGTGTGCGTAGCCGTTGTAGGCGTCGCGCCCGCCGAACATGCCGAGGTGCCCGACCATGTGGGCGATGGTGAACAGGAGCAGCGCCAGACCGGTGAGGGCCATGATCTGCTTGGCGCCCACCGACGAGCGCGCGTAGCCGATGAACCAGCTCATGCCTTAAACCTCGTGATCTGCTCCGTGAGATGCCGGAGCGCGCGGACTGTATGCAGTTTGTTGGCGGGGGGCAATCTGGGCTAGGAGATACGATGTCGCAGCGGCTCGCCGCTCGCGATCCGAGCGAGGTTCTCGACGACGATCGCCGCGATGGCGTCGAACGCTCGTGTGGTCGAACCAGCCACATGGGGCAGCGTCACCACCCGCGGGTCAGCGAACATCGGATCACGCGGGTCCCACGGCTCGTCCCAGTAGACGTCGAGCCCGACCCCGCCGAGGTGGCCGCGCGCCAGCGCGTCGGCGAGCGCGGCCCGGTCGATCACGGGGCCGCGCGCGACGTTGACCAGGATCGCGTGGGCGGGCAGCGCGGCCAGCGCCTCGGCGTCGATCAGGCCACGGGTCGCCGTCGTCAGCGGGCAGTGCAGGCTCACCGCGTCGGCGCGGGCGAAGGCGGCCAGCCGCTCGCCGCGTCCGGTGCGCGAGTCGAGGCCGAGGACGTCCATGCCGAGCGCGCGCGCCCGCTCGGCCAGGGCCGCGCCGGTCTTGCCGGTGCCGACCACGACCAGCCGGGCGCCTGCCAGCTCGGTGCCGAGCGGCGTCCCGATCGCGCCGCGCTCGAACGCTGCCCGCGCGACCGGCCACCGGCGCGCGCAGAGCAGCAGGAGCAGCAGCGCGGCCTCGGCGACCGCGGTCTGGTTGGCGCCGGGCGCGTTGCACACCGGGATGCCGTGGGCGGCGGCGGCGGCCAGGTCGATCGCGTCGGTGCCGGCGGCCGGCTGCTGGATCAGGCGCAGCGCGTGCGCCCCGGCCGCGATCGCCGCGGCGTCGACGTGGGCGTTCGACGGCAACAGCACGTCGACCGCGGTGGCGGCGAGCTCGTCGGCGAGCGGCCGCGCGCGATCCCAGCGCCCAATGGTGTCGCCCGGGGCCAGCCGGGCGGCGATCCGGTCGACGATGTCGGGCCAGCCCGAGCCGCAGAAGAGGAGGTGCACCGAACGTGGGTACCACGGCCGCAGGCTTGGCCTCGGCATGTAGGCGCGGGGTCGGTCGGCCGAAGGTTGCGCGACTCTCGGCGCACCACGTCGTTTGCCGGTGTGTGCACGCCGGAGTGACGCCGGCATCGCGTATCTATCCGCCATGCGGTCGTCCCTGCTCTCGATCATTCTTCTCTCGCTGGCAGCCGGATCGATCGGGTGCGGCCCGGCCGTCTTCTCCAGCACGCGCTTCGACGCCTACGGCGAGTACGACGCATCGCGGACCTCGGCGCCCATCGTCGCCACGCCGCAGGACGTGAGGGTGTTCTACGGGACCGGTCCCGACGGGTTCTCGCTCCGCGAGAACGAGCTCAAGGCCGAGCCCGGCTTCGGCCACCGGATCCTGGGCACCGTCAAGCTGGTCGACATCGACGGCGCTTGCGCCATCAACGACTACGCGCCGAGCGAAACCGGCCTGACTCCGGCGAGCCTCACGTTCGACAAGAAGCACGTGGTCACCGAGCTGCGCACGAAGGCCCGGGAGGCCGGCGGCAACGCGATCATCTACGTCCACTCCGAGGTCCCCGACGTCGCCGATGGCCAGCAGACCTGCGCGGCGGTCAAGCGCGGCGAGGCGCTGGGCTCGGCCTGGGTCGTCGTGCTCGGCGCGGCCCCGGCCGCGGCGCCGGCCGGTGAGGCCGCGGCGCCCACCGCGCCGGCCGCGCCGGGCCTACCCGTCGTGGACTGAGATTCCAGTCTCTGCCGGGCGGTGCGCACGGCCGCACGGGTGCCAGTGTTGACCTTCGCGGGCGCGGGCTCGCGCGTGGTAGTCGGGATCGTGGGCACGCCGACGCGCTGGCAGCGGTACTGGTACGAGTCCGGCGGGGGCGTCAGCGCCGCCGCCGTGCGGATCGGGGTCGCCGGATCGGTCTTGCTCACGCTCGCGCGGCTGACCGAGCACCCCCACCATCGTCGACCCGGCGCGCGCGCCGCTCGAGGTCTATCACCCGGTCGGCATCCTCATGCTGCTGGGCGACGCACCGCCGCCGTCGGCCGCGATCCGCGCGGCCGAGTGGCTCGCCTGGCTGGCGACGGTCGCCGTGCTGATCGGCCTGCGCACCCGCACCGCCGCCGCGGTCAGCCTGTTCGCCAGCCTGACCGTCGCCAGCTGGTCGGTGAGCTTCCAGCCCGACTGGCCGCATGACAACAACCTCCCGCTGCTCGCGCGGCTCGCGCTGCAGGGCACCCGCGGCGGTGACGTGCTCGGGCTCGACGGCTGGTGGCGCCGGCGTCACGGCCGGCCCGCGCCGGCCGCGACCAGCTGGAGCGCGCCGGCGAGCGCTGGGCGCTGACCTCGCCGACGGTCGACCTGCGCGCGGCCACGCTGGTGGCCTACGTCGACGGCGTGCCGAGCTCGCGGCCGCTGACGGCGACGCCCGCCGGCGACCGCGTGCTGATCGACCTGCCGGCCGGTCGCATCGTCCACGTGGTCGCCCGGACCGCGACCGGCGACATCCTGGTCACCCGACGCACGGCGCGGGCCTGGTGGTGATCCGGACTCGGCCACCGCGACGGTGAGCTGCCCGCGGCCGAGTCGTCGGCGCCCGAGGCGTAGCACGCACGCTGGTGTGCGCCGGCCCGAGGCGACGACCCGCGACCAGCGACCGGTGGGAGCCACCCGACGACACCGAACGTCACGATCGCGACCTGCGCGAACGTGAACGCCGGGCGACGCGAGCGTCGGACACCGTCCACGCGTCGTGCGCGACCGGCGCGGGGCGAGCTGGCCGCAGCTACGGCAGTGCGTCGTAACAGCGCTCAGCCCGGTCGGCGAGCTGATCGAGCTCCGAGTCGCTCGATTCGTTCTCTCGTACGGTGCGCTCGGCGCGGTCGATGGCGGGTCTGCGCGCCTCGAGCAGGTCGACGAAGCAGGCGCGGGTCGGGCACCGGCAGAGCTCGTCGCTGATGCTGCGGAGCTCGGTGAGCGCCCGATCGGTGGCGACGTGCTTCGTGGCGATGTCGTAGATCACGTACGCGCCGCTCGCCACAGCCACGACGACGAGCGCGACCCAGGCAAGGCGGTTGGTGCCCGCACGCTGCGCCTTGTTGCGCGCGATCTCCTCCTTGACGGCCGGGTTCTCGGGGCTGTTGTCCCAGGCGCTGGCCGGCTGAGCCGCGCGGATCGACTCGTCGATGCCGCGATCCTGCGCCTGGATCACAGCGGCCGCCGCGGCCTCCAACGCGGAGACGACCGAGTCCGAGGCGCGCGCCTCGACGCGGTAGGGACCGCCGTCGGCGAGCGCCCTCGCATCGCCGGTGGAGACGTTGTCGAGGAGGGAGTCCGACACCGCGCGCGCCTTGCGACCAGTGTCACCGCCCGCGATCGCGGCCACCAACCGGAGCGACGCGTAGGCCAGGGCTGCGTGCGCCGGTGAGTCGGCGCCGAACCGTGCGACGTCCTCCGGGGTGCGAGCGCCGCTCACCTCGGCGAAGCGCTGGTCGACCTCGCAGCGGAGCGCTTCGCACTGCGCGACCGGGCGGCGCATCGGATCACAGGCGGCTCCGAAGGCGATCTGATTGAGCAGCGCGCGGCGGCGTTCGTGCCCGCCGCGGATCCGGAGCCAGGTCCAGCTCCACGCCGATAGCGCGAGCAGCCCGACGGCCACGGCGATGCCGGGGATCGTCAGCGTGGCGCCCAGTCCGAGCGCCAAGAGAGGTGCCCAGATCCGCAGATAGGCGGCCGCCACGCTCCGCGCGGACAGCTTCACGTCGAAGCCCAGGACCTGATCGCCGACCTGACGCGTCACCCACCTTGAGCCGGTCGGGAACAGCGGCAGGAAGTAGACATGCGCGAATGTGGTCGCCAGGTACTCGGCGCCGTGACCGTCGATACGCCCGTAGAAGCGGTGCCCGTAAAAGATGATCATGCCGGTTCGTCACTATCACGCACGGTAGGCGCTCTGTTGAAGTCGTTGAAACCGGCACGATGTGGCATTGCGCACGACCGGGCGGCCGCGGTCACGCTGACCGCGGCTACTCGCGTCAGCGCTCGTCGAACGGCATCATCACCAGCGCCGGCGAGAAGCAGGTCGCGCCGGCCGCGACGGCGGGGCTGAAGCAGGTCGCGCCGGCCGCGATGGCGGGGTTGAAGCAGGTCGCGCCGCCGCCGCCAGTGACGGTGGCGAGCAGGGCGTCGATCGCCCGCTCACGGTCGGCGGCGTCGGTCGTGGTGGCGGGGGCGGCGGTCGGGGCAGGCTTGGAATGCTTCATGGGATCATCCTGTGGCTGGAGTGGTGGTCGTCGTTGTTGACGATGGACGCAGCAACTTCACGTCGCGTGCCAGACCGGCGTGACATCGCGAGCGCGACATCTGCGCGCGCCGGCTCACTTCGTCGCGGCAGCGCGCGCTCCGCGAGCACCCTCGCCCCGTCGCTGTTGCCCGCAGGGAACGCGCGGGGCTCCACCTCCAGCGCCGATCGCGCCGTCGCCGCCTCGACCGGCCTGCCGTTGCCCGCGGGCAACGCGCGCGGGCTCCACCTCCAGCGCGATCGCGCCGTCTTACCGCGCCTTCGTGCCGGCCGCCCCGTCGATGCGCGACCTTGCGAGCGCCGCGACGCCGCGCCCACCGGGCATGGCGGCTGCAATGTCGGGTCGCCATGCCGCTCCCATCAAGCCTTCCGCTCCATGGCGTGCCCCGCCCGCCGCAGCCGCTGGCCCAGGTCCTCGGCTACCGCCAGCCCGCGATCGTCGATCGCTTCGCCGCCACCTGGGACCTCGGCGCCGACGAGGCCGACGAGCTGTGGGCCGACACGCTGCGCTGGCTGTGGCTGTGCGCCAGCCATCGCGCCACCTCGCTGGTGATCACGCCCTCGATGACCCTGGTCGACGAGCTGTGGCACGCGTTCATCCTGTCGACGCGCGCCTACGCGGCCTTCTGCGACGACCACCTCGGCGGTTACGTCCACCATCAGCCCGGCGTCGAGGACAGTGCCGCCACCGCCGACCAGCAGCGCGCCGCCCTGCGCGCGCAGATCGCCCGCGTCTACCAGCAGCTCGGCCCTGACGTCGCGGCCCGCTGGTACGACGGCTACCAGCGCCGCTATCCGGTCGCGAGCCTCGGCCAGCGCTTCCGCGCCTGGGGCCGCCCGGCCGGTGCACCGTGATCGCCCCGATGATGGCCAGCCTCGACCGCGCCGACGCCATCGCGGAGGCGCGCGCCCACCTGGCCGAGCGTGGCGTCGTCCACATCCGGCAGCGCGTGAGCTCGGCGCGCTTCCTCGACTTCGCCCGCCAGCTCGGCACCGTCTGGTCCGAGCTCCGGGTCTTCGTCGAGCCGAGCTCGCGCCGCTTCGTGATGAGCCCGCGGCCGGTGCCATTCCACACCGACAGCGTGCGCGCCAACCTGTGCGCCTGGCACTGCGTCACGCCGTGCCGGACTCCGGTGACCAACCTCTACCTCGACGCCCGGGTCGCCTTCGCTCACCTCGACGCCGACGACCAGCGGCTCGCCGAACGGCTGCGCTGCGCCGACCTGATGGATGATCTGCCGCCGGCGGCGCGCCCGCTGGTGCCGGTGGTCGAGGCCCGGGGCGCGGCCCCGTCGCGCTTCTTCTGGCTGCCGCCGCAGCTGCAGGTGCCCACCGATCCACGCGAGCGTGCGGTGGCGGCACGCCTGATCGAGCGGTTCCGCGGCGACGACCCGGCCGCCCTCGTGGGCGTCGAGCTCGGCGCTGGCGAGGTGGTCATCGTCGACAATCACCGCATGCTCCACGGTCGCGGCGCGCTGCCGCCCGATAGCCCGCGCGAGCTCCACCGGCTGTGGATCAACACCGACGGCTGGCCCGAGGCGGTCGCGCGTGACGCACGCCCGCAACCACCGTGATCATGAGCGGGAGCGCTCGCTAGGGATTGAAGTAAGGCGCGTGGGCCATCGCCTTGAATGCGGCCAGGGTCGCGGGCGATGACGCGATCCGCCAGTCGGTCTCCTTGTCGATGTCGAACCAGACGACGGCCTTGATCGCGGTGAAGTCGGTCATGAGCGCGGTGTGCATGTCGCGGATCCAGGCGGCCTTGTCACCGCCGACCTCGGCCGAGGACGTCTCGGGCAACATCAGCGGCTTCTTGCCGGCGTAGTCGCCGTACAGCTGCGCGACCAGCGTCGAGAAGCTCTGCCACACGCAGCACGGCGCCGACGAGCCCCAGTTGTAGGCGTCGAGCCCGACCCAGTCGACGTACGCGTCGCCCGGGTAGTAGTGGGTCCAGTGGTTCCACGGCTCGGCGGGGACGTCGGTGACCAGCGGGCACCACACCCACACCACGTTGGTGGCGCCGACCTCGCGGAACAGGTCGTGGACGTGGCGGTAGGCCGCGATGTACTTGGCAGCACCGCCGGCGGCCCCGCCGTTCTTGGCGCCGCTCCACGGGTACCAGTTGCCGTTCATCTCGTGGCCCCAGCGCATGAAGATCTCGACCCCGAGGTCGCGCGCGCCGGTGGCTCGGGTCCGGATGTTGTCATCGTGGACGCCAGCGATGATGTCGTCGAGCGTCTGGTGCTGTGGCTCCCACGTGATCATCGGGATCTTGTGGTGGGCGATGTCCCAGCGAGTGCGATCGTTGATCCAGTCCTCCGACGAGTAGAAGCGGTTGTCGATCACCCAGCGCCGGCCGATCAGCTCCTCTTCGGCCGCGAAGTCTTCGGCGCTCTCGGTGCCGACCCCGACGAACGCGCCGAGCAGCGCGCCCTCGGCCGGCGGGACCGACGCCGACGCCGGCGCCGCGAGCTCGGGCAGCGGCCCGTCCGGTTGGGTCAGGTCGTCGGTGCAGGCGACCAGGGCGACACTGGCGACGCTCACGGCGATCGCGCTGGCGATGATCCCGCGTGATGATCTCTTCGGGCCGGACGTGGACATACGATCCCCCTCTCGTCGACCTGGATCGACGCGTGAGTAGTGGGGCGCGCGACGGTGGCGGCCGCGGCCCGGTGGTGGCGGTCCTCCGAGGACGCCACCCCCTCCGACTACCAAGCCAACGGGGATCGGTCAACAGAATGTTCAACGAACAAAGTATGTTACGTGCATTCACGTAGATAGTTCGGACAGAAAACAAAGCCAGATCCGGCCCTGTGAATCCCCCCACGATCGAAGTCGCTGCGTCGGCGCAGGCCCGCGTCCCGCGCGGCCGCAGGCTACCGCGGTGGCTGCCCGTGTTGCGGACGATCACCACTTCTGGGTCTTGCTGCACACCACGCCGGCGCCGTCGCTGGGGTCGTAGCTGCAGTCGTTCGTGATGCGCCCGCCCTCCGAGCCCCAGCTCGAGCCGCTGGCGCCGCCGCCGACCCAGGTCTTGCCCGGCCCCCAGCTGCTGGTGTGCATCCCGCCCGACTGCTGAGCCTGCTGGGCCTGCGCCAGCGCGTAGACGTTGAACAGCGCCTGGCCGCCCTCGATGCCGACGTTGCCGCGCGCGTCGAACCAGTACCGGCCCGGGACCACCTGGATGAACCTGCGCAGGGTCGCGACGTCGTTCGGGTGCAGCTCGCGGCCATTCACGAACACGCCGGTGAGGCGGCCGTCGCCCCCGCCCGAGGCGTGGGCCGGCAGCGGACCGCCCAGCGGCAGGCCGGCCGGCAGCAGCACGTAGCCGCCGCCGCCCCAGGGCCCGCTGATGCCGCTGGTCGGATCGTACCAGTAGTCGCCGTCGACCAGGCGGGTCCCGGCGTGGGTCTCGAGCTGCACGATCGTCTGCAGGCCGCGCGCGTCGAGCGGGACGGCGTTGAACCGGATGCGACGCTCGCTGGCCGCGGTCGGCGCCATGCCGGGCGTCGCGACCGGCGCGGTCGGCGCGGACCCCGCGGGCGGGGCATTTGCGGGATCCATCGGCGGGCTCGGCGAGGTGGCCCAGCCGCTCGACGCCGGTCCACCCCACGGCTGCCCGCGGGGCGGTCTGCTCACATTCGCGCCCCGCGTTCCCGGCGCCGCTACCTGCTACGGCGTCGCCGACACCTGGCACGCGTACGCCGAGCCCGGCGCGTACGGCGCGGTCAAGACGGTGTACGTGCCGCTGGCCGGGCATACGAACCCAGCCTGCGGACAGAGGCCGCAGGTATCGTCGATCGACGCGAGCGCGGTCGCCGCGATGCACGCCTCGCCACCGTCGCACACGCGCAGCACCGGATCGCTGCCGCAGGTGTCGGTGCCACAGCCGCAGCCGAGGGTCACCGGCGTGCCGGGCACGCACGCCACGGCCTGCTGACCACTGGCGACCTCCCAGCCGCAGTCGCGGTTGGGCCCGACCACCGGCGCGCTACAGGCCGCCAGCGGATCGCCGGGCGGCTCGATCACCCCGTCGGCCGGGATCGTGACCGGCACCTGGATGGTGTTGTTGTCGTAGTTGCTCTCGGGCAGCGTGCGCGCGCCGTTGACGGTGATGCGCAGCAGGTACGAGCCGGGCGCGACGCCGGTGATGTCGACCCACTGGCAGTCCAGCCCGGACCCGTAGACGTCGCTCCAGCCGGCCGAGATGCCCTGGAATCCGCAGTGGAAGCGCGGCCCGGTGGTGGTACCCGGCAACGACTGCAGGTCGAGCAGACAGAACGCCTGCTTGTGGCCGGTCGCCGCCACCGCGCCGGTCTTGTCGAGCAGCTGGTACTCGGCGTAGCCCTCGAAGTGATAGTGACCGTGGCAGGTCGACGACTCGAAACCGGGCTGGGTCGACGGATCCCCGAGGACCATGTCGACCGCGCCGATGTTGGGCGTCTCGGTCGAGAAGCGGAGCAGGCGGCGATCGCCGGGGCCGGCGACGCAGCCCTCGACCAGCGCGCAGCTGGTCGGCGCGAACGTCTCGTGCCCGATCGACAGGCTCGTCCGAGCGGCGTCGGCCGACACCGTCAGGTCGGGCAGCGGACACGCCTGGCCCGCGGTCAGCGCGCGACAGGTGCCGAGGAACCCGGCGAGGCAGCAGGTCTGGCCGCCGCCGCACTGGGCGTCGGTGGTGCAGTAGCCGGGCGTCACCGAGGTCTCCTCCTCGACCTCGATGACGATGCCGTAGCCCTGGTCCATGTCGATCTCGCCCTCGGGGACGCGGAACCGGAGCGGCACGGTGGTGCGCATGTCATCGACGACGGTGAAGTAGGTCGGGTTGGGCGAGATCAGCTGGGCGGTGACCGGCGCCGGTGGGTTGCCGGCGACCAGCTTCTCGAGCTGCCATCCCTCTTGCAGGAACGAGTAGTAGTCGCCGGCCGCCACGTTGGCCGACAGCGTCGTGCGCGTGAGATCGTCCTCGGTGTTCCAGAACGTGGTCGACGCCGGCCCCTGCACCAGGACGATGGCGCGGCGCAGCCGATAGATCGTGCCCGAGGCCGCCTGGCCGACCAGGCTGACCGAGACCGTGCCGGTGCCCGGCCGCGGGTCGTCGCTGGCGCAGGCGCTCAGCAGCATGAAGACGAGCAGAGCAAACGCGGTGAACGAAGCTCGACGGATCTGTCGCATGATCTCTCCCTGGCGTGACGGACGCCTGTTGCGTGATACCGGGTGGCCGGCGTGCTCCCGCACGTCGAAACCCGGCAATCTGCGGCGGACTCCGCGGGTTCGCGGGCGCGGCTACAGGCGCAGTCGATCGATCAGCGCGACGAACCGGGGCTCGCTGCGGTAGCGATCGAACTCGGGGACCAGCGCGATCTGCGGGTGTCCACGGGTCGTGGACCACGAACGCCTGCTCGAGGAGATCGAGCATCCGCGCGCGATCGCCCAGCACCGCGGCGACGTCGCCGATCCATCCCCAGTCGTCGGCAGCCTCGCGCGCGCCGCGCACCTCGAAGGCGCTGCCGGCGGCGAACTCGAAGAAGCGGCGGCGATCGCCGGCCTCGCGCCCCTGTGACTCGCTGAGGTTGAGGTGGACGCTGCTCGCCGCGCGCTGCAGCTGCCTGGCCAGGTCGGCGTCGTGGCGCGGGATCATCGCCACGATGGGACGCAGCTGGCGGATGAGCGCTCTGCTCACGGCGCGCGCCACGAACTTGTTCTCTGACTCCTCGCCACCGTCGTCGGTCGCGCTGGCGACCGCGTCGGTGACCGCGCTCCCCGAGGTGGTCCGGGCGCGGGCTCGCCCGCCGCGTCCGCGCTGCATGGCTGCGACGGGGGAGGGGGAGGGCGGGCTGGGGTTCCTTCTCCTTCTCCTTCTCCTTCTCCCGCTCCCGCCGCCCCCGCTCCCGCTCCCGGCCCGGCGATTCCACCCCCG
>JBKJLC010000217.1:0-20381 GCA_046597055.1 Kofleriaceae bacterium | reverse complement strand
GGGCAGCGCGACCGAGGCGAGCGCGAGCGAGGCGAGGACAGGCCAGAAGCGAGACATGGGGGAGCGCCTTTGCAAGGACGGTGCCCGGCCGGCGGCCACGCAGCGTCCTTCCCTAGCTAACATGCGCACTTGGCAGCATCAACTTCGCGCCAGATTGGCAGCGCGATCGCGTGGCAGGTGTCACGACGGCACGGAGGGCCGCGGCCCTGCCGAGGGCGACCGCGGCGGCGCCGGCTCGGCTTTGCCCGACATCGCCAGGTCGATGGCGGCGACCAGGACGCGGGCCCGCGCCAGCATCTCGTCGGTCGCGGTGCCGCCCCAGGCCGCGACGTAATACAGCTCGGTCAGCTCGGCCAGCTCGGCGGCCCCCCCGACCTCGCGGGCGGCCAGCGCACGGGCCAGCTCGCGCGGGGTCATCGCCGGGTCGCGTCGGTGCCCGCGGCGCGCAAGGCGGGCCGTCGCGCGCTCGTACAGCGACGTCATCTCGGAGCGCTCGCGGGTGATCTGGGCGCGATCGGGGCTGTCACCGCCGCGTCGCTGGCGGCGCCGCCGCAGCCACAGCGCGACCCCGGCGCCGATCGCGAGCAGGCCGCCGGCCAGCCACGGCCAGTGGTCCGCCAGCCAGGCCTTGACCGCGCGCCACGCGGTCGCCAGCTGGCGCGCGCCGCCGGTGAACTTCTTGCCGACCGACCGGAACAGCGAGAGCTGCTGGTAGAGGTCGTAGTCGATCACCCACTTGTTCCACTGGAAGCGGAGGGTGTCGAGCCAGCGCGCGAAGCGGGCGCGCACGCCACCGCCACCGCGGCCGAGCCGGTCCTCGCCGGGCGGGGTCGCATCGAACGTCACCCAGCCCTGGCCGGGGAACCAGACCTCGGTCCACGAGTGGGCGTCGCCGGCGCGGACCGCGATGTACCCGTCGTACTCGTTCCACTCGCCGCCGAGGAAGCCGTTGACGCTGCGGGTCGGGACCCCGACGGTGCGCGCCAGCATCGCGAGCGCCGACGCGAAGTACTCGCAGTGGCCGGCCTTGCGATCGAACAGGAAGAAGTCGATCGGCTCCTGCGCGCCCGGGTCGCGCAGGTCGAGCGTGTACGCCAGGTTGTCGACCAGCCAGTCGCGCAGCCGCACGACCTTGTCGTAGTCGGTGGTCGCGCCGGCGGTGATCTCGATCGCGAGCGCGCGGGTGCGCGCCGTGATCTCGCTCGGGATCTGGAGATACACGTCGTAGGCGGCCGGTCGCGCGCCGGTGGCCGCCCGGAGCGCGGTCGGATCGATCGAGTGCGGCAGCACGACCTCGGACCACGCGGTGTAGTGGATCGGCCCGTCGTGGCGCAGGCGGACCTCGTCGTTGCGCTCCATGCCTGCGCGGAGCCGCGGGTGCACGTCCAGCTCGAACGCGACCGGCGCCGACGCCGCGAACAGCACGTCGGAGCCGAGCGGATCGAGCCAGATCTCCTGGCGGGTCGACGCTTCCCGGCGCTGTGGCAGCTGCGCGGGCACCAGCGCGACGCCATCGGTGATGAGGTACCGGCGCTGGCGCAGCGGGCTCAGGTACTCGAGGTAGAGGTTGGTCGCCGGGCCCCGCCGGCTGCGCGACCACTCGCCGTTCTTGTAGAGGTCGAAGGCGACGCCGCGCCAGTACACGTAGGGCGCGAAGCGCCCGCGCAGGCGCGGGTCCGACACCTCGACCCGCATCACGATGGTGTCGTCGGACTTCAGCCGGCCGTGGCCGCCCAGCTTCACGCCGTCGGAGAACCCGACCATGGTCGAGCCGGCCCGGCCGCGGAAGAAGAAGCCCATCCCGACCCGCGGGATGGTGAGGAACATCATCGTGGCCAGCGCGAACACGCCCAGCGAGACCAGGCCGGTGCCGACGAAGAACCGGCGGTCGACGATGCGCCGCGAGTCGAGGATGCGGCGGACCTCGACCCGCTCGGACGCGCGCGGGTCGGCGTGCTTGAGGAGGAAGTTGTCCTCCATCTCGCGGCGCAGGTGGAACAGGATCAGCGTCCACGTCGACGACACCACGAACACCAGGAAGCACACGCCGTAGGTGAGATCGCCGTTGAGCACGCTGCCGGCGACCAGCATGAGGAACGCGAGCAGGTACAGCTGCTGCCAGTCCTTGGCCGCCTTGCGGGTGTACGCGCGCGCGACCGTGAGCAGGACCAGGAAGCCCGCGCCCTGGCCGAGGTAGTCGCCGGTGGCGACCGCGCCGATCGCGCCCCACGCGAACGCGAGCACCGACAGCGTGGTGAACAGCCAGATCCAGCGATCGACCCGGACCCGCGGCGCCTCCCACCACCACGAGCCGATCAGGCCGCCGAGCCCCAGCAGCGCGACCAGCGGGTTGACCCCGCCCCCCGACACCAGGGCGACCATCGCGATGGCGATGGTGAGGTAGCTGGTGGTCTTGTGGGCCTGGGCGAAGCGCATGGGAGGTCAGGCGTGGAGGACATGATCGGCGGCGGGTCGGCCGGCGGCGGCGACCTCGGCGGGCACCACCAGCACGCGATCGTGGCGGCCGTCGAGCTCGGCCATCGCGACGTCGTCGGTGACCGTGGCCAGCAGCGCGAGCTCGCGCAGGATCCGGGTCAGCTGCGGCTTGCCGACCGCCAGCGGCACCCGGGCGCCGCGGGCGGCCAGGCCGACCGCCCAGCCCGCCTCGAGGTAGGTCGCGGCCAGGCTCGCCGCGGTCGAGATCGCGCGCTCGAGCGCGTCGGCGATCGGGGCGTCCTCGCGCAGGCGGTCGCCGGCGGCGAGCGCACGCACGACCTGGGCCGGCAGCGCGTTGTCGACCGCGATCGTCACCTGCCGCTCGAGCTCGTCTTGCAGCTCGCGCACCATCACCCGGCCCGAGCGTGCGGTCGAGCGCCAGTGGATGTCGCGGCGGTCGTCGCCGTCGCGCCACTCGCGCAGCCCGAAGAACTCACCGCGGCGACCGAGCCGGGCGCTGGCGCCCACGCCGACCGTGCGCGGGCGCGGCGGCGGCCGACTCATCGTGGCGATGCGCGGGAACACCAGCACCTCGCTCGCGCTCTCGACGTCGCGCGACTTGCGGAAGAGGGTGAACGGGAACCGGGTCGCGATCCGGAACCCGTCGAAGCGGTACAGCCCGCGTCGGGTGAACGTGTGGCGGTACGACGTGCGCTGGGTCCGCCCCGGCGGGATCTTGAGGAAGTAGCACTTCTTGTCGAGCGGTCGGCCGTCGAGCAGGTCCTCGATCTCGATCGAGTAGCTCGCGGTGCCCGCCTTCTGGTTCTCGACCGCGATCTCCATCAGGAACGGCTGACCGGCGAACACCTGGGGCGGTGCCCGCCGGGTCACGCCGAGGCCGCGCATCGTGACCTCGGACAGCACCCCCGACGCGATGATGAACGACAGCAGCCACGACAGCAGCAAGTAGAGGAGGTTGTTGCCGGTGTTGATCGCGGCGATGCCGATCGCGATCGAGAGGAACACGAACCAGCGGCCCTCGCGGGTGAACGACAGCCGCCGCGGCGGGCGCAGGCGGCGCATCGCGCGCTGCCAGCGCGTCGGCGCGCGGGTCCGCACCGGCGCCGCCGTGGCCATCAGGTCGGGACCGGGACGCGGGCGACGATCTCGGCGATGGCGCGCTCGGCCTCGATGCGCGCGCGGCCGAGCGACTCGTGCGCGGTCGGCAAGGTGACGCGGTGGGCGAGGGCCGGCACCGCCAGCTGCTTGAAGTCATCGGGGATCGCGAAGTCGCGACCGTCGGCGAGCGCGTGGGCCTGGGCCGCTCGGTACCAGCCGAGCGCGCCGCGGGTCGACACCCCGACCGCGATCGCCGCGTTGCGCCGGGTCTCCTCGATCACCGACATTGCGTAGTCGACCAGTGGCTCTTCGACGCGGATCTTCTCCACCGCGTCCTGCGCGGCCAGGATCGTCTCGTGGTCGAGCGCCGGGGTCAGCGCGGCGACCGGATCTTCGCCACCGCGATCGCGCAGGAGGTCGCGCTCGACCTGGCGCTGCGGATAGCCGATGTGGATCCGCAGGAGGAAGCGATCCATCTGCGACTCGGGCAGCGGGTAGGTGCCGAAGTGCTCGACCGGGTTCTGGGTCGCCATGACGATGAACGGGCGCTCGAGCTGGTGGGTGGTGTCGTCGATCGAGACGTGGCCCTCGCTCATCGCCTCGAGCAGCGCCGACTGGGTGCGCGGCGTGGTGCGGTTGATCTCGTCGGCGAGCACCACGTTCGCGAAGATGGGCCCCTTGCGCAGCTCGAACCGACGGGCCTCGGTGTCCCAGATGCTGACGCCGGTGATGTCGGACGGGAGGAGGTCGCTGGTGAACTGGATGCGGCGGAAGGTGCCGCCGACCGCGGCCGCGAGCGCGCGTGCCAGCGTGGTCTTGCCGACGCCCGGGATGTCTTCGATCAGCAGGTGGCCCCGCGCCAGCAGGGTCGTGACCGCGAGCCGGATCGCCTGCGGCTTGCCGCGCACGACGGTGGCGACGCTCGCCTCGAGCCGCCGGAGGGCGACCAGCAGGTCGGGGCCCGTCTTCGGGACGGCGGCCGGGGCGAGGACGGGCATGGGCAAGCAGTATACGCGAGCGCCGGGCGCGAAACCGCGGCCGAAAACGAAACCGGGCCCCGCAGGGCCCGGCAGTCTTCGACGGGACGGACGCCGTGCGTCAGTCGCCGCGAAGACGGCTGAGGAAGCTCAACATGTGGATGAAGAGGGTCGCCACGGTCGAGAACAGCATCAGGGCCGCCGCCACGTGGTAGCCGGGCGGGAAGTCCTTCAGCACCGAGGAGGTCTGGTAGAGGATGTAGCCCGCCATCAGCAGGATGATCGCGGCCGACCACAGGATGCCGAGACTGAAGCCGAAGATGATCGAGGCGAGGGCCACGCCCAGCAAGGCGAAGGTCGCGATCGTCAGCGCGCCGCGCATGAAGGAGAAGTCCTTCTTGGTGATGAACACCGTCGCCGTGAGCCCGCCGAAGATCACACCGGTCACCAGCGCGGCCTGCGCGACCAGGCTGTGGAAGTCACCGACGCTGTTGCTCACCGCGTAGGCGAACCACAGGACCGGCTGCGTGAGCAGCGTGAAGGCCGCGATCTCGAGCACAAGCCCGGCGTACTGGACCGCGCGCGAGGACTGCGAGGCTGCCATCCGCTGCGCGGCGTAGCCGGCGGCCATGAAGCCAGCGAACACGAGCAGCATGTTCATGGTCCCCTGACCGACCCACATGACATAGCGGAGGCTCAGCTCGCTTCGCATGAAGAGGGCCGTCGCGACCGCCCACAGGATCAGCGCGCCGCCGAGGTGGGCGTAGGTCTTGCGAAGGAAGGCGACGCGCTCGCTCACCCCGAGGGTGGCAACGGCGCCATGGATGGGACGAGAGTCAGCGTGTGCGTAGGCCATGGTTTTCTCCGATCGAGAACAGGGTGTAGCGTAGCACGCGGCAGCCGGCGTCCAGCTACCCGGATGGACAGGGCGACAGAGTGTCACGGGCGACGCCGGCGCAGCAGCCAGGCGGCGAGGGCAAAGGCGACCGCACAGTAGATGGCGTAGAGCACCAGCGCCGCGCCGGCAACCAGCAAGACGAGCAGGTCGAGCTCGCCGACCGGTGCGCTCGCGGGATCGAGCAGCGCCCACACCAGCACCGCGGCCGCGCCCAGGATGGCGGTGCCGGGGCCGAGCAGCATGGCGCGCAGGACCGAACGGCGCCGGCCGCACCACATCGCCCAGAGCGGCAGCGCTGCGGCGGTGAGCGCGAACGCGAGCTGGCTGCCGGGCAGGACGACGCCTTCGATCCACAGGTACACGATCGCGACCAGGATCGCGTGCGGCACGAAGGTCATGGCCGAGGGTACCGCCAGGTCGGCGCGTGTCACCTGGCTGGCGGCGCCAGGGGCCGCCGAAAATAGCGACGGCGCCCCGCGAGGCGCCGCCGTGCAAACCGGTCAGCGTGCGATCAGCGCGCCGCCTTGACCTTCTTGATCTCCTCGATGAGCTCGGGCAGCGCCTTCTCCCAGGTGGTCACCACGCCGTAGTCGGCGACCTGGAAGATCGGGGCCTCGGGGTCCTTGTTGATCGCGACGATCGTCTTGGAGCCCTTCATGCCCGCGAGGTGCTGGATCGCCCCGGAGATCGCGACCGCGAAGTACAGGTTGGGCGCGACCACCTTGCCGGTCTGGCCGACCTGCCAGTCGGCCGGGACCAGGCCGGCGTCGGTGGCGGCGCGCGAGGCGCCCATGGCCGCGCCGAGGAGATCGGCGAGCTCCTCGAGCTTCTTGAAGTTCTCGCTGGTCTGCATGCCGCGGCCGCCGGCCACGACTACCTTGGCCGAGGTCAGCTCAGGGCGGTCGCTCTTCTGCGACTCGATGCGGTCGATCTTGGCGCCGCGCGCGTCGATGGTGCCCGCGTCGGCGCTGGTGACGGTGCCGGCCCCGCCGAGCGCGTCGGCCTGCGGGAACTCCGACTGACGGACCGACACGCAGATGATCGGTGTGGTGATCTCGACCGTCGACGACGCGTTGCCGGCCAGGATCGGCCGGGTGAACGAGGTCGCCGACTCCAGCCTCGAGATGTCCGACGCCATGCCGGCGTCGAGCAGGGCGGCGACCCGCGGCAAGAGATCCTTGCCGACCGAGGTCGCGGTCGCGCAGACCAGCGACGCGCCGTGCTCCTGGGCCAGGCGCGCGACGATCGGCGCATAGGTCTCCGCCATGTAGTAGGCGAGGTCGGCGTGGTCGACGGTGACGACCTTGCCGGCGTAGGTCGCGGCGGCGGTCCCGGCGGCGGCCGCGCCCGCGCCGATCACGAGCGCGATCACGTCGCCGCCGTGAGCGGCCGCGGCCTGGCGCGCGAAGGTCAAGTTGGAGAGGGCCGACGCCTTGAGGGCGCCGTCACCGAACTCACAGAATGCAAGGATGTTTCCCATGACTGGTTCCTTCCTGCGAGCGGTGGCTCAGAGGGCCTTGGCTTCGACGACGAGCTTCTGGACGAGGGTCGCGATGTCCGCGACCTTCTGGCCGGCGGCGCGTGGCGGCGGCACGGTGACCGACAGCTCCTTGACGGCCAGGGTCGCGTCGGGGACGACGTCCGCGAGCTTCTTCTGATCCATCGGCTTCTTCTTGGCGGCCATGATGCCCTTGAGCGACGCGTAGCGCGGCCCGCCCTCACCGGTGCCGTACGAGTGGTCAGCCGGGGTGATGTTGTTCTTGACCGACTTCGGCGCCACGATGCGCAGGTCGACGGTCAGGACGTTGGGCAGCGGGACCGTCTTGTACTCGACGCCGGCGTCGACCTCGCGGCCGACCGTGAGCGACTTCTTGTCGGCGGCGAGCTCGACGGTGGCGGCGAAGGTCGCCTGCGGCCAGCCCAGCTTGCCGGCCAGCATCTGCCCGACCTGGTTGGCATCGCCGTCGACCGCCTGCTTGCCCATGACCACCAGGTCGGGCTGCTCGGCCTCGATCACCTTGGCCAGCGCGGCGGCGACGATCCGAGCGTCGATCGACTTGTCGTCGGCGTCGATGCGGATCGCGCGGTCGGCGCCCATCGCGAGGGCCGAGCGCAGCTGCTGCGCGGCCTCCTCGGGGCCGATCGTGACGACCACGACCTCACCATGGCTTTCGCCGGATGCTGCGTTCTCGCGCAGGCGCAGGGCGGTCTCGACCGCGTACTCGTCGAAGGTGTTGACCACCCAGGAGGCGCCCGACAGATCGATGGCACCATCCTTGATCTTCACCTTGAGCTCCGGATCGGGAACTCGCTTGATCGGGACCAGGATCTTCACGCGTTGCTCCTTCGTTCGAGACCTTGGGTGACGAGCGCGCCAACCCACTCGGCGGCGCGGACGATATCGAATTTCTTGCCGCCGTCGTCGGCTCCGACCACCCCGTTTGGCAGCGGTTTTCTGCCGCGCTTGCCGCGATCGGCCCGCCCGAGCAGCCAGGCCAGGGCCATCTCGTCGAGGATGCCCCAGATCATGCGGGCGGCGACCGGGGCCGGGACGTCGCTGGTCAGGTCGCCCTGCGCCTGGCCCAGGGCGATCACGCCGCCGAGGATGCCGAGCAGCTCGCCGAACCGGTGCGCGGAGTACTCGCGCATGAATTTGGTCGACTGCCGCAGCTCGATCGTGAGGACCTCCGCCTGCGTCGGGTGGTCGGCGATCATCTGCAGGTACGTCTGGATGAAGGCGGTCAGCTTGTCGCGGGGGCGCTCCGCGGCGGCGACCGCGCCGGCGAGCTGCTGGTTGACCCGGATGATCCGCGACTCGAACAGCGAGATCAGCAGATCATCCTTGCTCTTGAAGTAGAGGTAGATGGTGCCGTCGGCGACCCCGGCCTCGCGCGCGATGTCGGCCACCTTCGCGGTGTAGAAGCCGCGCTGCGCGAACACCCGCTCGGCAGCGTCGAGGATCCGCTCACGCTTGGCGGCGCGGTCATCCGCGCTCGCCCGGCCGCCGCGTGCCTCGGGTGAATGAACCGTCATTCAGTCAGGTTTGTACCTGCGTTGACGCGCGACGTCAAGACGGCACCTGCGCGGGCCTCGGCCGCGCGTCTTGCGCGGCGCCGGCGCCCTCGCTACAACCGTCGGGTGAAAAGCTCGCGGATCGTAAAGGAAAACGGCCCGGTTCCCGGGGCGCTCGCACCGGCCGCACCGCCCGTCCGCATCTGGTTCGCTGGGCGGCTGGCATTCCCCTTTCTGGCGGCGCTGGCGATCGGCCTGCTCGGGGGGGCGTCCTGCAAGAAGGACTCGAACGCCGCCAACGATCCCAAGGCGGTGATCGCCGCGGCCGATGCCGCCAAAGGCGGCGCGGTCGCCGAGGTCGATCGCACCCCGGTGTCGGGGGTGGACGTGTCGAAGCTCGACGCCGCCAAGCAGGAGCGCTTCTTCAAGCTGGTCGGCGCGATGCCGTCGCCGTGCGGCAAGGCTCACAGCCTCCGCACCAGCGTGAGCTCGGACCCGTCGTGCAAGCGCGCGGCGTTCGCGGCCCGGCTGATCGCGGAGCTCATCGCCGACGAGCAGAGCGACGAGATCGTCCGGGACTTCTACGAGGAGCGTTACGTCAAGAACGCCAAGGTCCACCCGTTCAAGACCGAGGGCGCGCCCAGCCACGGCTCGTCCGACGCCCCGGTCACCCTGGTCGAGTTCTTCGACTACGGCTGCCCGGCGTGCGTGCAGATGAAGCCGGTGCTCGACCAGGTGGTGCAGGAGAACCGCGGCAAGGTGAAGGTCGTCTACAAGATGTACCCGCTGCCCAAGCACCCCGACTCGATGGGCGCGGCGCAGGCGGTGCTGGCCGCGCACGCGCAGGGCAAGTTCCTGCCGATGCACGACATCGTGTTCGAGAAGTTCGGCGCCCAGAAGAAGGACGAGCTGAAGAAGTACGCGCAGCAGATCGGGCTCGACATGGCCCGCTACGATGCCGACTTCGCGGCCGCCGAGGCGCTGGTCAAGGCCGACCTGGCCGAGGGTGAGGCCGAGGAGGTCGACGGCACGCCGTCCCTGTTCGTCAACGGTCGCAAGTACCCGGGCCCGGCCGATCCCAAGTACTTCACGATGGCGATCGAAGAAGAGCTGGCGACCCGCCGGTGAATGCTGGCCGCCGCCGCCTCGTCGCACCGGGAACCCCCATGAAGCTCTCGATGTTGCGCTTGCGCACGATGGTTGTCGGGCTGGTCGCGGCGGTGACCCTGGTCGGGGTCGGGCCGGTCGCGGCCGAGGTGCGCGAGGGCCAGCGCGCGCCCGAGCTGGACGGCGGCAAGGATGCGCGCGGCAAGGCGTTCCGGCTCAAGGCCTATCGCGGCGGCTGGGTGGTCCTCACGTTCGGTGGCTCGTGGTGCAAGCCCTGCAAGCGCGAGCTGCCTGCGTGGGAGAAGCTCGCCGGCAAGTGGACGGGCAAGGTCACGTTCGTCGCGGTCAACCTCGACAACGATCCGGCCAAGGGCAAGAAGTTCATGGACGGGCTGAAGCTCAAGAAGATGCTGCGCGTGTACGCGCCGGAAGAGTCGACCGCGGCCGGCGACATCTGGGCGCCGCCCAAGCAGCCGTCGAGCTACGTCATCGATCCGAAGGGCATCGTGCGCGAGCTCCACGAGGGTTACGTGGGTGGCGACGACACCAAGATGGATCGGCTGCTCGCTTCGCTCGTGAAGTGAGCGCGGCCCGCGGCGCGCGACGTCAGGGCCAGCTGCGGCGGAGCAGCTGCATCACTGGCTCGCCGGTCGGTGCGCAGGTGGTCCAGTCAACCGGCGCGCCGGTCGGGCCGAGCTGCAGCCCGATCCGGTCCGCGACGCAGCCGCGCACGACCGCGGGCGAGCGGACCACGCAGGTGGCGGCGCCGCGCTGCCAGCGCCGGCTGACGGTGCCGGCGACCTCGCCGTGCCGGCGGCGCAGGCTCACCAGCGACGGCGCCGCGATCGTGCCGGCCGGCTCGGGCGGTAGCTCGCGGTAAGACGGGAAGCCGTCGAGGCGATCGCTGCTGTCGATCAGGTGCCAGGTCGCGGACGTCGCGGCGCCCGGCTCGGTCGTCCACACCCCGCCGAGCGGGTCCTCGCACGAGCGGAGCGGGGCCGGCGAGCGATCGCAGGCTGCGCCGGTGAGCGCCGCGAGCACCGCGGCGACGACCGTGCGCCGGCCCAACACCGGGCGCTTACTCGGTGCTCTGCTTGAGCAGATCGGCCTGATCGTGGGCACGCAGGGCCTCGATGATGTCGCCGATGTCGCCGTCCATCACGGCCGGCAGGTTGTGGCGCGTGTGGCCGATGCGGTGATCGGTGACGCGGTCCTGCGGAAAGTTGTACGTGCGGATCTTCTCGGACCGATCGCCGGTGCCGATCTGCGAGCGGCGGGCGTCACGCTCGCTGGCCTGCTGGGCGGCCAGCTCGCGGTCGTACAGGCGCGAGCGCAGCACCTTCATCGCCTTCGCCTTGTTCTTGTGCTGGGACTTCTCGTCCTGGCAGATCACGACGAGGCCGGTCGGGAGGTGGGTGACGCGCACGGCCGAGTCGGTGGTGTTGACCGACTGGCCGCCGTGGCCGCCGGCGCGGAACACGTCGAACCGGATGTCCTTGTCCTCGATGCGGATGTCGACCTCCTCGGCCTCCGGCATCACCGCGACGGTCGCGGCCGAGGTGTGGATGCGGCCCTGGGCCTCGGTCGCCGGCACCCGCTGGACCCGGTGCACGCCCGACTCGAACTTGAGCCGGGAGAACACGTCCTTGCCTTCGACCAGGCAGATGACCTCCTTGTAGCCGCCCGACGAGCCCTCCGAGGCTGACAGCAGCTCGGTCTTCCAGCCGACCCGCTCCGCGTAGCGCATGTACATGCGGAACAGATCGCCGGCGAACAGCGCGGCCTCGTCGCCGCCGGTGCCGGCGCGGATCTCGAGCACCGTGTTCTTGGCGTCGTTGGGATCCTTCGGCAGCAGGAGGATCTTGATCGCGCCCTCGACGGTGTCGCGGGTCGCCTCGAGCTCCTTGACCTCGTCGCGCGCCATCGCTCGGATCTCGTCGTCGCTGTCGGACGACACGATCATCTGGCGGGCCTGCTCGAGGTCGGCGCGCAGCTTGCGGTAGTCGGTCCACGCGCGCACCAGCGGCTCGAGCTCCGCGTGCTCGCGGGCGAGCCGCTGGAACTCGCCGCGCTTCGCGATCACCTCGGGGTCACCGAGGCGCGCGGTCAGCTCGTCCAGGCGGCGCTCGAGCACCGCCATCTTGTCCAGGAACCGGGCTTCATCGAACATGGCACGTCCTCATCGCACGACCGCAGGCGCGAACGCCGACGGGACGGCCGCCCTACTTGGTCGTGTCGGAGGCGGCCGGCGCGGCGGCGGCCGGCGCGGCGGCGGCGGGGGCCGGGGCGGCCTCGACGACCGGCGCGGTCTGGCCGTAGCGCTTGCGGAACCGGTCGATGCGGCCCGCGGTGTCCATCAGCTTCTGCTGGCCCGTGTAGAACGGATGGCACTTGGCGCAGATCTCGACCGCGAAGTCGCCGCGGGTCGAGAAGGTGTCGTAGGAGCCGCCACAAGCACAGCTGATCTTGCTGGGGCGATAGTGCGGGTGACCGATGGTGTCCTTCATAGCGCCTCTTTCTCCGGTGCCGGAACTGCGTGTCCCGGGTGTCGGGAAGGCGGGACTTGTAGCAGATTGGCCCCGGCCGATCTAGCCAGCGTCTGGGAAAGCGTGTTCCACCCCGGATTTCGCTGGGTTGCGATAGGTCGGGCACCTTGGTCGAGGACGCTCGGTGGCTACCCCGACGAGCGCCGGGCCCGGCCGACGCTATGATCGGCCCGTGGACCCATCGCTACCACCGAGGCTACGTCCGCCGTGGGCGGGGGCGCTAGTGCGGCGCGCGCGCTGGGGCGCGGCGCTGACCGCCACGCTCGCCACGCTCGCGCTCGCCGCGTGCAAGAAGGACGAGGCGGCCAAGCCGGCAGCCGGCTCCACCGTGGCCCCGGGGCAGCCGCCCTCGGCGCGCGCGGCCGAGCCCCCGCGCCTGCCGGTGCCGCCGCGGCCGTTCCCGGGCCGGGATCGCGACCCCGCTGACGCCCAGGTGCCTGACGACCGGCCGACCCGCGAGGAGGTCGGGCAGCGCCGCAACGAGCGCCGCCAGGAAGAGCGTGAGATGTACGACGCCGACAAGGACGGCCAGCTGTCGCCCGACGAGCGTGAGATCATGCGCGAGGCGCGGGTCGCCGGCATGGTCGATCACCTCGACGGCGATCGCGACGGCAAGCTGACCCCGGCCGAGCTCGCGGTCGCCGGCGGTGGCGACGGCGGTCGCGGTGCGTTCGACTTCACGACGCTCGACGGCGACCAGGACGGCTTCGTGACCGTCGAGGAGGTGTCGGCCGGGATGCAGGCGCGCGGCCCGGGTCGGCGGCGCGGCGACCGGGGCGACCCCGGTCCCGGCGGCATCGGGGGTGGCGGTGGCGGGGGTCGTGATGGCGGCGCTGCGCCGCCGCCGTGAGCGTCAGCCGGTCGGGCCGACCAGCTCGGGGTACAGCGGCACGATCTCGTGGCCGAAGCGCAGCTCGCGCACCGAGCGGTAGCGGGCCGCGAGGTCGAGCCGCACGTAGACCTTGCGGGCGTCGAACACGCCGAAGCTGGTCGACACGACCATCTGCTCGTCGCCGACCATCTCGAAGCCCTCGGGGATCACGTCGTGACCGTAGATGCAGAAGGTGCCGCCGAGCGCGCGCACGAACCGGGCGGCGACCTCGGGCTGGGCCGAGCGGGCCCACAGGATCGGGCCGATCACCGGGGTGTCGAGGATGTCGATCGGGCTGCCGAAGTCGTAGCCGTCGAGGCTGGCCGCCTCGATGTCGGCGACCGAGTTGACCACCGCCGCCGGTGCGCCGTGGGTGAAGATCGCGCCGCACGGGGCGATCGCGACCAGCGCGAACTCGCGCAGCACCTCGCGCAGGCGGGCCGACGCGTGCGGGCCGAGCTGGTGCTCGAGGACGATGACCTCGTCGACGGCGAACTTGGCGGTGTGCGGGCCGCCGATGTGGCCGTGCTCGTGGTTGCCGACCAGGGCGTGGATGCGCCCGGGGTGACGGCGCGACATCACGACCAGCTCGTCGATCAGCTCGCCCGACGCGTCGCGGTAGAACTCGCCGAGGAAGTCGGGCCAGTCGCACGGGTCGAGGTGCGGCCCGTGGATGAGATCGCCGGTGAACAGCAGGTGGGCGTCGCCGCTGGCGGTCATCTCGTCGTCGAACACCTCGACGATGCGGTGGAAGTCGCGCAGACAGCCCTGCAGATCGGTGCAGACGATCAGCGTCCCTCGCGCCGGCAGCCGCAGTACGCGGGCCATGGCCTAGTCCGCGGACGAGGGGGGCACGAGGGCCGCCAGCAGCGCCGCGCGATCGGCCGCGCCGGGCAGGGCGGCGAGCACCTCGTCGGGGGACGGCGGCGCGGCGCCGAACCGACGCCAGGCACGGGCTCGCTCGCCGAGCAGGAGGTCGGCGTGGCGCACGAACGAGCGCGCCGGGTCGACCACCGCGTGGCCGTGGTCGAAGGCGCGGGCGCGGTCGAGGTAGAGCTCGACCGCCGCGGTCTCGGCCAGCTCGTCGGCGAGGACCTCGTCGATGCGAGCGCCGCTCTCGGTGGCGAGGCTGGCGATCACGGTCAGGCTGCCGCCGGTGTCGAGGCGGCGGGCGGCGGCGAGGTAGCGCTTGACCCGGCTGACCGCGGCCGCGTCGAGCGCGCCGATCAGCGTGCGCCCGGTCGGCGGCACCACCACGTTGATCGCGCGCGCCAGCCGGCCCAGCGAGTCGATCACGACCACGGCGTCTTGACCGCGCTCGGCGGCACGCTTGCCGCGCTCGACCACCAGCTCGACCAGCTGGACGTGGCGCGCCGGCGGATCGGCCATCGTCGACACCGCCGCGAGATCGCCGAGCTGGCGCTGGACCTCGTCGGCGTCCTCGGGCCGCAGATCGACCGCGACCAGCGTGGTCTGCGCGGTGGGGTGCGCGCGGTGGACCGCCTGGGCCAGCTCGATCAACAGCGCGGTCTTGCCGGCGCGCGGCGGCGCCTTGACCAGGACGCGCTGGCCGAAGCCGAGCGGACAGTGCAGATCCGCGAACCGCACCGCCGCCGAGCCGCTGCCGAGCTCGAAGCTCCGGTTGGCGGGCATCGCGATGCGGTCCTCGAAGTCGGTGAGCTGTGGGTGCTGATCGGGCACGCCGCCCTCGATCGCCTCGACCCGGAGCAGCGCGAAGTAGCGCTCGGTCTCCTTGGGCGCGCGCACGGTGCCGCGCACCAGATCGCCGGTGCGCATGCCGAACCGGCGGATCTGCGACGGCGACACGTAAATGTCGTCGATGCCGGGCGAGTAGCCGTTCTCGGGGCTGCGCAGGAAGCCGAACCCGTCGGGCAGGATCTCGAGCACGCCGTCGGCGTGGGTCTCGCCGCGGCGATCGGCGTGGGCCTCGAGCACCGCGAGCACCAGCTCCTGCCGGCGCAGCTCGCGCGCATCGCCGACGCCGAGCCGCTCGGCCAGCGTGCAAAGCTCGTCGGCGCGCATGCGACGCAGCCCCGCAAGCTCGAGCGCGACCCCGGCGGTCGCGGACGGGGACGAACCACCGTTGGTGGTGGCGCTTGAGCTGGGCGGGGTCGAGGGCAAGGTCGGAACGGCGGGAAAGGAGGGCGGAGGCGAAGGCGCGGCGGCCCGGCCTGGTCTCCCTGCTAGAGTAGGGAGTTACATGGACGCGGGTCAAGGCGGCGCCTCGAACGTTCGTCGGGTCCGGGCACGAGCCCGGGGCCGGGTCCAGGGTGTGTCCTACCGGGCAGCCACCCGCGCCGAGGCCTTGCGCCTGGGCCTGACCGGGTGGGTGAAGAACCAGGCCGATGGCTCGGTGCTCCTCGAGGCTCAGGGAGATCCGGACAGCGTCGAGGTCCTGCTCGCCTGGTGCGCGAAGGGCCCGCCGTTCGCCGTGGTCACCGCGGTCGAGACCGAGGACGTCCCGCTTGGCGACGACGTCGGCGGGTTCTCGGTCCGGTCCTGACCCGCCTTGCTCAGGCGCCGGCGGGCGGCTCGTTGTCGCGCAGGCCGAGCTCCTTCATCTTCATCTGCAGGCTCTTGCGGCTGATCTTGAGCAGCTTGGCGGCCTGGGTGACGTTGCCGCCGGTCTCGGTCAGGGCCCGGGCGATCAGCTCGCGCTCGACGCGGTTGGTCTCGGCGCGGACGATGTCCTTGAGCGAGGCATCGCTCGACAGCTCGACCCCGGGCTCGCCGGGCTCGGGCCCGTCGTCATCGTCGGCTGCCGCTGCCGCTGCCGCCGCCGCCGCCGCCGCCGCGAGCGCCGCGGCGTGGGCGTGGGTAGGCGCATGGGTGTGGACGTGGGCAGCGCCGGTCAGCTCGTCGGGGAGATCGGCGCGCGCGATGATCTCGTGCTTGCAGAACAGGATCGTGCGCTCGAGGACGTTCTCGAGCTCGCGGATGTTGCCCGGCCAGCTGTGCAGGTCGAGCGCGACCAGCGCGTCGTCGGCGATGCCGAGCACGTTCTTCTTCAGGCGCTCGTTGAAGCGCTTGATGATGTGGCGGACCAGCAGCGGCACGTCGCCCCGGCGCTTGCGCAGCGGCGGGATCAGCAACGGCACCACGTTGAGCCGGTAGTACAGGTCCTCGCGGAAGTTGCCGCGCTGGATCTCCTGCTCGAGGTCGCGGTTGGTCGCCGTGATGAGGCGGACGTCGACCTTGAGCGTCTTGATGCCGCCGACCCGCTCGAACTCGCTCTCCTGGATCGCGCGCAGCAGCTTGACCTGCATCTCGACCGGGATCTCTCCGATCTCGTCGAGGAACAGCGTGCCGCAGTCCGCGGGCTCGAACCGGCCGGGCTTGCTCGAGGTCGCACCCGTGAACGCGCCCTTCTCGTAGCCGAACAGCTCGCTCTCCATCAGCGTCTTCGGGATCGCGGCGCAGTTGATCTTGATGTACGGCTGGTTCTTGCGCCCCGACTGCTCGTGCAGCGCCTTGGCGACGAGCTCCTTGCCGGTGCCGCTCTCGCCGGTGATCAGCACCGTCGATGGCGTGTCGGCGACGCGCTCGATCACCGTGAAGATCGAGTGCATCTCCGCGCTGTGGCCGACGAGCCCGAACCGGCCCTTCGCGTCGCCCTCGGTCGTCGGGTAAAACGCGGAGCGCGGGGCCATCCGGTTCGCCGCGGCCTGGCCGATCGCCTTCTCGACGATCGTCCGGATCGAGTCCTGCTCGAACGGCTTCTCGATGTAGTCGAACGCGCCCGCCTTGATCGCCTCGACCGCCTGACCCACCGAACCGTACGCCGTGATCATGATGACCGGCACGTGCGGATGGTTCTTGCTCGCGGTGCGGAGTACCTCCATGCCGTCCGCGCCGGGCATCCGCAGATCGGTGATCACGACGTCGACATCGGCGAGCCGTTCGATCGCCTCGAGCCCGCTCGCGGCCTGGAGGACCTCGTGGCCGTCGCGCTTGAGCAGGGCGACGAGGACGCGGCGCAAATTCTGCTCGTCATCAGCGACGAGGATCTTCGCCGGTTGCATCGCCGGTCAGCCTACACTTTTTTCGACAGCAGTTTCGCCATCAGGTGGGCCATCGACGGGCGGCGCGGCAGCCGCAGGCTCGCGTGCCGTCGCCGCGATGGGGCTCGACGTGGGCGTCGGGTCGGCGCGCGGCTCGTCCTTGCCGCTCAGCGGGATCAGCCGGCCGGTCTCGGTGAACTCTTCGGTCTTGCCGACTGGCATCGGTTCGGCGGCCGGCAGGAACACCGAGAACGTCGAGCCCTGGCCGATCGTCGAGCGCACCTCGATCGTGCCGCCGTGCTGGTTGATGATGCGATGGGAGATCGCGAGGCCGAGGCCGGTGCCCTTCTGCTTCGTCGTGTAGAACGGAATGAACAGCTTCTTCAGCTTGTCGCGCGGGATGCCGATCCCGGTGTCGCGAAACCGGACCTCTGCGAACTGGCCGTAGCCGAGGCGCGAGCGGCGGCGGCGCGTCGTCAGGATCTCGAGCGTGCCGCCGTCGGGCATCGCCTGGAGCGCGTTTTGCCCGAGGTTCAAGAACACCTGCATCAGCGACTCGGGATCGCCGGCGATCTGTGGCAGCTGATCGTCGATCCGCACGCGCAGCTCGACGGTCCTCGCCAGGTCACTGCGCAGCAGCTGCTCGGTCTTGCGGACCACGGCGTTGAGATCGACCTTGCCGGCGCCTTCACGGCCGGGCCGCTCCGAGCGCGCGTAGTCGAGGAACCGCGTCACGACGTTGTTCAGGCGGTTCGCCTCCTCGACGATGATCTCGAGGAACTCCGCGTTGTCGGGCGCCGAGGCCTTGCCGTCCGCGGTCATCAGCAGCTGTGCTGCGCCCTTGATCGCGCCGAGCGGGTTACGGATCTCGTGCGCGAGGCCGGCGGCCATCTCGCCGAGCGCCGCGAGCCGGTCGCGCTCCTTGACGCGCTCGTAGGCCTGGCTCGACTCGATCACGCGCGCGGCGGCGATCGCGAGCTGGCGGAACGTGTCGATGTCGTCGACGTCGAACGCGCTCTCGGTGCGGTCGTCGCGCACGCAGAACAGGCCGAGCAGCCACGGCCCTTGCTCGGTCTCCGCGGAGCCGAGCAGCGGGAAGATGATGCCGGCGTACATCTCCTCGAGTCGGTTCTTCAGCGCGATCAACGGCGCGCGCTTGGCCTCGGCGTCGGGCGTGCCGGCGAGCTCGTCGATCTCCCGGGTCAGCTGATCGACGTCGAGGTGTCCGCCGCGGACGCGATCGAGCAGCGCGCGCTCGGCGTTCGCGTCGAGTCGCTCGGGCGGCGCCTGGCCGAGAAAGCCCGCGCGGTCGAAGCCGGCACCGTCGGGATCCAGGAGGTAGACCGAGGCATCGGTCATTCGCCGCGACTCCTCGAGCGCCGTCACGATGCGCGCGACCATGTCAGGCACGTCGACGACGCCGGGCAGCTCGCGGCGCACGGCTTCGATCCGGCCTCGGAGCTCGGTGCGCTGTCGCAAGAGCCAGCGATTGATCGTGTTCTCGAGCCACGCGCGCACTGGCTCGAACAGGATCAGGATCACGAACGACGCGACGAGCGCGTTCAGCAGGTACAGCCCCTTCTGGCCGCCGCCGATCCAGTAGAGCAAGAAGCCGTACACCGCCCACAGCAGCACGACGAGCGTGCCGAGCACGGCCATCTTGCCGATCAGCTCGTTGACGTCGATCAGTCGGTTGCGGAACAGCGTCTGCGACAGGAAGTAGAGGTAGAGGATGCCGAGCACGTTGCCGACGGCGGGCCACGCGACGCCGAGCCGCGGCAGCACGTCGGTCAAGGTCAGTGTCGTCGCGACGAACCCGCCGAGCGCGAGGTAGCCGACCCGCGTGCGCTCCACGCGCTTCGTGGTCGCGCGGTACTGCTTGTACATGTCGTAGACGCAGCGGTAGAGCCCGCCGAACACGTAGGTCCCGAACGGCACGAGGAACCAGATCGACTCGTGGATCGGGGTCACGATCGCCGAGTAGACGAGGATCACGTAGGCGACGAGCGTCCACGCGAGCGTCACGCGCGGCCCGCGTTTCGGCCCACCGATCGAGGGTTGCGCGAGGAAGATCCGGAAGAACCGGATCGCCAACGGTGGGATCGTGGCGGCCGCCCACAGCGCGAGCCAGCGCATCACCGGGCTCTGGGTCGCGGCATCGATGAACGTGCAGAGGTGCCAGGCCGAGACCGTGAACGTGAACGCGGCGAACGACGTGAAGATCTTGTCCTTGCGCGATCGCAGCACCACCGACGCGCCGATCGCGAGGATCAGCAGCGCCGCGAGGAGCGCGGAGACGGCCTGGACATCCACGCCGCCACTCTAGCCCAGAGACCGAACCTCGGCGTGCCTAGGGGTTCAGATGGCGATCAGCTGGGCGCGCGGATCGAGCCGCGCCAGGTCCCCGGGATCCGACGTCACGATCTTGCAGCTCCGCGCGCGCGCAGACAGCACGACGGCGGCGTCGATGACGTCGCTGGTTCCCTTGACCCCGCAGAGCTGGCCGGCCGCGCGTGCCCGCGTATCGTCGAGCGCCTCGACCTCGACCTCGTCCGTGGCCAGCAGCCGCGCGAGGCGCGCTTGCCGGCGGCCGTCGCGCCAGACCTGGCCGACCACGCCGGCAGGCACCACCAGGGAAAGCTCGCGCTCGAGCGCGCGGGCGAGCAGGGTCACGATCCGCCGCTCGTTGCGCTCGAACGCGATCAGCGCACCGGCGTCGAGCACCAGGACGCTCACCGGCGCACCTTGCGCCGCTTCCTGGGAGGCTCCAGCGCACGGTCCGCTGCGCGCCGTTCGGCAGCCGTCATCGTGCCGCCCGACGCGGCGAGCATCTCGTCGAGCAAGCTCGCCAGCTCCTGAAGCTTCGCCTTCTGCTCGATGGCCGACGCAACGTACGCGCTGACACTGGGGGCGTGGCCCTGGCGAACCGCGCGGCGCACTCGCTCGGCGGCGTGGATAGGCAAGCTTATCGCGATCTTCGCGACGGTGGTCATACCAACGGTTATACCGGGCCGCGGCCGCCGCGTCGAGCGTGCCCTCGCGGTGGCCCACGGCTTCCGCCCTTGACCGCCGAGGCCCGTTCGCGGTTAGGTGCCGCCATGACGCCCAGGGTCGTCGCCATCGGTGGTGGCAAGGGCGGCGTGGGCAAGAGCCTCGTCGCCGCGAACGTCGGCATCTTTCTGTCGACGCTGGGAAAGCGCGTCGTGCTCGTCGATGGTTCGTTCGGCGCGCCGAACCTGCACATCTTCGCCGGCGTGCCGCGGCCGTCCCGGTCGCTGTCCGAGGCGCTCGCCGCACACGGGCCAACGCTCGCCGAGATCGCGGTGGCGACGCACGTGCCGGGCGTCAAGCTGGTCGCCGGCGTCAACGATCCGCCGTGGGTCGCCGAGCCCG
>JBKJLC010000120.1:0-19791 GCA_046597055.1 Kofleriaceae bacterium | reverse complement strand
CGATGGGCAGTCGAGCATGAACGACCTCGTCCCGACCCCGGCGACCAGCGGCGCGGTCCTCGGCTCCGACAGCGATCCGCTCGCGGTCGTGGTCTCGTTCGACTTCGCGAAGAAGCTGGATCCGATCATCCCGCTGTCCGAGGCCAAGGCGGCGATGGCCGACGGCCGGTTCGTCTGGATCGACGTCGACGTCGCGCGGGTCGACGAGGCCCGCCGGCTGCTCGGGCAGCTCGGCCTGTGCGCGCCCGAGATCGTCGAGGACGCGCTCACCCGCGAGCCCGCGACCCAGATCGGCCGCTACGACGACTACATCCACCTGGTGATGTCGGGCTGCCGGCTCGCCGGCCACAAGTTCGATCTCGAGCGGGTCGACGCGATCATGGGCGCGCGCTTCCTGCTCACCCTCCACCGCGGCCGGCCGATCTTCCTCGAGGCGGTGCGCCGCAGCTACCACGCCGACTTCGTCCGCTTCGCGCAGAGCCCGAGCTTCCTGCTCTACGAGCTGTGGGACCACCTGATCGACAACTACCTCACGGTGCACAAGGCGTTCGAAGAGCGGGTCGAGCAGGTGCAGACGCGCCTGATCGGGCAGGTCGACGACGCGGTGTTCGCGACCGCGTCCGAGCTCGGCAGCGACCTGCTCCACCTGCGCAAGATCGTCTTGCCGGCGCGCGCGGTGCTCACCGAGCTCTCGACCCGCAAGTCGCCGTTCGTCAGCGAGGCGACCCAGCCGTTCCTCGGCAACATGGTCGGCACCGTCGAGCGCGTGCTCCAGGACGTGCTGGTCGATCGCGACATCCTGTCGGGCGCGCTCAACAACTACATGTCGATGGTCGCGCACCAGACCAACAAGGTCATGAGCAAGCTGACCGTCGTCAGCGTCATCTTCATGCCGCTGACGTTCCTGTGCGGCGTCTACGGCATGAACTTCGACGTGCTCCCCGAGCTCAAGTGGGAGTACGGCTATGCCGCGTTCTGGGGCGTGGCGTCGCTCCTGGTGATTGCCCTCCTGGGCATCATGAAGCGGATGAAGCTGCTGTAGCCCTGGCAAACTCTTCCTGCGCATCACGGTCGGGGGGCGGGTTTGCTATCCTGAAATGATGCATGACCTGCGCGACGTCGGGGGCACCCGAGGCGGACTCGGCCCCTTCCTGTTCGGGCTCGGGATGCTGGTCGCCGGGCTCTACCTGCTGTTCCTCCAGGTCGACGTCCACAGCGGCGGCTACTGGCGCAACGGCTGGGGTGGCGACCGGACCTTCGGGCTGACGCTGCTGCCGCTGCTGGTCGGCATCGGCTGGTTGTTCTGGGACGCCAGCGCCAAGCTCGGATGGCTGCTCGCCGGTGGTGGTGTCCTGCTGATCGTGGTCGGGGTGGTCGCCAACATGCAGATCCACTTCCGCAGCACCAACCTGTTCAACACGCTGGCGATGCTGGTGCTCATCGCCGGTGGCATCGGCGTGATCGCGCGCTCGATGCGCGCGTCCGGCGGCGACCGTCCCGACCGCCCGGTCCCGCCATCGTGACCGCGGCCGCGGTCAGCTTCGACGCCGGCCAGACCCTGGTCGAGCTCGACACCGGCATGCTGTCGGCGCGCCTGGCCGAGCGCGGCCACGCGGTGCCGGCGGCTGCCCTCGACGCGGCCCAGCCGCAGGCGTGGCGCCGGTACGAGGAGGTCGTGCGCACCGCCGAGCACGAGATGCCGTGGCAGGTGTTCATGGCGACCCTGATCGCCGGGGCCAGCGCCACCATCGACGCCGCCGGCGCGGCCGCGCTCGCCGGCTGGCTGTGGACCGAGCAGCCGACCCGGAATCTATGGCGGCGGCCGATCCCGGGCATGTTCGAGCTCGCGCGCGACCTCGCCGCCGGCGGCATCCCGGTCGCGATCCTGTCCAACTCCGAGGGCCGGCTGGCCGACCTGATCGCCGAGATCGGCTGGGCCGCGCCGTTTCGCGCGATCGTCGACTCGGGTCGGCTCGGGTTCGCCAAGCCCGACCGGCGGATCTTCGAGCACACCGCAGCCGCGCTCGGGGTCGCGCTCCCGGCCATCGTCCACGTCGGTGACTCGCGCACCGCCGACATCGATGGCGCGCGCGCGGTCGGCATGCGCGCGATCTGGTTCGGCCCGGCCGCCGGCGACACCGGGGACGTCGGGGTGGCGGCGGCGACCACGGCCGACGCGGTGCGCGCGATCCTGGCTGGCTGGGGCTTGCCCACCCTATCGCTCGCCGACACTTGCCAGCCGCGGCCCCCCCGCCGATGATGCCGACGTGACGTTCGTGGTGGCGGCCGTGGTTGTCGCGCTGGCCGCCGCCCAAGCCCCGGCGCCGGCCGAACCCGCCGAGGCCCCCGCCGCGGTCGACCGCGCCGAAGCCGCGGTCGAGGCCGTGCTGGATCGTCGGTACCAGCGGCAGCTCCCGATCACGCCGGTCGACGAGCTGGCGGGCCGCGCCAAGGACGGCAAGACCCCGTCGGCGCCGCCCCGGAAGCGGCGGGCGCCGCGCCGCGCTGACGACGCCGAGGGTTTCGAGGGCCGCGGCGGGGGCGCGCTCGGCGGGGTCGTGCGCGGCGTCGTCTACATGGTCCTGGCCATCGCGCTGACCATGCTGCTGCTGTGGCTGGTCCGCGACGTCCGACGCGGTGCCGGCGACGCCGCGCTCGACGGCGACGCCGCGCTCGATCCGAGTATCGACCAGGACGTGCTCCACCGACCGATCGGCGATGCCGACGAGCTCGCCGGCACCGGCCGCTACGCCGAGGCGATCCACACCCTGCTGCTGCGGACCCAGCTCGAGCTGGTGCGGGCGACCAAGACCCGGGTGCCGGCGTCGCTGACCAGCCGCGAGATCCTGGCCCGAGTGCCGCTGGTGCCCGACGCTCGCACCGCGCTGCACGGCCTGGTCACCGCGGTCGAGGTCAGCTGGTTCGGCGACGACGTCGCGGCCGCGGCCGACTACGAGCGGTGCCGGCGCGAGTTCCAGCGCTTCGCCGACGCCTACCGGGGCAAGCCATGACCTCCCCGCCGGCGAGCCCGAGCGGGTTCTCGCGCACCGCGATCACGCTGGTGGTCGGCGCGATCGCGATCTCGCTGGTGGGCGCGGTGCTGCTCAGCGTCTTCCTCGGCGATCTCACCGGTCGGCCGTCGGCGTCGTCCGATGGCTACTCGGTGTCGGCGATCGGTCACCACGCGCTGGTCGAGGTGCTCGAGGAGCTCGACATCCCGGTCGTGGTCAGCCGCCACGGCTCGGCCGGCAAGGTCGAGGACGGGCTCCTGATCGTCGCCGAGCCGGTGGTGCCGCCCGGTGACCACGCGAGCGCGGCGGCGCTGCGCGCGCTGGTGACGTCGGCGCCGCGTACGCTGCTGGTGTTGCCGAAGTGGTACGGCACCGCGGAGACCGCCAACCGGCGCTGGCTGGAGACCGTGTCGATGCTCGACGACACCGACGTCGACTCCATCCTCATCGCGCTGGGCACCGACGCCCGGGTGGCCCGGATCGCGCCGGGCGAGGTCACCACCGACGAGCTGCACCTGGGCGCGCCCAGCTTCGAGGTCGCCCGCGACATGGCGCTGGCGCAGGTCACCACCGACGGCGACGGCGATGCGCTGCACGCGATCGATGACCACGGCCTGGTCACCTGGTTCACCGTCGACGAGACCACGGTCTATCTGCTCACCGATCCCGACGTCCTCAACAACGCCGGCCTGGGCCGGCCCGGCAACGCCCGCTTCGCGGTCGGCCTGATCGATCACCTCCGCCACGGCGGGCCGGTGGTGATCGACGAGACGCTGCATGGCTTCGCCGAGGAGCCGAGCCTGTGGAAGGCGCTGTTCCGGTTTCCGCTCGCGGTGGTCACGCTGCACGTGGTGCTGCTCGCGGTGCTGGTGCTCTGGGCCGCCGTCGGCCGGTTCGGGCCCGCGCGGCTCGCGCCGCCGCCGCTCGGCGCCGGCAAGGCCTACCTGATCCGGAACACCGCCGCGCTCATGCGGGTCGCCGGCCACCACGGCCACGCGCTCGAGCGCTACCTCGTGGTCGCGGTCGACGCGGTCCGGGCCGAGCTGCACGCGCCGCCCGAGCTGACGCCGGTGGCGCTGGCCGGGTGGCTCGAGCGCATCCGCGGCGCGCGCGGCGGCACCATCACCTACGCCGAGCTCACCGCCGAGGTCGCGGCCGCGGTGCACACGCGCAACCCCCGTCAGGTGCTGGTGGCGGCCGAGCGCGTCCACCGCTGGCGCCTGGAGATGACCCATGGACCTGTCCACCATCCGTGACACCGCGGCCGCTCTGCGCGGCCAGATCCACCGCGTCGTCGTCGGCCAGGACCCGGCGATCGACCTCTTGCTGACGTCGCTCCTGTGCGAGGGCCACATCCTGTTCGAGGGCGTGCCCGGCGTCGCCAAGACGCTCCTGGCCCGGTCGTTCGCGGCCGCGCTGCGGCTCGGGTTCGGCCGCGTGCAGTTCACGCCCGACCTCATGCCGGGCGACGTCATCGGCACCAACCTGTTCAACTTCCAGAGCGGCCGCTTCACGCTGACCAAGGGGCCGATCTTCACCGACCTGCTGCTGGCCGACGAGATCAACCGCACGCCGCCCAAGACCCAGGCCGCGCTGCTGCAGGCGATGCAGGAGCGACTGGTGACGATCGACGGCGTCACCCACGATCTCGGCGCCGGCTTCATGGTGATCGCGACCCAGAACCCGATCGAGCAGGAGGGCACCTATCCCTTGCCCGAGGCCCAGCTCGATCGGTTCCTGTTCAAGGTGCTGATCGGCTACCCGAGCCGTGACGAGGAGCGCGCGATCGTCGCCCGCCACGGCCACGCCTCGGCGATGCCGCGGCTGGAGAGCTTCGGGATCGAGGCGGTCACCGACCTGGCCGGGCTGACCGCGATGCGCGCGCTGGTCGCGCAGATCCGCATCTCCGACGCGATCCTCGACTACCTGGTCGACCTCATCCGCGCCACCCGCGAGCGCTCGAACCTGTCGTTCGGCGCCTCGCCGCGGGCCGCGACCATGCTGGCGTCGGCCGCGCGCGCCTACGCGGCGCTGGCCGGGCGCGACTTCGTGATCCCCGACGACATCAAGGTCCTCGCGGTGCCGGCGCTGCGCCACCGGGTGGTGCTGGCGCCCGGCGCCGAGATCGAGGGCCTGTCGACCGAGACCGTCATCCGCCAGATCCTCGAGCAGGTGCCGGCCCCGCGCTAGCGGGCTCCGTCATGCGTCCCACCCTTCGCCTCATCCTGGTGCTGGTCGCGGTCCTGCCGCTGGCCGCGGTGCCGGCCGTGGCCGGGGCCGGCGCGTTCCCGGTGTGGCTGGCGGCGATCGGTGGGGTCGCGGCGCTGATGTTGATCGACGCGGCCCTCGGCGCGCCCCGGCGCCGGGTCGAGGTGGTCGCGCGGGCGACCCCGCAGATCTTCATCGGCGAGGAGGGCGAGCTCACGGTCACGGTGCGGGTCCGCGGCACTCGCACGCCCGACGTCGAGCTGGTGCCCGAGATCGACGGCGAGGTGGTCCGGCCGGCCCCCGCGCGCTTCCGGATGCGTCCGGACGCCGGACAGGCGACCGCGGTGGTGCGGTTCCCGCTGCGGCCGGTGCGCCGCGGCCAGCCCCGGGTGGTCGGCCTGCACCTGCGCTGGACCGGCCCGCTCGGCCTGATCGAGCGGCGCTGGCGGCGCGCGCTCGACCTGCCGGTCGCGGTGGTGCCCAACCTGGGCGCGGTCCGCGCGATGGCGCTGCGGGTCCTGTCCAGCCGCGAGTTCATGTCGGGCATGAAGGTCGAGCGCTACAACGGCGACGGCTCGGAGTTCGACTCGCTGCGCGAGTACGTGCCCGGCCTCGACCACCGCGCGATCGACTGGAAGTCGTCGGCGCGCCACACCAAGCTGCTGTGCACGCAGTTCCGCGCCGAGCGCAACCACCAGGTCATCGTCGCGATCGACGGCGGCCAGCTCATGAGCGAGCCGCTGGCCGGCATCCCGCGGCTCGATCATGCGGTCAACGCCGGGCTCCTCTTGTCGTGGCTGTGCCTCAAGACCGGCGACCGGGTCGGCCTGCTCGGGTTCGACGAAAAGGTGCGGACCTGGACCGAGCCGGCCGGCGGCATGCACGCGTTCCCGCGCCTGACCCGGGTCACCGCCGAGCTCGCCTATCGCCGGGTCGAGAGCAACTTCACGCTCGCGCTCGCCGAGCTGGCCCAGCGGGTCAAGCGGCGCTCGCTGGTCGTGCTGTTCACCGACTTCCTCGACAGCATCACCGCCGAGCTGATGATCGAGAACGTCACCCGGCTGGCCCGCCACCACCTGGTCCTGTTCGTCGCGGTCGGCGATCCCGCGGTCGACGGCCGCACCGGCGGATCGGAGCGAGAGCCGCGCTCGCTGGCGGACCTGCACGAGTCGGTGGTCGCCGGCGGCTTCGCCCGCGAGCGGCGGCTGGTGCTGGAGCGGCTGCGGCGCGCCGGCGCGATGGTGATCGACACCACGCCCGAGCAGTTCTCGCTGCAGGTGATCAACCGCTACCTCGACATCAAGCGCCGGGAGCTGCTGCGATGAGCGCCACCGCCTCCCCCGGGCTCGATCCGACCCTGCGCAGCGTCCAGTTCCGGCGCGAGCGCGAGGCGACCTGGCAGCAGCTCGAGAGCCTGCTGGCTCGCGCCCACGACCAGGGCCTCGACGGGCTGGTGCCCGACGAGCTGGCCCAGCTGCCGCACCTGTACCGGGCCAGCCTGTCGTCGCTGTCGGTGGCCCGCGCGATCTCGCTCGACCGCGCGCTCACCGACTACCTCGAGAGCCTGGTCGCCCGCGCGTACGTGGTGGTCTACGGCTCGCGCGAGCGGGCCCGGACCCGGATCGCGGCGTGGCTGAGCTGGCGGTTCCCGGCCGCGGTGCGGGCCGCGAAGTGGCACGTCCTGCTGGCGGCCTTGTTCATGGCGGCCGGCGCGGTGGTCGCTTACGCGATGGTGCGGGACGACACCGACGCCTTTTACCTGTTCGTCGACGCGTCGTACGCCGGCGGCCGCGACCCGGCCGCCTCGACCAGCGAGCTGCGCGACGTCCTCTACCAACAGCAGGGCTTCGATCAGTCGCTGACCCACTTCGCGACCTCGCTGTTCACCCACAACGCGCGGATCGGGATGCTCGCGTTCGCGCTCGGGTTCGTGGCCGGGCTGCCCACCGTGTTCCTGATGTTCATGAACGGCCTCGTGATCGGCGCGTTCGCCGCCCTCCATCACGGCCGCGGGCTCGGCGTCGACCTGTGGGCCTGGCTCCTGCCCCACGGGGTCACCGAGCTGCTGGCCGTGATCCTGTGCGGCGCCGCCGGGCTGCTGCTCGGCCACGCCCTGGTGTTCCCCGGGGCCGAGCCGCGCGGCGACGCGTTGCGACGGCGCGGCCGGATGGCTGCCGAGATCGTGCTGGGCGCGGTCGTGATGCTGTTCATCGCCGGCCTGATCGAGGGCATCTTCCGCCAGATGGTGACCAGCGTGCCGGTGCGGTTCACGGTCGCCGGCCTCACCGCGCTCGGCTGGCTCGGCTATTTCGGTTGGGTCGGCCGGGCCCGGGTCCTGCGCGAGGCGCCGTGGCGGTAGCGTCGTACGTCAGCCGCGGCGGCGAGGCGGTGCGCCGGCGCGAGATCATCACGCCCGAGGGCATCCCGATCCAGTTCACGCTGGCCAGCGTCGGCGAGCGCGCCACCGCGTTGATCATCGACATCCTGATCATCGTCGGGGTGATCCTGGGGCTGACGCTCGTGCTGGGGCTGGCCTCGCCCGGCGCGGATCACTGGCTGTCGTCGCTGGCGCTCTTGCTCGGCTTCCTGCTCCGCCACTTCTACTTCGTGTACTTCGAGATGCGCGGCCACGGCGCGACCCCGGGCAAGCGCGCGGCCGGCATCCGCGTGATCGACGCGCGCGGGGGCTCGCTCGAGGCCAGCGCGGTGCTGGCGCGCAACCTGGTGCGCGAGCTCGAGCTGTGGATGCCGCTCACCTACCTGCTCGCCCACGATCAGGTGTGGCCCGACGCGCCGACCTGGTCCTGGGTCGCGGCGTCGACCTGGATCGTGCTGATCGCGCTCTTGCCGCTCTTCAACAAGGACAACCTGCGGGTCGGCGACCTGATCGGCGGCACGCTGGTCGTGGTCCAGCCGCGGACCCAGCTGCGTCCGGACCTCGCCGATGCCCGCCGGCCGCGGATGCCGGCCAGCCCGGCGCCGCCGGGCGCTCCGACCACGGCCGCGGTGTCGGTGCCGGCGATGCCGGCCGCGCCGAGCTACCGGTTCACCGACGCCCAGCTCGGCATCTACGGCGTCTACGAATTGCAGGTGCTCGAGGGCCTCCTGCGCGGCGAGGCCGCCGCCGACCCCGACGCGATCGCGACCGTCGCCGAGAAGATCCGGATCAAGATCGGCTACCAGGAGACGGTGCCGCCCGGGCAAGCGCCGCGCTTCTTGCGCGACTTCTACGGAGCGTTACGCGGACACCTCGAGCAGCGGCTCCTGTTCGGCAAGCGGCGCGCCGACAAGCACGACCGCTCCTGAGCGGGCCGCGACCGGGCTGAAGCGGGCCGCGCCGCCCGAGGCCTACCCGAAGATCGCGGCGAGATCCGACGAGCCGTCGAGCCGGTCGCGCAGGCGGCGGTAGAGCACGACCTGCACGGCCGCGGTCGCGGCGCTGGCCACGAGATCGAACACCGCGGCGAGCCCGAGGCCGACCACGAGCAGCCACGGCGCGCCGGTGGCGTCCGCGCCGTAGGGCAGGACCAGCCGACCGGCCCAGCGCACGCCCCACAGGACGGCCAGCACGCCGGCGACGCGCCAGCGCTGGCCGCGGGTGAGGTGCACGCTGCGGCGCAGGGCGGCGAGTGGGCTGCGGTGCTCGGCGCTCACCGTGGTGGTCGCGACCGAAAAGAGCACGGCGACCAGCAGCCCCGGCACCAGGAGCAGGCAGGCGCCGGCGAGCACGGCGACATGGACGAGGACGGCGGTCGTCAGCAGCGCGATCCACCGGCGCAGATCTGCGAGCCGGCTGGCGCGGATCCCATCGCTCGTCCCGTACTCGCCACGCTGGACCCGGGCGGCGACCAGCTGGTCGGCCACGTGTGCGTACGGCGTGGTCATGATCAGCAGGCCGAGCAGCGCGTTGGCGGGCGCACCATCGGGCCCTCCGACGCCGGCCATGAACAGGCCGTGGAACACCAGCGCGGGCAGCCAGATGACCGTGGCGATCGCGAGGATCGACCAGAACCGGTGTCGCCACATCGTCAGCCCGCTGGCGAGCGTGCCGCGGACGGTGAACGCGAGCGGCGGCACCCGGCGGCTACTCGAAGACCTTGGCGAGATCGTGGGTCGAGGCGCCGTCGCGCAGCTGGCGAAGCTTTCCGTAGGTCACGCCCTGCAGGACCGCGCCGAGGCAGCCGAACAGCAGGTCGATCACGATCGAGCCGATCAGCACGATCTGCATCTTGCCGGCGTGGCCCTGCGGGTCGAGGCCGTAGAGGAGCGCCATCTTGGCGCCGGTGCGGGTGCCCCAGTAGAGGACGAGGAGCCCGAAGATGCGCAGGCGGCTGCCCTCGGTGAGGTGGAAGCTCCGGGTCAGCGTGCCCATGATGCCCGGGCGCTCGCACACCGCGGCCGGGACCGCGACGTACAGGCCGCAGGCCATGACGAAGCCCGGGATGATGAACGGGTAGGTGCCGAAGACGACGCACCAGTAGAGGAGAAAGACCGTGAGGAACACCGGGAAGAAGCGCTTGAGGCCCTGCACGATGCAGGCGCCGAGCCCGGCGTGGGTGCCGTTGAGCTCCTGGACGACGCCGTAGACGATCGGCGCGGCCAGCAGCTGATCGACCGCGTAGGCCAGCGTGCTGGTCACGACGAACCACAGCGTCCACGAGTCCTCGCCGACGTAGCCGGTGCGGCCGAGGTCGAGGACCAGCGAGCCCGTGTAGATGATGAGCGGCGAGAAGAACAGCAGCCCGAGGATCGTGATCGGGACGAGGTTCTTGGCCCAGACTGCGAAGCTCCGCCCGATCGTGCCGAACACGGTGTAGCGGAGGTCGCGCATCGGCCGCAGGATGACCCCGCGGCGGCGCCAGATCAACGGTCCCAGCGTTCCAGCCGTGCCTCGTAGCCGCCCAGGTCGACCTCGCGCGCGAACTTCAGGGTCAGGCCGCCCCGCCGTAGCGCGGCCGCGGTGCGCTCGAAGGCCGGGGTCAGCCACACCAGGCGACCGCCGCGATCGAGCAGCGCCGGGACCCGCTCGGCGAACCGCTCGAGCAGCCCGCCGGCGTCGCCGCGCAGCCGGCGGCCCATGGGCGGGTTGGTGATGATCAGGCCGAGCGGGGGCGGCGTGTGGATGAGCGCGTCGGCGCGGACCAGCTCCGCGGTCGGGTGGCCGGCCGCGGTCAGGTTGGCGCGGGCCGCCGCCAGCGCGCGGTCGTCGAGATCGCTGCCGAGCAGGCGGGCCGGGCCCAGCCGCGCGCGCTCGCACAGCTCGGCGCCCGAGCCGACGAACGGATCCCACACGTGCTCGCCGGCGCGCACGCCGGCGACCCGGGCCAGCGCGGCCGCGACCGTCGGGTGCGAGGCGGCCGGCACGTCGGCGACCCGCCAGCGGTAGCGATCGTCGGTGAACCGGCGCGGCCGCAGCTCGAGGTGGCGCTCGTCGTCGGTGACCACCACGTCCCAGGTGGTCGCCCGCGGTTGATTGATCAGCGCCGGCGCGAGCGCCTGGACCCGGGCCGCGACCTCCCACACCAGCGCCCGTCGGTGGCCGCCGCGCTCGAAGTCGAGCCGCCAGCGCACCTGGCCGCGGGTCCAGGCGGCCAGCAGCGCGCGCACCACCGGCGCGGCCAGCGCCTCGGGGATCGCGGCCGCGAGCGGGCCGGGCGGCAGCTCGACCAGGGCGCCGGCGCCGAGCAGGGTGCGGGCCTGATAGACCAGCGCCAGCGGGCCCGTCAGGTCGAGCATCACCCGGCCCACGCCCAGCCGCCGCACCGGCAGGCCCAGCTCGGCCAGCTCGCCAGCGAGCACGGTCTCGAGCCCGCTGCGACACAGCGCGACCAGCTCGACCGGCCCCGGCGGCGCTACGTCGAGCGCGATCTCCGACGGCTCGGTCGCGTCGTCGCGGGTCGCGATCAGGAGGCCGCGCGCGCGGCGCTGGGCCAGCATCGCGTCGTCGCCGGGATCGGCGGCGGTCAGCCGGCGGACCGCGTCGGCACCGCCGGCCTTGCCGAGCGCCTCGGCGGTGGCCCGTCGGTGGTCGGGCGGCAGGTCGCGATCCCAGTAGGCGCCGAGCGCGACCCGGGCCGCCTCACCGCCGACCTTGCCGAGCGCCATCACCGCGGCGCGCCGGACCCGCGGCCGGTCATCGTCGAGCGCGGCGACCAGCGCGGGGGTCGCCGCCGGGTCCCGCCCGGCCACGTCGCCGAGCGCGGCCACCAGCCGGGTGGCGTCGCCTTCGGCCGCCGCCGCCAGCGCCGGGGCCAGCGCGGCGATCACCGCGCTCGCATCGGCCCGCGCCAGCGCGCGCCGCACCGCCGGCGCGTGCGTTTCGGCCTCGGCCAGCAGCGCGATCAGCGGCGGGACGTCCTTGCGGCCCGGCGTGTACCCGGCCTGGCCGAGCGAGGTCAGCAGCGCGTCACGGGTGCGCACTAGAGCACCGCCTTCGAGATGGCGTCGTTCAGACGCGGTGGGACGGCGGCGAGCGCAAGGCGCCGCGATCGAGGGCCACTGCCGGTCACGCTGGGCCGCCAGTAGCGACGACTGCTTGCCAGGTTTTCGACCACCTGGCGCCCATCCTATCCCGGCCGCGCCCGGCGTGTACCGTCTCGCGTGGCAGCACCGTGGCAGGATCAACGTCGACTGGATGAGCGACTGCAGCACCGCGGCCATTGCCGCGACGGCGCGCGGGCGAGCCGCATTCAAGCCAGATCCACGCCCGTGGGCGAGCGCTCGAATCAGTCCGTACGACCGAACGAACGCGGCCGCGTGGGAGCGGTCGCCGGTCGGCGAGCCCGCTACCGCCGGGATCGTTTCGCCGCGAGCAGCTCGCGCAGGAATGCGATGTCGCCTTGGTCCTTGGGCCGGTTGGCGGCTCGCTTCGTCCTCAGCAGGTCACGGGCCGAGACATAGCTCGCCGGAACGCCAAGGAAGTCACCTCGAACGCGTCGGTCCCACACCGGCTGGAAGGCACTGATGCCGTCGATCTTCGTGGTGATGTCGATGTGCACCATGGGGCCACCGATTCGCACCACGCCGCCGCGCCGGCGCAGCGCCGCTGGTCGTGGCACCGTGCCCGCGAACTCCAGCAACGCTCGCTCGATGCGACGGATGTTCGCTTCGCTGCGGTCGATCAGGACGTCGACGTCATCGGTGGCGCGCGGGAGGCCGTGGAACGCGACGGCGTATCCGCCGATCACCAGGAAGCGCACGCGATGTCGCTGCAGGATACGAATAAACTCGGCGAAGTCTTGGTAGCTCACGGATCCCACGGGTGGCGAGGCTGGCCGCCAGCAGGGTCGGCACCAGCCTGACGCGACCGCCCGGACCTAGCTTCGCCGCCCGTTCGCGATCGGCGGCTTCCGCCTCCGCGAAGCTCAGCTCGCTCACCGACCAGGTCGCCATGTTGGGAGTGTATCCCGGGCGTCGCAGCCTCGGCGCGACGATCGCCCGGCGTGACCACATGGCCGGCAACGAGTCACGAGAGCGCGGCCTTCAGAAAGGCCACCACGTCGGCGAGGAAGCGGCGGTCGACCTCGGCATCGGGGTCGGAGTACTCCGAGATGTCGCCGGTGGTCGAGCGGGCGAACAGGTGATTGAGGCGCGGGTAGAGCTTCGTCTGGACCTTCCGGTTCTTCGCCTTGGCGAAGCCAGTGGCGAGCGCGTCGGTGTCGGCGCGCGCGACCTGGCGGTCGGCCTCGCCGTACGCGATCAGCACGGCGAGCCGGCCGAGGCGGGCCGCGACCTTGGCCGGGTCGTGCAGCAGGTGCGATCGCATCCACGGGCGGCTGGTCTCCCACGATGCGACCTCGGCCTCGGTCAGGCCTGCGGGCAGCGGCTTGCCGGCGGCGATGGCGTCGACGATCGCGCGCGCGGTGGCCAGGTCGCGCTCGAGCTCGTCGGCCGGCTTGCCGCTGCGCTCGAAGCCCAGGCGCAGCTGCTCGAGCAGCACCGCGCCGAGCGGCCGCCCGGTCGCGGCCATCAGGACCAGCGCGCGCAGCCGGGGATCGCGGGCGGCGACCACCGGGGCGATCACGCCGCCCTCCGAGTGACCGATCATGCCGATCTGCGCCGGATGGATCGCCGGCTCGGCGCGCAGGGCGGCGACCGCGGCGGCCGCATCGGCGACGTTGCTGTCGAGGGTCGTCTTCATCAGCGTGCCGGTCGAGCGACCGGTGCCGCGGTCGTCGCAGCGGAGCGAGGCGATGCCGGCCTGGCCCAGCTCGATCGCCATCACCTTGAAGATGGCGAGCTTGAGCCCGCCCGGACCGTAGCTGTCCTCGTCACGATCCTGGGGGCCCGAGCCGGTGAGGAACACCACCGCGGGCAGCGCCGCGGTCGGGCCCGTGCGGCCGCGGACCTTCACGCTCGCGTGCGAGCTCGGGAGCACCAGCGCGCACGCCAGCGTCGCGGGCTCGATCCCCTTCGCCTTGACCGCGACCGTGCGGTCGAGCTCGACCAGCCCGTCGGGCAGCGCGGGTTTCGACCGCGGCGGCCGGCGCGCCGCGGCGACCGCGGCTTCGGAGCCCTCGCGGGTGGTGGTCAGCCCGACCGACGGCATGTCGACGCCGACCAGGCGCGCGCCATCGCAGTGGACGTCGATCACCATCTCGCCGCCGATGTCGGCCGGCAAGGTGCGGATCGCGCCCTTGGTCCGGACCTCGCCGATCGTGATCTTCACGCCCGGGAACGCGATCAGGGGGCCGCGGGCGTCGGCCGCGCGTGCACACAGCGGCGCGAATCGCGCGAACGTCGTGTTGTCGATGTAGACGTCGACCGGCCCGGGCGCGCGCTCCTCGCGGACCTGGGGCCCGGCGGCCGAGCCCGGGCTGCTGGTGGTGAGGGTCAGCGCCAGCTTGTCCGGTCCACCGGACAGCGTGGCCGCGACCACGACGGTGTCGACCTCGTGGCGCGAGGTGCCGCGCAGCGGCCGGAAGCCGGCGTCAGTGACCAGCTCGCTGCCACCGTTCACCTGCTGGCCGAGCACGTTCATCTCGACCTGGGCCCGCATCACGCGCACATCGCCGCGCCGGCGCAGCTCGAACTGCTCGAGCCCCACCGGCATGCCGGCCTGCGCGATCACCAGCCGGCCGCTGTCGATCACCACGTCGTTGGCGGCGTCCGCGGCGGCGGCCGGCGCGGCGGCGGCCGGCTTTTCCAGCGGGGTGGTCGCCCGCGGGGCGGAGGACGAGGAGCAAGCGGCGGCGCCGAGCACACCGACGAGCGCGAGGGGGACGGACGTGGGCACAGCGCATCCTGTCGCGCGGGTGCCCTCGGCGCAACCACGGCTCGCGTTGTATGCTGGCCGGCATGAAGTCGCTGCGGATCGCCGGGCTCGACTGTGTCCTCGCCGGCGGCGATGACGACGACGGCGGGGGCGACGGCCCGATGGTCGTCCTGCTGCACGGCTTCGGTGCCGGTGGCGACGATCTGGTCGCGCTCGCCGCGTGGATCGACGCCCCCCCCGGCACCCGCTGGGTGTTCCCGGCCGGGCTGCTCGAGCTCGGGGGCGCCTACGGCGACGCGCGCGCGTGGTGGCGGCTCGACCTCGAGCGCATCGAGCGCGACCTCGCCAGCGGTCGCGGCGCCGATCGCGCCGCCGAGATCCCCGACGGCCTGGCCGCCGCCCGCGCGGCGGTCAGCGACCTGCTCGCCGCGCTCGAGCGCGACCACCAGCGTCGCGACGCGGCGACCGTGCTCGGCGGCTTCTCGCAGGGCGCGATGCTCACGGTCGACGTCGCGCTGGCCACCGCGCGCCCGCTGGCCGGGCTGATCGTCCTGTCGGGCGTGATCATCGCCGAGGCCGAGTGGAAGCCGCGCGCCGCCGCGCTCGCCGGCCGGCTGGTGCTGCAGACCCACGGGACCATGGACGGGCTGCTGTCGTTCGCCGGTGGCGAGCGACTGCACGGCTTCCTGGCCGAGGCCGGCGCCGCGGTCGGCTTCGTCCCGTTCCCCGGTGGCCACGAGATCCCGCCGCCGGTGCTCGAGCTCGCCGGCGACTTCCTGACCCGGGCGTTCGGCAGCGCCGCCGCCTGACCGCGCAGCCCGGGCCGCGCGGCCGGAGGTCAGGGGCCGGTGACGCGGCTGACGGTGTAGCCCTTGTCGGCCATCAGCTGCACGACGCTGCGCGGCCCGACCAGGTGGCCGGCCCCGACCGCGACGAAGCCGCCGCCCTCGGCGTGGATCTGCTCGATCGCCGGGATCCACGAGGCGTTGCGGTTGCCGAGGATCGCGTCGACGTAGCCGGCGAAGGTCTTCGGATCGCGGCCGGCCGCGACCCACAGGGTCTGGTCCTCGAACAGCTTGCCGAGCGCGACCTCGTCACCGTCGGCGTACATCTCGATCATGCCGAGGGTCTGGGTCTTCGCGTACGCCAGGTTGTCGAGATACGCCTTGATGTCGGCGGCGGTCATGAACGGGTCGATGATCTCGAGCTGGCGCATCGCGCTCTCGAGGAAGACGATCGGCTTGCCGGCGTCCTTGGCCCGCTTGTGCATCACCTGGTCCATCGGCGGCGTCATCGGCAGGTCCTTGGTCGCCAGCACGGTCATCACCGCGAACGGCTTGAAGTGGTTCATGCCCTCGGCGAGCGGGTCGCCGATGACCTCCTTCAGCTTCTTCCAGTGCTCGGCGCCGAGCTCGGCCTGGAGGCTGCCGCCGTCGGTGCGGGCCAGCGCCTTCATCACCTCCGGCTCGCTGACGTCGGCCTCCATCGCAAACGCCCGCGCGCCGTCGAGCTTGGTCCACACCCACGGCGGCAGCTGGGTCTCGCCGTTGATGCCGATATGCATCGTGCCGAACAGGTAGGTGGTGACCGCCGGCGTCTCGGCCCGGGTCACCGCATACAGGAACGGCTTCTGGATCCGGGTCGCCGGCGCGCCGGCCTCCTGGGTGGAGCCCCAGGGATCGGCTGCGGCCGTGCCGGTGGCGGTGGCGGTGCCGGTGCCCCCGGCTGGGGCGGGCGCGCTGCGTTTGCAGGCAGCGCTGGCCGTGAGGCAGAGGCTGGCGAGGACGAGCGACGTGACGGCAGCGCGCATGCCCTGCTCATAGCACGCGTCAGCGGTCGCTCTCGAGGACGATCGCCGCGGCCAGCCCGCCGGCCCCGCACGCCGGGACCCGCTGGCGCACGCCGGTCGCCGCGAACGGTGGCCGATCGCGATCGAGCCACCGTCGTGTAGATCGAGCACGGTCCCGTCGGCGCGCGTGATCCCGGCGCGGTCGCCTCACGCGTCCAGCCCGGTCCAGGCCGCGCTGCGCTCCCACAGCTCGCGGGCCAGGGTCGTGTCCTGCGCGACCTTGCTCGGGCGCTGCTCGCGCTCGCGCACGTAGTAGCGGCCGCTCTCGCCGGCCAGCGCCGGCGTGGTCGCGCAGTGCACGCTGGTCCGGGCGCCGTCGGTGGTCGACTTCATGAAGCGCGTGATCACCCACGCCACCGGCCGCGGCATGCGGCGCGACCAGATGTCGCTCGCGATCACGCCCGGGTGCAGCGCGTAGGCGGTGACCTCGTCGAGCGGCAGGCGACGGGCCAGCTCGGTGGTGAACAGCACGTTGGCGAGCTTCGACACCCCGTACTCGTGCATGCCGACCACGGTGCGGGTCGGCAGGCGCACCGCGTTCCAGTCGATGCCCTTCGCGCTGTAGTGCGCGTCGCTCGACACGTTGACGATGCGGGCCGGCGCGCCGGGCCGGGCGCTCGCGCGCAGCCGGTCGAGCAGCAGCCGGGTCAGCAGGTAGTGACCGAGGTGGTTGGTCCCGAACGCGAGCTCGAAGCCGTCCTTGGTGACGCCGCGGACGGTGGCCAGGCCGGCATTGTTGACGAGCACGTGGATCGGCTGGTCGCGCGCGAGCAGCGCCTTCGCACAGGCGCGCACCGACGCCAGATCCGCGAGGTCGAGGCCGACGCTGTCGAGCCGGTCGCTCCCGGTGTCCTGGCGCAGCTCGTCGATGACCGCGCGGGTCTTCTCGACCGACCGACACGCGAGCACGACCCGGGCGCCCTGGCGGGCGAGGACGCGGGCGGTCTCCTTGCCGATACCGGTGTTGGCGCCGGTGACGACGTAGGTGAGCTCGGCGGGGGCAGCGCCGGCGGAGTTGGGCGAGGTGACCATGGCCGCGAGCGTGCGCGATGGCCGTCGATCAGGCAACCGCCGGCGACGCCCGCGGGGTAGCATCGACCTCGATGTCCGCTCGGCTCGTGGTCATCGGGGGTCCTGATCGTGGTCGCGTGTTGCCGATCCCGCCCGAGGGCGGCCTGGTCGGCCGCGGCGACTCGTGCGCGATGCGGCTCGGCGATGCCGCGGTCAGCCGCGAGCACTTTCGCATCGGCATCCGCGACGGCCGGCCGCTGGTGATCGACCTCGGCAGCACCAACCGCACCAAGGTCAACGGCGAGCCGGTCGACCTGCGCACGCTGGCGACCGGTGACCGGATCGAGATCGGCTGCTCGACGCTCGAGGTGGTGAGCGAGGGCGAGGTGGTGTGCACCGGCGCCGAGACCTCGGTCGCGGTCGACGTCGACGCCGAGCAGGCCGCGAGATCGATCGGCCAGAGCCCGACCGATCCGGCGTTCCTCGGCCGCGCGGTCGCGACCCTGGCCGCGCTCGGCGAGGGGCTGCCCGGCACCGCCTCCGCGGTGCAGGCCGCCGATCTGGGCGTGGTCCTGGTCGGGCAGGCGCTGGCCGCGACCCGCGTGCAGATCCTGCGCGACAGCGACGGCGACCGCGGCCAGGGCTTCGCGGTGTTCGCCGGGCGGAGCGCCGAGGACGAGCAGCCGATCGGCGTGGTCCAGGTCAACCGCGCGCTGCTGGTGAAGGTGGCCGAGACCGGTCGCGCCCTGGCGGTGTTCGACGGCGAGCGGGTCGCGCTGGTGGCCCCGCTCACGATCGAGGGTGTGCGGTCGCTGATCATCGCCGATCGCACCGGCATCGCCTGGGATCGCGCCGCGCTCGACTTCCTGGCCGCGGCCGCGCGGATCATCGGCGCGTCGATCAACGCCCACGTCCGTCGCGACCGGGTCACCGTCGAGCGGATGACCGAGGCGGTCGAGGTCGACGGTGACAGCGCGGTGTCGGCGCGCCTGCGCGAGTGGGTCGCGTGGCTGGCCCACCGGCCCGAGCCGATCCTGCTGATCGGCGAGCCGGGCGTCGGCAAGGAGCGGGTCGCCGCCGCGATCCACGGCCGCAGCGTGCGCTCGGTCGGGCCGTTCGTGGCGATCCGGTGCGCGGCGCTGTCGGAGACCTGGCTCGAGAGCGAGCTGTTCGGCCACGAGGCGCCCGGAGCGTCGCGCCGGCCCGGCAAGCTCGAGGCCGCGCGCGGGGGCACCGTGTTCCTCGACGAGCTGGCCGCGCTGCCGCCGCGCTGCCAGAAGCAGCTCGCGCGCGCGCTCGACCTCGGTTACCTCGAGAAGGCCGGGGGCGGGCGCATCCCGCTCGATGCCCGCCTGATCGTGTCGTCGTGCCACGACATCGCCAGCATGGTGGGCGCGGGCGCGATGCGCGAGGACCTGTACCGGCGGCTCGCGTCGCAGGTCGTGCTGGTGCCGCCGCTGCGCGAGCGCGGTGCCGACGTGGTCGGGCTCGCCGAGCGCTTCCTCTACCAGCTTTCGGCCGAGACTGGGCAGCGCCGCGGCGGCTTCTCGGGCGAGGCCGCCACCCGGCTCGCGCACCATTCGTGGCCGGGCAACGTCCGCGAGCTGCGCAACGTGATCGAGCGCGTGATCCTGAGCGGCGGCGACGACCCGGTCAGCGTGGCCGACATCGAGCGCGCCCTGCCGCGCGGTCGCGCCTGAGGCGAGCGCAGCGAGCCGGCTCTGCCCCTGAGCGCGCGCGGTCAGTCGTAGGTCGCCGACACCACCAGCGCGGCCGCGCCGCCTTCGAAGGGGCCGTCCGCCGCGGGCAGCGCGCCGTAGGTCGCGCGCGCGGCCAGCCCGACGCCCCAGCTCGGCGACATCCACCACTCCTTGCCGAGCGCCAAGGCCAGGCTCGGGCCGTAGTCGGTGTGGCCGGCCGCGCCCTCGTGGGGCTGGACCCCGAGCTGCATCATCGAGATCGAGCCCGCCAGGTAGACGTTCGCCGGCATCAGGTACCAGGTCAGCCCGGCGCCGACCGCGATGGTCCCGAGGGTCACGTCGTCATCGGTGATGACGCCGCCGGTCCGCAGCGCGGCCTGGTAACTCATGGTCCGCGCCAGCTCGAGGTGCACGATGAGCCCGGGCGCGACGCTCGAGCCGACCGCCGCGTGGATCGCCAGGCCGCGACCCTCGAACTCGAGCTGGCCACCCGCGCCGGTGAAGCGGAGCGCGGCCGGCCCGGCCTGCAGCTGGATCATCAGCGAATCGTGCTCGTGGCGGCGCTCGATCGTCTGGTGACCGGACGGCGGTGGCCCCCACGCCGGGGTGAGCCCGCCGATCGGCGAGCTCGGCTGGGCCACGGCGGACGTGACGGTCGCGCCGAGCACCAGCCCGGCGGCGAGGATGCGGCCGGCCGCGATCACGTCGGCCACCCGCACAGGAACCGGACCAGCGCGCGCGTGCGCTGGGCCAGCGTCGGCAGCTCGATGTACTCGTCGTGGGTGTGGAAGCCGCGGC
>JBKJLC010000244.1:0-73006 GCA_046597055.1 Kofleriaceae bacterium | reverse complement strand
CCGCGCGGTGTCCGAGCAGCGCCAGGTGCTGTGCGTGACCCACCTGCCGCAGATCGCCGCCCAGGCCGACGGCCACTATCACGTCGAGAAGATCGAGGTCGCGGGCCGGACCGAGACCATCGTCAAGAAGCTCACCGGCGCCGCGCGCAAGGACGAGCTGGCCCGGATGCTCGGAGGGGCCGCGACCACGCGCGCCCGCGCGCATGCAGCCGAGCTGCTCGACGCGGCGGGCCGTCGCCCCCGCGCCCAGGCGTGAGCGGTCGGCCAGCTCATCCCGTTCGCCCTTGGCCGCGCCCCCGTAGGGTGCGCGTGTCGAAGGGCACCCCTCGCGATTGGTCACATCGCGCCATGTGATCGGAAGCGCTGCCCCTATCAGGGACACCGGGGAAGATGTGCGGGATCCGGAGGGCAGAGGGCAGAGCGCCCAGGTGCCGCACGGGATCTTCGCCGGGCTGCCCTTCGACTTCGGCTCGCTGCGCGAGCCTTCGCTCAGGGACACCGGAAGAACAACGTGCGGGATGCTGAGGGCCCTCCCGCCGGACGCAGGGCGTCCTTCGACGCCGAGCTCGCATTCGCCCGCGCGGGCTCAGGACGAACCGGGGAGCGCGGTCGCGCCGGCCAGCCGGCAGCAGCCGATCAGCTGGTCGGCTTCTTCGCGCGCGACGTGCGGCCGGGACGCTTCTTGTTCGACTTGTGCTTCTTGCCGCTGTTGGGGCCGCTGTAGTCAGTCCAGCGGTAGCTCGGCTCGCCGGGCGCGCGAAAGTCGACGTGGACGAAGCCGGAGTGCGGGTAAATGCCGATGCCCATGCCGCCGCCGTCGAGGCTCTCGGCATAGTCGTACATCTCGCGGATGGTCACGCCCTTGATGCGGATGTCCATCGCCGACGCGTGGTAGTGCCGGCTCGAGTTGCGCTCGGCAAAGCGGAAGCCGCTGACCAGGTCGATGCGACGGGCGCCGAAGTGATCGTAGATGCGCGACAGCTGCTCGTAGAGGCGCGGGTCGACCGAGCGAACTTCGCCGGTGCGGCGGCAGCGGAACAGCTCGTCGAGCTTGGCCAGCGCGCCCTCGTCGTAGCTGCCGTCGGGCTTGAAGATGTTGAGCTTGGTCTCCTCGCGCAGGTTCTCGACGCTGAGCCAGACGTCGCCGGTCGGACGCTCGAGCACATCGGTGCGCAGCTTGGTCGACGCGACGCCGTGGCCCTGGAACTCGCGAACGAACGTGCAGCGCCGGCGCTTCTTCTTGCCGCTACCGCGGGTCTCGGAGCACAGCTTGACCTTCGCGGACTTCTTGCTGCGGCTCCGGCGGGCGGCGGCCTTCCTCGCGGTGGCCTTCTTCGCGGCGGCCTTCTTCTTGGCGACCGCGGCCTTCTTCCGTGACGACTCCTTGGTCGTCGACGGCCCGGCGTCGGCGGTCGCGGTCCAGGTCCCGTCGCGGACAGCGTCGAACGTAGGTGCGACGGTGCACAGGCCGAGCGCCAGCGCAGTGACGAGAAAAAGTCGCCGTAGGATCACGTGTACCTCGCTCGCGTGGCAAGGCCTCCCAAGGGGGCGGCCGTAAGGCTGGACCGCAGGCTAGGCGAGCGGCCCCCTCCGGATCAAGAAAGAAGCTCTACCGAAAAGAAAAGGTTGGACCAAAAACGATCGATCACTCGCTCGCTCCCACTCCGACCCTCATGCCCCCTCACCCGGGGGGGGCGATCGGCGCGGGCGGCAGCTGCACGCCCGGCAACGGCACGTGGACCAGCTCGAGCTCGATCTGACGCGCGACGTCGAAGATGCGCTCGTCCCGATAGAACTCGCCGTAACAGATGCGCACGATCCCCGCATTGGCGATCTGCTTGAAGCAGCTCCAGCACGGCGACGCGGTCACGTAGATCGTCGCGCCGTCGATGGTCACGCCCGAGCGTGCGGCCTGGATGATCGCGTTGGCCTCGGCGTGGATCGTGGCCACGCAGTGGTTGTCCTCCATCATGTGGCCGACGTCCGAGCAGTGCGGCATCCCGCGGATCGAGCCGTTGTAGCCGGTCGATAGGATGATGCGGTTGCGCACGATCACCGAGCCGACGAACTTGCGCGGGCAGGTCGAGCGCGTCGCGACCACCTGCGCGATGCTCATGAAGTAGGTGTCCCAGGAGGCGCGGGGCGCGGCGGCATCGCTCATGCGGCGCACGCTACCGCGCCGGTCCGACGCCGACGACGCGCCGCGGCGCACGCCCGGGGTCCGGCGTGCTAGCGTCCGCCGCGATGTCGGCTCGAGATCAAGGCAAGTACAAGGACACGGTCGCGCTTCCGGAGACCGCCTTCCCGATGCGCGGCGATCTCGCCCGCCGCGAGCCCGAGCTGCTCGCCGCGTGGAGCCAGCAGGGCATCTACGAGCGCATCCAGGAGGCACGCGCCGACGCGGCGCCGTTCATCCTCCACGACGGGCCGCCATACTCCAACGGCCACATCCACTACGGCCACATCCTCAACAAGCTCCTCAAGGACATCGTCGTCAAGCACAAGACGATGATGGGCCTGCGCGCGCCCTACATCCCCGGCTGGGACACCCACGGCCTCCCGATCGAGCTGGCGGTCGAGCGCGAGCTCGGCAAGAAGCGCGCGACGATGAGCAAGGCCGAGCTGCGCGCCGCCTGCAAGGCGTACGCGATGAAGTTCATCGACATCCAGCGCACGGAGTTCAAGCGGCTGGGCATCTTCGGCGCGTGGGACACGCCGTACATGACGCTGACGCCCGCCTACGAGAAGGCGATCGTGCAAGGGCTCGCGGCGTTCACGCGCGGCGGCTATCTCTATCGCGGCAAGAAGCCGGTCTACTGGTGCCCGCGCGACAAGACCGCGCTGGCCGAGGCCGAGATCGAGTACGCCGACAAGACGTCGCCCTCGATCTACGTGCGGTTCCCGCTGGTCGACTTCGATCCGGGCCAGCTCGACGCGCGGCTGGCCGGCGCGCGGCTGGCGCTCCCGATCTGGACCACGACCCCGTGGACCCTGCCCGCCAACCTGGCGATCGTGCTCCACCCCGAGGTCGCCTACGTCGCGGTGCCCTCGCCGGTCCCGGGCCCTTCGACCGAGCTCAGGACAGGCGAATATCTCGTGTGCGCCGCGGCGCTGGCCGAGTCCTTCGCCAAGGCGATCGGCGCACCCCACCTCGTCGCCGAGGCCATCGCGATCGACCCGGCGCGGCTGCGCAGCCTCGAGGGGACTCGTTATCAGCACCCGTTCCTCGACGCGCCCGCGAGCGCCGACGACCCGAGCTTCCGGGTCTGGTTCACCGACTACGTCACCACCGAGCAGGGCACGGGCCTGGTCCACACCGCGCCCGGCCACGGCACCGACGACTACAAGACCGGCATGGCCCACGGCCTGCCACCGTACGCGCCGCTCGACGACGCCGGGGTCTACACCGACGAGGCGCCCGGGTGGCTGCGCGGCCTGTCGACCGACCAGGCCAACCCGCTGGTGGTCGAGCGGATCGCGGCCAGCGGCCACCTGCTCAACCCGGTCGGCGACAAGATCGCTCACCAGTACCCGCATTGCTGGCGATGCAAGGGGCCGATCCTGTTCCGCGCGACCTCGCAGTGGTTCGCGTCGATCGATCACGGCGACCTGCGCGCCAAGGCGCTCGACGCCATCCGCAACCAGGTGTCGTGGGTCCCGTCATGGGGCGAGAACCGCATCTACGCGATGATCGAGAACCGTCCCGACTGGGTGCTGTCGCGCCAGCGGCTGTGGGGGACGCCGATCCCGGCGTTCTTCTGCGGCGGGTGCGGCGAGCCCCACGCCGAGGCCGCGACCATGGACCACGTCGCCGAGATCTTCGGCCGCGAGGGCGCCGACGCGTGGTGGATCCGGCCGTCGGCCGAGCTGGTGCCGCCGGGCACCCGGTGTCGGTGTGGCGCCGGGCCCGAGCAGTTCGAGAAGGAGCACAACATCGTCGACGTGTGGTTCGAGTCGGGCGTGTCGTGGCTGGCGATCGCCGAGCAGGCGCCGGATCACACCCAGGTCGACCTCTACCTCGAGGGCTCCGATCAGCACCGCGGCTGGTTTCACAGCTCGCTGCTGACCGCGACCGCGGTGAAGGGCGCCCCGCCCTACCGCCAGGTCCTGACCCACGGCTTCGTGGTCGACGCCAAGACCGGCAAGCCGTACTCCAAGGGCGACCTGCAAAAGGCGCGCGAGCTCGGGCTCAAGGTCGACTACATCGAGCCCGACGACGTCATCAAGAAGTCGGGCGCGGAGATGTTCCGGCTGTGGGTCGGCTCGACCGACTTCCGCAACGACATCCCGTACTCGCAGACGCTGCTGGACGGGATGACCGACTGGTATCGCAAGCTGCGGAACACCGCGCGCTTCGCGCTCGGCAACCTGCGCGGCTTCGCGCCCGGCGGCGAGCAGGCCGACCGTGCGACCGTGCTGCGCGACGGCCAGTGGGTCGATCGCTTCATGCTGGCGCGGGTCGACGACCTGGTCGCGCGGGTCAAGGCCCACTACGAAGCGTACGAGCTGCATCAGGTCCACCGCGCGCTGGTCGACTTCGTGACGGTCGATCTGTCGGCGCTGTACGGCGACGTCGTGAAGGACCGGCTGTACGCCGACGCGGTCACCGCGCCGCGCCGGCGGTCGGCGCAGGTCGTGCTCTACGAGGCGACCCGCGCGCTGGCGACGCTGATGGCGCCGATCCTGTGTTTCACCGCCGAGGACCTGTGGACCCACCTGCCGCGACGGCCCGGCGATCCCGACTCGGTTCACCTCGCCACCTACCCGGAGGGCGCCGCGCTGGCCGAGGACGACGAGCTCGCCAAGGACTTCGCGGTCCTCCTGGGCTGGCGCGATCGCGTCAACAAGGAGCTCGAGGCGTTTCGCGCGGCCAAGCACAAGTCGCTCGACGCCCAGGTGACCCTGGTCGCGCAGGCCGACATCCACGTGCTGATGCGCTACGCCGACGAGCTGGCCGACCTGTTCATCGTCTCCGCGGTCGAGCTGACCGAGGGGCCCACCCCGAGCGTGGTCGTGGCCGAGCACGGCGGCGCGCACTGCGCCCGTTGCTGGAAGTGGTTCGCCGAGCTCGCTGCTGAGCCCGACGACGTGTGTGACCGTTGCGCCACCGCGCTGACCGCGCTAAAGGCCTGAGCCATGCCCGCTCGCTGGAAGCTCTTTCTCCTGGTTGCCCTCGTCACGTTGGCCGCCGACCAGGCGACCAAGGTGTGGGCGCGCGACGCGCTGCCGGCAGCCCATGCCCGGAGCGCGGACCAGACACCGTGCCAGATCCCCGAGGATTTCATGCGCGAGCCGCATGACCCGCTGCGCTGTCATGGCGAGGCGGTCAAGGTCATCGACAACTACTGGGACTGGCGGCTGTCGTTCAACCCGGGCTCGGCGTTCGGGCTGTTCCACAGCCAGTCGGGCGCTCGGGTGTTTCTGTCGATCATCGGGGTGATCGCGGTCTTTGCGATGCTGTGGATGGTGAAGAAGGCGCGCGATCACCAGCGCGCCTTGCTGTGGGCGCTCGGCCTGGTCGCCGGTGGCGCGGTCGGCAACCTGATCGACCGCATCTACTTCGGGGTCGTCACCGACTTCGTCCTGTGGCGCTACAAGACCAGCGAGTGGCCGGTGTTCAACATCGCCGACGTCGCCCTGGTGGTCGGCGTGGGGCTCATGTTCTTCGACGTTGGCAAGGATCCCAAGGTGAAGGCCGCCCCCAAGCCCAAGCCGCTGCCGAAGGCAATCGTCGCGAAGGACGGAGAGTCCCCGCCCTGATCATGCACGGCGGCGGGTCGACCCGTCCGCACGGGACGTGGGCATCGCGGACGAAGCCCGGTAGGATCGACCTCATGTGGGTTCGAGCCGGAGTGGTGGTTGCCGTCGCGCTCGCCGCGATGGCGGCTGGGTGTGGCAGCGACGACGAGGCGTGGATGGTCCGGCCCGGCGGCGGCGGCGGTCCCGGCGGCACCACCCCGGGCGACGCCCAGCCGGTCGACGCCGGCCCCGACGGATCGATCGACGAGCTCGCCGGGGTGGTCTGCGTGGTCGACGATCTACGCCAGCCCGACACGTGCCCGGCCAGCGCGGCGCGGGTCGGGGTGCTGGTGCGCCAGGTCGGGACCGTCCTGAGCGTGCGCACGGACGCCGACGGCCGGTTCACGTTCGCCTCCGACGGTGCCCCCGCCGTGCTCGACGTCGCCGACGACTCGGCCAACCTGGTGCCCGCGCGGCTACGGGCGGTGTCTGACGGCGCGCTGGTGCGCGCGCCGGTGGTCACGCGGCCGGCGTGGACCGCGATCATCGAGTCGCTCGGCGTGACGCCGGCCGATGGCACCGGCAGCATCGTGGTGTACGTCCAGGACGCCGCCGTGCCGGCGACCGGCGTGGTGTTCGACCCGATCCCGGGCGCGACGATCGCGCCGTTCTACGACGGCGGCGGTCCGCTGGTGTGGCGGGACACCGGCGGCACCGGCGCCGCCGGCGTGGCGCTGCTGATCGACGTCCAGCCCGGCACCTACACGGTGGTCGGAACCGCCGCCGATCTGCGGACGGTGACCGTCGCGGCGGTGTCGGTCGACGCCGACCGCGTGACCTTCGTGCGCGGGCGGCTGACGCCGTAAGATGACGGCGTGCCCCGCCCGTCCGCCGACGACGCCGGACTGGTCGAGCTCGCGCTCGGCGAGCTGACCGGCGCCGCGATCGTGCTCGACGCCGACCGGCGCGTCGTGGCGGCGACCCCGGCCGCGGTCGCGCTGATGGGAGCCTCGCTGGTCCGCGGCGAGCCGGCGGCCACCGTGCTCGTCGGGGTCCGGCAGCGCACCACCCCGATCGGCGCGGATGCCGGGGGGGCCCCGCGCGGCTGGCTGGTGACGCTGGCAAGCGACGGCGCCGACGCCGCGACCGGCGCCGTGCAGTTCCACGGCATGTGGACCCGCACGCCGGCGATGGTCCAGCTGTTCCGCGTGATCGAAAAGGTCGCGCGCGAGGACGTGCCGATCCTGGTCCGCGGCGAAACCGGCGCCGGCAAGGAGCTGGTCGCGCAGGCGGTGCACGCGCTGTCGCTGCGTGCGACCGGACCGTTCCGCGCGATCAACTGCGCGGCGCTGCCACCGGCGCTGCTCGAGAGCGAGCTGTTCGGACACGCCAAGGGCGCGTTCACCGGTGCGGTGAAGGACACCCCCGGCCACTTCCAGGCGGCGGCCGGCGGCACCCTGTTCCTCGACGAGGTCGGCGAGCTCCCGCTCGAGGTGCAGGCCAAGCTGCTCCGCGTGCTCGAGACCCGGTCGGTGCTGCCAGTCGGCGGCCGCGAGCCGATCCCGGTCGATGTCCGGATCGTGTCGGCGACCCACCGCGCGCTGCGGCAGGAGGTGGAGGCCGGGCGCTTCCGCGCCGACCTGATGTACCGCCTGCGCGTGATCCCGGTGTTCCTGCCGACCCTGCGCGAGCGCCGCGGCGACATCGCGCTGCTGGTGGCGAAGATCATCGACGAGAGCAACTTGCGCGGCCGGCGCCAGATCGACCGCATCGCCCCGCCGGCGCTCGCCGCGCTCGAGGCCTACGACTGGCCGGGCAACGTGCGCGAGCTGCGCAACGCGCTCGCGTACGCCTTTGCGATCGGCGACGGCCCGCTGCTGGCGGTGAGCGACCTGCCGCCGGAGATCGGCAGCCCGCACCCGCGCACACCCGCCGACGCTGCCGCTGCCGCCGCCGCTGCCCCTGCCGCTGCTGGTGCCGGTGCCGCTGCCGCTGCTGCTGCTGCTGCTGCTGCCGGTGCCGCTGCTGCTGCCGGTGCCGCTGCCGCTGCTGCAGATGCGGCCGCGCCCGCGGCGACGGCTGCCGCTCCCACGTCGCCACTCGACGAGGCCGCCAAGATCCGCACGCTCCTCGACCGCCACCACGGCAACCGCGCCCAGGTCGCCAGCCTGCTCGGCATGAGCCGCGTCACCCTGTGGCGTCGGATGAAGCGCTACGGCCTGGCCTCGTCCGACTGAGCCACGCGCCGCCCGCGGCGCAGCTCGCGCCGGTTGGAAGAACGTCCGTCCGCCAGGCGCGCTCAGGCCAGCCGGGCCAGCGCTGCGCGCCAGCCCGCCGCCTTGTCCTCGGTCTCGGCGAGCTCGGCAGCCGGCTCACTGTCCGCGACGATGCCGCCCCCCACGTGCAGGCGCAGCTCGGGCCCGACCAGCACGGCGATCCGGATCGCGATCGCGAGGTCGAACGTGCCGTCCTCGCCCAGCCAGCCGATCGCGCCGCAGTAGGGACCGCGGCGGACCGGCTCGAGCTCGTCCGCGATCTCCATCGCGCGGATCTTGGGCGCGCCGGTGATCGACCCGCCGGGGAACGTCGCGCGCAGGAGCTCGGCCCAGTCGACTCCCGCGCGCAGGCGGCAGCTCACCGTCGAGACCTTGTGGTAGAGGCCGGGCAGCTCGACGACGTACCCGAGCTCGTCGACCTGCACCGAGCCGACCTCGGCGATCCGGCCGAGATCGTTGCGCTCGAGGTCGACGATCATCAGGTGCTCGGCGGCGTCTTTGCCGTGGACCGCGAGGTCGGCGGCCCGGGCGGCATCCAGCCCGGGGTCGCCGGTGCGGCGCCGGGTGCCCTTGATCGGTCGGGTGTCGACCCGGGCCCCCGCGGTCGCGCGGGCGAGGAAGCGCTCGGGCGAGCCCGAGATCACGCGCACGCCATCGGCCTCGACCAGGCCACCGTACGGCGCCGGCGCCACCGCCTGGAGCGCGGCATACACGGCGAGGGCGTCGCCGTCGGCCGCCATCGCCGCGGTGAGCCGGCGCGCGAGGTTGACCTGGTAGACGTCGCCGGCGGCGATGTAGGCGTGCACCCGCGCGACCCGGGCCTCGTGGGCGGCGCCGTCGTCGTCGGCGACCAGCGGGCCGAGCCGGGGGCCCGCCCCGACCGCGCGCGGCCCCCCGGCGAGCGCGGCCGTCAGCCGGGCGGTCGCCGCGGGATCACCGAGGAGCTCGCCGGTGCCACCGGCACCGACCCAGCGCACGACCGCGTCGTAGGCGCCGAGCCAGACGTCCGGCGTGTCGGCCCCGCGGGTCGGACCGGGCCCGAGCCGCTCGATCGCTCGGCCCAGATCGTAGCCGAGGTAGCCGAGCACCCGCGGCCGGGGACCGTCCGGGCCCCGGACAGCCTGCGCGCCGGCCCCGGCCAGGTCGAGGCCGGCGCCGTGGGCGGCGGCGAACGCCGCGATCGCGGCGAGGGGATCGCCGGTGCCGGTCTCGACCAGCACGCCGCCGGGTCCGCGCCGCACGATCGTCACCGTCTCGCCGGCCCCGCGCACCTCGAGGCTGGCGACCGGCTCGGCGGCCAGGAACGACCAGGCGCCACAGCCGTCGTCGTCGCGCCCGCTGTGCAGGAGCACGCGACCGCGCCGACCGGCGAGCCGAGCCGCCGCCGCCAGCGGGTCCAGCTCGACCGAGCCGGTCATCGCGCTCACGCCGGCGGAGGCGGACGCACCGGTGCTTGCTCTTCCTGCACCAGCACGACGCCCTCGCCCGCGCACTCGACGAACAGCTCCGAGGTCGGTCCGGCGTCGACCGGGCTGACCGCGCGCGGCACCACCCGGCCGATCCAGCCGGCCAGGGCGGTCGCGTCGATGTAGAGAACCCGGTCCTGGGCCAGCTTGACCGCCAGCAGCGGTCGCTCGGTGCGAAACGCGATCGCGCCGGTGCCGCGGAACTGCACCATCGGGATCCGGTGGCGCGAGCCCGGGACGTGGCCGTTCTCCCAGCGCAGCGCCGGCTCGAACGCGAACACCAGGTCCTCGCGCAGGTAGAAGATGTCCTCGTCGAGGCTGACCGCGGTGAACTGGCCGCCGAGCGGCGCGGCGATCAGGTGGCCACGACCGGACACCGTGAACATCGGCCGACCGTCGGTCTCGAACGGCTCCTCCCGATTCTGGCCGCGCGAGCGCCGCATCGCCGGCTCGTAGGTCAGCCGGCCGCCGGTGACGTCGACGCCCTCGGTGCGCGAGAACATTTTGTCCACGACCCGGACAATCAGCACGCCGCCCGCGCTGATCTCGAACGGATGATCGCCGTCCTCCGGGCGGACCAGGCGCGCGGTCGCGAACTCGGACAGCGGCTGGGGCGGTCGGCTGCCGGCGGCCACCCGCAGCCCGGTTGCGCCGGCCGACACCGGGACCGCCTGCGCGACCGCACGCGAGATCGCACCGCGCTGCTCGTCGAGCACCACGCCGCCATTGGAGATCGAGATCTCCTTGCTCTCGGCGTGGCGCCGATCGTCGAACGGCACCCGGGTGAAGCGCTGCGACTCGCTGGAGTCGAGCCCGAGCCCGGGCTCGGTCGGGGGCCGCGCGTGCACGACCGCCGGGCCACGCTCGAACTCGAACTCGGGATCCGGGTCATCGTCGTCGTCGCCGCTGCTCGACAGCGCCGCCGCGGCCGCGTCGGCGCGGCCCGACTCGGTGGACTTGCGCGGCTCGATCGTCACCGGCGCCATCTTCACCGGACGCGGCTCGGGGGCCGGCGGCTCGGCGGCAGTGGCCTCGGCGCGGGCGTCGGCGCCGCGGCGCGGCTCGATCGTGACCGACGCGGGGGTCGTCATCGCCGGCGTGCCGCGGGGGGGCGTGCCGGCAGCAGGCGCCGCGCTGGCAAGCGTGGCGGCGGACAGCTCGGGCACTCCCGCCTTGGCCGCGACGGGCTGCGCGGCCGCCGACCGGGTCTCGACCGGCTCCGGATCGCGCGAGCTCGACCCGGCGGGCGCGACCGCCTCGGCCACGGGCTTCGCCGGCACCGGCACCGCCGGCCGGGGATCGCCTGCCGGGCGGCGGATACTCGACTCGATCGCCTCACGCTCGTCGGCGACCAGGTTCTCGGAGATCTCCCGGGCCAGGTCCGACTGGCCGGCGATCAGGAACGCCTGGTACGCCTCGGCGAACCGCCCGGCCCGCGCGTACGCGAGCCCGAGGTAGTTCACTGCCCGGCCCTGGCTCGGATCGACGTCGCGGCTGCGCTCGAGCGCGGCGATCGCGGCCTCGGCATCGCCGAGCTTTAGATGGACCAGCCCGAGGTTGAGCTGGTGCGAGGCGTCGCCGGGCGTGGCCGCGACCAGCCGCTCGTAGACCGGCCGCGCCTCGGAGAACTTGCCGCCACGGAAGTACGCGAGCCCGAGCAGCGCCAGCGCCTTGGCGCTCTGCGGCTCGAGCTCGAGCGCCAGCGACAGCTCACGCACCGCGTCGGGCAGCCGGCCCTGGCGCAGCAGCTCACCGCCGGCGATCAGGTGCTGGTCGAAGCGGTCGGCGGCGCCGAGCGGGCTCATCGAGGTCATGCGCCAGCTCGCTGCGCGCGACGCGCGCCAGGCGGCCACGGCCGGTCGTAAGGCAGGGAAAGCACGTCCCATTAGACCACAAGGGCCCGGGTCCCTTCACGGCGGCGCCGGGTCGAAGGTCGACACCGCGAGGGTGCCGGCTCGATCGATCGACACCGTGATGGCCCCGGCCTGGTCGGTGCGGAGGATGCGGGTGCCCGCCGCTCGCCAGCGGGCGACCACCGCCGGCCCCGGGAAGCCAAAGCGGTTGCCGGCACCGAGCGAGACCACCGCGTAGGCGGGTCGGGTCGCCGCGACCAGGGCAGCGCTCGACGAGGTCGGGCTGCCGTGGTGGGGCACCTTCACCACGTCGCTCGCCAGCTCGGCGCCGCTGGCCGCGAGCAGGGCCTCGCCCTCCTCCTCCAGATCGCCGGTGAACAGGACCCGACGGCCGGCGCGCTCGAGCGCGACCACCATCGAGTCGTCGTTGACCGAGCGCACCGGGTCGGCGGTCGCGACCGCGCGCACGCCGTCGCCCGGGTCGTACCCCGGCGCCAGCACGCGCACGATCACGTCGCCGACCTCGATCGCCGCCAGCGGTGGGTGCACGACGCGGGTGCCGGTGGCCTCCAGCCATGCCCGCACCGGCGTGAACGCGGCGTCGTCGGCGCCGTCCTCGGCGGCGATCCACAGCTCGTCGATCGGCATCGCCGCCGCCACCGCGAGCAGCCCGAGGTAGTGGTCCGGGTGCGGGTGACTGACGATCGCGACGTCGACCCGGTCGATCCGCCGCGTGCGCAGGAAGCGCGCGACGATCTCGCCGGGGCGCGCGGCCGCCCGCAGGTCGTCGCCGGCCGCGCCGGGCGAACCGCCGGCATCGACCAGCCAGACCGCACCGCCAGGCAGCTCGAGTACCGCGGCGTCGCCCTGGCCGACGTCGAGGAAGGTGATCCGGAGCCGGTCGTCGGCGCCGCGCCGGTGCGCGTGCAGGGCCCACGAACCACATAGCCCCAGCGCCGCAAGCGCGGCGATGGCCAGCGCGGCCCGGCCGCGCGCCGGCCGCAGCCGCCCGAGCGCCCACGCCGACCACAGCCCCGCGCACGCGACCAGCTCGAGCGGCGACGGGGGTGGCAGGGTCAGGCTCGGCGTCCAGGCCGCGAGCGCCGCGACCAGCCACGCGGTGACCCCGGCGATCACCACCGCCAGATCGATCACGACCCCGCCGACGACCGGCGCGATCGCGGCCAGCGCCACGCCGCCGAGCCCGAGCGGGATCGCGGCCAGCTCGATCAGCGGCGTCGCGATCAGGTTGCCAATCACGCCGCCCAGCGCGACTTCGTGGAAGTGCGCCGCCGTGATCGGCGCGGTCGCGAGCGCCACCGCGCACGAGGTGGCGAGGGTCCGGCCCAGCGCGCGCACCGCTCGCCACGGCCACGGCGGCGCGATCTCCGCGCCGCCCTCGCGCCGGGCCGCTGCCACGATCAGGGTCGCCGCCGCCACGAACGACAGCTGGAACCCGGGGTCCCAGAGCGTCGACGGCCGCTGCCCGAGCACCAGCAGCGCGGCCAGCCCGAGCACGTCGGCGGCGCGCGCACGGCGGCCGCACAGCTCGCCGATCAGCATGACCGCGACGACCACCATGGCGCGCACGGTCGCGACCTGGGCACCGGTGACCAGCGTGTAGCCGAGCGCCAGCGGCAACGCGACCGCCGCCGCCGCCCGCCGCGGCGCGATCCAGGCGCCGAGCCCGACCGCAGCCCAGCCGCGCCCGACCGCGAGGAACGCGAGCAGCGCGACCACCGCGAGGTGCAGGCCGCTGACCGACAGCGCGTGGTACACGCCGGCCGCGCGCCAGGCCGCCTCGACCTCGTCGTCGAGGCCGGCGCGATCGCCGAGCACCGCGGCCCGGACCAGCGCGTTGCCGTGACGGTCCCCCCCGCGCACCGCGACCCGTGCGCTCGCCGCGCGCGCGACCTGCGCCGGCCACCGCCAGGCGCTGGCCCGGTCGTCCGCGGCCAGGAGGTCGATGCCCCGGGCATGCACCTCCCAGTCGGCGCCGCGCCCGCGCACGATCTGCCGCCGATCGGGCGCGCCGGGATCGCGGTAGCCGCGCGGCGCGCTCACCCGCCCGCGCACGGTCACGCGGTCGCCGGGCAGGACCGATGGGTCGGGCGCGGTCACCCACACCGTGGCGTCGCCGGTGTCGAGCACGAACCCGATGCCCCACCGCGAGGTCGTGATCGGCCCCGCCACCCAGCCGGTCAGCACGTCCGGTTCGCGATCCCCGACGATCACGCCGGCCGGCGGCGCGGCCGGCACGCGCTCGTGCGCCGCCAGGGCGGCGGCCGCGAGCGCGACGGCGAGCGGCCACCACACCCGCGGCGCCGAGCGCACCACGCCGGCGATCACGACCACCGCGGCGAGGAGCGCCCACGGCGGCCACGCCTGCGCCCACCCGGTCGCCCCCGATATCGCGATCCCGCCGGCAGCGGCCACCGCCAGCACCGGCAACCGCACCGGCGGCCAGGCCGCCGGCACCCGAGTCTCGTGCACCATGGCCGCCCCTATCGTCCGGGCGCGGGCGCGGTTGTCTCGGGCGCGATCACGCGGGCGCGGGCGGCGGTCACCGCGAGCGCGCCGGCGATGATCAACGCGGCGCCGACCCCGGTCGTCCACGGCGGCACCTCGGCAAAGGCGACCAGCCCGAGGCCGACCGCGAACACGACCTGCAGGTATCCGATCGACATCGCGCGCGCCGCGGGCTCGCGGACCAGCCCGTAGGTCAGGCACAGCTGGCCGACCTGGGTCGAGATGCCGATGCCGGCGAGCAGCAGCCACTCGTACGCGGTCGGCAGCACCCACTGCGGCGCCGCCCACAGCAGCGCGGTCGGCGCCGCCACCAGCGGGAAGTAGAAGACGATCACGAGCGGGTGCTCGGTGCGCGCCAGGCGACGCACGGTGACGTACGCGGCGGCCGAGCCGAGCGCGCCGGCGAGCGCGACAGCCACGCCCCAGCCGTCGAGATCGGCGCCGCCGGGCCGGGCCACGAGCACCACCCCGGCCATGCCGAGCGCCAGCGCGATCGCCGTGCCGCGCCCGAGCGGCTCGCGGAGCACCAGCCACGCCAGGATCGCGGTCCAGATCGGCGCGGTGTGGTGCACCGTCGACGCCTCCGCGAGCGGCAGCCGCCCGAGCGTCCAGTAGTAGCAGGCGAGCGCGAGCGATCCGAGCCCGCCGCGCAGGAGCAGCGCGCCGCGCCGGTTGCCCCACGGCGCCAGCCCGGCCCGGCGCACCATCAGGTACGACAGCACCAGCGTCACCAGCGCCCGCGCGAGCACGATCTCCGCCGTGGGCAAGGTCGCGTCCGCCGCCTTGACCAGCGCGCTCATCACCGAGAACGCGAGCGCCGACGCGACCATGAACGCGATGCCCGGGGTGATCCGCACCAGCCCCACAGGATGCCACGCCCCCGCGCCCATGCAGCCCCCGTCTACCCAGTCAGCCGCGTTCACGCCTCTGCCCTTTGGATCGATCACAGCTCGCCGGGCAATCGAAAACGCTCGCCTTTCCGGTGGCCCCGAGCGAACCCGAAGCACTGTGTCGTCGGGCAGACAACCGCCGGGAACCTTGCGGTCCTCGACGCGCTGCCCTGCGACCGCGGGCTCGCTGCGCGAGCCCTGGCTCAGGTTACCGAAATTGGAGCGCGCTCGAAGCGCCTCGGTCCGAGGTAGCAGCGAGCGAGGAGCCTCGGATGCGAGGCGACGGTGGGGCCCCAACGAGGAGCGACCGTCTGGTCGTGACGAAGTTGGGGGGGACCGGCAACGACGCAGCCGAGGCCCGCAGCCGCTGCTACCCCTACCGGCGCCAGCGGAGGCCCAGGCCGACAAACACCGCACGACCGCGGTAGGTCGCGGCCATGGTCTCGACCCCGTCGGTCGTGCGCGCGGCCAGCCGCAGGTACTCGGCGAACGCGTCGATCGCGAGGGTGTCCGACGCGGCGACGGTGAGGCCGGTGGTGAACGACATGCGGTCGGCGTCGGGCGATGACGGGGCCAGGGTGTCGTCGGGAGCCGGCGACGGATCCCAGGCGGCGCCGGCGCGCGCCAGGACGCGATCGGACACCGCGAGCTCGCCGCCGCCGCGGAGGGCGACGGTGGTGTGCCAGCGGGTCGGCTGGCGGACGTCGGGGGTCTGCTCGCGCGCGAAGTCGATCGCGAGCTCGCGGTGCACGCCCCACAGGGTGAGCTCGAGGTCGGCCAGCGCCGCCCAGCGACCGTGCGCCCAGCGGGCGCCGAGCACGAACCGGTCAGGCGTCCGCAAGGTCGCGGTCGCGACCTGATCCGGCGTCTTCTCGCTGAACGCATCGGGCACCGTGAAGTCGGCGCCACCCTCGAGCGCGATCGCCGTGCGGCTCTTGTAGGTGAGCCCGATCGCGACCTCGCGCGACGCCTGGGCGAACACGGCCGCGTGGCCGCCGACGCCGTTGCCGGCCAGGTCGATCGCGACGTCGCCCTCCATGTCGATGAAGTCGAGCTGGCGCGCGACCCGCAGGCGGCCGCGATCGACGTGAGGCCCGAGCGCGACCCGGACCCGCCCGAGATCGAGCGCGACGAACGGCGCGACCCGGAATACCTCGATCCGCGAGCGGACGATCTCGAACCGGCCCTGCCAGTCGACCGGCCACGTCACGCCGCCTCCGAACGGCACGCCGATCGACACGCCCGCGGCGAGCGCGCCGCGGGCCCACGCCACATCGAGGTGCGGCGGGGTCGCCCACGCGTCCTCGTTCTGGGCGGCCCACGCGCCGGCCTCGGCATCGCCGGCGCCCTCGATCGACGGTCGCGCCAGGACCAGCCCGGCGCCGATCCGCCAGCCGCCGTCGTCGGCCAGCGCGGCCGGGTTGGTCCAGGCCGCCCCGGCCTCGTCGGCCCGCGCCGCGCCGGCCCCGCCGGTGCCGGCCGCGGTGATGCTCTGCTCGGAGATCGCGAACCCACCGGCGTGCGCCACCGCCGGGACCGCGCCCAGCGCGAGCGCCAGGCCCCACCGCGTGCGTCCCGCGATCATGGCGTCAGCTCCCCGGCGAGGAAGCTCACCATGTCGCGGCCGCCGCGCAGGAACTCGGGCTCGACCGGGACCACCAGGAACGCGTGCTCGGCGATGTAGTCGCGGCGGGGCGCGCCGGTCACCCGCTCGAGCGTGCGCGTGTAGTCGTTGGGGATGATGAAGTCGAGCGTCGCCATCTGCAGCAGCAGGTCGCGATCGCCGGTGGCCGCGCCGAGGTTCTGCGGGTCGACCGCGTCGATCATCCACTTGGCGACGTCGAGGAAGCGCTCGGCCTCGAAGCTGGCTGGATCGACGTGCTCGCGGGTGAAGAAGCCCTCCACCTGGGGACCGAACCAGGTCGAGTCGTGGAACATGTCGACCAGATCGGCGCCCGGCACGTTGAGCACCGCGCGCCGGATCTCGGGCGCACCAGCGAGGAAGGTCGCGCCCAGGATGCCGCCGAGCGACTGCCCGGCGTAGTAGATGCGGGTGGTGTCGACCGGTCGGCCCAGCGCGGCCGACCAGTCGCCATGCCGCAGCGAACGCTCGAGCGCGCCGAGATCCACCACCGCCTGATCGAAGTGGTCCTTGGTGTTGGCGATGTGCTCGATCTCCAGGAACGCCGCACCCGACGCGACCGGGAAGTTGAGCACCGGCCACATCGCCAGCTGGTTGCCCTGGCCGGCGGCGTCGACGCAGCGGCCCTGCACGCAGGTGGTCCCGGCCGCGCACGGCGGCACCGAGGTCAGGTTGCCGGTGCGCGGGTCGACCACCGAGATCGGGCCGCCGGCGATGCACTGCGTGCGCGTCCCGTGGAACGGAAAGTCGATCGTCACCACCGCGAAGCCCTTCTGGGCGAAGGCGTCGCCCAGCGCGAGCACGAACCGCCGCTCGGTCATGATCGCGTGGCCGAAGATCACCACCGGCGCGGGCCGTCCGGCCGGCAGGTTGCGCGGCACCGTCATCATCCACGGCACCGGCTCGACCCGGTGGCCGCCGTCGCTGCGCAGGGCGCGGGTGCTGTCGTCGAGGAAGTACGGCGACGCGATGGTGCCGGTGACCACCCGCTCCACGCCCAGGAGCGACGTGATCGCGAGCGGGAAATCGGCGAGCGCCTGGCCCGGTGTCTTGCTGGCCACGCCGGTCGGCTCGGGCGAGACCCCGACCGTCGCCGCGCTCGCCACCACCTGCGCGATCCGCGGCGTGATCGACAGGGTCGTGAACGGCCAGGCCGCCACCACCCGGGACCGCCCGACCTGATCGAGCAGCGGCTCGAGCGTGACCCGCGCGCCCTCGATCTTGATGGCGTCGAGATCGTCGACCACCTTGACCCGCGAGATCCCGGCGTCGGCCACCGCCGACTGGGCCTTGAGCAGCGCCCCGGCCGGCATCGCGATGATCGGCCGCCCCTCCGCATCCTGGATCGCGTCGGTCACCACCACGGCATAGGTGGTCGCCTCGTCGAGCGGCAGCGCGGTCGGCGTGACCACCACGTGGTGGAGGTCGGCCATCAGGCGCGCGGTCGCCGGCACCCGCGCCGGGCTCGCGCCGACCCGCCACAGCTGCACGCTGTCGGCGGTGATGGTCTCGGCCTGCACCGGCCCGGTCAGCTCGAACAGCAGGTTGGCCGAGGTCGCGAACCCGGTGTACGAGCGCAGGCGCAGCTTGGCCTCGGCCTCGACCGCGCTGTCCCACGGCGCGGCCGGCAGATCGACGGTGCCGGTGGTGGGATCGATCATCAACTGGATCGGCAGCGGCATGCGCTGCGAGGTCTTGTCCATCGCCAGCTCGACCCGGTCGGTGACCGTGAACCGCCACAGCGCCGCGATCTCGGCGCGCGGCAGGCCCGCGCGCGCGAAGAAGTCGAAGTGCGGCGCGAGTTCGAGCCGCAGCTCCTCCAGCTTGCGTGCGTTGTCGGCTCGCTCGGCCGCGGTCGCGCCGGGGAACGCGCGCGCGTGCTCGGCGGTGTCGAGCCGCTCCTCCTGGCGGAGGAAATAGAACGCGGCGTCGCACTCGAGCTTCTCGCCGCGCTTGCCCTCGACCCCGGCCTCGCCGCCGCGCATCACCACGACGTACTGCGCGCCGCGTTCCCAGCCGGTGCGCGGCGCGTCGATCGTCACCTCGTGCTCGTCGGGCGCGATCGAGACCCGGGCGTCGGCGACCCGGGTCGGGACCCCGCCCCACTTCCACACCTGCAGGGTCTCGGCGCCGACGGTGGTCGGCGCGATCGCGCCGGTCAGCTCGACCGTCGCCGATGACGCCGACGACCAGCCGTCGAGCGTGTTGAGGTACTCGTAGAGCTCGCGCTCGGCCGACGACAGCGTGGCGTCGTCGAGCGGGATCGCCAGGCGTCCCAGCGCGTCGTCGCGCAGGACGTCCGATGGCATCGGGATCACCTTGGCGTCCGGATCGAACCGGGCGTGGATGACCGCTGGTGGTTCATCCGGGGTGAATTGACTACATGCGCAGAACGCAGATAGCCCCAGACACGACACGAGCAAGACGCGCGCGTGACCCATGGTGGTCGCCTCCCGCTGTTGACCCTACTTCAGCTGAAGTTGCGCTGACCAGCAAAATGGGGCGCTGCGTTATCGGCGTAACGCGTGATACGCGCACAGGGATATGCATGCTGAAGCGTGCGCACGCGCACGGCAATCACGTGCTGACTTGCACCCACGTTTCACCACCTTCCGCCGACACACCATCTGAGATGTCAGCGTTGGTGGGCACGCTCACATCAGGCATAGTGCCGGCGCGATGCAGGGTCACTACCAGCCGCCCCACAGTCGGGCGACCCTGATCATCGGACTCTACGGCGGCCTCGGCTTGCTGGGACTCTTGCTCTCGGCCGGACGCGGCGACGCCGATGTCTACCGCGTCACCGAGGAGCGCGCGCTGTGGTGGCATGCCGTGTCGCCGCTCCTGGGCGTGGCGCTCGGCCTCGCGGTGGTCCTGGCCACGCGCGTCCTGGTCGCGCGCTCGGCGTGGGGGCGCGGCCTGCACAGCGACTTCCGCGCGCTGCTCGGCGACGTCAGCGGTCGCGAGATCGCGATCCTCGCCGCGGCCAGCGCGATCGGCGAGGAGGTCTTCTTCCGTGGCGCACTGCAGCCGTGGCTGGGGCTGGTCCCGCAGGCGGTGCTGTTCGGCCTGCTCCACATCGGGCCCAGCCGCCGGTTCCTGCCGTGGACCTTCTGGGCGCTCGGGATGGGGCTCGTGTTCGGCGGGATGGTGACCCTGACCGGGGACCTCGGCAGCGCGATCGCCGCTCACTTCACGATCAACTTCCTGAACCTGCACTTCATTGCACGCGTCGCGACGCCGCGCGCCGCCTGATCGCTCCACGGGCCCGCCGAGCGCCGCCGGATCGGTCGCCGGGGCGAGCCTCCTCGTCCGCGCCGCTTTCTTGCCCCGTGCCGGCGGTGGCCGCAGCCTCGGGCCATGCCTCGATCCCTGGCCGCGGCCGCAGCCGTCCTGTGCGTGCTCGCCGGTGCGGCGCGGGCCGACGAGACCTCGACCAGCGACAAGCTGCGGATCCTCTACTCGAACCGGTTCACGTTCACCGACGACGGCCTGCCGCTGATCACGGTCGAGGTCATGAGCGGACAGCGCGAGGTGCGGCTGTCGGCGCCGGGCGGCCTCGTGATCATGCCCGACGGCGATGGCGGCAGCACCACCACGGTCAGCGGCGCCCGCACGGTGGTCGTGCGCGGCGACGGCGCCCGCCCGGCCGAGATCCGCGAGTGGACCGTGGTCGAGCGGCTCACCCCCGACGACGCGCCCGGGGTCGCCGCGGCGCTCGAGCGCTGGCGCGCGCGCGGCTTCGAGCCGCACGGCTTCGAGATCGGCACGCTGTTCGCGGTCGCTGGCGCGGTCATCGACACCCGCGAGCAGCTGATCGCGATCGACCCGGTCGCGCCCGGCCAGGCCGCCGCCCGCGCGCGCGCGATCGCCGCCAAGCACGAGGTCACGACCAGCGTGCATCGCGAGCTGGTGCGCCGGCCGCGCGGCACCGTGGTCGCCGAGCAAGACGCCACGGTGGTCCGCAACCCGTCGGTCCTGTGGTTCCGCCCGGCCCGCGCCGGCGACACGATCACGGTCGCCGACGTCCCGACCAAAACCGGCGGCTCTCAGCTCGAGACGGGACACGAAGATCGCCGCTACTGGGGCGCGGTCTACGTGACCTTCGGCTCCGACGGCAACCTGACCGCGGTCAACGCGGTCGCCGAGGACAAGCTGCTGGCCGGGCTGGTGCCGTCGGAGATCTTCCCCGACGCTCCCGAGGCCGCGCTCGCGGCCCAGGCGATCGCCGCGCGCACCGAGCTGCTCGAGAAGATCGGCCGACGCAACCTGACCGAGCCGTACCTGCTGTGCTCGACCCAGCAGTGCCAGGTCTACGCCGGCGCCGGCAAGGAGCACCCGCGCACCACCAAGGCGGTCGCGCGCACCCGCGGCGTGGTCGTGCTGCGCGACGGCGGCGGGCTGGCCGACACCCGCTACAGCGCGTCGGCCGGCGGCCACACCGAGGACAATGATGTGACCTGGGGCGGCGCGCCGGATCCATCGCTGCGCGGGCGGGTCGACACCGCCGACGCCCGCCTCGCCCGGACCTTCGCCACGATCGACGATGGCAACCTCGAGGCCTTTCTCGCCGCGGCCCCCGACGCGTTCTGGAGCGGGGCCAGCCGGTGGGGCAAGAAGCACTTCCGCTGGACGGTCGAGATCGACGCCGCCGCGTTGACGGCGCTGGTCGGCAAGCACTACCCGAAGGTCGGCACGCTCACCGGGCTCGAGGTCGTGCGCCGCAGCAAGAGCGGCCGGGTGACCGCGCTCCGCCTGGTCGGGTCCGGCGCCACCGTGATTGCCGAGGGCGATCTACACCTGCGCCGCCTGCTCGGGGGCCTGAAGTCGACCCTGTTCGCGGTGCGCGGCGATGGCCGGCGCGGCGCACCGACCTCGTTCACCTTTCGCGGCGCCGGCTTCGGCCACGGGGTCGGGATGGACCAGGTCGGCGCGATCGGCATGGCGGCCGCCGCCAAGAGCCACGCCGAGATCCTCGGTCACTACTACCGCGGCACCCACCTGCACCGCCTGTACTGACGATCGCGCTAAATTCGGCGCGTGAAGAGCTTCCGCACCACCACGACGATCCGCGCGACCCCGGCCGCGATCTGGGCCCTCTTGACCGACGCCGCCGGTTATCCGAGCTGGAACCCGACGGTCACCCGCGTCGCAGGCCGCATCGCGGCGGGTGAGTCGATCACGCTGCACGTCCGCGGCAGCCAGCGCGCGTTCGCGCTGAAGGTGGTCGACTGGACGCCACCGCAGCGGATGGTGTGGCGCGGCGGGATGCCGCTCGGGCTGTTCACCGGGCAGCGGACGTTCACGCTGACCCCGACCGCCGGCGGCGACGTCGGGTTCGAGATGGTCGAGGACTTCACCGGCGCCCTGTCCGGGATGATCACGTCGAAGATGCCCGACCTGCAGCCGGGGTTCGACGAGTTCGCCGCCGCGCTGAAGGCCCGGGCCGAGTCCCCCTGAACCGCGGCCCACGCAGCCAAACTTCTGCCGGCGTGACCCGATCGACCCCCAGGCGCCCTCGATCGGGGACGTGAGATGGACCGCGCTCCTCGCCGCTACCCTGCTCGCCTGCGCTCCCGCCGCGTCCGGCGACGGCCCGGGCGGCGCCGACGACGACGATGACAACGGGGACGGCCCCGACGGCCCCGACGGCCCCGACGGCCCCGACGGCCCCGACGGTACGCCCGGCGGGCGTCGCATCATCGGCTACTACCCGGCCTGGGCGACCTACGGCCGCGACTACCAGGTGTCGGAGATCCCGGGCGGTCTGCTCACCCACATCAACTACGCGTTCCTCAACATCGCCGGCGGTGAGTGCGTGCTCGGCGACGCCTACGCCGACATCGACAAGTTCTACCCGGGCGACTCCTGGGACACCGGCGCGCTGCGGGGCGCCTTCCACCAGCTCCAGCTGCTCAAAGGGCGCCACCCACATCTGAAGACGCTGCTCTCGATCGGCGGCTGGACCTGGTCGGGCGGCTTCTCGGACGTCGCGGCGACCGCGGCCGGCCGCGAGCGGTTCGCGCGCTCGTGCGCCGACCTCATGGAGCGCTACGGCTTCGACGGCCTCGACGTCGACTGGGAGTATCCGGGCGGCGGTGGCCTGGCGCCCGGGGTCCCGGCCGACCGCGCCAACTTCACGTTGCTCCTGGCCGCGATGCGCGCCGAGCTCGACCGCCGCGGCCAGTTCCTGCTCACGATCGCGGCGCCGGCCGGCGACGCGCGCATCGCCGACATCGAGGTCGACCGCATCCACCCGTACCTCGACTGGATCAACGTGATGACGTACGACTTCCACGGCGGCTGGGAGCGGGTGACCGGGTTCAACGCGCCGCTGGCCGCGGTCGCCGGCGATCCCAGCGCGACTGCCGCCACCTTCCACGTCGCCGCCGCGGTCGAGGCCTGGCTCGACGGGGGCACGCCGCCGGCCAAGCTGATCGCCGGCGTGCCGTTCTACGGCCGCGGCTGGAGCGGCGTCCCCGCCACCAACAACGGCCTGTTCCAGTCCGCGACCGGGGCGCCGATGGGCACCTGGGAAGCCGGCGTGTTCGACTGGCACGACCTCGCCGCCAACTACCTGCCCCGCATGCAGCGCCACTGGTCGGAGTCGGGTCAGGTGCCCTGGCTCTACGACGCCGCCACGGGTGTGATGATCAGCTACGACGATCCGGTGTCGCTCCGCGCCAAGGTGGGCCTGATCCGCCAGGAACGCCTCGGCGGCGTCATGTTCTGGGAGCTCTCGGGTGACGACGCGCAGTCGACGTTGCTGCACGCGGTCAACGACGCGCTCGCACCCTGACGACATTCGTCACTGCGCCGCGCCCAGCCGCACACCGCGCGCCCGCGCTCATGACGCAGGTCGCGGCGGCTCGACCGCGCCCATCGCCGCGCCACGCTGCGCGCGCGGGCTCGAACATGACGCGCGCGCATCGGCGGTACGAGGCTTGCTCTCTCGACGGAGAAGAGGTGCCTCATGCCGGAGTCCGTCGAATCCGCCGAGCTCAGGACGTCTCCGCGCTTGGCCGCGGAGGCGCGTGTCGCGATCGAGCCAGCCGGGCCGTCCGCGATGCCAGCCAGCCCGACCGCAGGCTGGGTCCGCGCGGTCCGCCGGACCGCGTCGGCAGCGTGCCGACCACGGTCGCTACGCGGCATCGGTACGGCGAGCGTGATCGCGTTCGCGCTGGTGCTGGCTGGTGCGCCGGCGATGGCGCCATGGATCCTGATCATCGGCGCCTTTCACTACCTGCTGGTGGTCACGCTCTACACGTTCAGCGAGACCTACGCCGAGCGCGTGCACGGTCAGTTCGGCCTGCCGCTCGAGCCCGAGGTCGACGCCGATCAGATCGGCCCCGCCGACCTGCGCGCGACCTATCTCGCCATCCTGAAGGTCCACGACGAGATCCGGTCGACCCTCGACGGCAACGGCCGCGTCCACCCGGGCCTGTGCGACGTCTACCAGCGGTGCGGTGAGTCCGTGCAGGTCGCTGGCCGGACGGCGCTCCTGGGCAACCCGCTGCAGCGGTACCTCGACGATCACGATCCGTCACGCCTCGATGCCGAGGCGCGCCGGCTGGAGATGCGGGCCAGCGTCACCTCCGATCGCGAGGCGGCCGCGGCCTACCGCCAGGCCGGCGCCGCGCGCCGCCGCGAGCTCGAGACCTACGGCCAGCTACAGCGGCTGTTCGAGCGCGTGAAGGCGCGCCTCGAGCTGGTCGCCGCCACCCTGGCGTCGGTCGCGGCCACCACCATCAAGCTATGCACGGTCGACCTCGAGCACCTCGCGACCACCCGCGACTCGCTGGTCGAGCAGATCGACAGTCTCGGCGAGGACCTGCGCTTCCTCGAGACCGCGATGGAAGACTCGATGACGCCGATGTGACGCCGCCGGTCCTACCCGCGCAGCTCGCGCTTGAGGATCTTGCCGGTCGGGCCCTTGGGCAACGCGTCGCGGAACTCCACGATCCGCGGGTACTTGTACGCGGCCAGGCGCTCCTTGCAGTACGCGATGACCTCCTCGGCGGTCACCGCCGAGCCGGCCTTGAGCGCGATCACCGCCTTCACCTCCTCGCCGTGGCTCGGGTGCGCGACGCCGATCACCGCGACCTCGGCGACCGCCGGGTGCCCGTACAGCACCTCCTCGATCTCGCGCGGGTACACGTTGAAGCCGCCGCGGATCAACATGTCCTTCTTGCGGTCCACGATGAAGTAGTAACCGTCGGCGTCGATGGTCCCGATGTCGCCCGAGTGGAACCAGCCGTCGACGATCGACTCGGCGGTGGCCTCGGGCTTCCGGTAGTAGCCCTTCATGACGTTGTGGCCCTTGATGCAGATCTCGCCGGCCTCGCCGACCTTGGTCACCGGCTGGTCGGCGTGGTCGACCAGGCGGAGCTCGACGCCCCAGATCGGGATGCCGATCGAGCCGACCTTCTTCTTGCCGCGCGGGTTGAACGACGCGACCGGCGAGGTCTCCGACAGGCCATAGCCCTCGAGGATGTCGGTGCCGAACTTCTGGTCGAAGGCGTTCATCACCTCCACCGGCATCGCCGAGCCGCCCGACAGGCACTGATCGACGGTGGCGAACAGCCCCGGCGTGACCTCGGGGTGGTTGAGCAGCGCGAAGTACATGGTGGGCACGCCGGCGAAGGTCGTGACCTTGTGCTTCGCGATCAGCTGGGCCGCACCCACCGGCTCGAACCGCGGCATCAGCACCAGCGAGCCGCCGGCGCAGATCGACGCGTTCTGCAGGACGCTCTGGCCGAAGCTGTGGAACAGCGGCAGCACCACCAGCGCGATCTGCTCGCTGGCCGGGGTCGGCATCGGCTGCTGGGTCAGCCACTGCGCGTTGAAGAACAGGTTGAAGTGGCTGAGCTCGGCGCCCTTGGCCTTGCCGGTGGTGCCCGACGTGTAGAGGATGACCGCGGTGTCATCGGGGCTGGTCGCCGGGATCTCGGTGACCGGCTGCGCCGCCATCATGAGCGCGGTGAAGTTGAGCGCACCGGCCGGCGCGGTCACGTCGGCGCGGTCTTGCTTGACGACGATGAGGTGCTTGCAGCTGGCGACCCGGTCGAAGCCGGCGCGGGCGGCGTCGTAGAAGCCCTCCCACACGACCACCGCGACCGCCTCGGAATCGTCGAGGTGGTAGGACAGCTCCTCGCCGGTGAGCAGCACGTTGAGCGGCACCACCGGGCACGCCGCGTAGTGGCAGCCGAAGTACGCGATGGTGAACTGCGGCACGTTGGGCAGCATCAGCGCGACGTGCTGGCCCGGCTTGAGGCCGAGCCCGCGCAGGGCACCGGCGAAGCGCTGCGCGAACCCGTCCACCATCTGGTAGGGCAGCACGACGTCGTTGATGTAGATGGCCGGCTTGGCCGGGTGCTTGCGGGTGCTCTCGCGGAGCAACGTGGCGAGGTTCAGGCTCATCGATCGATCCTCCAGGAACTTGGGGGCGGCGATGGTACGCCCCCGGCGCGGTCGAGGATCGCTCACCCGCACCAGGGGCGCTACACTGGTGCCGATGCGCGATGCTTCGATGCAGCTGAGGACCGGCACCCTCGACGCCATGGTCGGCCGCCTGCTGCCTGGTCCCGGCGTGCCGCCGCCGGCCGACGGACGCCGGCGCGCCGCGGTGGCCGTGCTGCTGCACGAGGACGACCGGGCGGGCCCGTGCGTGCTCCTGATGAAGCGCGCGGTCCGGGTCGGTGATCCCTGGTCGGGGCACGTGTCGCTGCCGGGCGGCCGTCACGAGGCGACCGACCCCGACCTGCTGGGGACCGCCGTGCGCGAGACCGCCGAGGAGCTCGCGGTCGATCTCGCGGTCGCCCGCTACCTCGGCCGCCAGGCGCCGCTCCATCCCAACAACGCCGGGCCGCGCGGGATGGAGGTCACGCCCTACGTGTTCATGGCCGACGCGCGGCCGCTGGTGATCCCGGGCCCGGAGGCGACCGCGTCCTTCTGGCTCCCGGTCGGGCCGGTCCTCGCCGGCGAGCTGGACGGCTCGTTCGAGTATCCCGGCACGCCCGCGCTGACGTTCCCGTGCTGGCGCTACGACGACTACCTGGTCTGGGGCCTCACGATGCGGATCCTGGTCGAGCTGTTCCGCATCGGCCCGTGAGCCCGGGTCGCGACGCGGGCTGATCGCGGTCAGGCGGTCGCGGCCGTCACCATCGCCTGGTGGGCGTCGCGCAGCCTCGCCAGCTCGGACAGGCCGCGCGCGCGGGCATCGGCCATCGCCTCACCGGCGCCGACCTCCACCCGCACCTCGTAGTAGCTCTTCAGCTTCGGCTCGGTCCCCGACGGCCGCATGATCACGCGCTTGCCACCGGCCAGCCGGAAGATCAGGACGTCGGACGGCGGCAGCCCGCCCTCGCCCTGCGCCAGATCCTCGAGCCGCTCGACCGCGACCCCGGCCAAGCTGGTCGGTGCGGTCTCGCGGAACACCGCCATCGCCCGGGCGATCGTGGCCAGCCCCTGCACGCCGGGCGCGGTCAGCGACACCTGCTCGGTCACGAACAGGCCGACCCGCCGGTACAGATCGTCGAGGTGCTCGGCCACGGTCCGGCCCCGCGCGTGGTTCCAGGCCGCCAGCTCGGCGAACGCCATCGCGGCCGACACGCCGTCCTTGTCGCCGACCAGCTCGCCGACCGTGTAGCCGAGCGCCTCCTCGTAGCCCATCACGAACCGGCCGCCGGTCTCCTGCCGCCACGCCAGCGCGACGTTCGCGATCCACTTGAACCCGGTCAGGGTCTCGCGGTGCTCGGCGCCGTACGCGGCCGCGACGTACTTCAACATCTGCGACGACACCAGGCTGCACGCGACCAGCCGCGTGCCGGCGCCGGCGTGGGCGAGCAGGAAGTCGGCGAGCAGGACGCCGACCTGATCGCCGGTGAGCATGCGATAGCCGACCCCGTCGGGGATCGCGACCGCGAGCCGGTCGGCGTCGGGATCGTTGGCCAGCACCAGGTCGGCGCGCTCGGCGGTGGCCAGCGCGAGCACCCGATCCATCGCGCCCTTCTCCTCCGGGTTGGGGAACGCGACGGTCGGGAACGCGGCGTCGGGCTCGCGCTGCGAGATCTCGGTGACGACGTGGCCGAAGCCAGCTCGCCCCAGCACGGTCTCCACCAGCTTGGCGCCGACGCCGTGGAGCGGCGTGTAGACCACCCGCAGCCCGCGCGGCACCTCGGGCGCGACCTGCAGCTCGAGCACCTTGGCGACGTAAGCCTCCTCGGTGACGTCGCCCAGCGAGACCAGCCGGCCATCGGCGCGCGCGGCCGCCAGCTCGGCGAGCTCGATCCGGCCGTCGATCGCGTCGATCGCGGCGGCGATGCCGACGTCGTGCGGCGGGATGATCTGCGCGCCGTTGCCCCAGTACACCTTGTAGCCGTTGTACGCGGGCGGGTTGTGGCTGGCGGTCACCATCACGCCGGCGCAGGCGCCGCGCGCGGTCACCGCCCACGCGGTCACCGGGGTCGGCCACGGCTCGTCCGCGAAGAACACCCGGAAGCCGGCCGCGATCAGCACCGCCGCGGTGTCCTCGGCGAACACCCGCGAGTTGCGGCGGGCATCGCGCCCGATCACGACGCCGCGCGTGCGCGCATCGGCGACCTGCGCGAGCAGGTACGTGGCCAGGCCGGCGGTCACCCGCCGGACCAGCACCCGGTTCATGCGCATCGGGCCGGCGCCCAGCACGCCGCGGATGCCGGCGGTGCCGAACTCGAGCCGACCGCCGAAGCGCTCGGCCAGCTCGGCCTGGGCCGCGGCGGCGCCCTCGTCGGTGGCGGCCTGCGCGAGCAGCCCGGCCAGCTCGGCACGGGTCTCGGGGTCGGAGTCTTCGGCGAGCCAGTTGCGGGCAGCGTCGAGCGTGGCGTCGGCGGGGGAGCGCATCGAGCGATGGTAGCCGCGCCCGCCGGCGCGGCAATCGCCCGGGCGCTACTTCGCGGCGCGCTTCTTCTTCATCTTGGCGATGAGACCGTCGAAGCCATTCTTGGCGATGATCTTGTTGAACTGCGTGCGGTAGTTGTCGATCAGGCTGACGTTGTCGGTGCGGACGTCGAACGCACGCAGCTTGCCGGCCTGGGTCGCCAGCAGGTAGTCGACCGCGATCGTGACTGGCCGGCCCTTCTTCTTGGCCGTGATCGTGGTCTTCACCAGCGTGGTCTCGGGCTCGCCGGCCTTCTTGGGGCCGGGGGCCTCGCTCACGTACGCGACCTTGTAGTCGAGGTTGGCGCGGAGGCCCTTGATGTAGTTGTCCTCGATCAGCGCGCGCAGCAGGTCGAGGAACTCCTTCTTCTGGGCCGCGGTGAGCTTCGCCCAGTGATCGACCAGGGCGCGGCGGGCCAGCTCGTCGATGTCGAGGAAGCCTCGGACGCTCTCGGTCACCTTGGCCGCCGCCTTTTTCTCGGCGGGGCTGCCGGGCGCGGCCTTGGTCTTGAGCTGGGCGGCGATGGTCTCGTTGGCGCCGCGGACCACCTTGGTGCCGGGGCCATCGGCGGCCAGCGCCGGCGCGGCGAGGAGCGTGACCAGGAACAGGAACGCCACCTGGATCAGGCGGCGCGGCGACGACGGACCGAAAGAATTCATGGGCATGGGAACCTAGCTCCTCGGACGCCGTAGCACAGCCGAGAATTCACCGGCGGCGCGGCGGACCCGCATCGCGGCGACGTTCCACTGATAGATCGCGGTCACCACCCGGGCGCGCATCTGGAACCAGGCGATGTACGCATCGGCGAGATCCTTGGCCTCGGTCGTGCCGATCGCCTCGCCCTGCAGCACGGCGGCGAGCCAGCTGCGCGCGGCCTGCTCGCCGGTGGTCGCCGCCGTCAGCCGCTGCTCGGCGCCGGTCGCCTCGGCGATCGCGGCGCGCGCCTCGTAGGCGGCGCCGGTCACCGCGAGCTCGGCGAGCGCGTCGGCGCGACGCTCGACCGCGCGCGCCCGCGCGACCCGGGCCGCGACCGTCCACGGCTCGAGCTGCCAGCGCAGCGCGATCGCAGCCGCGCCGGTGACACCATTGTAGGGGTCGTAGGCGAACGCGCTCGGCGGCTCGTCGACCCCGCCCGCGTGGGTGAAGCCGACCGCGCCGATCAGCGCGAGGTCCGGGAGGTGCTGGCGGGTCTCGAAGTCGGCGAGCTTGCGGTACGCGCTGGCGCCGGCCCGCGCCGCCTTGACCTCGGGTCGACCGGCCTGCGCCTTCGCCACCGCGTCGGCCTCGGCGGGCACCTTCACGGTCACCGCGGCCAGCGGCTCCTCGTCGATGTCGACCGCGGCGCCGCCGACCAGCGCGCGCACCGCGGCCAGCGCCTGGGCCTCGCCCTGGCGGGCCTCGGCCAGCTGGACCCGGGCCTCGGCCAGCAGCACCTCGACCCGCTGGCGGTCCTGGATCGAGACGTCGGCGTCACCGTCAGTCAGGCGCTCGTCGAGCCGGGTGGCGGCGCCGGCGATCTGCGCCTCGCCGTCCTCGAGCATCCAGCGCAGCTCGCGCGCGAGCTTGAGCCCCCAGTACGCGCGCGCGGCGTCGACCGCGAGATCGGCGGCGGTCGCGTCGGCGAGCGCGTCCTGCGCGGCGAGCCCGAACCGCGCGGCCTGCCGGGCCGCGCCGATCTTGCCGAAGGTGTAGAGCGGCTGGGTGACCGACACCTGCGCGCCGGTGAACACGCCGGCGAAGCGCAGCGCAAACTCGGTGGGATCGGTGCGCGTGCAGTCGTCGTTGACGCAGTTGATCTCGGGCGACGGCGCGACGAAACCGGTGAGGCTCCCCCGCGGGAAGCGCGCCGCATCGGCCTCGTCGACCCGGGCCCGGGCGCCATCGCGGTCGGCGGCGGCCATCCGGGCCCGCTCGCTGCCCTGGGCGCGCACCACCAGCTGGTCGAGCGTGAGCCGCGTCTCGGCCCGCGCCGTAGCAGGAGCCGCGCCGAGCAGGGCGACGGCGGCGATCACGACCGGAGGACGCATGGTGGCTCTTGTAGCATCCCCTCGCACCCCGGCTGGGCTGGCGACTCCCAGCCTGAGGCGCCCTGTCCCAGGTGTCGCGCGTTCGCACGTTCGCTCGGGTTCGCTGACGCGACGTCCCACCCCGAGCGCCCGACACTGCCCTCACTGACCGACAGATCGCACAACGTCGGTTCATGCGGGCGCGCGTGGGTTTCGTAACGACGCGAAACAACGGGGCAAAATGCGTCCATACCGACACCTGGAGTAGGACAGGTTGACACAGCGAGGCTCGCAGTGACCGCCAGTACGACGGCGTATGTACCTCTGGGCAAACGCGGGGCAGCTCCGCGCGCCGGTCCCGGCGGCGACGAAACGAGGTGGAACGCCTCCTGCTAAGGACCATGTACGAGGGAACACAACGTTCGTCTGGGAGGATTTTCCATGCGCCGCTCGACTTCACGTGGGTGTCTACTTCTGGCGCTTGGCGCCGCTCTCAGCTTCACGGCTTGTACCGACGAAGCGATCGAGGATGGCTCCGAGAGTGCGGATGAGCAGGCGCCCGGCGCCAACGACGTCGCCGAACGGCGGTGCGGGGTCGAAGACCTCGACGAGGTGACGGCCGACGCCATCCAGGAGGACGTCGAGCATTATCTCGCCCTCCACAAGAACGACACGATCGCCAACGCCACCGGCGGCGTGATCAACGTCTACTTCCACGTCATCAACAACGGAACGTCGGCCTCGGCTGGCAACATCTCCGACCAGATGATCGGCAGTCAGATCTCGGTCCTCAACAGCGCATATTCGGAAACCGGGTGGTCATTCAACCTGGTCGCGACCGATCGCACCACCAACTCGTCCTGGTACACGGCCGGGCCCGGCTCGACCGCCGAGCGTCAGATGAAGACCGCGCTCCGGCAAGGCACGGCCGACGATCTCAACTTCTACTCGTCCAACCCGGGTGGCGGGCTGCTTGGCTGGGCGACCTTCCCGTCGAGCTACCAGTCGAACCCGGATGACGACGGCGTGGTCGTGCTGTACTCGTCGCTGCCCGGCGGCACCGCGGCGCCCTACAACCTCGGCGACACCGGCACCCACGAGGTCGGTCACTGGATGGGCCTCTATCACACCTTCCAGGGCGGCTGCGCCCGGCAGGCGACCCGCGGCGACGGCGTGAGCGACACCCCGGCCGAGAAGAGCTCGGCGTTCGGCTGCCCGGTCGGCCGCGACAGCTGCCCGTCCATCGCCGGCGTCGACCCGATCACCAACTTCATGGACTACACCGACGACGCGTGCATGGACCGCTTCAGCGCGGGCCAGGACACGCGCATGGACCAGTACTTCACGACCTATCGCTTCGGCAAGTAGCCGACGCGCGGGTCGAAGGCGCGCGCCCCGGGCAACCGGCGGCGCGCGTCGTCGTTTTCGGCGGCCGCGGCCGACCCACGCGACCCGATCACGGACGCCGTGCCCGCCGTCGGCTACCGTGGCGCGATGGCGCGTCGTGAATGTTACGTCTCGGTCGATGTCGAGGCCGATGGCCCGATCCCCGGCCCGCACTCGATGCTGTCGCTCGGGGCCGCGGCGTTCGTGATCGACTGGAGCGGGCCGCGGGTCGAGGCGGTCGGGACCTTCTCGGCCAACCTCGAGACCCTGCCCGACGCCCGCGGCGCCCCCGACACCATGGCGTGGTGGACCAGCCAGCCGGCAGCGTGGGCGGCGTGTCGCCAGGATCCCCGGCCGCCGGTCGACGTGATGCGCGACTTCGCGGCGTGGCTCATCACCCTGCCCGGCCGCCCCGTGTTCGTCGCTTATCCGGCCGGCTTCGACTTCACGTTCGTCTACTGGTACCTGGTGCGGTTCACCGGCAGCAGCCCGTTCTCGCACGCCGCGCTCGACATGAAGACCATGGCGATGACGCTGCTCGGCACGCCCTTCCGCGACACCACCAAGCGGGTGATGCCGGCGCGGTGGATGACGCCGTCGCGCCACAGCCACGTCGCGGTCGAGGACGCGATCGAGCAGGGCGAGATCTTCTGCAAGATGATGCTCGAGGCCCGGCAGCGGGTCAGCGCGCCGGCGGCAGCGCCAGACGCTCCGGCTTGAACATTAGCAGCTCGTCGGGCCCGGTGATCCGACCGTACTGGTTGTCGACCACCGCGACCACCCGGCCGTCGGCCAGGCGCACGACGCCCTCGAGGTTGAGCGCGCCGCGCAAAATAGGACCGAGGTCGAGCATGACCTCCGGGGTCACCTCGCCCGCGACCGGCCCGAGGTCGAAGCCCAGGATGCGGGTCACTCCGAAGTGGCGTTCGATCGCGATCGCGCGCACCCGAGCGCCGTCGCGCCAGCAGTCGAGCGCCGACAGCTTGCCGGTCTTGCTCGTGAGGCGCAGGCGGTGGACCACGCGCGCGCCGGTGCGGCGATCGATCGTGACGACCGGGGCCCAGCGGCCGTGGCGGTCGGTCGCGGTCTCCTCGATCGCGATCCCGAGCAGATCGCCGGCGACACACACGCCCTCGGCGCCGTGATTGGCGGCGATCCGGAGCCCGGCATCGTCCGACGTGATCTCGTAGGGTGCCGTCACCCGCAGGACCCCGCGCGCGCGATCGAGCTCGAGCTGGTACGCATGGACGCGTCCGTGGTCCTGGCCCTCGGTGCCGATCCAGAACGTCCCGTCGGACCACGCCACCGACTCGAGGTCCTCGCCGCCGGGCACGCCCTCGACCGGGAACCGGGTGATCGAGCGCACCGTCTGGCCCTCGAGCTCGACCCGGAACGCGACCTCGCCGCGCTCGGCGACCGTCCACAGGGCGCCGTCGCCGTCGACCGCGAGCCCGGACAGGCCGTGCACGCCGGCGGTGTCGAGCGCGATGCGATCGAAGACGGCCGCGCTGCGTGCACCATCGATCGTGCGAGCCGGAGAGCAGGCGGTCAGCGCGAGCGCGACCGCGGCGGCGCGGAACATGGTTCACCTTACCGCGCGCACGTGACAGCCCGGCGTCGCCGCGTGTAGAAGTGCCCGATGCGCGATCGACCGTGGAGCAAGGACGCCCCCGCGGGGCCATGGGACACGATCGTCATCGGGTCCGGGATGGATGGAGACGGAGACGAGACCCAGTACGACGGTCAGGAGCCACTGCGGCATTGGGTCGTACTCTAGCGGTGCGGGGGCGGGTGGCTATCGGGACTTGGGAGAGGGAGAGGGAGTGGGAGTGGGAGAGGGAGTGGGAGTGGGCGCTACCGGTCGTCGGCGGCGCCGGCGAAGATGCTCCGGGCCATGAGGCTGGTCTCGCGCTCGGCGCGGCGGGTGTAGAGCGCGGCGCGGATGGCGCGGATGGCGTCGTCGGTCGGGGCGGCGGCCCACGCCCACTCGGCGAGCTGGCAGGCCAGGGCCAGATCGTCGTCGGCGACGGCCTGGGCGCGGGAGGCCAGCGCGGTGGCGCCGCCGGCGAGCGCGGTGACCTCGGCGGCGAGCGCGCGCTCGCGGGGTGGCAGCAGGTGGGCGGGGTTGCCGTCCCACCAGCCGCCGTAGCGTCGCCACACGTTGCGAATGATGAACGCTGGATCGTCGTAGACCGGGCGCAGGTAGGGCCGCTGCAGCAGCTCGGCCGGGATCGAGACCGCCGCGACCACGTCGTCGAGGCGCAGGCCCTGGTTCATGGCGGCGACCGTCTGGTCGTGGATGGTGCGGAGGAGCCGGGCGGTCTCTTCCAGCGCGGTCGCGACCCGGTCGGCGCCGAGGATCGGCGCGCCATGGCCGGGCAGGAGCACCTCGGCACCGAGGGTGCGCATCGCGTCGAGCGCGTCGGCCCACTCGCGCACGTAGCGCTGCACCTTCTGGGGGTTGCCGCAGTTGGGCGCGGCCCAGATGAAGAGGTCGCCGGTGCACAGCACCCGCGGCTTCGGTAGCCACACCCAGGTGTGGTCGTCGGTCTCGCCCAGCCCGTGGCGTAGCTCGAGCCGCATCGAGCCGACCTCCACGTGCCAGCGCTCGCGGTAGGTGATGTCCGGGTAGCGGTACTCGGTGGGCCAGCGCAGGCCAGGCACGCGGAACTGGCGCGCGTTGATCGCCGCGTTCCAGCCGGCGGTGAGCTTGTAGCGATCGAAGCGGGCCGCGACCGCCTCGTGCGCATAGACCCGCGGTCGGGGCGCGCCGCTCGCCCGCGCCTCGTCATCGAACGGGCCCATGCCGGTCGCGTGATCGACGTGGCCGTGGGTGTAGACCGCGGCGAGCAGCGGCGCCGTCCGCCAGCCGCGTACCTGCTGGTGGACCGTCGGCGCGGTGAGGAAACTGCCGGTGTCGACCAGCGTGATCGCATCGCCGCCGTCGAGCGCGATCACGTTGCCCAGGCTGGGCAAGAACGCGACCCCGGGCGCGACCTCGTCCATCGCGATGCCGATGCCGGCGCCGATGATGGACGCGTGATCGATCGGGGTCGCGCCGGTCCACATCGACTCGGCCCACTCATGCAGTGACACCATGCCCGGACGCTGGCACGGCCGCGCCGGGATGTATGAGCCACCGGTCGGGATTCGGCGGGTCCGCCCGAACGCCCGGTCGCGACCCGACACCGTCCGACAGGTGGTCGCGAGCGGCACACGTCGCCACATCGGCGCTTGCACGCGCCGAGGCGCACGCGCGACGATCCCGAGATGCGCACGATCAAGCACGGGTTGTTGGCCGGTCTGCTCGCCGGCGTCCTCGGGACCACGGGTTGTCACCTGGGCGGCGGCGCGACCGGACCGCGCGGGAGCTACGGCGCGCTGAGCGTCGCGGAGGCGCCGCCGGCACCGCGCGAACCCCAGTTCGAGGACCAGCCCGGCCAGGTCTGGGTGCACGGCCGGTGGGCACGCCTCGACGGTCAGTGGGTGTGGCAGCCCGGATATCACGAGCCGGCGCGGCCCGGGCAACTCTACTTCAACGGCTTCTGGGACCGTCGCGACGGCCAGTACGTCTGGCACATGGGCGAGTGGAAGCCGGCCCGCGCCGGCGTCGTGTTCGTGCCCGGCCACTACGCGTACCGCGGCAGCGCGTACGTGTGGATCCGCGATGGCTGGGAGCCCGAGCGCCCGGGCCAGACCTGGGTCCCCGGCGCCTGGACCGAGGGCGAGCGCGAGCCGGTGTGGACCGACGGCCACTGGCAGCCGCTCGCCGCCAGTCGGTGACGGCCCGGCCGCGCTCGATCAGGCACAGGGGCCGAGCGCCGGGACCGTCGGCTCGATCAGCCAGGCCCGCGCGCACGCCTGCGGGTCATAGCCGGTGACCTCCTCGATCACATCGAGCATGTCCTGCATGCCGGCCGCCTTGCCGGCCCAGCGCTGGTAGAACGTGCTCACCGCGCGATCGAACATCACCCGGCCGACTCGCTCCTCGAGCGCGCGGTAGAAGTACGCCCCTTTCACGTACGGAACCCGCGAGAACAAGCCGTCCTTCAGGATGTCGACCTGGCCGCAGCTCTGCGGCCAGGCCACGCCGTTGCCGGTGCCGGCCCGCATGGCGTCGAGCTCGGCCTGGTACGAGCTCCAGACCGACTGGCCCAGCGTCGCGCTGCCGACCTCCTCGAGCACCCGCGCGGCCAGGTAGGTCACGGTGCCCTCGGACAGGACGAAGTCCTCCCAGCAGCGGACCCGCACGCCGTTGCCGAACCAGCCGTGTGCGGCCTCGTGCACGTTGGTCTCCTCGTCGGCCATCGCCGCGGTCCCGATGTGCCAGTACGGATGGTGCTCCATGCCGCCGTACGCGCCGGCGCCCCAGCTGGCAGCGACCGTCCCGACCTCGGTGCCGAACCGGTAGGGGCCGAGGTTGCGCTCCATCCAGTCGAACGCGTCGCGCAGGTGCGCGCCGCCAGCGCGAGCGGCGGTGGCCCCGCCCGGCAGGTGCCACATCGCGACCCGGGTGCCAGCGGTGGTCTGGCCCAGGTCGAGCCGCGTGTAGCTGCCGACGATCCACGCGGCCATGTACGCCGGCGCTTCGGTCGCGATCGTCGTCGGGAAGATGATCGTGGAGGTCGCGGCGGCGCCGGTGACCTGGAGGTGGAACGTGGTGCCGTCGGACGGATCGGACTTGCACGGGAAGACGTTGCCGCACCAGTACGGCCAGGTCAGCGTGTAGCCGTTCGGCGACACGCCATCGGAGTCGCCGTGGGTCTGCCAGGCGTAGTCGATCGTCACCACCAGCGGCCCGGTCGACGGCGGCACGCCGAGGTCGAGCTGGTCGCCGGTGTCGGTCCACAGCAGCGGCGCGGTCCCGAGCCGGACCGCGCCGATCACGAGGTCGCCGATCTCGAACGACGCGCCGACCGAGGTCGACGGCGCCAGCGTGATCGTCGCGGTCGCCGTGCGCGCCGCGACGTCGACCGCCAGCGTGGTGTCGACGATGTCGCGGGTGAGATCGGCCAGCGGTGGATACGGGCCGGCCGGGGCCGCGTCCGGGGTGTTGGCGGTGCCACCACCACATGAGGCCGCGAGCAGGGCGAGCAGACATCCGGACCGCAGGGGGCGCATCGCGGGCACCCTACCGCCGCGCCCGTGACCCTGTCGAGACGGTCGTTGCCGACGGGCGCGCTATGGTCGGCGTGTGCTGCCCCGAAGCTCGCGCCCGACGCCCCCGCTCGCGCTCGCCGTGGCGATGCTCGCCGCCGGCTGCGGCCCGCGCCCTGCGGCCCCGCGATCGCCACCGCCGCTATCGCTGGTGGTCCTGATCGTGATCGACCAGCTGCCGAGCTGGGGCTTCGCAGCCCGCCAGGATCTCTACCAGCACGGCCTGCGTCGCCTCATCCGCGAGGGCACGGTGTTCCCCCGGGTCCGCTATCCGCACGCGATCCTGTTCACCGCGCCCGGGCACGCCACCATCGGCACCGGGGCCACGCCGGCGGCCTCCGGGATCCTCGCCAACAGCTGGTACCGCCGGGACCAGGGCCGCGATCGCCCGGCCGAGTGGGACCCGCGCGCGACCGTGCTCGGCCTGCCCGACCGCGCCGCCGACACCGTCGAGGGCGCCTCGGCCGCCGCGCTGCGGGTCGACGGCGTCGCCGACGCGCTCGAGGCCGCCACCGGCGGCGCCGCCCACACCATCGCGATCGCGGGCAAGCCGCGCGCCGCCTGCTTCGTCATCGGCCGTCGGCCGGACCTGGCGCTCTGGTACGAGCCGGCGGTGACCGGCATGACGACCAGCGTGGCCTACGCCGGGGCGCTCCCGGCCTGGGCGCTCGCGCTCGACCGCGCCCACCCGGTCGCCCCGCACCTCGCGTGGGTGTGGACCCTCGACGATCCGGCCGCGGTCGCCGCCCGCACCAAGCTCGCCGACGACGCGTCCGGTGAAGGCAACGAGTACGGCCTCGGCACCGCCTTCCCGCACGCGCTGGCGACCTCGACCGATCCGGCCAAGGCGCTGCGCCTGACGCCGATCCTCGACACGCTGGAGATCGACGCGGCGATCGCGGCGATCGACGGCGAGCAGCTCGGCGCCGACGGCCCGATCGACCTGCTCGCGATCTCGTTCTCCGGCCACGACTATGCCGGCCACAACTGGGGCCAGGAGTCGTGGGAGATGATCGAGCTCGAGCGCCGCCTCGATCGCGAGCTGGGTCGGCTGTTCGCGCACCTCGACCAGCGGGTCGGCGCCGATCGCTACGCGGTCGTCCTCACCAGCGACCACGGCGCGACCCCGCTGATCGAGCGCGGCACCCACCCGGGCGCGCGCCGGATCCCGCCGCTCGAGCTCGAGGCCGCGGCCGAGGCCGCCGCTGCCAGCACGCTCGGGGCGGGCGACTGGATCGTCGCGGTGTCGTCGGGGATGCTCTATGCGAGCCCGGCGCTGATCGGCCACGCCCGCCGCGGCCCGGCGCTCGACGCGATCGCGGCGGCGGTCGCGCAGGTGCCGCAGGTCGCGCGCACGATCCGGCTCGACACCCTGCCCGCCGGCTGCGCTGGCCTGGATCCGCTCACCACCGCGGCCTGCCAGTCGCGGGTCGACGGCGAGTCGGGCGAGCTGCTGGTGGTGCCGACCGACGGCAGCCTCGTCACCAGCTATCCGGCCGGGACCTCGCACGATCCGCCGAGCACTGACAACACCGACGTGCCCGTGATCGTCCGGATCCCGGGCGGGTTCACGCCGACCCGCGACCCGACCCCGTCGGCGCTGTCGATCGCGCCGACCCTCGCCGAGCTGCTCGGGGTGCGCCTGCCGGCGAGCGCGACGGCGCCGCCGCTCGTGCGGGTCACCCGTCCGTGACGGTCATCGATCGGGCGCCGTGACCGCCGCGCCGGCGCGTCAGAGGGTGTGAAGCTTTCGCTTCCCACCCGCCCTTTCGATCGGTCGGCCGCGGGCCAGCGCCCGCGCCCGATCTGTACGGATCAGCAGAGCCGGCTCTGCTTCCCTCGCCTCAGCGGATCGGCCACAGCTCCTCGTACGCGACGTACGGCGAGGCGCGCGCGCGCGCGAGCGCAGCCTGATAGAGCGCCCGCGCCGACGCCGACAGCTTCTTGCCCCGCAGGCTGCGCTGGTACAGGCCTTCGTAGTAGTCGTCGGGCCGGACCCGGACCCGAACCCGCGCGTGGGTCGCGGCCGCGCTCCGTCCGCTCCGCCAGCCCTGCGCGAGCTCGATCGCGCCGCCGGGCGGGATCCGGGTGTCCTCGAGCTCGACCCAGCCGGTCTGGTCGTGGCGGATGTGGCGGCCGATGCGCTTGCGCGCGCTCGCACCTGCGACGACCTGCCCGGCGGCATCGACCAGCTCGATCTCGAGCCAGGCCGCCGGCGTCGGCGTGGTCGGCAGGTAGTGGCCGGCGCCGACGTTCTCGACCCGCGCGCGCACGCTGACCGTGCCGGTCGCGCCGCGCCCGGCGATCGCGGTGACCGCGATGCCCTGGCGGAACGTCACCGGATCGTGGACGCCCTTCCACGTGTGCTCGCGGTTGGGCATGTGGCAGTGCTGGCACTGCACGCCGCGCCGCATGTAGGGACCGAGCAGCCACTCGCGGTAGGTGTCGAGCAGCGGCCGACCGGCGACCGCGATCCGCGCCGGCAGCTGGTGGCAGCCCACGCAGAAGTCGGCGCGCTGGTAGACCGCCAGCTCGCGCAGCGGATAGCCGGGCAGCGCGAGCAGCGAGGGCGCCCGCCCCGGCGGGCCGTGGCGGACGCCGGCGCGGACGTGGCAGGCCGCGCAGGTCAGGCCCTCGTCGCGCAGCCCGGGATCGAAGAACGGACTCGTCCGGTAGCCGGACAGGGAAGCCCCGGTCGCCGACACCACCCCCTCCTGGGCGGGGCGCAGGCTCGGCTGCTGCTCGGCGAGCGGCGCGTGGCAGCGCTGGCACGACTCGACGTCGTCACCGGCGAAGTGGCCGAGCTGCGCGTAGAGCCCCGGCGACGACGCGGCCGCGTGGACCGAGCCCTGCCACTCGCCGAGCTGCTTGGCGTGGCAGCGCCCGCACTGCCGCGACGACAGCGAGGCCTGGGCCGGACCCAGCGCGGCCGGCACCTCGCGCTGCAGCGCGACCACGCCACCGAACAGCGCGCCCTCGGGATCGTCGGGCGCGCCCGGACGATAGCCGGCCTGGGACCTCCGCTCGCGGCGGTCGCGCGCGATCGCCGCCGCCGGCAGATCGCCGATGGCCCCGCTGGCCGCGACCGGCGCCGGCCCCAGGGTGGCGACATGGGCCGCGAGCGCCGCCAGGTCGTCGAGCGGCGCGGCGCCCTCGAAGCCCGGCATCGCGGTGCCGCCGACGCCCCACAGGATGGCGTGCAGGATCGCGCCTTCGACGTCGTCGTCCCGGTCGCCCGGACGAGGTCGCCGCACCGGCCCGGCGGTGAGATCGTAGGGCGGATGCGCCGCACCCCCGGCGTCCTTGAGCGTCGCCGCGGCCGGGCCGTCGCCGGCGCCACCCGGGCCATGGCAGGCCGCGCAGCCGAGCTGGCTCCACAGCGCCGCGCCGCGCTGGCGCTGGGTCCGCTTGCCGGCGTCGTCGAAGTGCTTGAGGACGTAGCGACCGCGACCGCCACGCTCGAGGTCCTGACCGGCGAAGGCGCGCACCACGTCGACCAGCGCCTCGACCTGCCCGTCGTCCAGCGAGGCCGCGAACGGATGCATCGCGGTGCCCGGCGCACCCCAGCGGATCACGTCCGCGAGATCGCCGCGAGTCGGGGCCGAGGCGTCGCCGGTCGACACCCACTTGAACCGCCCGGCGGTGAAGTCGCGCGGCGGCGGATCGAGCCAGGGCGTGGCCGGGCCGTCACCATCGCCGCGCGCCCCGTGGCAGGCCAGGCAGAAGCGGTCGTAGAGCGGCCACCCAGGCAGCGCGCGCACGTCGATGGGCGCGGGCGGCGCGGCCGCCCGCGGTGGGGTCGGCGCCGGTCGCGGCTCCCGCTGGGCGACCGCGTACAGCGGCAGGGCGGCCAGCGCCACGACGACCCAGACGGCGGGAGCAACACGCACGGCGCGAACGTGCACCATCTGCGGTCGCCGCGCCACTGACGCACCCCGCCATGAACCGCTTTCCGCCACGGCACCATGCTTGGCAGCGCGGCCCCGTCGCGATATCGATACCGCACATGATCCGCACCCAGTTCCTCGGCCTTGGTTCGTACGTGCCCGACCGCGTCGTCATGAACGAAGAGATTCCGTATCTCAACGACCGGCATGAGCGACAGGCGACCAGGCTCACCGAGACCGACGACGCCTGGATCCAGCAGCGCACCGGCATCAAGGAGCGTCGCTACGCCGACCCGGGCACGTACACCAGCGACCTCGCGCTCGAGGCCTCGAAGCGCGCGCTGGCCGATGCTGGCGTCGGCGCCGAGGAGATCGACTGCATCATCGTCGGCACGCTGTCACCCGACCTGCACTTCCCGGGCACCGGCGTGTACCTGCAGCGCAAGCTCGGCATCGCCGACAAGACCCACTGCCCGTGCTTCGACATCCGCCAGCAGTGCTCGGCGTTCCTCTACGGCATGCAGATGGCCGACGCCTTCATCCGGGCCGGGGTCTACAAGCGCATCCTGCTGGTCGGCGCCGAGATCCACAGCCACTCGCTCGACTACTCGACCCGCGGCCGCGACGTGATGGTGCTGTTCGGCGATGGCGCCGGCGCGGTCGTGCTCGGGCCGCTGGAGACCGACGATCCCCGGGCCGGCATCATGTACACCAAGGTGTCGGCCGATGGCACCGGCGCCGAGTCGCTCTACGTGCAGCTGTTCGACATCTCGAAGACGCCGTACCTGCAGTACGACCGCAGCGATCGCGAGCACAACCAGGCGATGTACCCGCACATGGATGGCAAGCGCGTCTACGTGCGTGCGGTGCGCGAGATGAACCTGGCGACGCAGCGCGCGCTGGCCGAGACCGGCCTGACCTGGGACGACGTCGACTGGTTCGTGCCGCACCAGGCCAACCTGCGCATCAACGAGCAGGTCGCGGCGCTGGCCAAGATCCCGCCCGAGAAGTGCCTCAACACGATCCAGTTCTTCGGCAACACCACCGCCGCGACCGTGCCGCTCACGATCGACCACTGGCGCAAGGAGGGCAAGGTCAAGAAGGGCGACCTGATCGTGTCGTCCGTGTTCGGCTCGGGCTTCACCTGGGGCGCCGCCGTCTTCCGGGTCTAAGAGCAATGCCGCTCCCTCCTGGCAGCGAGCGAGGAGCCTCGGAGGCGAGGCGGCGGTGGGGCCCCTGGGAGGACCGGTATCCCTGAGCAAGGCGCGCAGCGCCGCGTCGAAGGGCCGTCCTCGGGATTCTGCTAGCCGGCGCGCGGCAGCCGGACCCGGAAGGTCGTGCCCACGCCGAGCGTGGTCTCGACGTCGATCGTCCCACCGACGGCGGTGACGATCGCGCGGACCGTGGCGAGGCCGAGGCCGGTGCCGGTCTTCTTGGTCGTGAAGTACGGCTCCCAGATCCGCTCGACCACCTGGGGCGCCATGCCGGCGCCATCGTCGGCGACCTCGATCACGAGCGCATCGCCATCGGGGCGCGCGCGCAGGGTCACCTTGCCGTGGATGTCGATCGCGTCGCGCGCGTTGAGCGTGAGGTTGAGGATGATCTGCTCGAGCTTGTCGGCGGTCACCGCGGCCACGTCGTCGGGCTCGACCGCCAGCTCGACCGACAGCTCGGCCACGCCGCGGGTGAGCGTCGACAGGATCGGCGCGATCCGCTCGACCACCTGGCGCAGCGGCAGCGTGACCGGCCCGGCCGTGGTGCGCGCCCCGAACCGGCGCAGCTGCCCGAGCAGGTCGCCCGCCACGTGGGCGACGCTCTCGAGCCCGGTGGCCAGCTCGACGTCCTCGCCCGAGCGCTGGCGGAGCCGCGCCGCGACCAGCTCGACCGCGGTGATGAGGTTCGCGAAGTCGTGGGCGACCGCCCGCGACAGGTCCTCGAGCACCGCCAGCTTCTCCGACGCCACCACGTCGCCGATGTGCAGCCGCAGCTGCTCCTGCGCGGCCAGGCGATCGCCTTGCTCGAGCAACATCGAGAACAGATCGGCGACCGAGCTCCCGAAGTTGATCTCCTCGGCAGTCCAGGTGCGCGCCGGCCCCACGTGCTCCAGGCAGACCACGCCGCACAGCTCGCCGCTGCGATAGACCGGCGCGTCGAGCATCGCGCCGATGCCGAGCGGCCGCAGGTAGCTCGTCCACAGCTCGGCGGTGGCCGGGTCGGCCGAGACGTCGTGCGCGGCGATGACGCGCTTCTCGTGCAGCGCCGTCCAGTAGGTCGGATAGCGCGACCGGGTCAGGACGTCGCCGGCGCCGATCTCGTCGCGCGCCAGCGAGTAGACCAGCCGGCACACCAGCCGCTCACCGTCCGGCGACAGCTCCCAGTAGCCGACCCGCTCGACCTTCAGCGTCCGCGCGCACAGCTTGAGCGCGTGCTCGAGCGCGTGGGACTGGCCGCTGAGCGGCTTGATCTGGATGCGGGCGAGCTCGAGGCGAGCCGTCTCGAAAGCAACGCGGTCCATCGGCGCCATCCCCCAGCGCGCACTCTAGCACCGCCCCGCGCGCGATCAGGGGCGCCGGCGCAGGCGCCGGCTGATCTTGGCCAGGACCGGCTCCAGCTCCTCGATCCGCAGCACCACGCAGGCGGCCGCATAGACGGCAGCGCCGACCCCGACCGACCCGAACACGACGATCGCGCGGGCGATGAAGCCGTGGTGGCCGAGCCCCGCGTCCAGCCCGGTCGCGGTCAGCCAGGTGACCCCCGCCATGATCGCCGCCGCCAGGCTGATCCGCAGCAGGTAGCGGATCAGGGCGCCGTGCGGGATGGGCGAGATGAAGCGGTGGAAGCTGAAGTACAGGATCGCGCAGTTGATCACGGCCGACAGCGCGGTGCCGAGCGCGAGGATCCGGTAGCCGTAGTACGGGTGGAGCAGCGCGTTGCCCAGCACGTTGCCGGCGACCGCGGACACCGACGCCACCACCGCGATCCGGGTCAGCCGCATGGCGTAGAAGGCGGGCGCCAGCACCTTGACCGCCGCGTAGGCGACCAGCCCGGTGACGTAGAAGTCGAGCGCCTGCGCGGTCGCGTCGGTGTCGGTCGGAAGGAAGCGGCCGTGCTGGTAGATGAGCCGGATGATCGGCTCGCCCAGGACGATCAGGCCGACCGTGGCTGGCACGCACAGGAACGCGACCAGGCGGAGTCCCTCGACCAGGTGGCGCGACAGCGCCGCCGGATCCTGCTCGGCCGCGGCGTCGGCGAACCGGGTGGTCGTCACGGTCGCGATCGCGACGCCGAACACGCCGATCGGCAGCTGCAGGAAGCGGAACGCATAGTTGAGCCACGACACCGCGCCCGGCTCGCCCGACGCGAACGTGGTGTTGACGAAGACGTTCACCTGGACCGCGGCCACCGAGATGATGGCCGGCGCCATCACGAGTGCGACCCGACGCACCGCCGGATCGCGCAGCCGGAGATCGAGCCGCAGGCGCGGCCGCCAGCCCATCCGCCACAGGGTCGGCAGCTGGATCGCGAGCTGGGCGAGGCCAGCGACCAGGGTCCCGACCGCCCAGCCCACCACCACGTCGCGCCCGCTCATCCCCGCGAAGTGCAGCCCGGCGCCGATGATGATCGCGACCACGTTGAACATCGCCGGTGCCAGGGCCGGCGCGCCGTAGCGCTCCTGCGAGTTCAGCATGCCCATCGCGACCGCGGCCCAGGTCACGAACAGGAGAAAGGGCATCATCACCCGGGTCAGCTCGACGGTGAGCTCGACCTTGCCCGGGACGTCGGCGTAGTCGCGCGCGAGCACCAGGACGATCTCGGGCGTGAACACCAGCGCGACGCCGATCAGCACCAGCACGAGCACGCCGAGGTTGCCGGCGACGAGGTTGCCGAGCCGGTACGCGCCGGGCTGCCCCTTCTCGCGCAGCTCGCCCTTGAAGGTGGGCACGAACGCCTGCGACAGCGCGCCCTCGGCGAGCAGATCGCGCAGCAGGTTCGGAATGCGGAACGCGGCGATGAACGCGTCGGAGTACTTCGACGCACCCATGAGCGCGGCGAACAGCTGCTCGCGGACCAGGCCGAGCACGCGCGACAGCATGGTCGCCAGCGAGATCAGGCCGGCGGCCCGGCCCAGCCGGCGGCTCACGGGGCGCTCGCCGGGCGCGCGGGGTCGATGGTCGCGGCGACCCGGGCGATCGCGCCTCGCACGGTCGGCGGCGCGGTGTGGCGCAGCTGGAGGAGCGCGCGCTGCGAGCGCGGATCGGGATCGGCGGCCAGGCAGCGCGCGACCGCGACCGCGGCGGCGCCGGAGCCGGACGACCGGGCCGCGACCCGCATCGCCTCGAGGCCGGCCGGACCGAGCGCGGCCAGCACCGCCGCGGCATCGTGTGGCAGCCCGGCGCACAGGGTCTGCGCCGCTGCCAGCTGTACCGCCGGCACCCGATCGTCCACGACCCGTGCGACCAGCGCCGGCCACGCGCTCGCAGCCGCCGGGATCGGCACCAGCTCGAGGGCGGCGCGCCGCACCTCGGGATCTGGATCCGCGGCCAGCACGAGCAGGTCGGCGGCGACGTCGGGCGCGGTCTCGGCGGTGGCCACCCGCGCGCCATCCAACCGCGCCGCGACCTCGAGCGCGTGAACCCGGACGTCGCTCCAGCGATCGCCGCGCTCGGCCAGCGTGCGCCACGCCGCCGCCGCGTCGGCGATCCGGTCGTCGGGCACGTCGAGCCGGATCATCCGTTCGCCGTCGATCGTGCGCGCGATCCGGGCCGCGGCGTGGGCGGCCGGCGCGGCGGTGGCGCGATCCCACCCGCTGGCGAGCACCGCCAGATCATCGAGCAGCTCCCAGGCGTCGCCGGCCGCCTCGGCGGCGACGATCGCGCCCAGCACCGTCCCCCGGTCCCGGCTGCGTAGCCGCTGGCGCACGGCCGCGGCGCCGCCGTTCATGGCCGCCCGGCGCAGCTCGGCGACGTCGCCCGATCGGTAGGTCGGCCCCCAGGCAGCGCCGGCCGGCGCGGCCATCGCGAGCACCGCCAGCACGCACAGTGCGCGTTCGAGGACCATCGATGCTTCCTTACTCCCAGCGCGCCGTCGCTCGCACATATTCCCGGGCGAAAGTTTGACAGGGTGCATGGACGTTCAGTACGGTGTATCCGTTCAGGTCCTCTCAGAGGTGCACCCATGCCCGACTTGCTCACCGAACGTCAACAGCAAATCCTCGATTTCATTGCGGATTCAATCAATGGTCGTGGCTTTCCGCCCACCCTACGTGAGATTGGCGAGCACTTCGGCATCCGGTCAACCAACGGGGTCAACGATCATCTGAAAGCGCTCGAGAAGAAGGGGTACCTCCGGCGCGAGGACCTCAAGTCGCGCGCGATGCGCCCGGTCGCGATGGCCAACGTCGTATCGCTGGCCGAGCGTCGCCGCCAGGCCGATGGCGTCGCGCCGGTGGTGACCGACGAGGACATGATCGAGATCCCGATCCTGGGCCGAGTCGCGGCCGGCCTTCCGATCCTGGCGGTCGAGAACGTCGAGGACACCGTTCGCATCGACCGGGTCCTGGTCGGCAACCACCGCGACGTCTTCGGGCTGCGCATCGTCGGCGAATCGATGATCGATGACGGGATCTTCGACGGCGACTTCGTCTTCGTGAAGAAGACCGTGACCGCACGCCCGGGCGACATCGTGGTCGCGATGATCGAGGGCGAGGCCACCGTGAAGCGGTACTTTCCCGAGGGAGATCGCATCCGGTTTCAGCCGGCCAACTCGAACATGGCGCCGATCTACGTGCGCAAGGCCGAGTTCAAGTCGGTCGACATCATCGGGATCGTGGTCGGCGTGTACCGGAAGCTCTGAAGTCGGCAAGGGCAAACCTTCGCTTTGCCGCGCTTGTGGTGCGCCCCGCCGCTCGGCGGGGCCAGAGGCAACCGATCCCGGCGGCACTCGGTCCAAGTCTCGAGGATGTGGGCCTGATGCCAGCGCGGATCAGCCGGATACGACGCTCGTTAGAACCTCTCACCGCCGGCCCTTGGGCCGTGTCAAACTGAGACGTGGTCCGCGTGCGCCGTTACCGTCAGCGCCTCTTTGCGCCGACGCTCGTGCTGGCCGCGGCCCTGGAGGGTAGCGCGGTCCTCGCGTATCAGGCCCTCAAGCCAGCACCTCCGCCGACGCCGTATACGCTGACCCTGGAGGTCGGTGGTGAAGGTGAGGGCACCGTCATCGCCACCATCCTCGGCGAGAGCAAGCCGCTCGCGAGCTGCGCCTCCAGCAAGGGCACCTGCCGTCTGGAGATCCCACGCGACCGCTACGTCACGTTGACCGCAGTGCGCGGCGACAAGATGACGTTCGAGGGCTGGCAGGGATGCGAGCCCTACGGTGAGGAGGTCCTCGCCTGCGACGTGATGATGTTCCGGGACCGGGCCGTGGGGCTCGGCTTCGGCGAGGTCTCCGGCGAGCTCGAGGTGGCGTGGGTCAACCCGACCCCGGCCTCGAATATCGCCCTGCCCTCGCTGAAGCCGCCGGCCGAGCCCGAGACGCTCGAGCCCGAGAAGCTCGAGGAGGCGCCGGTCGAGCTCGCGCTGGTGAAGCCGCCGCCGCCCGTCCCGGTGATCCAGCCGCCTCAGCCGCCAACGCCGCCGCCGCCGGAGGAGAACAAGGCTCCGCCCCCGCCCATGCCGCCCAACATGCGGATGGTCGAGGTGCCCGACGAGAACGAGGTCAAGGAAGCCCCCGACGACGCGACCCACCTCTCCGACAAGAACCGCGACGTCGCGGCCGAGAGCGCCGCGTCCGAGACCAACCTCGAGAAGGAGGCCAAAGGCGAGCAGCCGGCCTCCGCCGAGTCCAAGGACACCACCAGCCCCGAGATCGGCGGTCCCGAGGACGACATCGCTCAGCTCGAGACCTCCGAGTCCGAGTGGAACGAGGTCGATCGCACGAGCGATCATTCGGGCAAGGACGAGACCGCCAAGGGCCAGGTCACTGGCGAGGCCGGCGAGCGTGGCCAGGACGGCACCGGCGGCGATCCCAACCCCGGCGTGATGGCGATGCGCGGCATCGGCGGCCGCGGCAAGCTGCTCGACGACAAGCAGGGCGACGGCAAGACGAGCGGCAGCAAGGGCGCCCCCGGCCTGCACAAGCCGATGGACCTCGACGACTACGAACGCATCGTCGGCAACGACCAGGCCGAGAAGGAACGCACGCTCGCGCGGGCCAAGATGTCGGCGAAGAAGGGACGCTGGGAGCGCAAGCTCACCGCGATCAAGAGTTCGCTCGAGAACTTCACGCCCGACGTTCGCCACGGCAACCAGACCGCGCTCAAGACCCGGGCCCATCCGTTCGCGGTCTACGTCGCGCGCATGCACCGGCGCATCCACGAGCTGTGGGGCTTCGGCTTCCTCGAGGATCTCGACGGCAAGTCGTCCGGCCACCCGCTCAACAACTTCGAGCTGGTGTCGGTGATCGAGATCTCGGTGAACCCCGACGGCACCGTCTACAAGACGACGATCGCCAAGACCTCCGGCAAGCTCGAGTTCGACGTCGCCGCGCTCGACACCGTGCTGTCGGCGGCGCCCTACGAGGCGCCGCCCGAGCAGATCCGGTCGGTCGACGGCCGCGTCTACCTGCGCTGGGGCTTCTATCGCAACTGGCGCCAGTGCGGCACGTTCAACGTGGAGCCGTACATCCTCACCGACATCCCCGGCGGCGCCCAGCCGATCGACGATGGCGCGGCCCTGGCCAACGCGCGGCCCAAGCGTGGCGGTGGTGGTGGCGGCGACAAGCCGATCACGCCGACCCCGGCCCGGGGCAACGACCCGGCGCCCACCCCCGCGCCGGTCTCCGGCGACCGTGCCGCCAGCTACGCGGCCAACATGTGGGTCGCCGGCTTCGCGTCGGCGTCCACGGCTCGCATGCTGCGGGTGAGCGCGGTGCCGTTCGCGGCCGCAGGCGCGACCGCGGCGAGCACCCAGAAGGAGCTCGAGAGCGTCTACGAGGGCCTGCTGGTCGAGTCGGGGCCGCTCAAGGACTGGAAGCTGGTCAGCGCCGACGAGTTCAGCAAGCGCACCGGCGTGCCGGCTCAGCTCAGCGATGGCGCGCTGGTGATCGCGGTCGTGACCGGCAAGGAACGGTTCGGCATCGTGCTCACGCCGACCCGGTCGGGCGAGTTCCGCGCGACCCAGATCCTGCGCTAGTACCGACTCATTGTTGGCGGGGCGACCGCGCTGCCGGCGCGGGACGCACGCGTTTGGTGGCCAGCCCCGTGTGTCGGCGGTTGCGTGGTTCCGGGGCAACGCGGTGGCGAGACCGCGAGTGACCGAACCAATTTTCTCCTCGAAGTTCAGTTAGATGGAAGTATTCCAACGCTGGGCTGAATTCCTCAGCCATTCGTTGAGAACAACTGCCCCGCATGTTTGAAGGGAGGAGGCGGTCCGTGGGTGGGCCGTGAGGACCGGAGGTTGTAACGATGGCACTCGGAACAGTGAAATGGTTCAACGACGCGAAAGGCTACGGCTTTATCTCCCGTGCTGAGGATGGGAAGGACGTGTTCGTCCATTACTCATCCATCCAGGGCGATGGGTTCCGCACGCTGGTCCAGGGCCAGACCGTGGAATACACGGAGAACGTCGGCTCCAAGGGCCTCTTCGCAGCCAGTGTAGAAAAGGTGGGAGTCGCCTGAAGCCAGGAGACTCAAAAGGGGGGTCCTGAACGAACCCCGTGCGAACGCGGCCGAACCGGGGGGGACGGCCGCCAACGCGCAAGCAACAGGAGGGCTGTTGTGTCCGGGGGGGCGCAACAGCCTTCCGATTTTTCGGCGCGGACCGGGCTGCGGGCGTCGGGGCGGGCTGCGGGCCCCGCCTGCGTCGTTGCCGGGTCCTCCCCGCTTCGTCACGACCAAGAGGCCCTTCGACTCCGCGCTTCGCGCTGCGCTCAGGGACACCGGTTCTCGTGGGTCCCTCCGTCGCCTCGCAGCCGGGCCGCCTCGCCTCGCCCCGACACGGGCGCGAGGTCGGCTGGCATTGGGCCGCCTCGCCCGGCCCCGACACCGGCGCGAGGTCGGCTGGCGCGGCGCCTCCTCGCCTGGCCCGGATCCTGTTCCGGTGGCCCTGAGCCGCGCGCTGGCCGCTGGCCCTTCGACTCCGGGCTCGCAGCGCGCCCTTCGCTCAGGGACACCGGAAAGATGTGCGGGATCCGGAGGGCAGCGGATCAGTGCAGGGGCTGCCAGCGGATGGCGCTGGTGCCGTCGGCGAGGGCAAGATCCTCGCCAGCGCGCATGCGGTGGACGCGCACGTCTTCGCCCGCGGCGGAGACGCCGTTGGTCGAGGCGGTATCGATCGCCCATAGATCGTCGCCCACGCGCACCAGCAGCAGATGAACGCGCGAGATTTTCTCGAGCGCCAGCGAGGCCGCGCCAGCCGTGTCGCACCGGCTGTAGCGGCCGAGCAGGAGGCCGCGGCCGGCGGCGTCCGCGCCGATGCGGACGCGGTCGGCGCCCAGGCGCGAGGTGATCTCGATGGTGCCGAACAGGACCTCGTCCTCGCCCGGGTGATCGACGCGCGCGCGCGCCGGCCCGCTGGTGCTGGTCACGCGGGTGCTCACCTGGGAGCGCCGCTCGTCGTGGACCTCGCTGCCCTCGGCCCAGCGGTCGAAGCTGGCCGCGGACGCGGCGAGGTTCCCAGCCCGGGGCGGCTGGGCGCTCTTGCCGCCCTCGCCGCGGCGTCGGCGCCGCCAGCGGTCGGGCTCGGCATCACGCTCGTCGAGGTAGATGCGGTCCGGCAGGGCCGCGACTGCATCCTCGGCGCGCTCGGGCCACTCGCCCTCACCGCCGGTCGGGAAGCAGAACAGCGCGTAGCGCCCGACGAACACGAAGGCGGGGCCCTCGACCGTCGCCGCCTCGAGCCGGCGGCCGGCCTCGTCGCGGAACGCCGACGACGTGCGCAGGTCGATCAGCCGGTAGCGCAGATCGATCGGCGTGGGACCACCCCACTCGCGCATCGGCTCGACCACGACCACCATGTGGCGCAGCGAAAGGCTCGGATCGCCCTCGAGGAACAGGTCGCACTGGCCATGACGGCCCACGATGCCGGCATTGATCGCGGCCGGCTTGGCCGCGATGCACATCGACCCGGCGACGCGCTGGCGCAGGCAGTCGACCGCGACCACCGCCACACCTGGCGTGGCGAAGCTGGTGATGACCTTGTGCACCTCGCGCCAGTTCTTCTGGAGCAGGCCAGTTGCGCCCCCGGCGGTGACGACCTGCGCCGGCCCGGGGCCGTCGATCATCACGCCGGTGCGAGCGTTCTGGGCGTGACCGCGATCCTGACCCTCGTGAAGGTGGATAACGCGGGTTCGCACGGCTCGATCTTACACGGGGTCCGGCGTGGCGCCTATGACATCAAACCATCCGAAGAACTTTTCCATCTGCGACCGCTGCGCCGGCGGCATGAACTCGAAATTGCGGCCGCGATCGATGATCTCCCAGAAGTCCTTCGATTCGACCTGTTCGAGCTGCTCGCGGATCGCCTGACGGCGCTCGAGGGGCTCGCCGGCGAGGTCGTCGGCGATGCGGCGGGCGCGGTCGTCGGCGCCCACCATCAGGTAATAACAGGCGAGCTTGACCTGCGCCTTGCGGATGCCGATCAGCCCGTGCTCCTGGCGGCGCTGCCGCAACGGCTGGTCGAGCTCGAGGAACATGGTCAGCATGTCTGCGTCAGACCCACCTTGGTGATGAGCGAGCTCGACCAGGGTGCCGACATCGTACGCCACCGTCTCGGTCACGAACCCCAGCTGCATGTCGTAGCTGGTCCTGCCGTAGTAGATCATGTGGCCGACCGCCTCTTCGGCCTGGTCGCGGCGGCCGGTGCGGATCATGTGCTCGACCAGGTGCCGGTACTGATTGAGCACGTTGTAGGCGGTCCGCACCGCCTTGGCGTTGAGGGTCGCGCGCAGATACGAGTTCATGAACTTGAACGCCAGCGTCACCACCTGATCGTCGCCGCGCGCGGCCGCGGCCTCGCCGATGTAGCGCGTATCGATCGCGACCAGGTAGTTGATGTCGGGCATCGTGCCCTGCGCCTCGTTGTAGATGCCGAGGTACTGGCGCAGCGCCTTCCACTCGACCCACGTGCGGTTGTCCTCGAGATCGCGCAGCGACTCGGGATCCATCGCGACGAAGTCCGGATTGTCGCGGATCCCGTCGCCGATGCCGAACCACGCGCCCGGCGCGCGTCCCTTGACGGCGAGGTAGCCCACGACGAAGTCCTTGATCGCGTCGACCGCACGACTGGCAATGATCTTGTCCTTGCCCGAGATCGAGTTCGACGTGATGTCGGTCAGCTCCTCCATCGCGGCCAGGACTTCGGGCTGGGCCGCGACCGCGCGCGCCGGCGCGTGGGACGAGACCGCGCCCTCGACGGTCTCGACCGCGTGGGCGCGGATCCGCCCGATGATGCTCTGCGGCTCGAGGAAGCGGAACACGTACGCGAAATACGGCAGCATCACGACCAGACCGCCGGTGGTGAAGATCAACATGGCGAGGATCGCCGCGGTCGGGACGAAGTCGCTGTGGACTGCCATCGACAGCCACACCCCGGTCACGCACGCGACGACGAAGTAGGCCATGACCGCGAGGTTGACCTTGTCGCGCAGGAACATCTGCGCGACGCCGGTGTACCGCTCGCTCGACAGCTGCACGATGATGCTCACCACCGTGATCACGATGCCGAGCACGGCCGCGGTCATGCCGGCCAGCGCCGGCAGCGCGTCGGTGATCATGCCGCCGTCGAAGTCGAGGTAGCGGTCGATCGCCCCGCCCGGCCCGCCCCGCAGGTGGTCGATCAGGTAGAAGCCCGCGAAGATCGTCAGCGACAACGCGGCCAGGATGACCACGGGCAACAGCCACAGACGTCGCGCACTCAAGACCGGCAGGATACCAGGCCCGGCGCCGAAACTGGCCTCGCTCGTCCCGCCGTGGCCCTGTCGTGCGGGTCGACCTCCGTCGTGGGCCTAAGGCGCGAGGGCGGCGGGGACCGTGCCCGGCGTCGGCGCCGTGAACGTTGCGTCCCAGGTCCGCGCGGTCGCCTCGCTGGTCTCGTCCTGCCCGCCGACGCCGTTGCCGCCGGCCTGGAGCTCGACGGTGGAGCTCTCGAGCGCGATCCGCTTGGTCGACTGGCCCGACGCCGGCACCGTTGCCTGCGAGGCGATGGTGCGCGCATCGCTGGCGTAGGCCGAGGTCGTGGTGCCGGAGTCGGGACCGTCCTGCGCGACGCCGCTCTTGTCGACGAGCAGGTTGCCCGCCGACGGCGTGCCCGCGAGCATCAGGTCGACGTCGGTGACGCGGTCGCTCATCCCGTCCCAGCGGAACAGGACGATCGGCTCGCCGGCGTTGGTCAGTGTCGGCGCGAGGGCCGAGGTCACCAGCACCACCGTGCCCGAGGCGATCGAGTAGGTCGGCGCGGTGCCGTAGGTGGTCGTGAAGCTGGCCGCGGTGTCGAACGCGACCGTCACCACGCCGCCAGCCGGGATGCTCGCCCCGGCCCGGAAGCGCACGATGGCGTCGGTGCTGTCGACCGTCGGCACGCCGGCCGGGAGCTTCCAGTAGTCGGGCGCGTCGCTCAGGTAGTAGGTCGACAGGTCGACCGCCACGCCGGTCGGGTTGACGATCTCGACCAACTCGCCGCCGGCCGGGGCCAGCACGACCTCCGACAGCAGCAGCGTCGGGCCGGCCGCGGTCAGCGCGGCGTCGGTGGGCAGCGCGGCGTCGGGGGAACGGCCGTCGTCAGGGACGTTCGAATCCGGAGTCGCGGAGTCACGCGGCGCCGCATCGACCGGGTCGTCGTCGGCGCCGCCAGGCGCGCGACTCGACGCGCAGCCGGCTCCGGCCACGGTGAGGACGCCCAGGAGCAGCGGGAAGGGGTTCATCCGGCGCGATTAGCAGAGCCAGTGGGCCATGGGCAATCAGAAATGCGTAACCGCGCGAACGTCACCACGCCGTCATGTGTGCGCGCCCCTCGCGACACCTCGGAGGGGTGGTATACACACCCACCGAAACGCTGCCAAGGAGTACGACGTGACCCGCGATATGATGGATGAGCGACGCGCCGCCCTCGAGGATGAGTTCTTCCACAAGGAGGACCAGAAAAAACTCGAGCAGATGAAGGACAAGCTGTCTGTGCAGGCGACCCGCGAGGAGCTGCGCAAGGTGTCGGGCATGACCGACGACGAGGTCCTCGACAAGCTGGTCGGGCTCGGCCTCACCGGCAAGACGGTCGCCGCGCTGTCGCTGGTACCGCTGATCGCGGTGGCCTGGGCCGACGGCGCGATCCAGGACAACGAGCGCGATGCCATCCTCCACGGTGCCCAGGGCAAGGGCATGGACGAGGGCACGCCCGGTTACCAGCTGCTATCGAGCTGGCTGAGCAAGCAGCCCGACGACAGCCTGTTCGAGGCCTGGCTTGGCTACATCAATGCCCTCACCTCGCAGCTCAACGACGAGCAGGTGCGGCTGCTGAAGAAGCAGATCCTGAACTTCGCCAACCTCATCGCCGGCTCGGCCGGTGGCTTCCTCGGCATCGGCAAGGTGTCGGGCAGCGAAGAGAAGGTCATCGCGAAGATCGAAGCCGCGTTCGCGCGGTGATGGAGCTCCGCCTCCTCGGCAAGACCGGGGTCAAGGTCTCGCGCCTGGCCCTCGGCTGCATGTCGTTCGGTGGCGACGCCGACGAGGCCGGCGCCGCCGCGCTGTACGCACGCGCGCGCGACGCCGGCATCAACTTCTTCGACACCGCCGACGTCTACAGCGACGGCCGCTCGGAGCAGATCCTCGGCCGGCTGGCCGCGGATCACCGCGATCAGGTCGTGATCGCGACCAAGGCGTACTTCCCGACCGGGAAGGACGCCAACGCCCGCGGTAGCTCGCGCTACCACCTGGTCCGCGCGTGCGAGGCGAGCCTGCGCCGGCTCGGCCGCGAGTGGATCGACGTCTTCTACCTGCACCGGTGGGACGACGCGACCGACCTGGGCGAGACCCTGCGCGCGATCGACGACCTCGTCCGCGCCGGCAAGATCCTGTATCCGGCGTGCTCGAACTTCGCCGCCTGGCAGGTCGCGCACGCGCAGGGCGTCGCCGCCGCGCGCGCGCTGGCTCCGCTGGTCGCGGTGCAGCCGATGTACAACCTGCTCAAGCGCCAGGCCGAGGTCGAGCTGCTGCCGATGGCGGCGGCGCTGGGCCTGGCGGTGGTGCCGTACAGCCCGACCGCGGGCGGGCTGCTGACCGGCAAGTGGGGTCGCACCAAGCGTCCGGCTGCCGGACGGATGGCGACCAACCGGATGTACCAGACCCGCTACGCGGACGAGGCGCACCTCGACACCGCCGACGCGCTGACCGCGCTCGCGCTCGAGCTCGGCGTGCATCCCGCCGCGCTGGCGACCGCCTGGGTTGGCGCCCATCCGGCGGTGACCTCGGTGTTGATCGGCGCGCGCGACGTCGACCAGCTCGACGGGGTGCTCGGCGCCACCACGATCGCGATGACGCCCGAGCTGCGGGCGCGGATCGCCGCGCTGACGCCAACGCCGCCGCCGGCGACCGACCGCAGCGAAGAGCGCAGCGAGCACAACTACGGGGCGCGCTAGCCTGCGCTAGCCTGCGCTAGCCTCCCGCGGAGAGCGACGGTGCACGCAGCCTGCTTCGGCTCGAGCGATCCTGACGCGGCCGACCCGGGGCCGCACGTCGCCGCGCTGGTCGCCAGCCTCGAGCGCTTCGTGACCGGCGCGCCGCCGTGACCTGGCCGAGCGAAGCGAGGCGCGGCCTCCGGGCCGTGGCCGGCCGATCGATAGGGAAGGAGTATTCGGAAGCATCAAAGCCCTGAGCCAGCCCGAGGCCCCGGCAGGTTCTGGCATGTCACCTCGGTTCACCGCGGTTCTGGGCTACCCTGCGCCGGTGGCGGGTGACGAGCCGCTCCGGACCTCGGTTGCCGACGACGCTGGTTCGCTGGTCGACGACCTGCGTGCGGCCGCCGGCACCCCGGGCACCAGCCGCGAGCTTCCTCCCGGCGAGGTGATCGGCGAGCACTTCGTGATCGAGGACGCGATCGGTCGGGGCGGCATGGGCGCGGTCTACCGCGCGCGCGACCGACGCCTCGACCGCGCGGTCGCGCTCAAGCTCAACCTGCAGGGCACCGACCTGGCCCGGGCCCGTCGCGAGGCGCTCGCGCTGGCGCGCCTGGCTCACCCCAACGTCGTCACCATCTACGAGATCGGCGCCCACGACGGCGCGCCGTTCGTGGCGATGGAGCTGTGCGAAGGCGGCAACGCGCGGACCTGGCTGCGCGAGCGAGCGCGCGGCTGGCGCGAGGTGCTCGCGATCTACCTCGACGCGGGGCGCGGGCTGGCCGCCGCCCACGCGGCCGGGCTGGTCCATCGCGACGTCAAGCCCGACAACATCCTGATCGGCGCCGACGGCCGGGCCCGGATCGGCGACTTCGGGCTGGCGCGCGACGCCGCCGGCCTGGTCGGGGCCGGCGTGGCCGCGCGCGAGATCTCGTACGACACCACCGTCAGCCACACCACCACCACTGGCGGCGGCTCCAACCTGGGCTCGCCGCGCGCCGACGGCGCGATCACGGCCACCGGCGCGCTGGTCGGCACGCCTCGCTACATGGCGCCCGAGCAGTTCGAGGGTGGCGCGGTCGACGCCCGCGCCGACCAGTTCGCGTTCTGCGTCGCGCTGTACGAGGCGCTGTGCGGCGCTGATCCGTTCCCGCCCCTGCCCGGCGCGCGCGCGCTCGCGATCGCGGCCGGCCGCCTCACGCCGCCGCCGCGGCGTCGCGCGATCCCGCGGCGGGTCCACGCTGCCATCGCCCGGGGCCTGCGGGCGGCACCGGCCGCGCGCTGGCCGTCGATGGACGCGCTGCTGGCCGCGCTCGATCGGGCCGGCCGCGCCCCGCGCCGCATCGCGATCGCCGTGGTCGCCGCCGCCGCGCTGGCCGGGGCGCTGGCGGTGGTGGTCACCCGCGGTGGCGAGGCACCGGCGCGGGCGGTGGCGGCGCCGCCGCCGGATCCGTGCGCGGGCCTCCCCGCCGACCTGACCGAGGTCTGGAACCCGAGCACGCGCGGCGCGTTCCTGACCCGCCACACCGCGATCGCGTCGACCGCGGCGTGGGCGGCCGAGGCGCTCGACCAGGACAGTGCCGCCTGGACCGCGACCCGGCACACCGCCTGTCGCGAGCTGCCGGGCCGCGCCGACTGGTCCCCGGCGATGGCGCCCGAGCTGGTGCGCTGCCTCGAGACCACCCGGCAGCTCCTGGCCAACACCGCGGTCGTCACCCGCGGCCGGCCCGGCGAGCTGATCGCGGACATCGAAGGGATGTACGTCCCGACCAGCTGCGGTGATCCCGCCAAGCTGGCATCGACGATCGGGCCCGCCGACCCCGATGCGGCCCGCCAGCTCGACGCGATCCGCAGGCTCGCGATCCAGACCGATCACGCCGCCGACCGCGGCGATCGCAAGGCGGCGGTCGCGCTGGGCCAGCAGGGCGTCCAGGAGGCGACCGCGTCAGGCAACCCGCTCGGCATCGCGCTCGCCCAGCGCGCGCTCGGGATCGTGCTGCTGCGCCAGGCCGGCGTGGTCGAGGCCGAGCCCCACCTGCGCGCCGCGTACTTCGGCGCCCGCGCCGCCGGCGACGGCATCGAGACCTTCGAGATCGCGCTGATGCTCGCCAACGCCTATCTCAACAGCGCGCGCCTCGACGACGCCGCGAACTGGATCGCCCACGCTCGCGCCGAGGCGGTCCGCGTCAACAGCGTCGCCCTGAACCGCGTCAACCTCGAGCTGCTCGAGGCCCAGCTCGCCGATGCCCGCGAGCAGTACGAGCTCGCGCTCGCCGCGCTGGACCGTGCCGACGCCGCGCTGGCCGCCATCGACCACCCGCGGGCCCGGCTGATGGCGGCGACCGTCCTCAACTCGCGCGGCGTCGTGCTCGGTCGCGCCGGCCGGACCACCGAGTCGCTGGCCGCGCACGAGCAGGCCCTGCGGATCCAGGAGCCCATCCTCGGCCCGGACAACCCGACGCTCATCTCCGAAGTCGGCAACCTCGGGTTGACCCTGCTCGACGTCGGCCGCATCGACGACGCGATCGCGATGCTGGCCCGCGCCCACGCCATGGCCGACGCCAGCCTGCCGGCCGACTCGGTCGAGCGCGGCTACGCGTTGTGGAACCATGCGCTCGGGCTGGGCCGGCGGGATCCGGGGGCGGCGCGACGCCTGTTCGACCAGGCGGTCTCGATCATCGAAGCCGGGCTCGGCCGCGATCATCCCGACAGCGTCGAGGTCCGCGCCGATCGCGCCAAGCTCCCGCGCTGACGTAGACTCGCGGGGTGACCGACCGCGACGCCCTGGAGGCGCGCATCAAGGCGAGCTGCGACCGCGGCGACCACGCGGCCGCGGCCGACGCGATCGTGCGTGGCTACGGCCCCGAGGTGACCTCGTTCCTGGCAGCGATGGTCCGGGGCAACGACGACCAGCTCGGCGAGGCGTTCGCGACCTTCTGCGAGGACCTGTGGCGCGGCCTGCCCAAGTTCCGCTTCGCGTCGACCGCGCGGACCTGGGTCTACACGGTGGCGCGCCACGCGGCCGCGCGGCGCCGCCGCGGCGATCGCCGGCGCGAACGCCGGCTCCAGCTGCCGGGCGAGCTCGGCGACCTCGCCGATCAGGTGCGGACCGCGACCGTCGAGTACCTGCGCACCGAGGTCAAGGATCGGCTCGCGCTGGCCCGCGACAGCCTCGATCCCGACGATCGGTCGATCCTGATCCTGCGCATCGACCGCCAGCTGCCGTGGCGCGACATCGCGCTGGTGCTGTCCGACGAGGAGCTCGACGCCGCCGCGCTGACCCGCCGCGAGGCGACCCTGCGCAAGCGCTTCGAGCACATCAAGCGCCGCCTCAAGGAGCGCATGGCCGCCGACCCGCCCACGGACTGATCGAGCGGAGCGGGGCGACGCGGCTCGTACCGATCGCGGCCCGGTCGCCAGGCCGGGGCCGACCGATCGACGGCTTCGAACGAGGCCGCCCTCCGATCGTCAGTAACCGGCCTCGAGCATGAACAGGTTGGCCGCCGGTCGGCGCCGGAATGCCGCCACCGACCGGGTCTCATCGACCCGTCCGAGCGCCTGCAGGTACGGCACACCGGCGCCGCGCAGCGTGCCGAGCTCGGCCCGCCAGATGCCGACGCGCGCGGTCTGGCCGGCGGCGGCCGCGGCCCGCGAGCCCCACAGCAGCAGCTGGCCGCGCCGGTACGGCAGGGTCTCGAGGGCCAGCCCGGCGGCGGCATGGTCGGCGCCGCGGGCCCAGCCGCCGCGCCGCATCTCGACCCACAGCTGGGCCAGGCGCAGCGACGGGTCGCTCGGCGCCGCCGCGATCGCGCGGTCGAGCGCCGCAGCGCTCGCGTCGTCGTCGTGGGTCGACTGCTCGATCGTCAGCGCGGCGGCGGTCGCGTCCGAGCCAGCCGACCGCGGCAGTTCGCCGTCGTCGGTCACCGTGATGCCGAGGCCGGCGGGCGCCGGGGTCCCCAGCTCCCACGCACCCGGCTGGCCGTCCCAGCTCCAGTCGACCCGCAGCCAGCGCCCCTCCCCGACCGGCGCGGCGCCGACGCCGAGCCACAGCGCGCGCGCCTCGGGCACGACGACGATGCTCTGCACCTGACACGGCTGTGCGACCACCGCGCCCAGCTGCCGTCGCACGCCGGGCGCGTCGTCGTCCTCGCGGTCGACCATCATCGCGGCGAGGTCGAGCGGGCCCGCGCCGCCGCGGGCCTTGGCGGCCGCGACCAGCGTGGCCAGCCGCCGCTCGCGCCGGTCGCTGTGCAGCGCCCATGCTGGCGTCATCGTCACCTCGCCGTCCTGCATCGTGCGATCGCGGTAGCGGTTGCAGCAGATCACGTGATCGCCCGCCGCCTCGACCACCGCGACCCGCGTGGCATGGATCTCGAGGACGATCGCGCGCTGCTCGCGCGCCGACGACACCGCCAGCCCCCAGGTCGACGCGACCGGCCGCTCGCGCGCGATGCGCTCGGCGTCGGCCAGGGTCTCGGCGCGGCGGCCGAGGTCGTGCACCAGGTCGACGATGCTGGCGCCGCCGAACCCGACCTCGCGGTGGAAGCGGGTGTGCGACGTGATCACCAGCCCGGCCTCGTTCCACACCGTCACCACCGGCGTGTCGGCGCCGCGGGTGGTGACGAAGCCGTAGCGCTGGCCGTGATCCGGCGTGCACAGCACCACCGCCGGCCCCGCGTCCCACACGCCGATGCCGGGGAAGTCGAAGTTGCGCGCGTGCGCGAGCCGCCCGTCGGCGGTCGCGGCGCCCCACGCCATCACCGTCGAGCATGCCGGCTGGGCCGCCGCCGCCATCAGCGCCCCGGCCGGACGTGCGAACGGCCCGAGCCGCCAGCGCGCGGCCAGCCCGACGTAGTTCTGGAACAGATCCATCACGCCCAGGTAGCGCGTCCAGCTCACCGGGCGACCCAGGCCCTCGAGGAACGCGCGGCTGCGCGCCGACAGCTCGGTCGGGCGCGCGGCCGCCAGCCGGCGCAACAGCGCGGCCGACACCGCGCGCATGGTAGCGCTCGCCGCGGGCCGCATCGCCGCCGGCACGTCGCCGAGCAGCATCTTGGCCGGCAGGTCGCGGTAGTGATCGAGGACGGCGTCGGCGCCGCCGGCCGCCGCCAGCAGCGCGCCGTGCTGGCGCCCCATCGCGACCTGATCGCCTGCGAGCCGCGCGATCCACAGAGGCTTGGTCGGGTTCATCTTGGCTTGCTCCTTCGTTCGCTTGGTCCGCTCGGTCCTGGTGGCTCGGGCCGCACCAGCGGCGCGAGCACGCGCTCCCACAGCTCGTCGATCACCGGCGCCCCCGACGCCCCCCGCGTGACCTCCTGCACGATCGCGCCGTCGAGCACGGTCAGCACCAGGTCGACGATCCGCGCCGGATCACACGGGGCGACCACGCCGCGCGCGACCCCGGCCGCGACCCGGCCGACCAGCTCGGCGCGCAGCGGCTCACCGACCGCGCGGCTGCGTGCCAGCAACGCCTCGGGCTCGGCATCACCGGCGGCCCACAGCTGGAACAGCAGCACGATCAGGTCGCGCCGGCCGCGCTGGAACTCGACGGTCGCGCGCGCGAGCTCGCCGAGCGCGATGATCGGATGATCGATCCCGGCGACCCGCGCGGTGACGTGGGCGAGGTACGCGACGTACACGTCCTCGACCGCGGCGTGCAGCAGCGCGGTGAGATCGCGGAAGTAGAAGTAGAGCGTCGGCCGCTTGAGGCCGAGGGCCTTGGCCAGCTCGCTCATCGTCGTGCGGCCGATCCCGCGCGCGCGCAGCACCTCGAGCGCCCGCTGAGCGAGTTCGGTGCGGCGCTCGGTGTCGACGGTTCGAGACATCCTGACAGCGTGTCAGGTTATAGATACCTGACACAGTGTCAACCATTCACGGGCCCACACGGCCCGCGTCCCGACTTGATCGACAGACGGGAAGGTAGAGGTCGGCACTCTCGTACTCTGAGCGCGCGGTTTCTCGCCTCCCGGGACAACTCTCCCGACGCTTCGTGTAACCTCGCTCAGCCCATGGCCGAAACCCGGCTCCGCGACGACGATGTGGTCCTCCAGAAGCCGGAGGACTACCGCGTCACCATCCCCGTGGTTCACACGTCGTCGGCGTGTGCGGGTGCCGCCGCGGCCTACCTCCTGCGACGGATCGCGTACCGGGCGGGCGCCTACGCGCCCGGGATCCAGGAGTACGTCTTCTTCGAGCTGTCGAACCACTCGATCACTGGCGGCACGATCGACGCGGTCCAGCGCTGGTTCGCTGGCCACGTCGCCGACCTCCAGGAGCTCGGGTACCGGCTCAACGCGCGCCGGGTCGCCGAGCCGACCGCCACCGTGCTGGACTGGGTGAAGGCCGGCGTCGGATACCGCGGGGCCCTGATCCCGACGACCCACAAGCGGCTCCACCCGACCGAGAGCGAAGACATCTTCCACGCCGTCGCCGTCACCGTCGATCGCCTCGATCCCAAGCAGGACGAAGAGCTGATCATGGTCGACCCGTGGCCGGGCACCAAGAATGGCGCCCGCGACCGCACCGCGATCCCGGCGGCGCTCGACCTCGCGCACCGCGACAACAAGTACAACGCGATCATCTTCTACTGGACCGGCTGGTCGTAGCCGGCGTCCGGCGGGCCCGCGCCGGCGCTACCGCGCGAGGGTCGGCCCCAGCGCGGCCGTCTTCGCATCGACGGTGCCGAGGTCGACGAACGCACCGTCGACCATCACGATGTACGGCCGGTCCTCGAAGGCGAGGCCACCCTTGCCGTCGTGCCGGACGATCTGCAGGAGCCCCATGCCGTAGCCCATCGGGCCCCGCGAGTAGTAGTGGATCTGCAGCTGGTAGGGATACGCCGCCGGCTTGCCGCGGATCGTGAAGTTCTCGGGACCGTAGCCGGTGGTGACGTCCTCGTAGAGCTCGCCGCCCGAGGCGAGCGCCTTGTTCTGGTAGAAGGCGTGGCCACCGCGCGCGTCGTGGATGTGGAAGTCGACGTCGTTGGCGTCGGTCTCCCAGTAGAGGACGAAGCGCAGGCTCGCATCGTGCGCGACCGTGCCGCCCGCCTGCTTCACGCGGCGCTCGATCTCCGCGCGCCGCGCCGGCTCGCGCGCGATCCACGCCGAGGCGACCACGCCGAGGTCCTCCGCGAGGATCCGGGCGCCGCCGCGGAAGCGGTCACCCGGGTACGACTGGGCGAGGCCGACCTCGAGCGCCGCCAGCGCACCGGCGAGATCGCCGCTGCGGACCAGGGCCCACGCCAGCAGGCGGTGGCTGGTGAGGTGATCGGGGCGGCTGGCGACCGCCTGGCGGTAGGTGTCGACCGCGAGCGCGCGGCCGGTGGCGCCGAGCCGCTCGAGCCGCTCGCCGGCGAAGCGGCGCAGATCCGCGCGCGACGGGAACAGGTCGATGATCGAGCCGTACGCGCGGGCGGCCAGCGCCGGCATCGCCTTGGCCTCGAGCACCTCGCCGAGCGCGACCAGGGCGAGCACGTCGCCGGGATCCCGGGCCCGCCACGCCAGCGCCTGCGCGAGCGCCTGGTCGTGGGCCCCGCGCGCGACCAGCGCCATCACCGCGGCGAGCTCGCCCTCGAGCGGCGGCACGCCTTTCGACTTGGCCACCGGCTCGGGTGCGGGCCCGTCCGCGGCCAGCGCGCCACCGGTCGCGCCATCGCCCTGGGACCCCGCCGCCGTGCCGTGCACCCGTTCAAACCTCCGCGCCGGGCTCGGGCGCGGCGCGGCGCGGCGCGCCACCGAGCGCTCCTCGGCCATGCGCGTGGCAGCCGGCGGGGGCGGCGGCGCCGCAGCCGTCCCGACGGCGCCCGGCGCCCCCTGGTGCCGCGCCTCGATCCGCCTCTCGATCGGCTGGTCGTTGCGGTCGCCCTCGGCCGCGTCCTCCTGCTCGAGATCCATCGTGGCGCTGCCGCCGAGCGCCATCGCGAGATCGTCGCCCGCGATCTTTGCGACGTCCTTGTCGGCGCTCGGCTCCGGGCGCGGCTTCTTGGCCGGCGCCTCGGGCGCCGCCATGAGCACCGCGCCGGCCCGGCGCTGCACGTCGAGGCCCTTGGCGCCGACCACCATGATGTCGGTCAGCGCGGTGCGCGGGATGCCGAACCGCGCGTAGTCGGCCTCGGTCTCGAGCACCAGCAGCGCGGTCAGGTCCGACAGCACCCGGGTCCGCGTCGACAGCGCGACGATCTGCGTGGCGAGCGCGGTCCGGCGCGCGGCGTCCGTGCTCGCGAGGCGCTCGGCAGTGAGCCGCGCGATCTCGGCGCCCGCCGCCGCCCGCGCCACCAGCGGCCGCGCCACCGTCGACGGCGCGACGGTCGACACCACGTCCCCGGCGCGCACGGTGAGCCGCGCGCTGGTCACGGCCGGGCCGGTCAGCTGCGCGAGCACGACCGCGGTGTCGCCCGGCTGCACGCCGTCGAGCACCGCCGGCCACACCCAGCGCGCGCCGTCGATCTGCACCTTCAGCCCCGAGCGGGTGGCGAGCCCGAGCCGGCGCGCGACCTCGGCGGGACCGCGCGCGCTGTCGAGCACCGCGCCGTCCTGCGCGAGCGTGCCCCGGCTCAGCCGCGCCGCCGCCGCGCGATCGCGGATGCCGCCGACCAGCACGACGTCGAGCCGATCGGCCTTGGCCTTGAGCGCGGTCAGCGCGGTGGTGACCGCGGCCTCGTCGCCGACGGTCGCCACCGCGTCGCTGATCAGCACGACCCGGCGGGTCCCGCCCCGCGCGGCCGCCCACCCGAGCGCGCCGGCCAGGTCCGACGCGCCGAGCGCGCGCCGGGCCAGCAGCCGGTCCCTGGCGACCGCGAAGCCGCTGGCCGGGCCCCGGTAGATCTCCTCGACGCTCTGGTCGAACGCGGCGAGCGTGATCGGCGTGGTCGCGCCGTGCACGCGCGCGAGCTCGGCGACCAGGCCCATCAGGTTCTCGACCTGCGCGTGGTAGCCGAGCGCGCGCGACGCGCTGGTGTCGAACAAGATCGTCGCGCCGGTCAGCGGCGCCGGCCGGGCGTCGGCCAGCGGATCGACCGCGATCGCGACGACGTCCCCGGACCGGATCGCTGACGGCGTGCCGGTCAGCGCGACCGAGACATCGCGATCGGGCGTCCAGGCATCCCGGGTGAAGGTGGTCGCATCGAAGGCGGGCCCGGCGCGGTCCGGCCGCGCGACCAGCACCTCGGCGGCGACGTGGCCGACCTGCGGCAGCCCGCGCAGCGGCAGCGTGTAGGTGCCGCGCACCTCGTGCGAGAACGAGACGATCAGCTGCTTCTCGCCGCGGGCCGCGATCGGGAACACCCGGGCCGAGAACTCGTTGCCGGCCTCGTTCTCGAGCAGCGCCGGGTCCTGCTTGCGGTGGAGGAAGTCCTCGTAGGCGCGGCGCGCGGCCATGCGCTCGACGACCTCGGCCTCCATCCAGCCGCGGTCCTGCGCCATCGCGAACCGCGACAGCGCGGCGCCGTCCGGCAGCGTGATCGCGAACCGGCCCTCGAGCACCCGGTCGAGCGGGTTGCGGAAGGTGAGGTGCAGCTCGGTGAACGCGAGCGGTCCCTCGACCACCGCCCTGGCCTCGAGCCGGGTGAGCACCAGCCCGGTGCCGTCCGACGCGGTCAGCGAGATCGGCGGGCCGTCGTCGGCGAGCAAGGTCGCGCCCGAAGACGCCGCGATCAGCGCAGCCGGGGCGCCGGCCTGCGCGAACGTGGTCGCGGTGGCAGGGGTGATCACCGGCGATGGTGGGGCGGTGGCCGCGGGAGGGGCCGTGGTGTGGCTGCCGCACGCGGCGGCGAAGCAGAGTAGCCAGGAGCTGGGGTGAAGCGAGGAGGGGCTGGCCATGGGTGCTGCTTCACACGCTCGACCCGTGGACCGGGTCTACCAACGAGCCGCCATCAGCCACACGGATGGTGCTCATCCAAATCTTCCATTGGACCGATGGCTCGCGGACCGGCATGGTCACCGTGCAACGCCCGGGAAGACTTCTTGGATCTGTTACTGTCCGCCCGCCAGAGACCCCGTTCGCCCCGAGCGAGCCGCGCCGCGGCATCGAGGGTGCCGCAGGAGACCGCATGACCTCGCACGACAGCTTCGGCGCCGCGGCCGACCTCAAGGTCGGCCCCGACACCTACCGTATCCACCGCCTCGACGCGCTCACCCGCGCCGGCATTGGCGACGTGGCCACCCTTCCCTACTCGCTGCGCATCCTGCTCGAGAACCTGCTGCGCCACGAGGACGGCAAGACCGTCACCCGCGAGGACATCGTCGCGGTCGCCTCGTGGAACCCGCAGGTCCGCGTCGAGCACGAGGTCCAGCTCCGGCCGGCGCGGGTCCTCATGCAGGACTTCACCGGCGTGCCGGCGGTGTGCGACCTGGCTGCCATGCGCGACGCCTTCGCGCGGCTCGGGCTCGACCCCCGCCACATCAACCCGCAGCGCCCGGTCGACCTGGTGATCGACCACTCGGTGCAGGTCGACGTCTACGGCTCGCCGGTCGCGTTCGGCAAGAACGTGCAGCTCGAGTACGAGCGCAACCGCGAGCGCTACCTGTTCCTGCGGTGGGGCCAGCAGGCGTTCAGCGACATGAAGGTCGTCCCCCCCGGTACCGGCATCGTCCACCAGGTCAACATCGAGTACCTCGCCGGCGTGGTGTGGACCGCGGCCTGCGATGGCCACATCGAGGCGTTCCCCGACTCGCTGGTCGGCACCGACTCGCACACGACGATGGTCAACGGCCTCGGCGTCATGGGCTGGGGGGTCGGCGGCATCGAGGCCGAGGCGGTCATGCTCGGCCAGCCGATGGCGATGCTCATCCCCGAGGTGGTCGGCTTCGAGCTCACCGGGCGGCTGCCGGCGGGCGCGACCGCGACCGACCTGGTCCTCACCGTCACCGAGATCCTGCGCAAGAAGGGCGTGGTCAACAAGTTCGTCGAGTTCCACGGCGAGGGCCTGTCGGCGCTCGCCCTGCCCGACCGCGCGACCATCGCGAACATGGCACCCGAGTACGGCGCGACGATGGGCTTCTTCCCGATCGACGAGGAGACCATCAATTACCTGCGCTTCACCGGCCGCGACGAGACCCGCGTGCAACTGGTCGAGCGCTACGCCAAGGAGAACCTCCTCTGGCGCGACCCGAGCGCCAAGCTGCGCTTCAGCGAGAGCTTCGCGCTCGATCTGTCGACGGTGGTGCCGTCGATCGCCGGCCCCAAGCGGCCCCAGGATCGGGTCCCGCTGTCCGGATCCAAGCGGGCCTGGCGCCGCGCGCTCGGCGGCATGCTCGGCGACAAGGCCGGCGACGCCGCCGCGGTGGAGGCCTGGGTCGACGGTGGCGCGGTGCCGGGCCCGGCCGGGGTCGCCGGCCCGGCCGAGACCGACCGCGGGCGCTTCTCGCTCCAGCATGGCGCGGTGGTGATCGCCGCGATCACGAGCTGCACCAACACCTCGAACCCGGCGGTGATGCTGGCCGCGGGCATCCTCGCCCGCAAGGCCAACGAGCTCGGCCTGACCAGCAAGCCGTGGGTCAAGACCAGCCTCGCGCCTGGCTCGCAGGTCGTGACCGAGTACTTCAAGGCCGCCGGCGTGATGGACGACCTCGAGGCGCTCGGCTTCCACCTGGTCGGCTACGGCTGCACCACCTGCATCGGCAACTCGGGCCCCGTGCACGACGACATCGCCCGCTCGATCAAGGAGCTCGACCTGGTCGTGACGTCGGTGCTGTCGGGCAATCGCAACTTCGAGGGCCGGGTCAACCCGGTGGTCAAGGCCAACTACCTGGCGTCGCCGCCGCTCGTGGTCGCGTACGCGATCGCCGGCACGATGGACATCGACTTCGCGACCGAGCCGCTCGGCATCGGCTCGAACGGCCAGCCGGTGTTCCTGCGCGACGTGTGGCCGTCGCCGACCGAGGTGGCCGAGACCATGCGGACCGCGGTCCGGCCCGAGCAGTTCAAGGAGCGCTACGCCGAGGTCGCCGACGGCGGCCCCGACTGGAAGGCGCTGCCGGTCCCGACCGGCAACACCTTCACGTGGGAGGCCGACTCGACCTACATCCGGAAGCCGTCGTTCTTCGACGAGCTCACCCCCGAGCCGGCGCCGCTGGTCGACCTGCGGGCCGCGCGGGTCCTGGCCATCCTGGGTGACTCGGTCACGACCGATCACATCTCGCCGGCGGGAAACATCGCGAAGAACACCCCGGCCGCGCGCTACCTGGCCGACCACGGCGTGCCGCCGCACGAGTACAACCAGTACGGCGCCCGCCGCGGCAACCACGAGGTCATGGTCCGCGGCACGTTCGCGAACATCCGGCTCAAGAACCTGATGGTCCCCGGCATCGAGGGTGGCGTGACCCGCCACCTGCCGTCGAATCAGCAGCTGGCGATCTATGACGCGGCGATGCTCTACGCCGCCGACCGGGTCCCGCTGGTCGTGCTCGCCGGCGAGGAGTACGGCACCGGCAGCTCCCGAGACTGGGCCGCCAAGGGCACCTTCCTCCTGGGCGTGCGGGCGGTGATCGCCAAGAGCTTCGAGCGCATCCATCGCTCGAACCTGATCGGCATGGGCGTCCTGCCCGCCGAGTTCGAACGCGGTCAAGATGCGGCGTCGCTGGGCCTGACCGGCGACGAGGTGTTCGAGATCGACGGCATCGCCGAGGGCCTCGAGCCCAAGAAGCGCCTGACCGTGCGCGCCGATGGCCGGGTCTTCACCGTGATCGCCCGGATCGACACGCCGCAGGAGGTCGAGTACCTGACCCACGGCGGCATCCTGCAGTACGTGCTGCGCAACCGCGCCGCTGCCGTTCGCGCCGGCGCCTGACCGCCGGCACCGGGCCGTTCGCGGTCAGCCGACCAGCGCCCGCGCGGGTGCTGCACGCCCGGTACCGGCGGCGGACGGACCTGGCGCCGCCGCGCGCACGGCGGTCGCCGCGTGCGATCGGCCCCCTGCAGCGCGGGCGGCGGAACCAGTGAGCCCGTCAGCGAACGGCGAGGCCCGCGACCGCCGGCGGCACGACCAGACTGGACGCCGCCGGAGACGGCGGCGCGCTGCGGCCGGGATGCGCCAACGTCAGGGCAGCAACCCCGAGGAGAAGCGCGACAGCGGCGGAAGCGATTGCCTTCATCTACGAACTCCTTCGAACGGTATAGCGTGGGCGTGACGGGGGCGGTTGGATCATCGCGACGGGCGCGGGTGGTGGCGGGGTAGTCAGCGTGCCGGGCTGGTCAACGTTGCCCGTTCAGCATGATCGGGTACTCGAGCTCGGTCGTGACGTCGCCGGCCGGAAAGCTCCACCGCCGGGCCTGCCCGACCACGCACTGGGTGAAGGCGGGCGCCTGCGGGCCGCCGACCAGGCGCGCCGCCGAGACGTTGCCGCGCGGCTCGATGGTGAGCGCCAGGCCCACCGCCCCGTCCCGCGCGCCCTTCGGCAGGCGGGTCATGCAGTACTCGAGCTCGCCCATGTGCTCACGGATCACCACACCCACCGCGGCCGCCGACACCGTGACACCGGTCATGCGCAGCTCGCTGTCGACCCGCGGACTCGCGCTGTTGCGGTCACCGCGGTCGAGCCGGTCGAGCTCGAAGGTCGCCCCACGGTCAAGCCCCGTGTCCGCCGACCGGACCCGCTTCGGGGTCCGGCTGGTGCGCCCGGCCCGCGCTGCGGTCGCGCGCGGCGCGATGACGATGTCGCTCGGGAGTCCGAGGGTATCGACCGGCGCCGTCGGCAGCTCGGTCGTCGCGGCGACGACGGCGGCCTCGTGGGTCTCGGCGATGGCGGAGGCCGCCCCGAGCAGGCATGTCGCGAGCGTGGAAATGGTGAGAGCACTGCGGGTCATCGTGGCCTCCTGAGTCGGGACATGAGCAGCAGACGTGCCAGCACCGACCAACGGACGGAGCCAGCGGTGACAAGGAGCTACGGTCGGGGCAAGGTCAAATGACCCCAGCTGCGCCGGGGTCTGGCAAGCGTCGTGGGCAGATGCTGGGGACAACCGTTCCCGGCCTGTCCCAGGCAGACGGTGCGCAATCCGGCTCGAGGCACGGGCTCGATCCCTGGCCCGTTGCCGCCACATCGCGGACGCGGTGGCCGCGACCCGGCTCGGCGCGTTCGACTTCCGGGACCGAACGCGACGGCGTCCCCTGCACCTACTCCGTTGGCCCGCGCGCCGGTCAGCGCCGGCCGCGAACCCGCACCGGCACCGGCAGGCCCAGCCGCTTCGCGCGCTCGGCGAACGTCGACTTGGGCATCCCCAGCGCACCGGCCGCCGCGCGGATGGTGCCGTGGCGAGCGAGCGACTGCTGCATGATGTCGCGGACGACGGCGTCGTAGCGCGGCACGTCGATCATCGCCGCGAGGTCGACCGCCCCGGCCGTCATCCCCGCCAGTGCGGGCACCGGCACGGACCCCGGCGCGAGCACCGGCACGCCGGTCGGGGTCGGCCGCCGGATCGACGGCGGAAACAGGTGTTCGGGCTCGATGACGTCGTTCGAGAAGGCGTGCGCGCGCATGAGCGCCTGGCGGAGCTCACGCACGTTGCCCGGCCAGGTGTGCGCGCGCAGCGCGCCCCGCGCCGCGTCCGATAGCTCGCGGTGACCGTGGCTTCCGGCCAGATCGCCCAGGATCTCCGCGCACAGCTCGTCGAGGTCGTCGAGTCGGTCGCGCAGCGGCGGCAGCTGGATCAGCACGGTCGCGACGCGATGATAGAGATCGACCCGCAGGCTACCGCGCTCGGTACCCAGACCGCTCATGCGGTTGGTCGCGGCGACCACCCGGACGTCGACGGCACGCTCGTGGGCACCGCCGACCCGCCTGACCCGCCGGGTCTCGAGCACGCGCAGCAGGTGTGGCTGCTGCTCGAGCGGCAGCTCCCCGAGCTCGTCCAGGAACAGCGTGCCGCGATCGGCCTGGGCGAACACGCCATCGCGGTCAGTGGCCGCGCCGGTGAAGGCCCCGCGTTCATGCCCGTACAGCTCCGACCCGATCAGCTCGCGCGGGATCGCGCCGCAGTTGAGCGGGATGAACGGACCCCGGGCCCGGGAGGACGCCTCGTGGATGGCCTGGGCCACGAGCTCCTTGCCGGTCCCGGTCTCACCGACGACCAGCACGCTGACATCGGTGAGCGCCGCCCGCCGCGACTGCTCGATCGCCTGGCGCAACGTGCGGTCCTGGCCGATCAACCGTGCGAACGCGCTGCGCTCGGTGCCAACCCGCGGCCCGAGCACCAGATAGCGCGTCGTGCCGATCCCCAGCTCGATGCCCGGCGTCAGCTCGCCGCACTCGACCCGCCGGTCATTGATGAAGGTGCCATTGCGGCTGTCCTTGTCACGCACGTACACGCCGCCGTCGCGCCGCTCGATCACGCAGTGGGTCCGCGACACGCACGGGTCCGATACCACCACATCGCAGCTCGGACTCTGGCCGATCACGTATCGCCTCGCCTCGACGATCGCGATCTCCTCCCCGGTCTTCTGGTCGCGCAGGGCAACCACCTCCAACAATCCGCGTCTGGGAGCCATGCCGTGGGTCGGCGGTCCCGCTTCGTTCTTGCCTCCATAGGTCATGTCACCTCTCCTCGCGCGCCCTATCGCACGCGGCTCCGGCTGGTTGCGTGCGGACATGTCGTTTCCCAGAGCACCTGCGATGCCAGGCGCAACGACCTGAAATCACGCCGCCCTGTCCGGCCCCCGGCCACCCGTGTCCGGCAACGTCCGGTATCCGGCCACGCCGGCCGGACAGACCGACGGGCCCGCAGTCGTCCACTGACCATGCGGTGGCGGCCCGGGTGCCGCGCCGAGCCGACTCGGGCTGATGGCGTCGGGGCGTCGAGTCCACCGCCCGGCCCGCCCGGCCCCTCTGCGGATCCTCAAGATCGCACACAACCGTGGCGCGACGTGGACGACAGCGCCGGCATGCCCAGAGAGCGATCCCAGTTCGAGTCGGTCGGGAGTGCCGTCCCCCATCACATCGGCCGGCAACAGCGGGGCTGGCAATGGTACCGTGGCGCACTCATGCACGGGCCACTACGTTCTGCCACCGCGATCCTGATCCTGCTCGCCGCCTGCAAGTTTCCCGAGCCGCCGCCGTTCGAGATCGACGCGTCCGACGCCTCGGCCTTGGAAGATGCGGCCACGGCGACAGATGCGCCAGACCCGGATGCCGCCCCGCTCGGCCCCGCGGCGCTGGCGCTGACGCAGGGCCCGCACGCCTTCAGCCCCATTGTGATCGGCGCGCAGTCACCGGTCCTCCAGGTGACGGTCCGCAATACCGGCGAGGAGGCCACCGGGGCGTTGATGCTCCAGCTCGCGGGCGCGACGCCGGGCGAGTTCCGGATCGTCCCCACCGGCGACACCAGTGACTGCCAGGGCGCGACGCTCGCGGGCGGCGCGACGTGTGTGGCCCAGGTCGGGTTCATGCCGACGGTCGATGGCGCGCCCACCGCGCGCCTCGAGGTGACGGCGGCCCCCGGCGGGAGCGTCTCCGTCACGCTGTCGGGCGACGCGCTCACGCCCGCGGCACTCGCGACGACCCAGGGGGCGTATGACTTCGGTGACATCGTGACCGGCCAGGCGTCCAACCTGCTGAGCCTCGTGGTCCGGAACAGCGGCGAACAGCAGACCGGCGTCATCGCGGTGATGCTCGGAGCGCCCAACCCTGGCGAGTTCCAGGTGGTGCCGACCGGGATGGCGAACGACTGCGCTGACGCCCGGCTGGCTTTCCAGAACACCTGCGTCGTTCAAGTCCGCTTCCGGCCGACGACGGCAGCCACGCGGACCTCCGCGTTGACCGTGTCCGCGAGCCCCGGCAACAGCGTCAACGTGCCGCTCACGGGCGACGGCCTGACGCAGGGCACGCTCGTCGTCGAGCTTCCCGCGAACGGCTCGATCGACTTCGGGACCCGCGAGATCGGCACCGGCGCGAGCTCGACGCCGACCACGATCCGGCTCCGGAACACCGGCGGCGCGCCGACGGGGGCGCTCAGCGTGGCGATCGGCGGCGGCGGCGGTAGCTATACGACCCCGTCAGGCACCTGCAACGGGATCGCGCTCGGTGCGAACATGACGTGTGACGTCGGCGTGCGGTTCGCGCCCGGCGCGGTCGGGTCGATCCCGGCGACCATCACGGTGCGCGACACGGTCGCGATGACCGCCGCCTCGGTCCCGGTAACCGGCACCGGCTCGGCCCGCGTCAGCACGACGAAGACCGGGGCGGGCACCATCGCGTCGACACCGGCCGGCATCGACTGTGGCACCGGCTGCACGACGCAGACCGGAACGTTCACCCAGACCCCCGTCTCGCTCACGGCCACCGCGGACGCGGGCTGGATCTTCGGCGCCTGGACCGGCGCCTGCGCCGCCGCCAACCCATCCCCGGTGTGCTCGGTCGCGCTGACCCAGGGGCTCACCAACGTCGGCGCCACGTTCACGCAGGTCTTCACGCTGACCGTGGCGACCACCGGTTCCGGCACGGTGACCTCGTCGACCCCGGGGATCCTGTGCGGCAACGGCAATCCCGACTGCATGGAGACCTACCCGGTCAGCACGACGGTCCAGCTCGAGGCCGAGCCCGACGCCGGCTGGGAGGTCTTCTCGTGGAGCCCCGGCGGGACCTGCGCCCCCGGCGCGCGGACCTGCTCCGTCCTGATGAACCAGACCCGCAACGTCGCGGTCGTGTTCCGCCGGCAATACACGCTGACGGTCA
>JBKJLC010000165.1:0-49580 GCA_046597055.1 Kofleriaceae bacterium | reverse complement strand
ACCCACATGGTCAGGCCGCGCAGGTCGTCGTCGTCCATGCCGTAGCGCAGCGAGTAGCGCCGCATGACCTCGGCGCCGATCAGCACGCCGGCCGCGACGATCACCCCGAACGGCTGGATCGGGATGCCGATGTCGAGCTGGGGCACCGTCACGAACGGGAGGCCACCGGACGCGATCGCACCGACCGCGATCGCGACGCTCATCGAAGCCAGCAGGGGAGCAAACACGGGCGGAGCCTACACCATGCGCCCTCACCTCGCCCGCCGTGCTACCGTCCGCGGCCTCGTGGTCTGGGAACCGTTCGCGCTCGCAATCGTCATGGGCCTCCTGGTCTCGGCGGCGATCTACTTCGTGGTCATGTGGCCGCAGGTCGAGCCGGTCGACGACGTCCGGGTCGAGCCCGCCCTGGCCGGGCTCGACCCGGCGCGGCACGAGCCCGGCGCCCCGATCGATCCGCCGGCGGGCGACCGCGGCGACGACGCGCTATCTTCGAACCCATGAAGCGCGCGGCGCGGGTCGCCTGCGGAGTGCTCGCCGCGCTGCCGCTCGTCGGGGCACCGGTCCACGCCGACCGGCCTGGCCACGCCGACCGGCGCGGTCGAGCCGCGCAGGCCGCGCCGGTCGACAGGCGGGGCCCGGTCGCCCCGCCCCGAGCGCGCCCACCCGGCGCGGTGGTGCGGGTCGAGCATCATCCCTTCGAGGACGCCCCTGCCCTGGGCCGCCCCGACGCGATGGTGACGATCGAGCTCTACTTCATCCCGGGATCGCCTGACAGCCACAACGCCTACCGGGTCCTGGTCGAGCTGCAGCGCCTGCATCCGACCCGGGTCCGCGCCGTGTTCCGCCCGATGGAGCGCAGCGCGCAGCTGGTGGTCCCGGCGATCACCCTGACCGCCCATGCCCGCGGCAGGTTCTTCGCGCTCATGGCCGAGCTGACTCGGGGCGACAGCGCGCCCAGCGCGCAGTCGACCCTGGAGATCGCGGTCCGGCTCGGGATCGACCGCGCGCTGGTGAGCCGGGCCCACGTCGACGAGGCGATCACCGGCGCGCTGCACGCCAACCGTCATCGCTACTTCCGGCTCGAGGCGACCTCGATCCCGGCGATGGTGCTGAACGGCCGCCTGACGACGATCCTGTATGACCGCACGGTCACGCTGGCCGAGCTCGAGGGCGAGTACCGCGCCGCGCTCGACGCCGCCCGGCTGGCGATCGGCCAGGGCGTGCACCGGCGCGCGCTGGCGGTGGCCGGCGCCCGCCAGGGTGCGTGCGGCGAGCTGGAGACCGACGAGCTCGTCGCGGCCCCGCCGGCCACCGGCGGGGTGGCCGAGGCCGCGCCGATCGTCGAGGCCCCGGCGTTCAACTGGCACCTCGGCGCGCTCACCAGCCGGGGCACCGGCTGTCCGCCCACGCCCCACGTCGGCGGCCGCCTCGACGACCACGACCCGGCCGCGCCCCCGGACCTCGACAGCGCGTACCTGCTGACCGCGCCGCTGCCGATCGCGGGCATGCCGGCCCTGGGGCCGCCCGACGCGCCGGTCTCCATTCAGGTCGTGTGCAACCTGCGCGGCTCGGCGTGCGCCGAGCAGCTCGAGCGGGCCCGGCGGGTTGCCGACCATTTCGGCGGCGTGGTCCGGGTGGTCTACCTCCCCTGGATCGACCTTGCCCTCGACGACACCGCGCGCGATCTCGGCCTGGCCGAGGCCGCGCTGTGTGCGGCCGGCGCCGGCGACGGCTGGGCCTTCGTGCGCGCCGCGACCGGCGGTGGGGTCCCGCTCAACAAGCCGCCCGACCTGCCCGCGCTGGCCCAGGCGGCCGGGCTCGACGCCGACGCGGTGGTCGACTGCGCCCGCGGCGATGCCCCGCGGACCCGCGCCACCATCGCCGCCGCGCGCGCTGCCGGGATCGGCTGGGGCCCGACCGTCGTGATCGGCGGCCGCGCCTACCTGGGCGGCTTCAGCGACGACCGGCCGGCCGCCGCCGTCATCGAGGCCGAGCTGGCCCCCGGGCTGCTCGAGGCCCTGGTCCCGGCGTACTGAGCGAGCCGGCGCAGCTCGCAGGCCTGCCACCAGGGTCCCGGCAGGTTTGACCCAACTCGGTACGGCGTGTTACCCCGATCACACGATGGAGCTGACCTTCGCGGCGGCCACTGACGTCGGGCGTCAGCGGACGCACAACGAGGACAACTTCCTCATCGACAAGAAGCTGCGGCTCTTTCTTGTCGCCGACGGCATGGGCGGCCACGCCGCCGGCGAGGTCGCCTCGTCGATCGCCGTGCACGAGATCCGCGACGCGGTGTACTCGAACCGCGACCTGATCGACCGCTACCGCGCCGATCACGCCGGCGTGCAGGCGCTCGAGATCCTGCAGATGCTCGAGCACGCGGTCCAGGCCGCCTGCTCGACGGTGTTCGGCCGAGCCCAGGCCGAGCCCGAGAAGCGCGGCATGGGCACCACCGCGTCGGTGCTCCTGATCGCGGGGGCCCCCGATCACCTGCGCGGCTTCATCGCCCACGTCGGCGACAGCCGCATCTACCTGGCGCGCCAGAGCCAGTGCCACCAGCTCACCGAGGACCACTCGCTCATGAACGAGCTGGTCCGCCGCGGCAAGCTCAAGCGCGACCAGGTCGAGAGCTCGCCGTACAAGCAGTTCAAGAACGCGGTGACCCGCGCGGTCGGGGTCTACGCCTCGGTCGAGGTCGACACCTTCGACTTCGACATCTTGCCCGGCGACCGCTTCCTGCTGTGCACCGACGGCCTCTACGCCTACCTCGAGGAGGACGGCCTGCCCGAGCTGCTTGCCAACGGCGACGTCAAGGACGTGCCCAAGGGGCTGATCGAGCACGCCAACGGCGGCGGTGGTCACGACAACATCACCGGCGTGGTGATCCGGGTCGGCGACACCACCGGCAGCTCGAGCCAGCCGCACAAGGCCGGCGACGCCTCGCTCAAGCTCGACGCGCTCAAGGCGATGCAGATGTTCCGCTACCTCTCGTACCGCGAGCTGGTGCGGGTCGCGAACATCACCAGCGTGACCGAGCACGAACCCGACGCGACCATCTTCGCCGAGGGCGACGCCGGCGAGGCGATGTTCGTGGTCATGACCGGCGCGGTCCGGCTGTCGAAGAACGGCACCAGCGTCGCCGAGCTCGGCAAGGGCCAGCACTTCGGCGAGATGAGCCTGGTCGACCGGTCGGTGCGGTCGTTGACCGCCAAGGCGGTCGACCCGACCCGGCTGGTCGTGGTCCGCCGCAAGGACTTCTACGAGATCATCAAGAAGGAGCCCGAGCTCGCGACCAAGCTCCTGTGGAGCTTCGTCCAGGTGCTCGGCGCCCGCCTGCGCAAGACGACCAGCGATCTGTCCGACGCGCTGCACGGCGATCGCCACGGCGTCGACACGACCGCCGAGAACCTGTTCCAGGACTAGGCATGCCCGACGACGCTCCGCTCGCCCCGGCGCCGCGGCCGGCCGCGACCACTCGTCGGGTCGGCCAGCCCCACCGCGCGATGGCGATCGGCATCGCGGTCGGCGCGATCGCCGGTCTGGCCACGAGCGAGCTGGTCGCGCGCGGCCTGATCGATCCGGCGGTGGTCGGCGGCATCATCGACTACGTCGCGTTCCCGCTCGGCCAGATCTTCTTGCGCCTGCTGTTCATGCTGGCGGTGCCGCTGATCTTCTCGGCGCTGGTGACCGGCATCGCGGAGCTCGAGCCGCACTCGCTCGGACGGCTCGGGGTCAAGACGCTGGCCTACACCGCGCTGGTGTCGACCATCTCGGTCGTGATCGGCCTGGCGCTGGTGACCGTGATCGGCCCCGGCCGCGGCGACAACACCGAGCTGATCGCGCTGGCCGCCGAGCTGGCCAAGGATCGCCCGGCGATCGAGCCGGCCAAGGGCACCGGCGTCACCGGGGTGGTCACGATGATCCCGACCAACCCCATCGCGGCCGCCGCGTCGGGCGACATGCTGGGCCTGATCATCTTCTCGCTCGCGCTCGGCATCGGCCTGGCGATCGTGCGGACCGACCACACCGCCCGCCTGCGCGAGACGATCGCGGGCCTCAACGAGGTCACGATGCGGCTGATCGCGGCCGTGATGCGGCTGGCGCCGCTCGGCGTCGCCGGCCTGCTGTTCGCCAGCTTTGCCACGCTCGGCATCGACCTGCTGGCCAAGATCGCCGCCTACGTGGGCGTGGTGGTGCTGGCGCTCGCGCTGCACCTGTTCGGCACCTACAGCGTGCTGCTGCGGCTGGTCGCCAGGCGCAGCCCGCTCGGGTTCTTCCGCGACATCCGGCTGGCGCTGGCGACCGCGTTCGCGACGTCGTCGTCGAGCGCAACCCTGCCGACCACGCTGCGGGTCGCCGAGGAGGAGCTGGGCCTGCCCCGCCACGTCAGCCGGTTCGTGCTGACCGCGGGCGCGTCGATGAACCAGAACGGCACCGCGCTGTTCGAGGGCGTGACCGTGCTGTTCCTGGCCCAGGTGTTCGGGGTCGAGCTGACGCTGGCCCAGGGCGCGGTGGTGATGCTGATCTGCATCCTCGGCGGCATCGGCACCGCTGGCATCCCGGGCGCGTCGCTGCCGGTGATCGCGATGATGATGGCGATGTACGGCGTGCCGGCCGAGGGCCTCGCGCTGATCGTCGGCGTCGACCGGTTCCTCGACATGTGCCGCACCACGGTCAACGTGGCGGGCGACCTGGTGGTCGCCGCCTGCGTGGCGCCCGGCGAGGACGCCGAGCCCGCCGCTACCTGACGCGGTTGTCGAGCGCGAACCGGCCCGGGCCGCGGGTCGCGATGAACAGGAAGACGAAGCAGTAGAGCACCGCCAACTCGCCGCGGTTGACGATCGGCAGCCACTGCCAGTCCTCGACGTTGCCCTTCCAGTGGAACTGGAAGTACGCGACCGCCATCGTGCCCGAGGCGATGAACGCGGCCAGCCGGGTGCCAAGCCCGAGCACCAGCAGCACGCCGGTGACCAGCTCGATCGCGCCACCGATCCAGGCCTGGCTGAAGACCGCGGGCGTCGCGCGCTCGGTGAACCAGCCGAACAGCTTCTGCATGCCGTGGAACGAGAACAGGAAGCCGCTGACCACGCGCAGCGCCGTGTAGGCCGGTTCCTGGAGCTTGGAGAGGAAGCGCATCGCGCGGAACCTAGCAGGTGAACCCGGTGCGTGACATGGTCAGGCGATGCGCTGCCTGGCCGTCGTCGTGAGCGAGCTCGCGCTGATCTCCACTGCCTGCGGCCCCGCCGCGCCGCCCGCGGTGCCGGCCCCCGGACGCGCGCCGGTCGCCGAGCCCGGGCCGGGCGCGGATCCCAACGCGTGGCCCGAGCCGGCCGCGGCGCCCGCGGGCGAGCCCGACGTGCGGCCCGATCCCGATCCCGATCCCGCGCCCGCGCCGGCGGCGACGCGACCGCGCGGCCCGGCCGGGCCCGGCGGGACCGGTCAGGCGCTGCTCGACGAGCACAACCGCGTGCGCGCCGCCCACTGCGCCGCGCCGCTGGCGTGGTCGAATGACCTGGCGAAGGTCGCGCAGGGCTGGGCCGACCAGCTGGTCGCCGCCGGCTGCGCGTTCGAGCACAACACCACGCGCTACGGCGAGAACCTCGCCGCCGGCACCAGCGGGGCGCTGTCCCCGGCCTCGGTGGTCGACATGTGGTACCGCGAGATCGACAGCTTCGACTTCGCGCGCGGCGGCTTCTCGATGTCGACCGGCCACTTCACGCAGGTCGTGTGGACCACGACCCAGCGGCTCGGCTGCGGGGTCGCGAGCTGCAAGGGCATGGACCTCTACGTCTGCAACTACGATCCGCCCGGCAACGTGCAGGGCCAGTACCGCACGCACGTGAAGCCGACCGGCTGCAAGTAGCGCCGGGCGCCGGCGCGGCTACATCGCCTCGGGTGCCCCCAGCGAGCGAAGCGAGCGGTCAACAATGACGCTGGGTGCGCGAGGCCACCGGTCGGGTGCGGGGTCTGCCTCGTGCCGAGTCGCTACATCGCCTCGGGTGCCGAGATCCCGAGGATCTTGAGGCCCCGGGTCAGCGCGTCGCGGAACGCGCGGACCAGCTCGATCCGCGCGGTGCGCAGGTCGGGATCGTCGCACAGCACGCGCAACCCGGCGTCGGCGTTGCCGGCGGTGTACCAGCGCGAGAAGTCGCCGGCGAGGTCGAGCAGATAGTGGGCGAGGATGTGCGGCTCGCACGAGGCCGCGGCCCGCGCGACGTGACCGCCGAAGTCGAGCAGCCGGCGCGCGACCGCCCACTCGGCGTCGGTGGTCAGCAGCTCGTAGCGCGGCGGGGTCGGCGCCGGGTTGCCGGCCTTGCGCAGGATCGCCCAGCAGCGCGCGACCGTGTACTGCAGGTACGGGCCGGAGTCGCCCGACAGCGACAGCACCTTGTCGAAGTCGAAGTCGACGTCCTTGTCGCGCTGCGGGAGGATGTTGGCGAACACCACCGCGCCGATGCCGACCTGCTGCGCGGTGCGGTCGATGGTGGCGGGATCGAGGTCGGGGCTGGTGCTCGCGATCACGACCTTGACCCGCTCCTGCGCCTCGCGGAACACGTCCTTCAGCAGCATGACCTCACCGCCGCGACTCGAGGTCTTCTTGCCACCGAAGCGGACCAGCCCGAACGGGATGTGCTCGCAGCGCGCGGCCCAGTCGAAGCCCATGAGCGCGAGCGCCTTGAACAGCTGGCGGAAGTGGAGCGCCTGGCCGCGATCGACAACGTAGAGCGAGCGGTCGAAGTGATAGGTGCGCCAGCGGTACAAGGCCGCCGCCAGATCGCGGGTCGCGTAGAGCGTGGTGCCGTCCTTGGTCTTGAGCAGGAGCGGGATCTTCTCATCGGCCAGCTCGATCACGAGCGCGCCCTCGCTCTCGCTCGACAGGCCCTGCTGCGCGACCAGGTCGAGCACCTCGGGCATCTTGTCCTCGTAGTCGCTCTCGCCCTTCACCTCGTCGAAGCGGACGCCGATGAGCTGGTAGACGGCGTCGAACTCCGCGAGCGAGATGTCCTTGAACTGCTGCCAGCGAGCGCGGGCGTCGGCATCGCCGTCCTCGAGCCGCTTGAACCAGGCCCGGCCCTCGAGCTCGAGCGCAGGGTCGACCTTCATCTCGGCGCGGAACCGCACGTACAGATCGTTGAGCGCGGTGACGTCGAGCGTCGCGTACTTGGCCTCGCTGCCCCACTTCGCGTACGCGGCGAGCAGCATCCCGTGGGTCGTGCCCCAGTCGCCGAGGTGGTTGATGCCCACCACCCGGTAGCCGAGCGCCTCGTGCAGGTGCGCCAGCGCGTGCCCGAGCATGGTCGAGCGGATGTGGTGATACGCGAGGTGCTTGGAGATGTTGGGCGACGAGTAGTCGATGCACACAGTCTTGTCGGTGCCGGGCTGCGGCACCAGCTGCTTGCCGGGCGCGCCGAGCGCGGCCTCCATGACCCAGCGCAGCGCGGCCGCGCGATCGACCTTGATGTTGACGAACGGCCCGAGCGCGGTCGCCGACGCGATGAAGCCGGCGGGCTGAAGCGCGGCCGCGATCCGCGCCGCGACTTGCGGCGGGGCCTCGCGCAGCGCCTTGGCGACCGGGAACATGCCGACCGCGAAGTCACCCAGCTCCGGACGTGGTGGGGCCTCGACCTTGATCTCGCCAATGTCGACGCCCGTTAGGACGGCAACAGCCTTCGCGATCTCATCGGCACACGGATTCCACGTGGACATGGGGCGCGGACCATACCAGCGCCCGGCCCGGGGCGAAAACCGCAACGGATCCGCGGTGCTCCGAATTGACCCCGGCGCGCCTCCCGTGTCACTCTGCGTGAGTAGCACTCGGGGGCACGAGACCCATCAGCTGCGAGACCGGCCGTTCCCGCGGCGGGTCCGGAGGAACGCGATCGATGAGCAAGGTCATTCTCTGCGCCGACGACAGCGTCACCATGCAGACGGTGGCGGAGATCACCTTCCGCGCGACCGACTATCAGTACGTCGGCGCGCGGTCGGTCGACGACGCCCTCGACAAGGTGCGCGCCCAGCGGCCGGCGCTCGTCCTCGCCGATTCGGTGATGCCCGGCAAGACCGGATACGATCTGTGCCAGGCGCTGAAGTCGGATCCGGCGACCGCTGACGTACCGGTCGTGATCCTCTGCGGCAACTCCGCCCCCTACGATCCCGCCCGTGGCAGCCAGGTCGGCGCCGACGGCAGCCTCACCAAGCCGTGGGACACCCAGGTGATGCTCGACAAGGTCGGCGAGATCCTGGAGAAGGTTTCCCAGGGCGGGGTGGCCAAGGTCGGCGGCCGTAGCGCCGCCCCCTCGGCGCCGCCGCCGGTCCTCGGAACCCAGCCGCTCGGCTCGGTCGCGCCGCCGCCCCAGGCCCCGGTCGGACCGGCCGCTGCAGCCGCCGCGGCCGCCGCTGCCCCCAAGGTAGCGCCGCCGCGCTCGGCGACAATAATGGGCATGCCGACCATCAAGATGCCTGGCCCGGGTGGTGCTCCCCTTGCGGGTCCGGCGCCCGTCGCCTCCCCCGCGCCGGTCGCGGCCGCCCCGACGCCTGCGCCGGTCGTGGTGCCGCCGGTCGCCGCGCCCCGCCCGGCCCCGCTGCCGATGGCGTCGGCGCCCGCGGCTGTGGTTGCTGCCGCGCCGCGCGTGCCCGCGGCAGCGCCGCTTGCGATGTCCGCGCCCAGCGCGGCCGTGGTCGGCCGCGCGCCGATGATCGCCGGGATCCCGACCAAGCGGTCGGCGCTGGTGGAGCGCACGCTCGCCAACATGGGCAAGCGCCTCGCCGAGCTGTCGGGCCTCGAGCCCGGGAGCCCCGAGCTGATCGCGCTGCTCAAGCTGTCGACCGAGGTCGTCGAGCGGATCGTGTGGGAAGTGGTGCCCGAGCTCGCGGAGCACATCATCCGCGAGAACCTGCACGACCTGGCCGCCAAGCGGCCCGCGAACTAGCCGTTTACCGCTGACCTAGGGTCGTGGACGGCACGGCAGTAGCGCGGTAGCGTGCGCTCCTGTCATGTCCTCGACCGCCCTGTCTAAACAGTACGATCCGTCCGATGTGGAGCCCCGCTGGCTCCGCTCGTGGCTCGAGCACGGCTATTACCACGCCGACGAGCAGAGCCCGACCGTCCCGTTCGCGCTGACGCTGCCGCCGCCCAACGTCACCGGGTCGCTGCACATGGGCCATGCGCTCGGCTCCACGCTGCAGGACATCCTGGTGCGCTGGCGGCGCATGCAGGGCTTCAACGCGATGTGGATGCCCGGCACCGATCACGCGTCGATCGCCGTGCACGTGCTGATCGAGAAGGACCTCAAGCGGCGCGAGAGCAAGACCCGCTTCGACCTCGGCCGCGAGGCGTTCCTGCAGCGGGCGTGGACGTGGCGCGAGCGCTCGGGCATGCGCATCAGCGAGCAGGAGAAGCTGATGGGCTTCTCGCTCGACTGGGAGCGCGAGCGGTTCACGATGGACGACGGGTCCAACCGCGCCGTGCGCGAGGCGTTCGTCCGCCTGCATGAGGAGGGGCTGATCTACCGCGCCAAGCGGATGATCAACTGGGACCCGGCCAGCGAGACCGTGGTCAGCGACCTCGAGGTCGATACCGTCGAGGAGAGCGGCCACATGTGGGAGCTGCGGTACCCGATCGTCGGGACCGACCAGCACATCGTGGTCGCGACCACGCGGCCGGAGACGATGCTCGGCGACACCGGCGTCGCGGTCCACCCCGACGACGAGCGGTACCGGCACCTGATCGGCCAGGAGGTCGAGCTGCCGCTGACCGGCCGCCGGATCCCGATCGTCGCCGACACCTTCGTCGACAAGGAGTTCGGCTCGGGCGCGGTCAAGGTCACGCCGGCCCACGACTTCAACGACCATGAAGCCGGCCAGCGCACCGGCCTGGCCGTGCTGCAGGTCATCGACCTCAAGGCGCGCATGCAGGCGCCGGCGCCCGCCAGGTACGTGGGCATGACCGTCGCCGAGGCGCGCAAGGCGGTCGTCGCCGACCTCGACGCGCTCGGCCTGCTCGGCGCGATCAAGGACCACAAGGTGCCGCGGGCGCGCTCGCAGCGCTCGGGCGCGGTGATCGAGCCGATGCTCATGGAGCAGTGGTTCGTGAAGACCAAGCCGCTGGCCGAGCCGGCGATCGCCGCGGTCGAGAGCGGCAAGACCAAGTTCATCCCCGAGCTGTGGACCAAGACCTACATGCACTGGATGACCAACATCAAGGACTGGTGCATCTCGCGCCAGCTCTGGTGGGGTCACCGGATTCCGGCCTGGTACTGCGACGCGTGCGCCCACGTGACGGTGGAGCGTCAGGATCCGACCGCGTGCACCGGCTGCGGCGGCACCAGCCTGCGCCAGGACGAGGACATCCTCGACACCTGGTTCTCGTCGGCGCTGTGGCCGTTCTCGACGCTGGGCTGGCCCGACAAGACCCGCTCGCTGCAGACGTTCTATCCGAACGCGGTCCTGGTCACCGGGCCCGACATCATCTTCTTCTGGGTCGCCCGCATGATGATGATGGGCCTGCACTTCATGAAGAAGGTGCCGTTCCGCACCGTGTACCTCACCGCGATCGTCACCGACGAGAACGGCGAGAAGATGTCGAAGACGCTCGGCAACGTCATCGACCCTCTCGACGTGGTCCACGGCGCCGAGCTGGCCCAGCTGCTCGAGCGCACCGAGGCCGAGGTCGCCGACCCCAAGTGGCGCGAGGCCGCCCTCGCCAACCTGCGCAAGGCGCTGCCCAAGGGCATCCCGGGCATGGGCGCCGACGCGCTGCGCTTCACGCTGGCCGCGCTCAACACCAGCGGCCGCATCCGGCTGTCGGTCGAGCGGGTCGAGGGCTACCGCAACTTCATCAACAAGCTGTGGAACGCGTCGCGGTTCGCGCTGATGAACCTCGACGGCCACGAGCCCGATGCGTTCGAGAGTCAGCTGTCCTCCGGGCAGCTGCAGCTGGCGCTCGGGGACCGCTGGATCCTGTCGCGCCTGCAGCGGGTGGCCGGCGAGGTCGACGCCGCGCTCGAGGCGTTCCGCTTCAGCGACGCCGCCAACGCGGTCTACCAGTTCGTCTGGCACGAGCTGTGTGACTGGTACATCGAGCTGGCCAAGCCCCACCTGTACCTGCCGACCGACGGCTCGGACCCGAGCCCGCGCCGGCGCGCGGTCCAGGGCACGCTCGCGACCGTGCTCGAGCAGACGCTGCGCCTGCTCCACCCGATCGCGCCGTTCGTCACCGAGGAGATCTGGGAGAAGCTGCCCAAGCCGGCCCACCTGCCGGCGTCGCTGATGGTGACGATCTACCCGCGCGGCGACGCCCACCTGATCGACGAGGAGGCCGAGCGCGAGATGGCGCTGGTCCAGGAGGTCGCGGTCGGGGTCCGCATGCTGCGCTCGACCTACAACGTGCCGCCGTCGTGGAGCGTGCCGGTGGAGGTCCGGGTTCCGGACGAGGTCCAGCGCGGGCTGGTCGACCGCCACCGCGCGCTGGTCGAGAACGCGGCGCGGGTCACGATGAGCCTCACCGCCGGCGGCGACGCGGTGCCGCAGTCGGCCAAGGCGGTCATCGGCGCGTGGGCCGAGATCGTGGTCCCGCTCGCGGGCCTGGTCGACATCGGCGCCGAGAAGGTCCGGCTCGGCAAGGACATCGGCAAGGTCGACAAGGAGATCTCCTCGCTCGAGCGCAAGCTGACCAATCCGCAGTTCCTCGAGCGCGCGCCCGAGGAGGTCGTGGCCGAGCAGCGGGCCCGCCTGGTGGACGAGCAGACCCGGCGCCTGCGGCTGGTCGACGCGCTGGCGCAGCTGGGGTAGCGTGAACGCAATGACCGACCTCGCCCTGCACCCTGACCGGTGCGCCCTCCTCGTCATCGACGTCCAGGAGCGGCTCGCGATGGCGATGGCGAACGACGTGCGCGATCGCGTCGAGCGCAACCTCATCACGCTGGCGGCGGCGGCCGAGCGGTTCAGCCTGCCGGTGGTGGTGACCGAGCAGTACCCGAAGGGACTCGGGCGGACCACGCCGGCGGTCGCGACCGCGTTCGAGACCGTGAAGGGCGTCTGCTTCTTCGAGAAGGTCGAGTTCGCCGCCACCGCCGCGCCGGCCTGGCGCGAGGCGATCGGCGACACCCCGCGCCCGGTGTGGCTGGTCGCCGGCATGGAGACCCACGTCTGCGTGTTCCAGACCGTGCGCGCGCTGTGCGCCGCCGGCCAGACGGTGCACGTGATCGGCGACGCGGTCGCCAGCCGCAGCCGCGACAACTGGCAGAACGGCCTCGAGCTGTGCGCGCGCGCCGGCGCGATCATCACCAACACCGAGACGGTCGTGTTCGACTTCCTCGGCAAGGCCGGCACCGACGACTTCAAGGCGCTGTCGCCGATGATCAAGTAGCGGCCGCGGCGGCAGCTTTGCACGTCGTTGCGCCCGGGGCTACCGTCGCCCATCGGTATGGAGCGGGAGCGTGGGGACCACGAGGGTCAGGGTGACGCGTCGCCCGCCGCTCGCCGAGCGGCGCCACGAGCTCGCGGGCTCCAGCGGCGCGACCGCCGACGACGCCGCGAAGCAGCGCGCGATCGAAGCGAAGCGGGGCACGATGCCGACCCCGGGCGCCGATCGCACCGAGATCCACACCGACCGCGACTGGCGCGATCTGGTCGAGGCGCAGCTCCCGGCGCGGCTGGTGGCCGCCGCGGCGCCGCCGATCACCGAGCGCGACGACATCAAGGGGCTGCTCGGAGTCCCGACATGATCGCGCGCCTACCCTGGCTGCCGCGATCGTCCTGATCGCCGCGTGTGGCAAGCCGGCCTCCGATCAGCCGGGACCGGTCCCGGGCAAGGACTCGACGATGACCAGGACGACCATGGGCTGGCGCACGATGACGATCGCGCCCCTCGCCCTCGAACTCGACGTGCTCGACAGCGCGACCGCCGACCAGGGTACCGCTGACCAGCTGGCGTACTTCAGCGCCAGCGTCGGGGGCGTGCACGTGAACGTCTGGTCGGGGCCGGGGCAAGACCTCGCCGGCTGGCGGGCGCGCCTGGTGAATCGCACGCCGCAACCGGGCGCCGAAGAGGCGACCACCCTGTGCGGCCGGCCCGCGGTGAAGCAGGAGGCCACGCTCGCGCCCGAGCGGGCGACCGGCGCCTATCGCGCGCCGAGCGGGGACATCGGGCACCTCGCGCACGAGGGCTTCGGGTCGATCCGCTGCCGCTGACACGCGGCCGCGGGTGGCGAGCGTCACGCGGCGCGCCGCGCGGCGACGGCCTGCCGGATCCCGACCACGTGCCCGAGCAGGGCGACCGGGACCAGGAACGCCGGCAACCAGATGAACGGGGCGTGGCCGATGATCGTGTTGGCCGGCTCGGCCGCGTAGGTGCGCAGCGGTCCCGGCACCGAGCGGATCGCGATCGACACGATGTTGATCAGCAGCGCGATGCCGGCCGTGTGCCACGCGAGCGCCAGGCGCCACCCGCGGCGCTGCGCGCCCCACGCCACGATCGCCACCGGGATCGCGGTCAAGCCGGTGAGCACGTCGAGGTTGCGACCCTCGAACGTCATCTGCACCGGCACCACGCCGGCGACGAGCAGCCGCCACAGCACCAGCTCGACCGGGATGCGGAACACCTGCACGGCCACCACCACCGCGCGCGGGGTCGCGGCCACCAGCGCGCGCCCGATCGGCCCGCGCATCGCCAGCAGCGGGCCCGCGATCGCCACCACCACCAGGGGCAACACGCGGAAGGGGCCGTGATCGACGCGGAGCAGGCCGGCCGCGGCCGCGCCGCCGGTGAGCACCAGCCAGGTGGCAAGTACCAGCCCGACGCGGACGACGTCGGCGGCGGGATTTCGACCGGCTGACCGCGCCGCGACCGCGACGGTGGCGAGCAGGGCGGCGACCACGAACAGCACGATGGCCATGAATCCGAGCTCGATGAGCAGCATGTCCGGCGCGCATCGCAAGCGCGATGCCAGCATCGCGGGCGCGCCAGGCGCCCGGATTCGATGGCGACGGCATCGGCGCCTGTCCGGCGCGCCGACACCCCTGCCGGTGGGCCGGACAGTCGCGGCGCAGCGCGAGCCGCAAGCTCCCGATCGCCCGACCCGCGCCCGGGTGGCCCAGGACGTGCGGTAGCCTGGGTGGTGACCTCGCCGCGCTCGCCGCAGATCCGCGCCGTCGGCACCGGGTTCCTCCGCCAGCGGCCGCTGGTGACCCTGCCGGTGATGGTGGCGAACATCGCGCTGTTCGCGGCGGGCGACGCGCCGCCACGGCAGCTGATCGCGCTCGGGTTCGGCTTCGGCCTGCTGCAGGCGATGTTCGTGATCGAGCGCGTGGCCGGCGTCCGCGCGCTGTCGGAGACCACGCTGGCGCGCTCGCTGGTGGTGACCGCCGCCGGGCTGGCGGTGGGCTGCGCGGCGACCGGCGGCCTGGCCAGCCCGCTGGTCCCGCTGCTCCTGGCGCCGACCGGTGTCGCCTTCGCCGGGTTCGGTCGCAGCCGCGTCAGCACCATCCTGCTCGCGCTGCTGCTGGCGAGCACGTTCGGCCTGGCGCTACTGCCGCGTGGCGTACCGTTCGCGCCGCTGGGCTCGCCGCACCGCGAGCTGGCCACCGCGCTCGCGGTCGGCGCCTGCGCGATCCTGCTGCGGCTCGGGGTCGCGGCCCTGGCCGACGCCCATGCCGCGGCGGCCGCCGCGCTGGGCCGGGCCGGCGACGATGCCGCCTGGAGCGCGACCGCACGCGCCCGCGAGCTCGACGATCTCGGCGCCCGGGTCGCGCACGAGGTGAACAACCCGCTCGCCGCGATCCGCGGGCTGGTCGAGGTCATGGTCGAGGCGCGGCAGGGCACCGACGATCGCGACGCGCGGCGGCTCGCCGTGGTCGCCGGTGAGGTCGAACGGATCGAGGGCATCCTGCGCGACTACCTCGACCACCGCCGGCCGCTCGCCGAGCTCGAGCCGACCGACGTCGACCTCGCCGAGCTGGGTCGTGACATCGCCGCGGTGCTCGAGGCCCGCGCCGAGCGCAGCGGCATCCACCTCGCGGCCGAGGGCCCGCCGACCCTGGCCTGGGTCGATCCGCGCCGGCTCAAGGAGGCCCTGCTCAACCTGGCGCTCAACGCGCTCGAGGCCACCCCGGCCGGCGCGCGGGTCGACCTCGGCTGGCGCTCCGACGGCGCCGCCGGTGACGTCGTGGTCGAGCTGCGCGATCGCGGACGCGGGATGTCGCCCGACGTGCTGGCCCGCATCGGCACCGCTGGATTCACCACCCGCGCCGGCGGCACCGGTCTTGGCGTGGCGCTCGCGCGCGCCGTCGTGGAGCAGCACGGCGGCACGCTCCTCTTCACCAGCGAGACCGGACACGGCACGCTGGCAACCATCCGCCTGCCCGCCCGGCCGGGCTGACCGGCCGATGCCGCTGCCGATGCGGCGCCCGCCCCGCCCCGACCGCTCACCCGCGCCGGATCAGCATCTCGATCAGCAAGCCGTGAAACTGGTCCCCGCGACAGCGGTAGATCCACCCCAGATGCGTCCGACAGCGCGCGCAGCTGGCCACCTGCCACGAGAACCCAGGAAACCACGTGAACGCGACCTCAGGCTCCCCGAGGTACGACAGGTTCACCGCGACCGCGAAGCAGCCGATCGTGTGCACCACCGCCCCCGGATTCACGAACGTGTGCGCATGGCTGCCCCCTCGCTCGATCCGGTGGTCCTCGTGGGTGATCCGGACCCGGCACACCGCGCACAGCAGATCGCCCGGCACGTCATCGACGCTCGACCCGGTCGGAGCCGGCGCTGGCCCACGCCCGGTCCGCGAACCCGACTCCATCCACCAGTGCACCACGGCTGCCTCCACGGTAGCCCGGCCGCCGGGTCCAGGCCACGCGGCCCACAGGGTACGATCACCACCCCGGCACGCCCGGGCTGACCATGGCCACGATCCTGATCGTCGACGACGAGCCCGCGGTGCGCTTCATGCTCGAGGAGGCGCTGACCACCGCCGGCCATGACGTGATCGCGTGCGCTTCGGCAGCCGAGGCCCGGGGCCGCGCCGGCGAGGCCGACGTGGTGGTCACCGATCTGGTCATGCCGGAGGTCGACGGCATGACCCTGCTCGCCGAGCTGCGCCGCGACGAGCCCGAGCTGCCGGTGGTGCTCTTGACCGCGCGTGGCTCCGATCGCATCGCCGCTCAGGCGATCAAGGCCGGCGCCTGGGATTACCTGTCCAAGCCGTTCGCGATCGACGAACTCCGCCTGGTGGTGGGCCGCGCGGTCGAGGCCCGCAACCTGCGCCGGGCCGCGCGCGACGCCGATCTCGGTCGCGCGGTCGGCGCCGAGCTGGTCGGCGACGCGCCGGCGTGGCGGCGGGTGGTCGAGCAAGCCCGCCGGGTCGCGCGGCGCGACGTCACCGTCTTGATCCAGGGCGAGACCGGCACCGGCAAGGAGCTGATCGCGTCGCTGGTCCACGCGGCCAGCCCCCGCCACGCCGGCCCGCTGGTGCGCTTCAACTGCGCGGCGATCGCGCCCGACCTCGCGGACGCCGAGCTGTTCGGTCACGTCCGCGGCGCGTTCACCGGCGCCATCGCCGATCGCCCTGGATTCATCGCCCAGGCCGACGGCGGCACCCTGGTGCTCGACGAGATCGGCGAGCTGGCCCCGGCGATCCAGGCCCGGTTGCTACGCACGCTCCAGGAGGGCGAGATCCAGCCGGTCGGCGCCAGCCGGGTGACCCGGGTCGATCTGCGCGTGATCGCGTGCACCCATCGCGACCTCGCGGAGGAGGCCCGCGCCGGCCGCTTCCGCAGCGACCTCTACTACCGGCTGGCGGTGGTCCAGCTGCAGGTGCCGCCGCTCCGCGAGCGCACCGCCGACATTCCCCGGCTGGTCGAGGCGCTGCGCCGGCGCTGGGCCGCGCGCTTCGACATGCCCGACGCCCGGTTCACGCCGGCCCTGGTCGCGGCGCTGGCGGCGCGGACGTGGCCGGGCAACGTGCGCGAGCTCGACAACGCGATCGCCGCCCTGCTCGCGACCAGCGACGGCGGCATGCTCGGCCCCGACGCGCTGGCCGCCAGCGTCACGCCCCCGCCGCTGCCGTCCGCCGCCGCGCGCGGTCCGCTGCGCGCGCGCGTCGATGCGTTCGAGCGCGAGGTCCTGGCCGCGGCGCTGGCCGAGACCGCCGGCAATCAGTCGGAGGCAGCTCGCCGCCTGGGCGTGACCCGGTCGACGCTGATCGAGAAGCTCAAGCGCCATCGGCTGTGACCTCGCCCGCGGGTGGCGGCCCCGGTGCCGGTCGTCCCGACCGGGGCGCCGTCGGCGGTCACGGGCACAGCGAGCCGGTCTTCCCGATCTCGGCGCTGAAGGCGTCGAGATCAGCATCGTGCCGGTCGCCGCCCGGCATCGCGGTGATCCCGACCAGACGCAGCCCGCGCTGCGAATCGGGCACGAACAGCAGATCGTGACCGATCGCGTACTCGACCGAGCTGTCGAACGAGCAGATCGCATGCGGCGCGGCGCCGTCGGGATCGGCGAAGAACAGCGCGAGGTTGCTGCAGGTCAGCTGGTAGTCGAGCTCGGCCCGGGCCAGATCGGTGGTGATCGCCTCGGCGTGGGTAGCGAGCACCGGCTCGACCTCGGCCCCGCATCGACGACCGGACCCATCGGCGCTGCGATCGTCGCCGGCGCCGCGCCGGAGCTCGACCACGCCGAGTTTCGGATCGACGAACCGGGCCCACGGCATGCGGCCCTCGACCAGCGCGGTCACCAGGGGCTCGGTCGCGACCTCGGGAACATCGCCCGCCATCCCGCTGCGCTTGCCGCTGCGGAGCGCGTCCTCGTCGGGTGGGCCGCCGTCGAGGCCCTGCAGCGGCGCCACCGCGCCGGCCCCGCTGTCACCGGTGGCGGCGCCGCCGGTGCTCTTCCGGGTGCCACACGCGCACGCGCTCGCTGCCGCGACCGTCACCACCACCGCGATCTGGGCTCGCCTCATCGGGCGCGAGCGTACCGCGAACCATGCACCGCGATCAGACCGCGGGCTCAGCCCAGCGCTGCCGCTGCCGCTGCCGCTGCTGGTGCCGCTGCAGTTGCCGCTGCCGCTGCCGCTGCTGCTGCCGCAGCTGGTGCCGCTGCCGCTTCGGCGTCCGCGCACGGTGAGCGGCGCTGCCCGCGGCTCACTCCACGGGGCCCATGGTCCCGGCGTTGAAGGCGTCGACCGAACGCGCGACGATCGCCAGCCACTCCGGGCGCAACACCGCGACCATCGCGCGCACGCCCGTACGGCACTACGCCTTGACACGGTGAACGAAGTTCCTCTGATCTCCAGTATTGAATTGTCAGCATCCCCATGCGAAACATGGATCTGGCTGGTTCACACAGCCTACGCCCACACGGTTGACTCAATCCGGATTCTGTTAATGGACTCGTCAACAATCGGTCAACGCCTCCGGGCCCTGCGGCTCGCGAAGGATCTGTCGCAAGCCGATCTGGCCCGGCAGCTGACGATCTCGCCGGCGTATCTCAACCTGCTCGAGAAGGGCCGGCGCACGATGCAGTTCCCGCTGCTCCTGCGCGCGCTCGAGCTGCTCGGCGCCGACCTCGAGAAGTTCATGGCCGAGGCGTCGGGCGCGCGGCCCGAGGACGCGCTCGCTCACCTGCTCGACGATCCGCTGGCCCAGACCCTGGCGCTCGACGAGGCCGACCTGGCGCGCCTGCGCGCCGAGCCGCGGGTCGCGACCACCATCGCCGCGCTCTATCATCTGTACAAGAACGCGCGCGCCCAGCTCGACGTCGCGCTGACCAAGCTCGAGGCCGGCATGCTGCCGCCGATCGGCTACGCGCCCGGCGACGAGGTCTCGGACTTCCTCGAGTCGCACAAGAACTACTTCCCGGAGCTCGAGGCCGGCGCCGACGAGATCCGCACCCGCGCGCATCTGCCCCGCCGGTTCCCGGCCGACGCGCTGATCGCGGTGCTCGCCGACCAGTTCGGCATCACCGCCACGGTCGCGTCTCCGCACGGCTCGTCGTCGGTCGTCCGCACCTACGACCCCGCGCGGCGCGCGCTGTGGCTGTCGGCCGACCTCGCAGACCAGGCGCTCAAGTTCCAGCTCGCCCACGTGATCGGCCTCGAGGTGCTCGCCCGCAACGGCCTGACCGAGCGCCTGACCGCGGTCGCGCCGCCGCGCCACGGCGAGACGCCGCGCCTGATCCGCATCCACCTGGCCAACTACTTCGCCGGCGCGCTGCTCCTGCCCTACGGCGAGTTCTTCACCGAGGTCCAGCGCACCCGCTACGACGTGGCCAAGCTGGTCGCGCTGTTCGGCTCGTCGTGGGAGGCGGTCGCCCACCGCATGTGCAACCTCGGCGATCCGCGCCGCCCCGGGGTGCCGCTCCACTTCCTGCGGGTCGACGCCGCCGGCAACATCTCCAAGCGTTACTCGGCCTCGGGCATGCGGTTTCCCCACGGCCACGGCTCGTGCCCGAAGTGGGCGGTGCACGCCGCGTTCATGACGCCGGCGCTGATCGCCAAGCAGTACTCGGCGATGCCGGACGGCACCACCTACTTCTGCTTCGCCAAGGTCATCTCGCAGCCGCACGCCGGCTCGCTGGTGCGCGGCGTCAACTACTCGATCGGCCTCGGCGCCGCCGCCGACAACGCCCGCCACATGATCTACGCCGACGAGCTGTCGCGCGCCGGCGACAAGATGGCCGTGCCGGTCGGCGTCACCTGCCGCTTCTGCGAGCGCACCGACTGCAGCCAGCGCGCTGCCCCGTCGTACAAGTTCGCGGTCGCGATCGACGAGAACGTCAAGAAGGACAACTTCTTCAGCCCCCTGCTGGAAGCCGACCGCGGTAACGCACCGCTGCCCCCCAAGAAAGGACTGCCGTGACCAAGGATCTTTACGCGCTGGGCGAGGTACCCGACCTGGGCGTGGTGCCCCGAACGATGCTGGCCCAGGTGATCCGCGGCGAGCGCTTCGGCGAGCCGATCGACGCCTTCCGCGAGGAGGCGTTGCCGATCCCCGAGCTCGGGCCGCGCGACGTGCTGGTCTACGTCATGGCGGCCGGCGTCAACTACAACAACGTATGGGCCGCGATGGGCATCCCCATCGACGTGATCAAGACGCGCCAGAAGAAGGGCGAAACCGAAGACTTCCACGTCGGCGGCTCCGATGCCTCGGGCGTGGTGTGGAAGGTCGGCGCCGCGGTCACCAACGTGAAGGTCGGCGACTCGGTGGTGGTCCACTGCGGCATGTGGGCGCCCGACGATCCGTGGGTGGTCGCCGGCAAGGACCCGATGTTCGCGCCGTCGGAGATCATCTGGGGCTACGAGTCGAACTGGGGCAGCTTTGCCCAGTTCACCAGGGTCCAGGATCACCAGTGCCTGCCCAAGCCGGCGCATCTCAGCTGGGAGGAGGCCGCCTCGTACCTGCTGGTCGGGGCGACCGCGTACCGCATGCTGCACGGCTGGCCACCCAACGTGGTCGGCCCCGGCGATCCGGTGCTGATCTGGGGCGGCGCCGGCGGGCTCGGCTCGATGGCGATCCAGATCGTCGCCGCTGCCGGCGGCCGCGCGATCGCGGTGGTGTCGGGCGAGGACAAGGTCGAGTACTGCAAGAAGCTCGGCGCGGTCGGCGTGATCGATCGCCGCCAGTTCAACCACTGGGGCAAGCTGCCGCGCTGGAGCGACGAGCTCGACTACGGCGTGTGGCTCAAGGGCGCCCGCGCGTTCGGCAAGGCGTTCTGGGACGCGCTCGGCGAGCGCCGAAACCCGACCATCGTGTTCGAGCACCCGGGCGAGACCACCCTGCCGACCTCGGGCTTCATGGTCGATACCGGCGGCATGGTGGTCATCTGCGCCGGGACCACCGGCTACAACGCGACCCTCGATCTCCGCTATCACTGGATGCGGCAGAAGCGCCTGCAGGGCTCGCACTTCGCCAACGACGACCAGGCCGCCGGCTGCAACCAGCTCGTGATCGACGGCAAGGTCGATCCGTGCCTGTCGCGCACGTTCGAGTTCGCCGCCACCGGCGCGTGCCACCAGCTCATGCGGGAGAACAAGCACCCCAACGGCAACATGGCGATCCTGGTGAACTCGCCGCGGCTGGGCCTCAAGACGCTCGACGAGGTGCGCGCGCTCGAGGTCGGCCGGTGACCGCGCCGGTGGCCGGCGGCGAGCGTCCGTTCCGGGTGCTCGGCGTCCAGCAGATCGCGATCGGCGGCCCGTCCAAGGCCGCGCTGCGCGGCCTGTGGGTCGACCTGTTCGGCCTGACCGCCGAGGGCACGTTTCGCAGCGAGCGCGAGAACGTCGACGAAGACATCCTGGTGTGCGGCCGCGGCGCGGCGCGGGTCGAGATCGATCTGATGGAGCCGATCGATCCCGAGAAGAGCCCGAAGGTGCACGTGCCGCCGCTCAACCACCTCGGGCTGTGGATCGACGACCTGGCGGCCGCGGTCACCTGGCTCGGCGGGCGTGGCGTGCGCTTCACGCCGGGCGGCATCCGGCGCGGCGCGTCGGGCTTCGACGTGTGCTTCATCCACCCGCGCGGCGCCGAGGGCGCGCCGCAGGGTGGCGAGGGCGTGCTGATCGAGCTGGTGCAGGCGCCGCCCGCCCTGGTCGCCGCGATGGACCAGCTGGCCCCGGGCTGAGCCGGGCCCAGCGAGACGGCGCTGCTCCGTCCCGATCGGATGCGGGATCCGGCCCGCGGCCGAACGCTCGAAGGGCGGGTGGGATGCGGCAGGATCACGGCCGCTGAGCCGTCAGGTCTTCCGCGCGAACCGGACGAACACGCGATACTCGCCGGTGCCGATGTCGGCCGGGACCCGGGCGCCCTCGGGAATCAACAGCAACAGCACCTTGGCCCCGGGCGGATCGAGCCCCTCTTGGCGCCGTCGGTTCTGCCCCGCCGGGGCGGCCGCGCGCCGGGTACGCGGCGCGCGCGCGGCGAGCACGCGACCTTCGACCGCGGTGGTGGCGCTGGGCTCGGGACGCTCCAGCCGCACGGCATGCGGGCCTTCGATCGGCGGGACACGGAGGCTCATGGGGATCCTTTCGCGCAGCACCGTCGCGTGCCCACGCCGTCTACCGGTGAATCGGCCAGAACCCCGGCGTGTTGAGCGTGCCTTCGCGGTGGCTCGGTGGCGCCGTCGGCGGGGCCGGACCCGGCGGCGAATCTAGATGCAGGTTCCGTAGGTCATGGCGCCGACCACGATGGGCGGCGTGAACGCGCGGCAGCTGCCGCTGCCCGCGGGGCAGAGCCCGGCGGCGCAGTTCCCGCCCGGGCACAGGCAGTTGGGCCGGCATCGCAGGTTGGCTGGCGTGCCACCCAGATTGATGCAGTCGAACCCGGCCTGGCAGCTGAGGTTGCTCGTGCATACCGCGTTGACCGCGCCGGCGCCCGGCGGATCGCAGTTGGTCAGGTAGCGCTCGTCGCCGGCGGTGGGGCTGGGATCATCCTGGTAGAGGTGACAGGCCCACGTCGTCGGGCAGGTCGGGTTGGCCGCGCTGCTGGGCACGCAGTCGGTCGTGCACGTCGATGGCGCGCCCGGGATCGGCATCGCCGGGGTGCCCTGCGTGAGATCGATGATGCACAGGCCGCCGTCGCCAGGACAGTCGAGATCGTCGTCGCAGTAGCGCGCGCAGCGGCCTCCGACGCACACGAACCCGCCCTCGCAGGTCGTCGTCATCGAGCAGGTGGTCGACTCCATGCCGCCGAGGCTGTCGGCGCGGCACTTGGTCGCCCCGGTCCCCAGGTTCTGGAAGTCGAGGTCGCAGACGGTCGGGGTTGGCGTCGCCTCGCAGCCGCACTGGGTGAGGATGTCGCACGGCGACCTCGCGCAGGTCGCCGCGTCGATCCCGTCGATGCCGGAGTCGGTTCCGTCGCTGGTGGCGTCGACCTCCGGGGCGGTCGCATCGGGGTCGACCTCGCCGCCCACCTGCGCCTTGGCGCAGGAACCGGTCGCGAGGCCCAAGAGGCCCATCGCGACCACCAAGCCCAACATGGCGGCGCGGGGTGGCACGACTCCGATCGTACATGCCGCCCCGGCCGCCGTCAGCTGCTGCTTTGTGGCCCGACGCGCGCGCAACCCAGGTGCGGCGGGTGCGGCGCGCTGAACCGGCGGCCGTGGCAGGTCTCGGCCAGGGACAGGATGGGTGGTACGGCGATGTCCGACACCTCGGCGGCGCCGTGTTGACCGGCGCGGGCACGCTGCCCTACCGCGCGATCATCCACGTTGCTGGCATCGACATGCTCCGGCGCGCGCGCCCGTGCTCGATCGCCGACGCCACTCGCGCCGCGCTGGCGCTGGCGGCCGCGCACGGCCTGCGGTCGCTGGCCGCTCCGATCATCGGCGCCGGCAGCGGCGGGTTCGGCGAGGACGGCGCGCGCGCGATCATGCCGTCGGCGCGGGCCGATCTCGACAGCGCGGTCGAGGTGACGATCGTGGCTGCCGCCGCCGGCCGGTGTGCCGACCACCGCCGCGGCGCGCCCCCCGCGCTCACGGGGCGCCGCCAGCGGCCCGCACGGCGTCGATGCGGGCCGGCAGATCGTGGACGAACCGCCAGTCGAGGCCCAGGCGCTCGGCGCCCTCGGCGATGAGCGCGTCGACCGCGTCTCGATCGACCGGGCCCACGGTTCGGCCCTGTCGCTTGGCCATCGCGTTGGCGAAACAGACGATGTTCGTCGCGAGCGCATCGCCGTGATAGCCGCCCGAGCTCCCCACCACGTGGACGATGGACTCGTTGAGCTTCCAGCTCCGCACCAGCTCGATCGCGACCTCGCGATGGACCAGTCCCACGATCTCGATCCAGGTCGCCGCGTCGACCTTGAAGGTCTTGCCGATGAGCTTCTCGGCCTCGAGCAGCATCACCCCCACCAGGGGCTTGCCGACGTCGTGGAGCAGCCCGCCGAGATGCACGGTCTCCGGCGCGACCGGGTTGCCGAGCTCGGCACACAGGAAGCGCGCCAGGTCCGCGACGTAGACCGAATGCGCCCACACTCCCTCGAACGCGGCGCGCACACTGGGTCGGGGCGACTCGAACACGCGCCGGGCCGAGAGCTCGAGCAGCACGCTCCGCAGCCGGGTGACCCCCAGCTGGACGACGGCCTGGAGCACGTTCGTCGGCCGGCGCGACGAGGCGTAGAACGCGGTCCCCGCGAGCCACAGCAGCTGGGGTGCGATCAGCGGATCCTCCCCGAGCTGCTGGGCGATGCGGGCCAGGTTCGCGTTGGGCGTGCTCAGCTCGGCGAGGGCCGCGGTCACCGCGCTCGAGACGCTCGGCAGCACGAGGCGCTTCGCCGCGATCCGGCCAAGGATGACCCGCCGCAGCACGTCGGCGACACCCGCGCCGCGGGCGGGGGCCTGGAGCGCACGCAGGTCTGCGGCGACCTCGGGCGCGACCATCGCCCGGGTCGAAGCGGCCGCCCCCGCCGGAGCGGTCGCCGCCACGGCCGGGGTCGGAGCGGTCGCCACCGCCGCGGCCACCCCCGCCTGCGGACGCCGCGCGACGGCGTCCAGCGCCGCGCGCATGGCGCGCATGTCGTCGAACCGGTCGCCGGGCAGCTTGGCAAGCGCGCGCAGCACGAGCGCCTCGAGCGCGGCCGGGACCCCGGCGGCGAGGCTCCCGGGCGCGGGGGGCGCCTCGTTGATGTGGGCCAGCAGCACCTCCATCCAGCTAGGACGATCGAACGGCACCACCCCGGTCAGACACTCGAACAGCACCACCCCGAGCGCGTACACGTCCGAGCGGTGATCCACGGCGTGGCCGACGCTCTGCTCGGGCGACATATAGCTGGGTGTGCCCATCAGCACACCGTCCTCGGTGTCGCTGGGCCGGACGGCGATCCCATCGCGGCGAAGCAGCTTGGCCACACCAAAGTCGAGGACCTTGACCCGATCGGGGTAGTCCGGATGGCTACACAGGAAGATGTTTTCGGGCTTGAGGTCCCGATGAATCACGCCATGGTCGTGGGCGGCGGCCAGCGCGCTGGCCACCTGGGTGCCGATCGCGATCGCAGCCGCGGCATCGAGCGGCCCACGTCGGTCGATGCGCGCCGCCAGCGTCTCGCCGTCGAGCAGCTCCATGACGTAGTAGGGACGGCCCGCGAGGTCCCCGAAGTCCGTGATGTCGACGATGTTGGGATGCCGGATGCTGTTGACGGCGCGCGCCTCGTCGACAAATCGGCTCACGGCCTCGGGATTACTGACGAACTGGGGCTCGAGCACCTTGATGGCGACCCGTCGCCCCAGGACCGCGTGCTCGGCCGCGTAGACGCGGCCCATCCCGCCTCGCCCGATCAGCGCGGTGATCTTGAAGGCGCCCAGCTCGCGACCGACCATCAGGTCCAGCTCCTCGGGCGTGGCCGGCAGCTCGCACGGGTAGTGCGTGGCCGGGGGGAGGTCATCCCACCGCCGGTGCGGCAGGGAGGGGACGGCGCTCATCGGCCCCTCACCCCGTCGTCCCTTGGACGCCGGGCGATCACGCCTGCCGACAGGAGCTGCACGCCCGATCGAATCGACCACCGGCGCCGGATCTTGAGCCGGGGACCTGTCGACCGCGGGTGACGGACCATCCCGAGGCGCCTGGGTCAGTCCCGGCGACCGAGCGCCGCGGGCGGACGCACGCGGCTGCCGAGCGCGACCAGGAGCACCAGCGCCAGCACGTACGGGAACTGGTGGACCAGCTCGGGCGGCAGGCCGGTGCCGGCGCTCTGCATGCGGACCTTGAGCGCCTCGGCGATGCCGAAGCCGAGGCACACCAGCGCGGCCGGGGCCGGGCGCCAGCCGCCCATGATCACCGCCACCAGGGCGACGTAGCCGCGGCCGCTCGACATGTCGGCGACGAAGCCGCCGACCGCGAGCGACAGCTGGGCGCCGCCGATGCCGGCGACCGCGCCGCCGATCAGCGCGGCGATCCAGCGGGTCCGGGCGATCGACGCGCCGGCGGCGGCCAGCGCCTCGGGGTGCTCGCCGACCGCGCGGATGCGCAGGCCCAACCGCGTGCGCGCGACCAGCACCGTGATCACGGCCGTGACCACCAGCGCCAGCCACACCAGCGGGCTGGTCCACACCGCGCTGCCCACGCCCTCGATCGGCGGCGAGTTGGCGCCCGAGCCATACCGCACCTGCAGCAGGAAGCGGGTGAGCGCGTACGCCGCCAGGTTGAGCGCGACGCCGGTGACGACCTGGTCGGCGCCGAACCGCACCGCCCACAGCGCCTGGACGCCGGCGACCAGCGCGCCGGCCGCGGCCGCGGCGGCCAGCCCGGCGGCGAGCGAGCCGGTCTCGTGCGTGATCACCGCCGCGCCGAACGCGCCCCACAGCAGCTTGGCCTCGAGCGCGAGGTCGACCATGCCGGCGCGCTCGGTCATCACCCCGCCGAGCGCCGCCAGCAGGTACGGCACCGTGATGCGCAGCGCCTGGGCCAGGAACGCCAGCGAGAACGCGCCGAGCAGGACGTCGATCACCGGCCCCTCCGCAGCAGCGGCGCGGTGGCGGCCGCGACCAGGACCACCACCGCCTGCAGCACGTCGACGATCTCCTTGGGCACCAGCTGGAGCACCTCGAGGCCGCCATGCGCGAGCGCGCCGAACAGGAGCGCCGACACCACCACCGCGCTGGCGCGACCGCCGGCGAGCAGCGCGACCGCGACGCCGAGGAAGCCCTGACCGCGGCCGAGGCCGTCCTGGTACGCATACTCGTCGCCGAGCACGAAGTGCGCGCCGGCCAGCCCGGCCAGCGCGCCGGCGACCGCCATCGCCGACACCTGCGCGCGCGCGACGTCGATGCCGCCGGCCCGGGCCGCGTCCACGCCGGCACCGACCATGCGCCAGCGATAGCCGGTGGTGGTGCGGCCGATCAAGGCCGCGCAGGCGGCGGCGATCGCGATCGCCAGGACGATCGAGGTCGACGCGCCCGAGCCGCGGATCCCGAGCCCGGGGAACCGCGCGCCGGCGACGACCTCGGCCGAGCTGGTCGATTCGCCGGCGAACAACCACTCGTTGCCGAGCCACAGCGCGATGCCGCTGATGATCGCGTTGAGCAAGATCGCGACGATCACCTCGTGGGTGCCCCGGTATGCGCGCAGCGCGCCGGTCGCCGCGCCGACGGTGGCACCGGTGGCCGCCGCCGCCGCCAGCGCGATCGGCAAGGCGACCACGATCGGCGTGCCGGCTGGCAGCGCCGCCCCGGCGACCGCGCACACCAGCGCCGCCGCGAGCATCTGGCCCTCTCCGCCGATGTTGAACAGCCCGGCGCGCAGCGGCACCGCGACCGCCAGCCCGGTGAGCACCAGCGGCGCGGCCCGGAAGATCACCTGGCCGAGGCCGTAGGCGTTGCCGAACGTCTGCACCACCATCGTGCGCCACACCTCGAGCGGCGACGCACCGGCGATCATGACGAGCACGCTGCCGGCGGCGATCGCGATCAGGCACGCGACCACGCCCGCGAACAGCTCGCGCTCGAGCGCTGGCCGGTTCACGTCGCGCCCACCATCCACGCACCCAGGCGGGCGCGCGCGTCGGGGGCGACCAGCTGCGCCTGGTCGAGCTCGCCCGCGATCCGGCCGCGATGGAGGACGACGATCCGATGCGACAGCGCGAACAGCTCGTCGAGGTCGGCCGACACCAGGAGCACGCCGGCGCCGGCGGTCGCGATCGCGCGCAGCCGGTCGTGGATCCCGGCGACCGCTGCCAGATCGACGCCGCGGGTCGGCTGGGCCGCGATCACCGCGCGCACGCCGGCGCGGCCGAGCTCGCGCGCCACCACCAGCTTCTGCTGGTTGCCGCCTGACAGCGCGCGCGCTGGCAGGTCCGGATCGGCCGGCCGCACGTCGTGCTCGATCAGCGTGCGCTCGGCCAGCGCCCGCCGTCGCCCACGATCGATCAGCCAGCCGCGGGCGCCAGTGACCTCGGCGGTGCGGCCGAGCGTGAGGTTCTCGGCGAGGGTCGCGTCGAGCACCAGGCCATGACGGTGGCGGTCTTCGGGCACGTGGGCGAGCCCGGCCGCGCGGCGGGCCGCGACCGACGCGGCGGTGACGTCGGCGCCGCCGAGCTCGACCCGGCCCCGCCGCGGCCGGGTCAGGCCGGTGAGCGCCAGCACCAGCTCGCGCTGGCCGTTACCCTCGATGCCGGCGACCCCGACCACCTCGCCGGCGCGGATCGCGAGGTCGATGCCGTCGGTCCCGCGCGCGGCCAGCACCACCGCGGCGCCCGCGGCCGGCGCCGGCGGGGGCGCGGCCCGGCCCGGCGGCTCGCCTCCGACCATCGCGCGCGCGATCGCCCGCGGCTCGGTCGAGCCGGGCAGCTCCGCGACCGTCACGCCGGCGCGCAGCACCGTGATCGCATCCGCGATCGCGGTGACCTCGTCGAGCTTGTGGGTGACCAGCACCACCGCGCCGCCGCCGGCGGCAACCCGCCGCAGCAGCGCGAACAGCCGCTCGACCTCGCCGGGCGTGAGCAGCGCGGTCGGCTCGTCGAGGATGAGCAGGCGCTCGGCGCGCGCGACCACCATCACGACCTCGGCCCGCTGCTGCTCACCGACGGTCAGCGCCCCCGCGCGGACGTCGGGATCCAGCGCCTCGCCCAGGCGCGCCGCGGCCTCGGCCAGCTCGCGGCGGGCGCGGGCCAGATCGAGGAGCCCGGCGCGCATCGGCTCGCGGCCAAGCGCGGCGTTCTCGGCCAGGGTCAACGTTGGCACCAGCATCCCGTGCTGGTGGACCATGCCGACGCCGCGCGCGCGCGCGGCCGCGACCCCGTGGTGGGCGAGGTCGATCGGCCCGCCTAGCTCGAGCTGGCCGGCATCGGCGCGGGTCAGCCCGTACACGACCCGCATCAGGGTCGACTTGCCGGCCCCGTTCTCGCCGCACAGCGCGTGGATGGTGCCGACCTCGACGCGTAGGTGGGCGCCGGCCAGCGCGACGCAGTCGCCGATGCGCTTGCGGGCGGTGACCTCGACCGCGGGCGCGGGGGTGGCCGCGCTCATCGCGACGGCACCACGATCTCGCCGGCGATGATCTGCTGGGCGATCGCGCGCGCGCGCTGGGCGACCTCGGGCGGCAGCAGCACCTGGTTGTTGGCGTCGGCGACGAAGCCGACCCCGTCGTCGGCCAGCCCGAGCTCGCGCAGGCCGCCGGCGTAGCGGCCGGCGACCACGTCGGCGATGACGTCGAACACCGCGACGTCGACGCGCTTGATCATGCTGGTCAGGACGCAGCACGGCGCCATGTGGAACTGATCGGCGTCGACGCCGATCGCGAGCATGCGTCGCGCGCGCGCGGCCGCGAACACCCCGGCGCCGGTCTTGCCCGACGCGTGAAAGATGACGTCGGCGCCGCCATCGTACTGGGCCGACGCCAGCTCCTGGCCGAGGCTGGGGTCGGCGAACGCCTTGGGGTCGGTGCCCGCGTAGGCCGACAGCACGCGGCAGGTCGGGCAGGTGTAGGCGACGCCGGCGGCGTAGCCGAGCTCGAACTTGCGGATCAGCGGGATCTTCATGCCACCGACGAAGCCGACCACCCGCGATCGTGAGGTCATGCCGGCGATCGCGCCGACGACGAAGCTGCCCTCGTGCTCGCGGAACCGCAGGCCGACCAGGTTGGGCGGCACCGGCTTGCCCGGGCTCGGCGTGTAGTCGACCCCGGCGAAGCGGATCGCGGGGAACTCGGCGGCCAGCCGCTCGAGATCGGCCGAGAAGATGAAACCGACGCCGATCACCAGGTCGACGTCGCGCGCGGCCAGCTGGCGAAGCGCGGCCTCGCGGCTGGCGCCGTCGGACGGCTCGATCGGGATCACGGCCACGCCCAGCTCGCGCCGGGCCCGCTCGAGCCCGGTCCAGGCCGCGTCGTTGAACGACTTGTCGTCGCGGCCACCGACGTCGAACACCAGGCCGATCGTCACGTCGCTGGCGGCGGCCCGCGACCGGGGCGGCGCGAGGGCGTGACCGACCGCGATCAAGACGACGTTGGTCACCACCAGCGCGGCGAGCAGGCGCGGGTTCGACACGCGCCGACGTTACACGGTCGACCGGGCCGGCTCGGTCGATCGACCGGTCGTTGTGGCACCCGCCGATCTCCGGGGGCCGCCTGCCGAGGTCCGCCTCGGGGCGGCAAAGTTACACGCGCCTACACGGCCGGCGATCATCCAGCCACGCAGCGGGTTTCGCCGCGTGCTAGCGTTCGGCTTTCACCGAGGAGGAAGAGACATGGGCATTCTCGATTTCGTCAAGGGCGGCGTCCGTGAGATGGCGATTGCCCGTCCGGACGAGGCGAAGGACCACTGGGTCTACAAGCATCCCGACCAGACGATCCCCTGGAAGGCGCAGCTGACCGTCGACTCCGACGAGATCGCGATGTTCTTCAAGAATGGGCAGTACGTCGGCAGCCTCGCGGCCGGCCGCCACACGCTCGACGGCAACAACATCCCGTTCCTCGGTCAGCTGGTCGACAAGTTCACCGGCGGCAACGTCTTCATCTCGGAGGTGTACTTCGTCAACACCCGCGAGCACGCGTCGATCAAGTTCGGCACCTCGGTGGGTGACGTGCCCGATCCGCAGACCGGCCTGCGCGTGCGGCTGATGGTGCACGGCGAGTTCTCGGCGAAGGTCTTCGATCCGATGAAGTTCGTGATCGGCCTGGTCGGTCAGCGGGCGACGACCAACGATTCATTCATCGGCTGGTTCAAGAGCCAGGTCCAGAAGGTGATCAAGGATCACATCGCCGAGCTGATCGTGAAGCAGAACTGGCCGGTCATGAAGGTGTCCTCGGGCGCCTACACCGGCGAGATCGAGGAGTTCACGGTCGCGGGGCTGCGCAAGCACATCGAGAGCTATGGCGTCGAGGTCATCCGCTTCGGCGACTTCACGATCTCGATGGATCCGGCCGACCGCGACCGGCTCGACAAGCTGGTCGAGCGGACCGCGTACATCACGATGGCGGGCAACAACGCCAACAACCTCGGGGCCTACCAGCAGATGGCGCAGGCCGAGATGATGATGGGCGCGGGCGAGGGCATGAAGAAGGGTGGCAACGCGGGTGGCGCGATGGATGGCGCCGGCATCGGCATGGGCTTCGCCATGGCCGGCCAGATGATGAACACGATGAACAACAGCCAGGCCCGGCCGCAGCAAGCCACGGCCGCGGCGCCGGTCGAGAGCCGCGAGCAGATCATGGCGACGCTCAAGCAGCTCGGCGAGCTCAAGACCGCCGGGATCCTCACCGACGAGGAGTTCAACGCGAAGAAGAAGGAGCTGCTCGCGAAGCTGTAGCTTCGCGGGCGCCACGCTGGCCGGCCGGCCTTGGTGCAGAGCCCGAAGATCGGCAGTTGGGGATCCGGCTCGGCTGGCCGGGCTCGGGTCAGGAGGCGCGGCGGGTCGGCGTGCGGCTGTCGGTGCTGTGGAAGTCCAGCAGCTCCCGCAGCTTGGCCGACAGCTTGATGCCGGAGACGTCGAAGCCGGCCAGCGCGGTCGCGAGCGTCGTCAGGCGCTCCTGCGGGGTCGCGCGCTTGTCGATGATGGCGCGGTACTCGCCGCGGACGCGGCAAAGGCCGCCATGGCCGACCGACCACGCGAGCTGCTCGTAGCTGACGCGCACCCCTAGCTGGGTCGCAGCGCTCTCGAGTTGCTCAAGCATGGCATCCGCCTTCATGGGAAAGGCACGTTAGCAGTGCGGGATCAGGGGACCAACTTATTGACCAACATAATGATGCGATGAGGAGCCGGAGAGATCTCCCGGGGATCGGCAGTGTGCGGACTCGGGGGATCGGCAGTCGTGACAGGGGCGCTCGCTGATCAGGGGTGCAGGGCGGGCTGACCGGAAGTCGGACAACGGGTGGGCGCGGCTGACGGAGACGTGGCGGCGGCGGCGGCGGCACCGGAGCCGGCAGCCGCGGCAGCGGCAGGAGCGGTGGCGGTAGCGGCAGGAGCGGCATCGCGCGCGCGGCTCGCAAGCTGCCGCGCAGGCCGAGCCCGCGGTCCCGCGCGACTTGGCGGCCGCGCACGGCTGCGCCGGCTGGAGGCGACCGAGTCACGGCGCGGTGCGCCGCAGGCCCCACAGCAGCGCGATCATCCGGTGCGCGGTGCGGTGGACCGGACCGACGTCGCCGATCCAGCCCCAGTCGTCGGCGGCCTGGAGCGCGCCGCGCACCTCGAAGGCGCTGCCCGCGGCAAACTCGAAGAACCGCCGGCGATCGCCGCCCTCACGGCCCTGCGACTCGCTGAGGTTGAGGTGCACGCTGCTCGCCGCGCGTTGCAGTTGCCTGGCCAGGTCGGCATCGTGGCGCCGGATCATCGCCACGATCGGCCGCAACTGACGGATGAGCTGCCGACTCACGACGAGCGCGACGAACTTCTCCTCGGCCTCTTCTGCGCTGGCCGCGGTCCGCTCCCCGCTCCCCTACCCCAGGCTCCTCGGCAACGTCACCACGAACCGCGCGCCCCCCTCCGGCGCGCTCTCCACCGCAATCCCGCCCTTGTGCTGCTCCACGATGTTCTTCACGATCGGCAACCCCAGCCCGGTCCCCTTCCCATCCGTCTTCGTCGTGTAGAACGGCTCGAAGATCCGCGCCCGCTCCTCCTCCGGCACCCCGGGCCCCGAGTCGTCCACGGCGACCGTCACCGCCTCGGCCGACGCCGTCCGAGTCCGCACCACGATCACGCCGCCGCCCTCGACCGCGTGCGCCGCGTTCGTGAGCAGGTTGATCATCACCTGCTCGAGCTGCCCGGGCACCGCCGGGATCGGCGGCAACTCGGGCTCGAGCTCGGTCGCCACGAGGATCCCGGCCCGGTCGAACAGGTGCTCGCAGAACGACAGCGACTGCCGCACCACCGCGTTCACATCGACGAGGTCGATCTCGACCCCGGCCGGCTTCGCGTACTGCACCAGCTCGCGCGCGAACCGCATGATCCGCTGCGCGCTGTGGCCGATCCGACCCAGCTTCTCGATGTCCCCCGGCTCGGCCCCGACCCGCTCGGCCTTGCGCAGCAGGTATTCGGCGTACACCGTGATCGACGTCAGCGGGTTGTTGAGCTCGTGGACCACGCCGGCCGCGAGCTGGCCGAGCGTCGCCAGCCGCTCGGACTGGATGACCTGGTCCTGCAGCTCGCGCAGCCGGGTCTGATCGGTCCCGATCGCGACCACCGCCTCGTGCGGCCCGCGGTCGCCGCGATCGCCGCGGTCGTCGGGGCCGCCGATCGCCGCGATCGACCACACCGTGCGCACCCGGCCGCGGTGGCGCGAGTGCAAGACCACGTCGACCGCGTCCTCGTTCTGGCCGCGCAGCGCCGCGGCGAACACCGGCGTCAGCCGCGGGCGCTGATCGGGCGGCAGCAGATCGCGCAGATCGGAGCCGAGCACCTCCTCGCGCGAGTAGCCGGTCAGCTCGAGCATCGCCCGGTTGCACACGGTCACCCGCCAGCTCCGGTCGATCCCCACGATCAACGCGTTGGCGTGCTCGATCAGGCGCGACTGGAAGTCGCGCAGGCCCTGGGCGTCGCGCCACAGCCGCTGGTTGCGCAGCGCGAGCGCGAGCTGGTTCGCGACCGGCAGGACCAGCGGCTCGTCCTCGATCGCGCGGTCGACCCCGAGCGCGTAGCCGACGTCGAGCAGGCCGTAGAGCTCGCCCGACGCGACCAGCGGCACCGCGAACCCGGCGGCGACGTGGGCGAATGGCGAATCCCAGCGGGTGCCGATCCGGACCCGCGCGCTGGCCGCGACCGCGGTCTTCAGCCGGGTCTTCACGATCGACGACTCCTTGATCGTCACCCGCTCGGTCTCGAGCCCCGCGCGCAGCGCCCCGTGCAGCGCGTGGACCCGGGCCGGCTCGCGGGTGCGTGGATCCAGGACCCGCACCGCGATGCGGCGGTCCGGGAACAGCACCGCCAGCTGGGTGAGGAAGCGGTCGCACAGCTCGGCCTCGGACAGCTCGAGGTGCAACTCGCGGCCGAGATCGAGCATGGCTGCGGCGAGCGCGGCCTCGTCGGGAAGCGGCGCCGTCATCGCTTGGGCACCTTGCCGACCCGGGTCTCTTCGTCGGCCCGGCGCGGGACGTCGGTGGCCGGATCGTCGAGCAGGTCGTCGAGCCCGGCCCGCATGTCGGGGTGGATCCGGACCGCGCTGAACTCGCGGGTGCGGCCACCCTCGATGCTCTCCTCACCGCTGCTGTCGGTCACCGAGGTCTCGCTGGTGCTCGACGTGACCGGCGTGATCTCGACCGCGCCCGCGGTCGACCGCTCGAGGTCGAGGATCGACGCGCCACCGACGTACGGCATCGTCTCGTACCGGGTGATGCGCCCGATCTTCTTGACGATGTCGGCCATGCGCTCGGCCTGCTCGCGGATCACCGCGACCGCGCGCAGGTGGCTGGCCTCGGGCGGGCTCTGGCGCTGGATCAGCTGGGCGTAGCCGAGGATCGACGTGAGCGGCTGGTTGAGCTCGTGCGCGGCGGCACCGGCCAGCTCGGCGACCAGCGCTTGCTTCTCGGTGATCTGCAGCTTCTCCTGGGCCTGCAGCAGCCGCTGCTCGATACGGATCCGGTCGCGCAGGTCACTGAAGATGCCGACGGTCGCGACCTCCTTGCCGTCCTCGTAGATGATCGAAGCGGTCATGTTGACCGGGACCAGGTCGCCGCTCTTGCCCTTGATCTCGCGCCGGGTCTGCTCGAGGTGGCCAACGCCGCCATGCGAGGTCGACCGCAGCATGCGCATGATCTGGCGGGGGACGCCCTCGTCGTAGAGCCGCCACACCGGGATCTTGCCGATCACGTCGTCAGCCTGGTAGCCGAACAACCGGTCGGCGCCCTGGTTGAACAGGATGACGTTGCCGCGCATGTCGGCGGCCACGATCGCGTCGACCGTCGAGTCGATCAGGCGCTCGAGGAAGTCCTTGGTCGCGCGCAGCTCGCCCTCGAGCGAACGCTGGGCGGTGACGTCCCGGAAGGTCAGGATCGCCGCGCCGGTGCCGGCCAGCACGGTCGAGCTCGACATCGACACGGTCAGGCGCTCGCCGGCGGTGGCGGCAAGATCGAGGTCGAACGCGTCGACGTTGCCGCCGGCCAGCACCTTCTCGATCACCTCGGCCACCACCGAGGCCGAGTCGGCCGCGACCAGGTCGAACAGCGGCCGGCCGACCAGGGTCGCGCGCGCGAAGCCGGTGATGCGCTCGGCGGCGCGGTTGATGAACAGCACGGTCGACTGATCGTCGACGATCGCGACGCCGTCGGCGGCGGCCTCGAAGTGCTCCTTGAGCGACTCGATGCCGCGCAGCCGGCGCTCCGCCTCGTAGCGGAACCGCGAGATCCGGTTGGTCTGCTCGCGCAAGCTCTCGAGCACCGCGCCGTGGCGCAGGTGGGCCGCGGTCAGCGAGCCGATCAGCTGCAGGAACTCGGCGCCGCGCCCGACCACGTGGCGCGCGCCGGGCGCGCCCTTGCGCAGGAAGATCGCGCCGAGCGGTCGGCCGCGCCACGTGACCGGGAACACGCACACGCCGCGCACCCGCCCGCCAAGCGGACGGGCCTGCTCGGCAGTGAGCGGGTGCGCGGTGGCGTCGTCGATCAGCACCGGCGCCCCGGTCCGGATCGCCTCGGCGATCTCGGGGTAGTCGGCGATCGCCAGCGTGAACTGCGAGCGCGCCGGGTCATCGGTGGCGGCGATCACGAAGCCGTGCTCGGAGCCCTCGACGTGCGCGATCAGCGAGGCCCGGTCGAACTGCAGGCACTCGCGGGTGAGCTCGAGCACCTCGGTCAGCGCGCCGATGTCGTCGCCCTGGGCGGCCAGGATGTCGTTGACCTTGACCAGGATCGGCCCCAGCGAGCCCGGCGTCCACGGCCCGCGCAGGCGGCCCAGCGTGACCAGGTTCATGACCCGGTGGGCCAGCGCGCGGGCCTCGAGCTGAGGCACCGCGGTGTCGGTCGCCCCGGCGTCGATCGCGGCGACCGGGTCGTCGGTGATCGCGAGCACCGGCACGTCGGCCAGCGGCGGCGCGGCCCGGGCCGCGGCGACCAGCACCTCGGTGCGAGCGCCCACGACGATCACCAGGCTGGGCAGGCTGGTGGCGTCATCGAGCGTCAGTTGACCGAAGCTGGCGGCGTGGAGCTGGTGCCCCGCCAGCGCCGCGACCACGTGGTCGCGCTCGGGGACAGTGCCCCCGACCACGGCGATGCGGCTCGGTCCAGGCACCGCCGCGAGAGTACCCTGGATGGCCCACGCCGGCGCGTCAGGACCGGGCGGAGCGCCAGGCGGCGACCGCGGCGGCATACACGTCCTTGAGCGGGGCCCCGGCGCGGGATGCGGCGGCCGCGCAGTCGTCGTGCTCGGGGGCAGCGTTGACCACGTTGCCGGCGTCGTCGCGAGCGACCTTGATGGCGATCGGCCCGTACTCGGTCTCGACCCGCACCTGGGCGCGGGCCAGCATCGTGCGGTCGACCCGGTCGAACCGGATCCCGATCGACGTGGTCTCGCGCAGGACCGCCGCGACCACCCGGTCGCGGGCGCCGTCGGGCGCCAGCGCCGCGAACAGCAGCGCCGGCCGGCCCTTCTTCATCGTGATCGGGGTCCACCAGGCGTCGACCGCACCCGCCGCCAGCGCGGCGTCGATCGCGTGCGCCGCCAGCTCCGGGCTCATGTCGTCGATGTTGGCCTCGAGCCGCCACAGCGCGTCCGCGACCACCCGCGGCGCGATCGCCGTGATGCGCACGACGTTGGCGCGGTCGGCCAGCTCCATGTCGCCAGCCCCCCACCCGACCGCGACCGCGGCCCCGGTGGGCGCCGGCGTCCACGCGGTCACCGCGTGGGCCAGGATCGCCGCGCCGGTCGGCGTGGTCAGCTCGCGGGCGACCCCGCCGGAGGTCATCACCCCACCGGCCTCGCGCAGGATCTCGAGCGCGGCCGGCGCCGGCACCGGCAGCACGCCGTGCGCGCAGCGCAGGGTGCCGTGCCCCATCGCCACCTCGCTGCAGGTCACCGCGGTCGGCGCCAGCCACGCCAGCGCGGCGGCGGTGCCGACGATGTCGACGATCGAGTCGATCGCCCCGACCTCGTGGAAGGCGACCGCGTCGACGGTGGTGCCGTGCAGCTTGGCCTCGGCCCGCGCCACCCGGTCGAACATGTCGAGGGCCCGGGCCAGGACCGCCGGGCCCAGGCCGGCGGCCAGCAGCCGGGCCCGGATGTCCGCATAGTGATGGTGCGCGTGGCCGCGCCCGTGCGCCTCGTCGCCCGCCCCGTACGCGTGGGCGTGGTCGTGCGCCGGCGCGTGGGCGTGGTCGTGCGCCGGCGCGTGGGCGTGCTCGTGCGCCGGCTCGTGGGCGTGCTCGTGCGCCAGCCCGTGGGCGTGCTCGTGCGCCAGCCCGTGGGCGTGGTCGTGCGAGAGATCGACGTGGTCGCCGTGGTGGGCGTCCTCGTGCGCGTGCTGCTCGTGGTCGTGATCGCGATGGTCGCGCCGGTTGCCGTGGTCGTGGGTGTGGTCGAGGCCAGGACCGTGGTCGTAGGTCGAGTCGGCCGCCGGCGTCGCGACCGGCGCGTCGACGCGCGGGTCACCGTGGCGATGACCGCCGCCCAGCTCGCCGCGGGCGTCGACCTGCACGTTGACCGCCGCGATCCCCGACTTCACGACCCGGCCGACCTGCAGCCGGGCCCGGCCGACGCCGAGCCGGTCGAGCGCGTCCTCGACCACCGCGACCGGCACCCCGAGATCGAACAGCGCGCCCAGCGTCATGTCGCCGGCGATCCCGCTGGCCCCGTCGATGTGCAGGTGCAGCCCGCGCGGATCGCCGCGGTCGCGACCGGCGGTCACGCCCGCCTCCGCACGCACCGCACCGCCGCCACCGCGGCGCCGAAGCCGTTGTCGATGTTCACCACCGTCACCCCGGGCGCGCACGACGACAGCATCGTGGCCAGCGCGACCAGGCCGCCGGCGCCGACCCCGTAGCCGACGCTGGTCGGCACCGCGATCAGCGGCCGGTCGATCAGCCCCGCGATCACCGAGGGCAGCGCGCCCTCCATACCGGCGATCACCACCACCGCATCCGCCGTCCGGATCTCGGACAGTCGGGCCAGGAGCCGGTGCAGCCCGGCGACCCCGACATCGACGATCTTGCGCACGCTGGCGCCCAGGAACTCGGCGGTGACCACCGCCTCCTCGGCCACCGGCAGGTCGCTGGTCCCGGCGCACACCACCGCGATGGTGCCGGCCGGCGGTCGCGCCACCCGGGCTCGCATCACCAGCGCGCGCGCGCTCGCCACGTGCTCGACCTCGGGCGCCAGCGCCCGCACGCCGTCGGCCTTGTCGGGCGCGATCCGGGTCGCCAGCGCGCCGTGCCCGGTCGCGGCCATCGCGGTCATGATCGCGGCGATCTGCTCGGCGGTCTTCCACTCGCCGAGCACGACCTCGGGCACCCCGGTGCGCGCCTCGCGGGCGAGGTCGATCACGGCGCCGTCGAGCGCGAGCGCCTGAGCGGCGCCGGCGCGGATCTCGGTCGCGGCCGCGGCCGCGGTCACCGCCCCACGGGCAACCTCGTCGAGCAACTGCCTGAGACGTTGAGGATCCACGGTCCCTCTTAGCACATCGTCGCCAGCGACATGGCACCGCCTCGTCGACCCGCTCGGGGCCGACCAGCACGCCCTCGCCTGCAGCGCCGGTCAGCGCCGGCGCTTGACGATCCGCACGGCCTCGACCGCGCGGTCGGTGGCCTCCACGACCTCGATCTGCGCGCCGCCGACCTGGATGGTCGCGCCCGGGGCCGGGATCCGACGGAACCGCTCGATCAACAGCCCGGCGACCGTCTCATAGTCGTCGCTCTCCGGCAGCCCGAGGTCGAGCTGCTGGTTGAGCCGGTCGACCGGCATCTTGGCCTCGACCCGCCACACGCCCGGCCGCTCCTGGCGGATCGGCGACGGCTCGTCATCGTACTCGTCGTCGATCTGGCCGACGATGGTCTCGAGCAGATCCTCGACGGTGACGATCCCGATCGCGCCGCCGTACTCGTCGACCACCACCGCGATCGGATTGCCGGCAGCCTGCAGCTGCACCAGCAGGTCGACCGCCTTCATGCTCTCGGGGATGTAGTTGGCCGGGCGCGCGACCTCGGCGACCGGCCGCGCCTTCTGGTCGGGCCCCGCGGCCAGGATGTCGAACGCGTGGACGATGCCGACGATGTCGTCGACCCGCGAGCGGTAGACCGGCATGCGCGAGTGCTGCTTGTCGGCGACCTCGAGCGCGGCCTCGCCGAGGGTGGTGTCCTCGGGCAGCGCGGTGACCTCCGACAGCGGCACCATCAGGTCCCCGACCGTGTACTCCGACAGCTCGAAGACGTTGGCGATCATCTCGCGCTCGTCGGCGGTGATGCCGGGCTTGTCGGACTCCGGGTCGCTCTCGATCAGCAGCGCGAGCTCGTCGCGGGTGATGAACGCCTTCTTCTTGTCGGTGCCGGCCAGCCGGGTGGCCGCGCCCGCGAAGACGCTCACCACCCAGACCAGGGGCCGCATGAACCAGCCGATCGGGACCAGCAGCAGCGCCAGCAGCGGCGCCAGCCGATCGGCATGGCTGGTCGCGACCGCCTTGGGCACCAGCAGGCCCGCCACCAGCATCGGCGGCGCGGCCATCACCGCGGCCCACGCCGGCGACACCCCGTGGCCCTCGAGATAGAGCGCGCACACGACCGCGAGCGTCAGGGTCGCGAGGTGGCCACCGATCAGCACGGTCGCGGCGGTGGTCTCGGGCTTGGCCAGCAGGCGCTCGGCCAGCTTGGGCCCGAAGCCGCCGGCCTGGGCGCGCTGGCGCAGCCGCCCGCGATCACACGACCCGAGCGCGCTCTCGGCGCTCACGAACAGCGCGTGGGCGAACACCGCCAGCCCGGCGACGGTGACGAGGTCGGACATCGAGATCATCGACGGTCCTCGCCGTGCTCGTCGTGCTCGACCGGCTCGCCCATCTCGCCGACGGTGCGGGCGTCGTCGAGGTCGTCCTTGGAGAACGGCTTGGTGATCTCGGCCGGGATCGTCGGGCTCGGCACCGCCTCGAGCGCCTCGGGCGTCGCCATCGGTCGCGGCACCGAGCCGTCGTCGGAGTCGGCGTCGGTGCCCGCGCCCAGGTCGCCACCCACCGCAGGCAGGCTCCCGGGGAGCGGGGTCCGGCCCCCGCGCCCGCGGCGCCCGCCGGTCCCGGCCTGCAGCGCCGAGCGCTCGTCCTTGATCTCGCCGAACAGCTGGGCCAGCAGGTCCTCCATCGTGACCAGGCCGAGCAGCTTGCCGTACTCGCTCACGACCAGCGCCATGTGCACCTTCTTCTGCTTGAAGGTGCGGAACAGGCGAGCGAGCGGGGTCGTGCGCGGGACGAACAGCGGTTCGTGCAGCAGCTCCGACAGGGTGCGGGCTGGCGACTGACCGGCGACCGACAGCACCAGGTCCTTGGCGTTGAGGATGCCGCGGATGTTGTCGAGCGAGCGCTGGTAGATCGGCACGCGCGAGAAGCCGCGGGCCGCGACCTCCTTCGCCAGCCGCGCCATCGGCAGGTCGTAGGCCAGCGCGAACACCTTGTCGCGCGGGGTCATGATCTGGCCGACGTTCTTGTCGCCGAACTCGAACACCCGGTGGATCAGGCGCCGCTCGCGGGCGTCGACCTGCCCCTGCGCACTGCCGGCATCGACCAGCTTGCGAAACTCCTCCTCGCTGAGACCGCCCGACATCCGGGGCCGGCCCGAGCCGCCGAGCGGCCGGGCCACGAGCTCCGACACGGTCTGCACCAGCCAGCGCACCGGGGCGACGATCAGCGAGAACAGCGCGAGCGGCCGCGCCGCGGCCCGGGCCAGCTCGATCGGGTTCTTGATCGCGAGGGTGCGGGGCACCACGTCGCCGAGGAGGATGACGACCGGCGCCGCCACCCCGATCGCGACCAGCCCGCACAGCCAGACCCCGGCGTCCATCACGCCGCAGACCAGACCGGCCGCGATCGCGGCCAGCGTCATGTTGACCGCCTCGTTGCCGATCGCGACCGAGACGACCAGCCGCTTGGAGTGCGCGAGCAGCCTCAGGATCACGCCGTCGACCGCGCGCCCCGACTTCGCCAGCTGCTCGCGGTCGACGCGCCGCAGGCCGAACAGCGCCAGCTCGGCCGCCGATAAGAACGCCGACAGGGCCAGCAGCCCGACCGCCGCCAGCAGCCACGGCAGGAGCTCGCCGAACGTCATCATTATTCAGAGGCCTTGGTCGACCGCTCGAGCGCGGCCCGGACGTCGTCGGCCGGCACCGGGAACGAGGCGACGAACGTGCTGCCGCTGCCCGGGGTCGAGTCGACCCAGAGCCGGCCGCCGTGCGCCTCGACGTAGGCCTTGGCCAGCGCCAGCCCGAGCCCGCTGCCGCCGTACTCGCGGGTCGACGACGAGTCGACCTGGAAGAACGGCTCGAAGATGTGCGGCAGCTGCTCGCGCGAGATCCCGATGCCGTCGTCGATCACCTCGAGGTGCGCGCCCCAGCGATGATCGGGGCGGGACGCAGCGCCCCCCGGCACCAGCGGGCCCAGCCGCAGCCCGACGGTGATGTGGCCACCGTCCGGCGTGAACTTGACCGCGTTCGACACCAGGTTCCATAACACCTGGCGGATCTGCCTGCGATCCCCGAGGGCGTGCAAGCGGTGCTCGATCGCGGCGTCGACCGTGATGTGCCGCTTGCGCGCCTGTGGCGAGAAGCTCGCCACCACGCTGTCGACGACGTCGGCGAGCCTGACCGCCGCCGCGTCCACCTGCGGCTGGTGGGTCTCCGCCCGCGACATGTCGAGCACCGCGGTGATCAGCTGCAGGAGCTGATCGGCCTTGCCGAGAATCGTCGTCATGTAGTCGCGCTGCTCGTCGGACAGCGGTCCGGCCAGCCCCTCGAGCATCATCTCGGAGTAGCCGATCACCGACGTGAGCGGCGTTCGCAGCTCGTGCGACATCGTCGCGAGAAAGTTCGACTTCACCCGGTCGGCGTCGCGCATGCGCTGCATCGCGGCTTCGAGGCTGCGGTTCTTTTGCGATAGCTCGGTGAAGGTCTGGGTCACCACCGCTTCGTGCGCGACCCCGGTCAGCTGCCGGGCCAGCGCGTGGTGGAGGATGACGTCGAGGACCTCGACCACGTGGCCCGCGACCTCGGGCGGCCCGCCGTCGATCACGACCCAGCCCAGCGCCTCGCCGCTGTGGACGATTGGCGCGCGCGGGCCGTCGGTGCCCGACACGTCGGTGCCCGCGAGCAGGACGCCGCTGCCATCGAGGATCGCGACGCCGCACTGGTGCGCGCGCGCGAAGCTGCTCGCGAGCTCACCGAGCTCGGCAGCCGACAGCAGCTGCACGAGCTCGACGGGCTGGTCGAGCGGGTCGAGCCGGTCGCGATCCCGAGGCTCGCCGGCGCCCTCGCCGGTTGGCCGTTCCATCACTCGGCTACGATATCACGTTCATCGCCGCCCACATGCACGCACACGGTGCGCATGAAGTCGTCGCGGGCCAGGCCGAACCGCTCGCCGAGCCGCAACGAGACCTCGAGCTGATCCCAGGTCGCGCGCAGCACCGCCAGGAAGGTCGGGAGCACGCCCTCGCCGTCGACCGCGCGCGCCGGGTGCAGGACCCGGTCGGGCTCGCCAAAGTGGTCGGCGTCGGCCAGCGCGACCGCGTCGGGGAGATCGCGCTTGTTGTACTGCACGATCACCGGCACCCGGCCCCCGAGGTCAGCCAGGTTCTTGCCGAGGCCGGCCCAAGAATCGCGATTGGCCGCGGCCTTGCCAGCGCTGGAGTCGGCGACGAAGACGATGCCGTCGGCGCCCTGCAGGACGACCCGGCGGGTGGCCTCGTGCATCGGCTGGCCGGGCACGGTGTAGACCTTGATGCGGAACGACAGGCCGTTCGACCGGAAGAAGATCGGCAGGAGATCGAAGAACAGCGTGCGGTCGTCGCGGGTCTCGAGCGTCATCAGGCGCCCGCGGTTGAGCGCGTCGACCGAGCCGTGCAGGGCACGGAGGTTGGTCGTCTTGCCCGACAGCGGGGGTCCGAAGTAGACCAGCTTCAGGGTCAGCTGCCGCTCGTTGAAATCGACCTGCGCCACGCTGCCCGGCATCGAGCGTAGCGCCCACCGGATCGCGATTCAATCCGGCGGTGGGGTAGCGGTGGGCGCGGCCGCTGCGGGTGGGGCCGGGGCCACCGGCGTGGGCCGGGCCGGGAGTCGAGGCGTGGCCCGGACCGGTTCCGCCGGCGTGCGGGCCCGCGGCGTCGGCTCGCTGCCGCGCGCGCCGAGCAGGCGGACCGCGTAGAACAGGCCGGCGGCGATCACCAGCACCGCGAGGATCATGATCGCGTACGTGCCGGTCCGGCTCGCTCTCGCGGCGGCCGGTGGCGAGGCGGTCGCCCGCATCGCGGCCTCGGCCATGCGCGCGATGCGGGCCAGGCGCGCGGCCGCGACCGCGTCGTCGGGCCGGTCGCGCAGCACCGTGCGGTAGTGCCGGGCCAGCCACGGGTAGCGCTCGTGGACCAGCGCGAGCTCGGCGACCCGATCGTGCGCGGCGGGGTCGTCCCAGCTGGCGCGACAGGTCGCCCACGCCGCCTCGAGCGAGGCCGGCACGGGCTCGTCGACGACGAACCCGTCCATCCGGTCGGCGGCGAGGCCGCAGCGCGGACAGGCCGCGCTCGACCCGACCCGCGCGTCGCACTTGGGACACTCGCGGCCGCCGGGCGCGGCGACCGGCCCCGCGCCCGGCGGCTGGTAGCGCGTGCTCGCGCCACAGGCCTCGCACGCATGGGCGATGTCGAAGCGGCCGTCGGGCCCGCGGCCGTCGCCGTCGACGGGCACCACGGTCAGATGGGCGGCAGCCACGCGGTGACAGCGATCGCACTCGACGCGCACCGGGTGATCCTACAGCGTCGGCCGCATCGGGACCGGGACAAACAGGACCAAGAAGACGATCACCATCGCGACCGCCAGCCGGCGGCGGGCCGGCGACAGCGGCGGTCCCGACACCGGCGGGTGATAGTCGCCGTCGCCCATGTGGCGCATCACGTACAGCCCGATCGCCCACACCAGCCACGGCATCACGCCGTACGCGGCGTAGCCGAGCGCGGCGCTGCGGCCCCCGCCGGCGTCGCGCGCGATCGTGTAGAGCACGGCCCCGGCCACCAGGGCGACCGCGCCGAGGCCGCGGTGCAGCACCGCGCTGATGCGCTCGTGGCGATCATCGAGCCACGCCCGCATGACGTGGCCGCCGTCGAGCTGACCGATCGGGATGAGGTTGATCATCGTGACCAGGAGGCCGACCCAGGCCGCGAACGCCATCGGATGGAGCTGCACGTCGAGGCCATCGCCGGGCAGCCAGCGGCCGAACATCGCGAGCTTCACGAGGCCGTAGGCGATCGAGTTGCCCTCGAGCACGGTCTCGGGCGGGATCGGGCCGACCTCGGACAGCGACAGCCCGATGATCAACGCGGGGATCGCGACGATCAGCCCGGCGATCGGCCCGGCCGCCCCGACGTCGATCAGCGCGTCGCGGTGCTGGATCGGCGCCCGCATGCGGATCACCGCGCCCAGCGTGCCCAGCGACACCATCGGCGGGAGCGGGATGAAGTACGGCAGCGAGACGTCCAGGTGATACCGGCGCGCCATCACGTAGTGGCCCATCTCGTGGCAGACGAGGATCGTCATCAGGGTGGCGGCGAACGCCGGGCCGCCGGCGAGCGTGGTCGTGATGCAGGTCGCGACGAACAGGCCGGCGTGGATCGCGAGCTGACGCAGCCCCAGGCGGGGCGGACTGACGGGGGTGTGCGCGACCTCGCCGCTCGGGTCCGGAGGAGTCGCCAGCGCGTCCATCACGCCTACTCTAGCCCATGCGCTCCCGGCACGCCGGAGCATGGCGCTTCCCGCCCTCCCTTCGCGCGGTCGGTCGGTCGGGGCCCGGAGCCGCGTCGGGCCTTGCGGATCAGCGCGCGTCGCTGCGCGCAGCTCAGTAGGGCACCTCGACCAGCTCGCCGCTCTCGACACCGAGCAGCGCGGGCTCGCGGGCGAGCTGGCCATCGGCCGCCACCGTCGCCGACTGGCAGGCGCCGTCGTCGAGCCGGCCCCCACGCAGCGCCGCCACGAAGGCCGCCCGCGGCTCGGCGGCGCGCGCCGCCGCCACCCGCGCCGCCGCGACCAGCCGCCAGGCGTCGTGGGCCTCGAGCGCGGCCGAGGCTGGCTCGCGGCCGGCCCGATCGCGGAAGCCGGCCGCGACCTCGCCGCCGTCGGTCGAGCGCAGCCCCGGGCACGGCTCGACCACCAGCGCGCCCTCGACCGCGGACCCGCCGCGCACCGGCAGCGACGGATGGTTCCAGCCCGACGAGCCGAGCAGCTGCACGACCTGCGGGATGCGACCGCCGTGCTTCCGACGCAGCACATCGGGATCGGGAAAGTCGACGGTACGCAGCTCGACCCCGAGATACGGCAAGAAGCTCGCGACCAGCGCCGCGCGATCGTGGCGGTCAGGCACGTAGAGCAGCGCGAACGGCACGTCGGGCGAGAACGACTGCCAGCCGCGCCGGCCGCGCTTGCGCAGGTGCGCCGCCAGCCGCGGGTTGGTCGCCGGTTCCAGCCCCAGGAAGTCTTTCACGTCGGGCTCGAGGTCGGTCCCGCTCGAGTCGTAGTGGCCGCGCGCGGTGACCGCGAGGCCGCCCGCCACCGCCGCGGTCACGAACGCCTCGCTGGCCGCGATGCCGACGTCGTCGCGCGGCGCCAGCACGCCCACCGTCGGCGTCCCCAGCGCCACCGCGATCGCCGCCGCCGCCACCGCCTCGCGCTCGGGCGAGCCGACCAGCCGGAACACGCCGGCGTCGGGATCGGCCCCGTCGCCCGGCGCCAGCAGCGCGATCGGCAGCCCGAGCGTGACCGCTCGCAGCGCCGCCGCCTCGGCCTCGCGTAGCCCGACCGGCCCCAGGATCGCGATCGCCCCGGCCGCCGCCGCCCGATCCACCGCCGCGCTCGCCCCGGCGGCCTCGCCCCGGGTGTCGAAGAACACGCGCTTGGCACCCGCCAGCGGCGCCAGCTCGATCGCCAGCCGCAGGTCGGCCCCGAGCGCCGCATACCGCCCGGTGAGCGGCAGCAGCACGGCGATCACCCCCGGGTCGACCCGCGCCTCGGTGCCACCCCCCACGTGCGCCGCGATCTTCGCGAGCCGGACCCGGATCATCAGCGCCGGCTCGCGCTCGCCCTCCACCACCTCGGCCGCGGCCGCCAGCTCCGCCGCCGTCGCGCGATCGATCGCCGCCTCGATCGCTGTCCGCGATCCGGACAGTTCGCCCCCCGCGGCCCCCACCCGCGCCGCGGCGATCACGATCGCCCCCGGGTCGCCGCTCGCGAGCGCCGCCGCCAGCTCGCCCTCCGCGCTCGCCCGCACCACCGGGCTCGCCGGCCGCACATGACGCTGCCCAGGCTCCTCCTCCAGCCACGGCCGCTGCGCCGGCGCCCGACACCCGAGCAGCGCCGCCACGCAAACCAGCACCGCGCCTCGCGCCCTCCCCGTGTCCCTCTCCGAGTCTATCTCCCTCTCCCTCTCCCTCTCCGTGCCCCTCTCCGTGTCCAGCTCCCTCGCCAAGCCCATCTCCCTCTCCCGCTCGCCCGCCACGCCGCCACCCATGCTCCTCAATCCAGCAGCGACCGCACGCGCCTCAAGATCCCCTTCCCCGCCCCGCTCCCCGTCCCGGCCACCGGGCTCACCTCCCCCAGCGACCGCCCCAGCTCCTCCAGCAACTCGCGCTGCCGCGGCGTCAACGCGGACGGCGTCCGCACGATCACCTTCACCATCTGATCCCCACGCGCCACGTTCTTCCCGGCCCCGCGCGGCACCCCCCGCCCGCGGATCCGGAACACCCGGCCGGTCTGGGTACCCTCGGGGATCCGCATCTTCACCGGGCCCTCGATCGTCGGCACCTCGATCACCGCGCCCAGCGCCGCCTGCGGCACCGTCAGCGTGGCCTCGCACCACACGTCCTGGCCCTCGCGCTTGAACACCGCATGGTCGCGCACCCGCACGATCACGTTCAGGTCGCCCGGCGCCGCGCCGCCCTGCCCGATCTCGCCCTCGCCCTTCATCAGTTTGATCGCGCCCTCGCGGGTCCCGGGCGGGATCACCACCGAGAACTCGCGCGGCTTCCCGCCCACTGGCACCGGCGCGCCCGGCTCGGTCGGCACCTGGATCGTCTTGGTGCAGCCGAACGCGGCCTCCTCGAACGAGATCTCGAGCGTGTAGCGCAGGTCGCGCCCGGGCTGCTTCTTCTTGCGCCGGCGCAGCACGTCGCCGAGGACCTCGGAGGCGGCGTCGACCATCGAGCCGAGCCCACCGGCGCCCTCGCCGTCGTGACCCCAGCGGTCGTAGCGGGCCCGGGCCTGGGCATCGCTCAGCACCGCGTACGCCTCGTTGATCTCCTTGAAGCGCTCGGCACCGCCCGGATTCAGGTCCGGGTGGTGCTTGCGGGCGAGGTCGCGATACGCGCGCTTGATGTCGCCCTCGTCGGCGTCCTTGCCCACGCCCAGCACGAGGTAGAAGTCGCGTCGTCGCCGGGCGGACATCACGCACCTCCCGCGGGCTCTTCGCCACCGGCGGCGGCGTAGAGCACCTCGCCGATGCGCTGGGCCGACGCCTCGAGCCGCCCGATCGCGGCCTCGACCTCGGCGAGATCACCGACCTCGAGCACGTGCCGACAGTCGGCGACGTCGACCGCGATCGGCTCGCGTTCCTCCTCGGGCAACATCCCGCCGAACTCGGCGAGCGCACGCTCGGCCGAGTACAGCAGCGACTCGGCCCGGTTGCGCGCGTCGGCGAGGAGGCGTCGGTCCTGGTCGGTCACCGCCATGTCGACCGACTCCTGGACCAGCCGCTGGATGTCGGCCTCGGACAGGCCGGTGGTCGGCATGACCGCCACCCGCTGCTCGCGGCCGGTGCCGAGGTCGCGCGCCGACACCGTCAGCAGGCCGTCGGCGTCGAGGTCGAACGCGACCTCGATCTTGGGCACCCCGCGCGCTGCCGGCGGGATGCCGGTCAGCTCGAACTGCGCGAGCGCCTTGTTGTCGACGACCATCTCGCGCTCGCCCTGGAACACGGCGACGTTGACGAACGACTGGTTGTCGGCCGCGGTCGAGAACACCTCGAGCGCCCGGCACGGCACCGTGGTGTTGCGCGGGATCAGGCGGGTGAACACGCCGCCCGCGGTCTCGACGCCGAGCGACAGCGGCGTGACGTCGAGCAGGAGCACCTCCTCGACCTCGCCGGTGAGCACGCCGGCCTGGATCGCCGCGCCGACCGCGACCACCTCGTCGGGGTTGACCGCGCGCGACGGCTCGCGGCCGAACATCTCGGCGACCAGGCGCTGGACCCGCGGCATGCGGGTCTGGCCACCGACCAGGATCACCGCGTCGATCCCGGACGCGACCAGGCCGGCGTCGGTCAGCGCCCGCCGACACGGGTCGAGCGTGCGCTGCACGAACGGCTCGACCAGGTTCTCCAGCTCGGCGCGCGTCATCTGGGTCTCGAGGTGCTTGGGCCCATCGGCGGCCGCGGCCAGGAACGGCAGGTTGATCTGCGTGGTCAGCGCCGACGACAGCTCGATCTTGGCCTTCTCGGCCGCCTCCTTGAGCCGCTGCAGCGCCAGCCGGTCGCCGCGCAGGTCCATGCCGCCGTTGCCGGCGGCGAACTGGTCGAGCAGCCAGTCGACGATCGCGTTGTCGAAGTCTTCGCCGCCGAGGAAGGTGTCGCCCGAGGTCGAGCGGACCCGGAACACGCCGTCGGCGAGCTCGAGGATCGAGACGTCGAACGTGCCACCACCGAGGTCGAAGACGACGATGGCCTGCTCGGCGCCCTCCTTGTCGAGCCCGTAGGCCAGGGCGGCGGCGGTGGGCTCGTTGATGATGCGCATCACGTCGAGGCCGGCGATGGCGCCCGCCTCCTTGGTGGCCTGGCGCTGGGCGTCGTCGAAGTAGGCCGGGACGGTGATCACGGCCTCGGTGACGGTGTCCCCCAGGTAGGCCTCGGCGTCTCGCTTCAGCTTCTGCAGGATCCGGGCGGAGATCTCCTGGCTCTTGTACTTCTTCTTGTCGATAGTGACGGTCCAGTTCGTCCCCATGTGGCGCTTGACCGAACGGATGGTGCGGTCGGGGTTGGTGATGGCCTGACGTTTGGCAACCTCGCCGACGAGCACCTCGCCGGTCTTGGAGAATCCGACGACCGAAGGCGTGGTGCGGCCTCCTTCGGCGTTGGGAATGACGGTCGGCTCACCCGCCTCCAGCACGGAGACGACCGAGTTGGTGGTACCCAGATCGATACCTACGGCCTTGGGCATGGGATCTTCCTCCCGGAGATGTTGACGAACAGCGATGTGATCGAGACGGATGCTGAGGTTCTCGTTACAAGGTAGCGTAGCAAAGTTGAGTGCGTATGTATCAAGTCAGCACGGGGACAGCATTATTCCTGTCTCCGCCGCCGACGGGCGCCCCGGATTACCCCACTCCAGACGCCGGCCCGGTCGGCGCCGCGCTGGACGGCCGCCCGGCGGGCGGCAAGGCTTGGGTTCGTGACGAACCTGCGGGTCAAGCTCACCTTCCCCGAGCACCTCATCAAGCAACCACTCATGGGCCGCCTCGTGCGGGAGTTCG
>JBKJLC010000064.1:0-3850 GCA_046597055.1 Kofleriaceae bacterium | reverse complement strand
AAGGACTTCCTCGGCCGCGACTACGACTTCAAGGCCTTCGAGAAGTACCTGTCGCGCTGATGCGTGGCCCGGCCCGCGGCGGCTGGCGGACGGCGCTCGCGCTGGCGGCGCTGGCGGCCGTGGCCTGCGGCGGGCGGCAGCAGCCCGGCCCGCCGCGCGCGACCTGCGCCGAGGCGGCCGCGAGCATCACCCGCGGCCTGCGGATGGCGGCGCCCGAGGACGGGGGCGGCGCCGCCGCGCTCGAGCCGCGCTTCGCCGCGACCTGCCGGACCTCGGCGTGGCGTCCGACGATCGTGCGCTGCTTCGCGATCGCCCGCGACCCGGCCGAGCACCGGGTGTGCGCCCGCCGGCTCGACCCCGGCCAGCGCGTCGAGGCCCGGCTGATCCAGGGCGCGCTGTACGGCCCGGCCAGCCAGCGCCCGTCGGCGGCCGACACCTTCGCCGACGATAGCTGCGACCGCCTGGACTCGGTGATCGACGCCCTGGCCGCCTGCGACCGGCTGTCGCCCTTCGAGCAGCTCGAGCTCCGCCGTGCGCTCGCGCTCGCCCTCCAGCAGGCAGCCGGGTCCCATGCCACTCGCCCCAGCCTCCAGGCCAACACCGACTGCGCGCGGGTCGCCGACCTGGTCCGGGCGACGCTCATCCACGCCGGCTGCTGAGGACGCGCGCGCGAGCCGCTCAGGCGCCGCGCGTGAGGTCGCGGACGATGTTCTTCTGGTGGGCCTCGATCGTGCCGCCGCCGATCTCGATGAGCTTGGCGTCGCGCAGGAACTGCTCGACGCGGAACTCGGTGCAGTAGCCCCAGCCGCCGAGGACCTGGACCGCGGCGTCGGCGACCTCCTTGGCGGCGGTGGCGGCGAACAGCTTGGCGGCGTCGGTGCCGAGCCGGTTGCGACGATCGGGGCCCACCGTGGCGGCGATGCCATAGACCAGCGCGCGCATCGCCTCGACCTTGGCGTAGCTGTCGCCGATGTAGCGCTGGATCTGGCCGTGATCGGCGATCGGCTTGCCGAACGCGCGGCGCTCGGTCGCGTAGCGGGTCATGACGTCGAGGCAGCGCTGGGCCAGGCCCAGGCTCATCGCGGCCAGGCCCAGCCGCTCGATCTCGAGGTTGCGCATCATGTTGGTGATGCCGCCGCCCTCGGTCCCCAGCAGGTTGTTGACCGGGACCCGGCAGTCGTCGAAGACGAGCTCCGACATCGTCGACGCCCGCATCCCCATCTTGGGAATCTTCTCGCCGCTGCTGAAGCCGGTGAAGCCGCGCTCGACGATGAAGGTGGTGATGCGGCCGTCGAGCTTGGCGTAGACGACGAAGACCTGGGCCTCGGGGCCGTTGGTGATGAAGATCTTGCGGCCGTTCAGCACGTAGTGGTCGCCGTCGCGCTGGGCGACCGTGCCCATGCCGAGCACGTCGGTGCCCACGCTCGGCTCGGTCATGCCCATCGCGCCGATCCACTCGCCGGTCAGCACCTTCGGCAGGTAGCGCTGGCGCTGGTCGGCGGTGCCGACCCAGTAGAAGTTGTTCACGAACAGGAGCGCGTGGGCGAGGTACGCCAGCGCGAAGCCGGGGTCGGCGTACGCGATCTCCTCGTGCACGATCACCGAGGCGACCGCGTCGAGGCCGGCGCCGCCGTCGCTGTCCGGGATGGTGACGCCGAGCAGCTCGAGCGCGCCGGCCTGGCGCAGCAGGGCCTGGTTCAGCGTACCGCTCTGGTCGTGCTCCATCGCCTGGCGCTCGACGTCGGTGCGCGCCCATTGCCGCACGGTGTCGCGGAGCATCGCGTGCTCGTCGGAAGGCGCCAGGAGTCGCTCGGGGAGAACCGCCATGGCGAGGTTCTACCCCGGTCCACCCGGCGAAAGAAGCGGGCTCAGGGCGGGGCGTGGCCGGGCGCGACGCCACGCCGCAGCCGGCGCCGGAACCGTCCCGCCGCCCGAGGTCGGCAGGGTAGAGTCGACCGATGCCGGGCATCGACTCGTGGCGCGGACTGGAGCCGGCGGTCCTGTTCGCCAACCCGACCGCGCAGAGCGGGCGAGGCACCCGGCTCATCGACGAGGCGGGCGCCCTGCTCACCGCGGCCGGCGTCCCCCACCGGTTCGTCGCCACCGAGCCCGACGGCGGCACGGTCGAGGTCGTCCGCCGCGTGATCGACGACGACGGCGCGCGGGTCGTGATCGCGATGGGTGGCGACGGGACCTTCGCCGAGGTCGCCAAGGGCGTGCTCGGGTCGGCCCATGCGCCCGAGGTCGCGATGGGCCTCCTGCCGACCGGCACCGCCAACGATCAGGCCAAGTCGTTCGGGATGGCCCAGGGCAGCGACGCGCTGGCCAGCAACGTCGCGACCATCGCCGAGGGGCGGGTCGCGGCGATCGACGCCGGCCGGATCGAGGTCGCCACCCGCGACGAGCGGGTGCTGCACCGCGACCTGTTCTTCGACTCGGCCTCGGTCGGCTTCGGCGCCGCCGCGCTGATCACCCGCAACCGCGACCGCGACGCGGTCGGCAAGATCCCGCTGCTCGGCCTCGTCTACCGCGACATGCTGGTCTACGCCGGTGCGGTCGCGCGCAAGTTCCTCGAGAGCTACGTCGCCGACGTCAAGTTCGACCTCGAGGCGATCATCGACGGCCGGCCCTACCACTTCGACTCGCTGCTCGACGTGATCATCAAGAACACCCGCGTGTTCGGCGGTGAGTGGGTGCTCGACCCCGACGCGCGCTCCGACGACGGCCTGTTCGAGCTGTTCCCGATCGCGGGCCGCCGCGACCTGACGACCAAGCTGTTCGCCTCGCTGCGCCACCTGCCGATCGACGGCGACACCGTGCGCAGCCTCGGCATCGAGCACTCCGAGCCGATCTCGGGCCGCCGCTTCGTCCTCACCGTCACCCAGCCCGGCAAGGAGGGCTTCCCCGCCGCCCAGATCGACGGCGAGGAGACCTGCGCCGGGCAGCGCTACCGCATCGAGGTGCTGCCGCGTTGCCTCAACGTGATCGTGCCGCGCCGGGCCTGAAGCGGTGTCGCGGCTTGATCGACACCGCGGCGGCGCGCGGTGTCAGCGTCGGTGGCGCTGGTCGACCGCGCGCAGGCGGGCGACCCCGGCGTCGCCCTGATCGCCGGGCGCGGTGTCGAACCAGGCGGCCAGGATCTCCTTGGCCATGTCGTCCGACAGCGTGCGGTGCGAGAGGCACAGCACGTTGGCGTGGTTCCACACCCGGGCCGCGGCCGCGCCTCCCGGGTCGGACACCAGCGCGGCGCGGACCCCGTGGACCTTGTTGGCCGCCATCGAGATGCCAGTGCCCGACCAGCACAGGAACACGCCCTCGTCGCAGGCGCCGTCGGCGACCGCGCGGGCCGCCTCCTCGGCGACCTCGGCCCACGGCGCCTCGGCCCCGGTGGCGATCGCGCCGAACGCCGCGACCGTGTGGCCACGCGCCTCGAGCAGCCGGCGCAGCGTCTGGTCGACCGGGTACGGCTCGTCAGCGCACAGCGCGATCTTCATGCCGGCAGAATAGCGCCGGCGGCCCGGCGGCCGTCGCGCTGGATCAGTCGTAGTACTCGGCGCCGAGGTGCCCCAGCGAGCGCCGCGAGCGGTCAACAATGACTCCGGGTGTCCGGGCTCACGGGCGACGCCCGGGGTCGGTCTGGATCAGTCGTAGTACTCGGCGCCCAGGTGCCCCAGCGAGCGCCGCGAGCGGACAACAATGACTCCGGGTGTCCGGGCTCACGGGCGACGCCCGGGGTCGGTCTCGATCAGTCGTAGTACTCGGCGCCCAGGTGCGTGATCAGCTCGTCACCCATCGTGTAGCGCAGCGTGTTCTTCAGCTTCATCAGCTGGATGAACAGGTCGTGCTCCGG
>JBKJLC010000232.1:0-6024 GCA_046597055.1 Kofleriaceae bacterium | reverse complement strand
GAAGCTCTTCAAGTTCGACGACGGCGAGAAGATCGTCTCGGCCATGTCGTTGGATCCTCGACTTACCAGGATGGAGAACCTGATCGCGGTCACCCGCAAGGGCTTCGGCCTGCGCTGCGCGCTCGCGCCGTACCTCGAGGCGACGACGCGCGCGGGGCGCAAGGTCGCCAAGATGGCCGAGGGCGACGAGATCGTCGGCGTCATGCCCGCGGGCGAGGACAAGGACGTCCTCTGCGTCGCGTCCGAGCAGGGGCACGTGCTCCTGTGCGAGGTCGGCGAGGTCAACGTCCTCGCGGGCCCGGGCCGCGGCGTCACCGTGATCAAGCTCGACGATGACGACCGCGTGATCGGCTTCGCGATCGCCCACGGCAAGAAGGAGCGGCCGTTCTCGATCGAGACCGCCGGCGGCAAGGTCTTCGACGTCGGGCCCGGCGCCCAGAAGCTCGTCGCTCGCGGCGGCTCCGGCCACCAGCTCGCGCGGCGGACCACGTTCAAGGTCGTCGCCACCCCGGTCAAGGTCACGACCTTCACGCCGACGGAGGTCAACTAGCCATGGCCCCGAAGGACACGGCGTACAGCGCCAAGAACATCCAGGTCCTCGAGGGCCTCGAGCCGGTCCGCAAGCGGCCCGCCATGTACATCGGCGGCACCGACACCCGCGGCTACCACCACCTGCTCTGGGAGATCGTCGACAACTCGATCGACGAGGTCATCAACAAGCACGCGACCAAGGTGCAGGTGACCCTGCACAAGGACGGCAAGAGCGCGACCGTCGAGGACAACGGCCGGGGCATCCCGGTCGACACGATGGCCAAGTTCAAGAAGCCGGCGATCGAGGTGATCTTCACGACCTTGCACTCGGGCGGCAAGTTCGAGCGCGGCAAGAGCTACGCGGTGTCGGGCGGCCTCCACGGCGTCGGCGCCGCGGTGGTCAACGCGCTGTCGAGCGCGATGGTCGTGCAGGTGAAGCGCGACAACACCCGATTCGAGATGCGCTTCGAGCGCGGCGAGCCGGCCAGCAAGCTGAAGAACCTGGGCGGCGCCCGCGGCACCGGCACGATGGTGACCTTCCACCCCGACGACGAGGTGTTCGGCAGCAAGCTGCGCTTCGATCCCGAGCTCATCGCCGAGCGGCTCGAGACCAAGAGCTACCTGCACCGCGGCCTCGAGATCCTGTTCACCGACGAGACCCAGAGCCCGCCGGCCGAGCACCGGTTCGTCCACGACAACGGCATCGCCGAGTGGCTGCCGACCCTGGTCGCTCGGCGCGGCAAGACCGGCGTCCCGGCCGGCGGCGCGGTGTTCTACCTGGAGAAGCAGGACGCCGAGGCCAAGCTCGGCGTCGAGCTCGCCCTGCAGTGGACCGAGGCCAGCGACGACCTCATCAAGAGCCACGTCAACAGCGTGCCGACCCCCGACGGCGGCACCCACGACCAGGGCCTGCGCACCGCGATCGTGAAGGCGGTCCGCAACTACATCTCGACCCACGGGCTCGATCCCAAGGGCGTGACGCTGACCGCCGAGGACATCCGCGAGGGCTTGACCGCGATCCTGTCGACCTACGTCCACGATCCGCAGTTCCAGGGCCAGACCAAGAACCGGCTCAACAACCCCGAGGTCGCCGCCCAGATCGAGGGCATCGTGCGGCCGGCGCTCGAGAACTACCTCAACGGCAATCCCAACTGGGCCCAGGCCGTGGTCGCACGCACCGTGATCGCGGCGCGCGTGCGTGAGGCGTCGCGGGCAGCGGCCCAGCAGGTCACCCGCAAGACCGCGATCTCGCACCGGCTCAACCTGCCCGGCAAGCTGGCCGACTGTGCGTCGACCGACCCCGAGGACAGCGAGCTGTTCATCGTCGAGGGCGACTCCGCCGGGGGCTCCGCCAAGCAGGGTCGCGACCGCAAGACCCAGGCGATCCTGCCGCTACGCGGCAAGGTGCTCAACACCTTCCAGGCCAACGACGCCAAGATGTCGGGCAACAAGGAGCTGCAGGACATCGTCAGCGCGCTCGGCTGCGGCATCGGCGAGACGCTCGATCTCGGCAAGCTCCGCTACGGCAAGATCTTCCTGCTGATGGACGCCGACGCCGACGGCCATCACATCGCGACCCTGCTCCTGACGTTCTTCTTCCGCCACATGCGGAAGCTGATCGACGCCGGCCACATCTACCTGGCCCAGCCGCCCTTGTTCCGCATCGACATCGGCAAGCAGACCTACTGGGCGCTCGACGACCTGCACAAGGAGCGGCTGCTCAAGCAGCACGCCAAGAGCAACTCGAAGCCGAGCATCACGCGGTTCAAGGGCCTCGGCGAGATGAACCCCGACACGCTCAAGATGACGACGCTCGACCCGAAGAGCCGGCTCGCGCTGCGGATGCGGGTCCTGCCCGGCGAGGAGGAGGCCACCGACACGGTGATCGCCGAGCTGATGGGCAAGGACGTCGGCGCGCGGTTCCGGATGATCACCGAGCACGCGCACGAGATCGACGAGCTCGACGTCTGAGCCTTGCGAGCGGTCGGTGGTAGGCTGAACCCCATGGCGATCCCGTCCAAGCTTCTCGACCAGGTGCGGACGCTCCCCGAGCCGATGCTCCGGGAGCTTCGCCAGGTGATAGACGAGATGCTGCCGGTCGATGATGGCGGTGCTGAGCTGGACGACGCCGAGCGCCGGCGGCTCCATGCCTCGCTCGATGCGGCCGAGATGGACGAGCGAGAGGGGCGGGGCTACTCCGCCGACGACGTGCTCGCCGAGCTACGCCGGCTGTGAGCCGATACCAGGTCCGGTTCACGAACCAGGCGCGGCAACAGGCGCGTGAACGGGTGGGCTGGCGGCGCACCGAGCGGCCCGACGCGTCGTTCCAGTTCGATGACGAGCTGGCCGCCGCCGTCGAGAGCCTGCGCGAGTTCCCGCTTGCGGGCACGCCGTACCAGGGCCGGCAGGGCATCCGCCGCCGCTTGCTTCCAGCTACGCATTGTCACATCTACGACGCCGTCGACGAGTCCCGCGCGCTCGTCATGATCCGTTCGATCTGGCACGCGGCACGCGGCCGTGGTCCCCGGTTGTGACCCCGAGACGTCCCGGACCGTCGAAGACGGGTTCGAAGCGCGCGGCGGTGGCAAGCACGAGTCGCGAGCCCACAGCTCCACCAGATCGGCCGCCGCCGTCGGCGCAGACGACGCGGCAGGCGCCGCCCCGGCCCCCGGCGGTGTTCGTCGGCCGTGGCGGCGAGGTGGCCCAGCTCGACCGCGGCCTGGCGCGGGTGCCGATCGCCTTGATCTGCGGGCTGGCCGGGGTCGGCAAGTCGAGCCTGGCGTACGCGGTGGCTGCCGGCTGGACCGGACCGACGGTGCACGCGCGCGTGATCGGCCCGGAGCTCACCACGGTCGTCGACGACCTGCGCCGGGCCCTGGTCCCGGCCGCCGCCGAGCTCCGCACCGACGACGAGCGGTGCCGGGCGCTGGCCCGCGCGCTCGACGAGGCCGGCGCCCTGGCGGTGGTCGACGACCTGCACGTGCTCGCGCCCGAGCATCAGGCCCGGCTGCTCGGCGCCCTCGGTGAGCACCTCGCGCGCGGCCGGCTGATGGCGACCTCGCGCGAGCGCCCGGCCTCGGCCCAGGGTTACGACCGCGTCGAGATCCACCTCGGCGGCCTGCCGACCCGCGCCGCCCGCGAGCTGTGGAGCGCGCTCGACGAGCTGCGCGGACCCGCGGCCGGGTTCCAGCGCGCGTTCGACGCCACCGGTGGCAATCCGTTCTTGCTCCGCCGCCGCCACGCGGGGGATCCGTCCGGGCCCGATCCGCTGGCCGGCGCGATCGCGCAGCTCGCGCCCGATCGCGCCCACCTGCTCGGCGCGATCGCGCTGGCCCGGGTCCCGCTCGGCCCGGCCGAGCTGACGGCGATCGCCGGCGGCGATCCGCGCGCGGCGCTCACCGACCTGCGCCGGGCGCTCCTGGTCGACGTCGACGGCGGTGGCCGTCCGCTGGTCCATCAGCTGGTGCGCGAGGCGGCGGCCTCGACGCTCGGCGAGGCCGCCGCCTCCATCCACGCCGCGCTGGCCGCGGCCCTCGGCGACGACCGGACGGTCGCGACCATCACCGCGGTCGCCCACCACTGGCTCGACGCCGGCGAGCCGGCCCGCGCCCGCGCGCACCTGATCGCCCGCGCCAAGGACCTCCTCGATCAGGGTGCGTCGTTCGAGCTGGCCGCGATGGCAACCGCGCTGCCGGCGGGCCTGCGCGACGCCGAGGTCGCGGCCCTGCACGCGCGCGCGCTGGTCCGCCTGGTCGACGTCGCCGCCGGCGAGCAGGCCCTGCGCGAGGCGCTGCTGGCCCGGCCGCCGTCGGGCGCCGTGCTCCTGCCGCTGGCGACCCTCGCGCTCCTGGCCGGCCGGTTCGTCGACGCCCGCGCCGCGGTCGCCCGCGCGAGCGGGGACGCCGAGCTCCCGTCGCTCGCGCGCGCCAACCTGATCGCGCTCGAGGCCGCGGTGCACTTCCACACCGACGGGGCCCCCGCCGCCCTCGCCCATATCTCCGCGGGCACCGAGGGCACCCAGGGCGCCGGCCGCGCGCTCCTGTGGGGCACCGCGACCTACCTGTCGTGGCTGGCGCGCTACGCGGTCGGCGGCGAGCGGCGCGGCGCGCCCACCAGCGACAACCGAGCCCCGGCCGCGCACGGCTACCGGGCGGCGGCGCTGGGCGCGCTCGCGTTCGGCGCGTACGACGTCGCCGCCACCCCGGCCGACAGCGCGAGCGCGCTGTCGGCCATGGAGTCGACCCTGGCCGGCCACCTCGATCCGCTGTCGCAGATCCACGCCGAGGCGCTGCGCGGCCTGCGCCAGTGGGAGCTTGGCGACCGGCTGGCGGCGCTCGAGGCGCTGCGCGCGGTCACCGCCCGCGCCGAGGAGGCCGGCTACGTCCTCGGCGTGCTGTGGACCCAGGTGTTCGCCGGGCGCATCCTGTATGTCCTGGGTCGTCGGGCCGAGGCGCGCGGCATGCTGGCGTCGGTCGCCGATCGCGGTCGCGCGCTGGGCGCGCTGGTGCTGGCCCGCGCCGCGCTCAACTCGGCCGACGACGATCCGGTGACCCGGCTGGCGATGGCGGTGCGCGACGAGGCCGGCCCGCCCAGCCCGTCGGTGCGGACCCGCGCGTTCCAGGCGATCACGGCGGCCCTGCGCGGGGACGACGAGGCGGTCGCGCGCGCGCTCGCCGACAGCGACGAGCGCCCCGGCTATCACGTCGAGACCGCGCTCGCGCACCTCGCGCGCGGGCTGGTCGCGCGGCGCGCCGGCGATCCGTCCGCGTGGACGGCCGCCCGCACCGCCGCGGCCGCCGTGCTGGTGGCCGCCGATCCCGATCTCCTCGACGGCCTCCTGGCGGTCATCAACATCGAGCCGGAGCCCGGGCAGGCCTCGCGCGCGGCGCCGGTGGTGATCGACGTCGGCCGCCACGAGGTCGTCGCCGGCGCCCGCGTGGTCACGCTAGCGAGCCGACCGGTGCTGCGACGGCTTCTGTACGCGCTGGCCGAGCGGGTCGGTGAGACGCTGAGCAAGGACGACCTGACCCGGGCCGCGTGGTCGCAGGAGTACGATCCGCTGCGGCACGACAACCCGCTGTTCGTGAACCTGTCGCGCCTGCGCCAGCTCCTGCGCGACACCGGCCTGGCCGTCGATGTCGACAACGACCGCGGCGGCTACCGCCTGACCTGCCGCGACCAGCTCGTCCTGCGCCGGCCCCGCTAACCGACCGCATCCCGAGCCGCGCTCGAAAGGTGCGACCCGCGGCCGAGATCACATTGTGCCGCGGGCCTTTGGCATATCGTTGGCCAGTTGGCGTATGTTTCGAATCACGACCGGAGAGGCGCCGGTTCGGTGGGGGATCTGCCGTGACCCGTCCTCGACTCCGGCGCACCCGGTGAACTTCTTGGAGGAGCTGACTATGAAGAACTTCGTCTTGCTTGGGCTGGTCCTGAGCGCAGCCGCTGGCTGCGGCGACAACATCAAGCCGGGTGGCAACACCGACATCGACG
>JBKJLC010000060.1:0-47977 GCA_046597055.1 Kofleriaceae bacterium | reverse complement strand
CTTGATGAACTGCACGAGGTCGTCGATCTCGGCCTCGGTCAGCGCCGGCACGAACTCGAGCTCGTTGAGCGGATCGACCCGCCCGGATCCGCCGCTGAAGTGCGCGATCACCTCGCGCATGCCGACCTCGGAGCCGTCGTGCAGGTACGGCGACGTCCGGGCCGCCGAGCGGAGCATGGGCGTCAGGAACTTGCCGCGGTCTTCCTCGCGGCCGGTCACCAGGAACCGGCCGTCGTCGGGGCGCTGGCCGGCGGCGTCGGGCAGCGACGTCGAGACGTTGTGGAACAGGAAGTCGGACAGCAGCGGCCCGTTGTGGCACAGCACGCACTGGGCCTTGCCGATGAACAGGCCGGCGCCGCGCTTGGCCCCGTCGCTGATCGCGTCGTCGTCCCCCGCGTTCCACCGATCGAACGCCGCGTCGCGCGAGACCGCGACGCGGATGTACACCGCGAGCGCCTGACCGGCCAGCCGCCACAGCCGCTCCGGGGTGGCCGCGGCGATGTCCTCGCCGAACGCCTCCTGGAAGCGCGGGATGTAGCCCGGGAAGTCGCCGGTGAGCGCCTGCTTCATCCGCACCTGGGCGCCGGGCACGTCGATCTCCTCGCCGGCGCTGACCGGGAGGCCGGCCAGGTTCATGTTCGCCTCGGCGAACGGGAGCACCATCAGGTCGGCGATGTCGGTGAAGTGGCCGCCGTCCCAGCGCGCCATCGGCGCGTAGACCACGTTGAGCAGCGACGGGGTGTGGCGATGCAGGGTCGGGGTGATCGCGGGGAACGAGCGATCGGGTGCGTCGAGCGGGCCGCCCGAATGGAAGGCGGTCACCGCCAGGTGGCAGTTCCCGCACACGGCCGATCCGGATCCCGACAGCCGCATGTCATTGAACAGTGCGCGACCGAGCTCCTTCTTGGTCTCGGTTGCCGCGTTGTCGGGCCACACCGGCAGGTCCGGAACCGGCGGGAGCTGGTCGATCCGCAGCCCGGTGTCGGGGTTGACCGGCAGGTCGAGCGACGGCGCGTCGACGCAGGCGGTCACACCCGAGAGCGCGAAGAGCACGAGTAGCGCGTGCGTCGAGGTCATCTCGACCGTCACGGAATGATGAGGATCGTGTGATCGAACGCGGCGACGGTCTGCGCGCGGTCCATCGGGTCGCTTGGCGTGCGGTTGGCGATCTCCCGGTGAACATCGGCATCGACGACGTTCATGCGCTGGGTGCCCAGCGCCTGGATCGGATCCTCGCCCAGGACGTCGACGCTTGACAGCGTGAACGACGACAGGTCCCCGCCGGCGGCAGCCGACGGCGCCGCCTCGAAGGCGAGCTGCGCGGCCGAGATCGGGGTGTTCGCGTAGATCACCAACACCATGTCGTAGGGTCCAGGCGCGAACATCGCCGGCGTGGTCGCGGTGATGTCTAGATCCGCCGGCACGGTGCCCCAGGCCTGGTACAGCGCCGGATCGTTGCCGGACGAGAAGCCGGCCGGAAACACGCCGACGTAGTACGGCTTGCCGACGACGGTGGCGGGGGCGTGGGTCGCGATGGTCGCCGACGGGCTGAGGAAGGCCAGGGCGCCGTCGGCCCCCGGCGCCATGCTGGCTTGGATCGTGAGCGCGTGGCCGGCATCGTCTTCCGACGCACAGCCAGCGGCGGCGAGAATCAGCGCACCGGTTACGACGAGAGTTCTCATGGCGGGCTCCTTCAGAACGGCATGACCTGGTTGAGGACGATGTTGTGGCTCATCTCGGCAGCGGTCGGCACCGTCACCGTCGGGGCGCTCAGGCCCTCCAGGCTGACCAGGTCGCCGCGATCGGGACCCGCGGCGCCCGGATTGGACATGTCGACGTTGCCGTTGTCGTCGAGGAACGCGATCAGGTAGTACTTCTCGGCCCGCGGCGGGACGCCCTCGAGGACGTATGCAGCGCTGGCACCGGGCGCCGCCAGATTGGCATTCTGCACGAGCGCGTTCGCCACCAGCTGGGCGGTCATCATGTTCGCCACCGGATCGCGATCGAACAGGGCGACGTAGACGTTGCCGACCGCGTCGCCCTGCGGGGCGGCGCTGCGGGTCAGCGTACCGACCAGGCGCGCGTTGCTGCTGGGGTTGGTGGCATCTGGTCCGCCGCCGCCGCCGCCGCCGCCGCCGTCCACGTTCACGCCCGAGTCGACGTCGACGTCACCCGGACCGGGATCATCGACGGAGGAGCCACAGGCCGCGGCGAGCAGGCACGGAAGCGCGATGGCTTGAAAAATCCTCATGGCGCGCAGCCTAGATCGCGTGAGCAGACATTGAACAGTTGCACTTTCTACTTTTAGCTTAACCGCCTGATCCAATTACGAAATGAGTTGGACGTTTCGCGCAGCCGTATCCATCGGGGTCGATCGCGGGCGCCGGTGATACCCTCGGGCGCTCGTGCTGAAGTCCGGCAACGCCACGGAACGCGACGCGGCCGCATCGCGCGCTGCGCGGCCAGCCGCCGCCGACTTCTTCGAGATGTCGCTCGATAACCTCTGCGTCGTCGGCTTCGACGGGCACTTCGTGCGGGTGAATCCATCGTGGTCGCGCACCCTCGGCTGGTCCGCCGAGGAGCTGATGGCGCGGCCCTCGATCGAGCTGGTCCATCCCGACGATCGCGAGCCCACGCTCGCGGCCCGCGCGCGCCTGCACGAGGGCGTCGCGCTGGGGATGCTCCGGAACCGCTACGTCTGCAAGGATGGGACGTACCGCTGGTTCGAGTGGCGATCGGTCGCCAGCCGCGACCACGGCGTCGTCTACGCCGCGGCCCGCGACGTCACCGAGCAGTTCCAGGCCGAGGAGCGCCTGCGGGCGTCGATCGAGCAGCAAGAGCAGCTGCAGCAACAGCTGCTGTTCGCCGATCGCATGGCGGCGGTAGGCACGCTGGCCGCCGGCAGCGCGCACGAGATCAACAACCCGCTGGCCGCGGTCGCGACCAACATCGCGCTGCTGCTCGAGGAGCTGCGAACCCTGGGCGAGGCCGTGCCCGCGGCGCAGCTGGCCGAGATGACGCAGATGGCGCTCGAGGTGCGCACCGGCGCCGAGAAGATCCGGAAGATCGTCCGCGGGCTCAAGACCTTCGCGCGGGCCGCCGAGGATCGCCCGGTGGTGGTCGACGTCCACCAGGTCATCGAGCTGGCGGTCACCCTGACCGCCAACGAGATCCAGCAGCGGGCGCGGCTGGTGAAGGAGCTGGGGCCGACGCCGCCCATCATCGCCGACGACGCGCGGCTCGGGCAGGTGTTCATCAATCTGCTCATCAATGCGGCGCAGGCGATCCCGGAGGGCGCCAGCAGCGATCACGAGATCCGCATCGTGACCTCGACCGACGCCGAGGGTCGAGCGGTGATCGAGGTGCGCGACACCGGCGACGGGATCCCGGCCGCGGCCCTGCCGCGGGTGTTCGATCCGTTCTTCACGACCAAGCCGGTCGGGCTCGGCACCGGCCTCGGCTTGTCGATCTGCCACAACATCGTCACCAGCATGGGCGGGCTCCTGTCGGTGACCAGCGAGCCCGGCCTGGGCACCCGGTTCCGCACCGTGCTGCCCCCGGCGCCGGCCACGGCCGCCGAGGTGGCCGCACCGGCCGCGCTCGCGCCCGCCCCACCCGCCCGCGGCGCGGTCCTGGTGGTCGACGACGAGCCCTCGATCGGGATCGCGATGCGTCGCCTGCTGAAGGACCACGACGTGACGACCACGACCCGGGCCAGCGACGCGCTCCAGCTCCTCGATGCGGGGCGCCACTTCGACGTGATCCTGTCGGACCTCATGATGCCGGAGATGTCCGGCATGGAGTTCCACGACGAGCTGGCCCGGCGCTACCCGGCGGTGGCCGAGCGGGTGGTGTTCATCTCCGGCGGCGCGTTCACCGGCACCGCCAACGCCTTTCTCGATCGCGTCACCAACGTGCGGCTCGAGAAGCCGTTCGACGCGAAGACCGTCCGCGCCATCGTCCAGCGCTTCGTCAAGTAGGCCGCGGGCCTCGGCGGCCCCGGGCCTGCCGGCGGTCAGGGCTCGCCGGCGGTCAGGGCTCGCCGGTGGTCAGTGCTCGCCGGTGATCGTCACGTCGCAGACCGAGGTGCCGACCGTGAAGGTCTGCGACCACAGGTCGTTGAAGCCGGCGGTGAAGGCCACCGTCGCGGTCGAGTTCTCGGTGCGCACGAGCCAGCTCACGCGGCGCCCGTCCGCGTCCTGGTAGGTCTCGGCCTCGGCGGTGGTGGCGAAGACCAGCTGGACCTCGTCGGCGGCCGGGGCCTCGGGGAACGCGTGCGCGCGGGCCGCGGCGAGGACGTCGCAGTCGGCGATCGGCGACCACTGGCGGAACACGCGGTCGACGCGGAACGTGCCGCGCGAGATCGTGCCGGTCGCGAGCAGGCCCTCGGCGCGCGCCATCTGGGCGAGGCCGCGCGCGGCGTCGAGCACGTAGTTGGGGTCGTGGGCGCCGCTGAAGTCGACGGTCGCGAGCTGGACGGCGGGGTTCGGCGAGTTGACCCGGGTCGCCGTGGTGAAGACCGGGCACGGCGCGACCAGGCACGGCGCGACGCGCTGGGTGATCCGGTAGACCGGCTTCGAGCCGAGCGACCCATCGAGGGTGTCGAACGCGGCCGCGGCGACCAGCGCCGTGCGCCCACGCCGGCCCGGGGTGACGCGGGTGGTGCGGAGCTCGCCGCGGAGGACGGTGACGCCGCGCAGGGACAGGACGCCGTCCTGGCACTCCCAGTCACAGTCGACCGGCAGCACGAGATCGTCGACCGTGCAGCGCGGGGCGCGGGCGCCGGTCGGGCAGCGCATGGTGCCGCCGTTGACCGGGGCGATCACGTAGCGGTTGGTGGCCGAGGCGCCACCGCTCTTGATGCGCTCCAGGCGGAAGTAGTCAGGAGTCGAGACCGAGACGACCTCGAGCTCGGTGGTGTCGAGCTCGGGATTCTCCTGATCGTCGGGCGACAGGCAGCCGACGAGGCCGACGGTCAGGGCGAGGGACAGCGCGGGAAGGGCCCGGTGAAGAAGCGTGGACATGAGGCAGAGCTCCAGAGGCGGATGAACGGAAGGGAGGCAGCCCGTACCGCGCGGTCCGCGACGGTGTCAAGCACCGCCTTCCGCCGCGCACCGGCTGCGCTTCACGCGCAATCCGACGTGGGACCGGCGCGCCTCCGCAATACAAGCCGCGGGTCGCCCGTTATCGTGCGGGCAATGGCGCGACGGCTCCTCCTGGTGATCGCGATGGTCGCCTTGGCCACGTGCGGGCAGCCCGCGCGGGAGCCGGGCCCGCCGGTCACGCGCGCGTTCTATTACTGGCGCACCACCTTCCGGCTGTCGCCGGCCGAGACGCGCGCGCTCGCCGACCTTCAGGTCGCGAAGCTGTACCTGCGCGTGTTCGACGTCGAGTGGCGCGAGGCCGAGGCGGGACCGGCCCCGATCGGCGTGATCGCCGCGGCCGACGGCGCGCGGATGCCGGCCGGGATCGAGATCATCCCGGTCGTCTACCTGCGCAACGACGTGTTCCAGCGCCTGCCCGCCGACCAGACCGCGGCGCTCGCGCGGATGACCTGGACCCGGGTGCAGCAGCGCGCCACCGCGCTCGGGTTCGCCGTGCGCGAGCTGCAGGTCGACTGCGACTGGACCGACGGCACCCGCGCCGGCTTCTTCGCCTTCTTGACCGAGCTCCGCGCCATCACCGACCCGGCCGCGGTGGCGCTGTCGGCGACGATCCGCCTGCACCAGGTGAAGTATCGCGAGCGCACCGGGGTCCCGCCGGTCGCGCGCGGCATGTTGATGTTCTACAACATGGGCGAGATCAGCGCGGCCCCCGGCGCGCGCGCGATCTTCGCCCCCGACGCCGCGCGGCGCTACCTCGGCCGCCTGGCCGACTACCCGCTGCCGCTCGACGCCGCCCTGCCGATCTGGTCCTGGACGGTCCACGTCCGCGACGACCGCGTCGAGGGCCTGTTGCAGAGCACCGATCCCGACGAGCTCGCCACGCTCGACTTCGTCCGCCCGGTGAGCGCCGACCGCTACCGGGTCACGCGCAACGGGTTTCTGCACGGGACCCTGCTGCGCGAGGGCGACCTGCTCGCGGTCGAGGTCACCGGTCCCACCGAGGCGCTGACGGCGGCAGGTATGCTCGCGCCGCGGCTCGCGAGGGCGCGGCAACCGCGCACGATCTCGCTGTTCGATCTGTCGGAAAGGAATCTCAACCGCCATGGCCTCGAGAACCTCGAACGTGTGTTTCGCGCGGCTCGCTAGCGGGGCGCTGGCCCTCGCGCTGGCGGCCACCGTCGTGATCGGCCTGCGCGACCAGCGCGCCGACGCCTGCGGCTGGTCGGGGCCGACCATCGAGGACCTGACGACATTCGACCCCGGGGTCGTCCGCGATCCGGCGTGGGACCGGCTCCACTTCGATCCGTTCGTCGCCGGTTTCGGTGGCTTGTGCGAGGACTGCGCGCGCACGGCGATGCTCGCCGACTGGCAGGGCTACCTGAAGGATGCGGTCACCGCGGCCGACTGGGAGCAGGTGCTCTACCAGGCGTCGACCGCCGACCTCACCGCGATCGCGGCGCGCCTGGCCGGCAAGACCCGCGTGGCGCCCAAGGGCTTCGAGCGCAGCACGCTGTGGAACCGACCCGCCGCGCGCAAGAAGCTGGCCGCCGCGATCAGGTTGGTGGCGCTGGCGCGGCGGGTGGAGCCGCGCGCGAGCCTCGACGTCGAAGCCGCGGTGGAGCCGGCCGCGGTGACCGCGGCGGCGCGGCTCCTGACCGAGGCCCGGGCCGGGCTCAAGGCGGCCCGCGATCCGTTCCTCAAGCAGCGCCACGCGTTCCAGGTCCTGCGGCTGCTGTTCTATCGGCGCGACTGGGCGGGCGCGATCGGGTTCCATCAGCAGCAAGGCGGCGCGCTCGCGGCGCCGTCGAGCGACCTGGCCTGGCGCGCGCGCTACTACCTCGCCGGCGCGCTCCGGCGCACCGGCGACCTGGCCCGCGCCAACCTCGAGCTCGCGCGGGTGCACGTCGGCTCGCCGGCGCTGGCCGGGGCCGCCGCCCAGGACTTCCGCCCGATGGAGGACGTCGACTGGCGCCAGACGCTGCGGCTGGCCACCAGCGTGCGCGAACAGACGCAGCTGTGGCGGCTGGTCGGCATGACCTCGGACGGGCTGGTCGCCGCGCAGGAGATCCAGCAGCTCGACCCGGGGTCGGACCTGCTCGGGCTGCTCGTCGTCCGCGAGCTGGGCCGCGCCGAGAGCCGGGGCACCGAGGCCTGGGGCGGGCCGCCCGAGCCCGCGGCGATCGCAGCCCAGCAGAAGACGTACGCCGCGCTCGAGCAGATCGCCAGCAAGGCGGCTGCCACCCGGGGCGGGGACCGGCCCTGGCTGATGCAGCTGGTGCTCGGACACCTGGCGGCGCGGCGCGGCGACCTCGTCACCGCCCGGGCCCAGCTGCAGGCCGCGGTCCGCGCGCGGCCCGGCGACGTGGCGGTGGCCAGCCAGGCCAAGGCCAGCCTGGCGCTGGCGCTGGCGCTCGACTGGAAGATCAACCCGCAGCGCGAGGACGAGCTGGCGCGCGCGATGAACGGCCTCGATCCCAGCTTCGGACGCCAGTCAGCCGTGACCACCGAGGTCCGGGGTCGGCTCGCGCACGCGTACGTCCAGGCCGGGCGGATCGTCGACGGCGAGCTCCTGCGCCCCGGGATCGTGAGCCCGATCGACGACAGCACCGGCCGGCCGCGCGATCCGAAGGTGCCGTCGAAGTGGGCCGAGGTTTCGTTCATCAAGGCGCTGATCGCGCGCACCGGCCAGACCTCGTCGGAGTTCGACCGGTTCGTGCTGGCGGGCACCCACACCCGCGCCGCGCTCGAGCAGGAGCTCGCGCTGCGCTACCTGCTCGACGGCAACTTCACCGCCGCCAGCCAGGCGTTCACGACCACGACCGCCGCCTCGGCACCGCTGGGGACCGACCCGTTCGTCACGCACATCGTCGACTGCCACGACTGCGATCACGCGAAGCACGCGAACGCCAGGTGGACGCACGCCAGCCTGGCCGCGCGCCTGGCCGCGCTCGCGAACCGGGCCAGCGGCAAGGGCGAGCCCGCCGCCCAGGCGGCGCTCGCGATCGGCACCGCGTACTACAACCTGACCTGGTACGGCAACGCGCGCACGGTGCTCGGCGACACCCACCAGAAGACGTTCGACACCCGGCCGGCCGAGCGCTGGTACCGCCGCGCGTTCGAGCTGTCGCGCAACCGCGAGCTCAAGGCACGGGCCGCGTTCTACGCGGCCAAGGCCGAGCTGCAGACCCTGGTCACCGCGAAGTATGCGCCCTACGAGAGCGCCGACGCCCTGCCCGTCCCCAAGGCGTGGTTCGCGGTCGTGAAGGGCTTCGCCGACACCAAGTACCACCGCGAGATTCTGAAGGAGTGCGGGCACTACCGGCGGTGGGTTGGCGCCTCGGCGGAGAGGTAGTGAGGGCCCGCGAATGACGTATCCATTCGCGGGCCCTGGGCGAACCGGTCACGGTGCCGCGACGGTGACCGCCGGCGGCGACGCGTGGGTGAGGCCGACCAGGTAGTGACCGTCGTGACCCTCGACGCCGGCCACCCGCGCCGCGCGCCAGGCGACGTCGCCCGGTGTGCCCGTGAAGTTCTGCGCACCGCATGTCTGGTGCGCCGGGTCGGCGCCCATGCACACCCAGGCGCTGCCGCCGGCGCGCGCGACGTCGAGAGTGGTCAGCGTGATGCCGCGCTCGACGAGGTACCAGGCCATCCACTTCGCGGCCGGATCCCACGGCGCGCCCATCGAGGTTCGGGTGTGATAGTTGCCGGCGAGCACGACGAACGTGCGAGCCGGCGCCGCGCGGCGGGCGGCGGCGATCGCGGCTGCCATCTCCTGGTCGCGACGCGGGGTGGGATCGATGACGTCGAAGGCCAGCACGGCCACGTCAACGCCGGCACCGCGCGCGGCCCGGGCCCGCGCCAGGAGCGACGCCATCGCCTGGCTGCTGCGGCCGTCCTGCAGCTCGCGGCGCCAGAACCGACCGGCCAGCAGCGCCGCGGTCGCCGCCGCGTCATCGCCGGGCGCGGCCAGGAACGCGTCGATGCGCGGCTGCTCGTCGCGCGCGATCTCGACCGCGATCGTCACCGGCGCGGCCGCGCTGGCGTGACAGGCGACGTCGCCGACGAAGCGCGGGCTCTCCTCGGTGCCGTGCAGCTCGCCCAGCAGCAGCGTCGAGCCGGGCGCGACCAGCGGGTCGACGCCGTCGATCGCGGGGCAAGGTCCTGGCCAGCGCGAAGCGGCCGGGACGGTCGCGGCGGGCGATGAGGATGGGACCGGTGAGGCCGGCGCTGACGCCGGGGCGGCGTGACAGGCGGCGAGCACGAGCGTGGCGAGGGTGAGCAGGCGGGACATCGCCCGAGCTTGCCGCCAAACCCGGCTGGCGCGGCAGCCGGTCGCGCGTCTGCCGCGGTTTACCGGCGGGCGCGGGTGTGGGCGACGATCAGCGCGAGGATCGCGCACGCGGCGACGACCGAAGCGACCGGGATGAGGTAGGCGCCCGCGCGCAAGGAGAACAGGGCGCGGCCGACCTCGTCGTTGGCGGCGGCGACGATGCGACGCAAGGCGACGTGGATGGCCAGCGCGAGCGCGCCGGCGAGGAGTGCGGCGACCACGGCGCCGGCGAGCCGGACGCGGGAGGTGTGCACGGTCACGCCGAAGATCAACGCCGCCACCACCAGGTGGAGTCCGAGCAGGGTCCACATGGTCGCGGTCGAGATCGTGCCGACCGTCTCGATGTCCTCGTCGCGGATCTGATCGAGGGTGTCGAGGGTCGACTGGACGTCGGCGACGTCGGCGCGGACCTGGCCGCGCAGGTGGGGCGCGACCTTGCGCAGGACCTTCACGCCGACCTTGCGGGTGCGACTGCCGCGGTAGTCGTCGATGAAGCGGCGCGCGGCGTCCTTGCTGGTCGCCAGCCGGAAGTAGGAGATCGACGTGGGCTGGACCACCGGCGCGGCGCCGACGTCGAGCATCACGGCGGGGATCATCACGCCCACGAGGCACCCCAGCACGCACACCGCGAACACCCAGGCTGCGACCCGCATCGCGGCGAATCCTAGCGCCTCGGACTGCCGCGCAGCGTGGAACTCGTACCGGCCGCGCCTTATTCCCCCGCCGCGCGGGGATCGAGCAGCGCGCTGGCGAAGGACGGCACGGCGCACGCCCGCGCTGCGTTCCCGGCCGTCGCCCATCGCCTCGCGGCGCATTATCGTTATTCTCCGCGCGCCTTGGTCGATCCCGAAGCGTCCCTGCAGCCGGCACGTCCGGGTGCCGTCACCCGCCTGCGGCGCGTGGCCTCCGCGCTGGTCGGGCAGCTCGCCGCGCTCCTGATCCCCGACCGCGGCGTGCCGCCGCTGGTCGCCGCCGTCCGGTTCCGGCTGGCGATGGCGATCGTGATCGGCGCCGCGATCCTTGCCGCTGCGGTGGTCGGTGCGCGGCTCGACGTGGCGCCGGAGATCCGGGCCGAGAGCGCGGGCGCGCCGCCTCCCGCCGGCGGCGCCGCGCCTGCCCCAGCGGGCGCCGCGGCTCCCGAGGTGGCCGAGGTGAAGACCGACCGCGAGATCGAGGAGGAGGTCACCAAGCGAACCGCGGTCCTCCGGGTCAAGCTCGGCTTCGCGGCGGCGCTGGGCGTCCCGGCCCGGATCCTGATGATCGCGCTCGCGCTGTACCTGCTCGGCCGGTATGTCGGCGGCAAGCCCACACTCGCGCGCACGGTGACCGCTGCATCGGTCGGCGCGCTGCCGTGGGCGGTCCGATCGATGATCACCGCCGCCGCCGCCTGGCGGCAGGGCGCGGTGCGGCCGGCCGAGCTCGACGGGCTGGTCGCCAGTCATCTAGCGCTGACCCTCGACCACCCGCTCCTGGCCCGCCTGGCCGGCGGCGCCGATCTGTTCACCGTGTGGTCGGTCGTGCTCTGCGGGCTCGGGCTCGCCACCGCCGCCGGCATCGGCCGGGCCCGCGGCGTCGTCACCGTCACCATCGCCTTCACGCTCTATCTGCTGATCACCACGACAGGTTCCCGATGACGATCACTCGCTGGATCATTGCTGCCGTCATCGTCGCCCTGGTCGCGATGGTGACGGTCTCGAGCCTGAAGCCGCGCACCGCGCCCCCGGTGTCGGTGGACACCGCGGTGGCCGCCCGCACCGCGATCACCCGCACGGTGAGCGGCGCCGGCAAGCTCGAGCCCGAGCGCAAGGTCAACGTCTCGTCGAACATCACCGGCGTGCTGCTCGACCTCAAGGTCGTGGTCGGCTCCATCGTCACCAAGGGCGAGGCGATCGGCCAGATCGACACCTCGCGCTACCTGACTCAGGTCGAGCAGCAACAGGCGCAGGTTCGCTCGGCCCAGGCCGACGTGACCCGCGCCCGCACCAACGCCGCGCACCTCGCCAGCGAGGAGCAGCGCGCGGTCGACCTGGTCAAGCAGCAGGTGATCAGCGAGGCCGAGCTGGCCCAGGCCCGGTCGGCGCGCGCGCTGGCCGACGCCGAGCGGACCTCGGCCGAGAGCCGGGCCAGCGTCGCGCGCGCGGTCCTCGACGAGGCGAAGAACGCGCTCGGATGGGCCACGCTGACGGCGCCCGTGGCCGGCACCGTGCTCGCGGTCAACCACCGGGTCGGTGAGCGGGTCCGCGGCAGCGACTTCGCCGAGGACGTGATCCTGGTGCTCGGCTCGCTCGGCGAGACCTACGTGCGGCTCGAGATCGGCGAGCACGACGTGGTGTTCATCAAGCCGGGCCAGACCGCCGCGGTCGAGATCGACGCGTTCGGCGACCAGGTCTTTTCCGGCAAGGTGATCGACGCCGGGCGCGACGCGATCGTGCGCAACGCCGGGACCGAGAACGAGGTCACCAGCTTCCCGGTCTGGGTCGCGCTCACCCAGACGCCGCCGCGGGCGCTGTCGGGCATGAGCGCGCAGGTGACGATCTCGACCGAGACCCGGCCGGACGCCGTGGTGGTGCCGATCCAGGCGGTGACGGTGCGGCCGGCCGGGGTAGCCGCCACCGGCAGCGGCAGCGGCCCCAGCACCGGCACCGGCACCGCGGCCACCAGCAAGAACAAGCTCGACAAGGTCGTGTTCGTCGTGGTCGGCGGCAAGGTCGTGAAGCGCGTGGTCGAGGTCGGGCTGTCGTCGGAGAGCCACGTCGAGATCGTCCGCGGGATCGAGCCGGGCGACGTGGTGGTCGAGGGTCCCTACCGGACCCTGGCGCGCGAGCTCGCCGACGGCATGACGGTGGCGGCCGCCGCCGAGCCCACGCCGTGACCACGGTCCTCCAGCTCGCCGGGGTGTCGCGCTCCTACCAGATGGGGAGCGAGACCATCCGCGCCCTGCACGAGGTCAGCTTCTCGATCGCCACCGGCGAGTACGTCGGCATCGTCGGCTCGTCGGGCTCGGGCAAGAGCACGCTGCTCAACATCCTGGGCTGCCTCGACACGCCGACCGCGGGTACCTACCGGCTGCGCGGCACCGACGTCCGCGACCTGACCGACGACGCCTTGTCCGATCTACGCAACCGCGAGATCGGGTTCGTGTTCCAGACCTTCCAGCTGCTGGCGCGCACCAGCGCGCTCGAGAACGTCGAGCTGCCGCTGATCTACCGCGGCATCGGCGGCCGCGAGCGGCGCCGGCGGGCCAAGGAGGCCCTGACCCGGGTCGGGCTGGCCGCGCGCATGTCGCACCGGCCCAACGAGCTGTCGGGCGGCCAGCGCCAGCGGGTGGCGATCGCGCGCGCGCTGGTCACCGAGCCGTCGATCCTGCTCGCCGACGAGCCCACCGGCAACCTCGACTCGGCGACCGGCCGCGAGATCCTCGCGCTGTTCGGCGAGCTCCACCGCGCCGGCAACACGCTCATCCTGGTGACCCACGAGCCGGCGATCGCCGCGCAGTGCCCGCGCGCGCTGCGCATGTCCGACGGCGTCATCGTCGCCGATGGCCCCGGCGCCCGGGTCATGGCCGAGATGGCCGTCGCCGGGGCCCACGCATGACCCGCGGCGCCGCCACCCGCGGGCTGCGCCGGATGGTGGTCGAGGTGGTCGCGTCGCTCGCGTCCGCCGTGCGCGGCATCGCCGCCAATCGCATGCGCGCGTTCCTCTCGACCGTCGGCATCGCCATCGGCGTGGCGACGCTCATGATGATCTACGGGATGGTGTCGGGCCTGACCACCGCGTTCACCGGGCAGCTCGCGACCCTCGGCTCCGACACCATGTACGTGACCAGCCGGCCGTGGGTGATCCAGGGCGACTGGTGGCGGTTCCGCAACCGACCGCCGATCACGCGCGACGACGTCGCGGCGCTGCGTCGGCAGGGCGAGCTGCTCACCGCGGTGGCGCCGGTGTCGTTCGGGGCCGCCGAGGCCTCGTACCGGGGCGAGCGGATCGGCCTGGTCGAGGTCCAGGGCACCACCAGCGAGCTGATCGAGACCTCGACCCGCAAGATCGCCAGCGGCCGGTTCCTGTCGCCGCTCGAGGGCGCCGGCACCAGCCACGTGGCGGTGATCGGCCGCGACGTCGGCGAGGGCCTGTTCAGGGGCACCAGCCCGCTCGGGGCCCGCATCTCGCTCGGGTCCCAGCAGTTCACCGTGGTCGGCGTGCTGGTCGCCGAGGGCAAGTCGTTTGGTCGCTCCCTCGACAACGTCGTGATGATCCCGATCGACACGTTCGGCCGGATGTACGGCATGCGGCGCGACATGGCGATCGCGGTGACCGCCGCTCACGAGCACCTGTACGCGGCCGAGGATCAGATCATCGAGATCCTGCGCCGGCAGCGCGGCCTGGCCGCGGCCGACGACGACAGCTTCTCGATCAACCGCCAGTCGGAGCTGGCCAAGCTGTTCGATCAGCAGACCGCGGCGCTGTTCATGGTCGCGATCGCGATCGGCCTGATCACCCTCCTGGTCGGCGGCATCGGCGTCATGAACATCATGCTGGTGGCGGTCACCGAGCGGACCCGCGAGATCGGCGTGCGCCGGGCGCTCGGGGCCCGGCGCCGGACCATCCTGATCCAGTTCCTGACCGAGGCCGCGCTGATCACCATGCTCGGCGGCGCCATCGGCTCGGCGATCGGCGTGCTGGGCGCGCAGCTCGTCGACCTGATCTCGCCGGTGGGCGCCAGGCTGTCGGGCACCGCGGTGGTCGGCGCGCTGGGGTTCTCGGCCTTGATCGGCCTGGCGTTCGGCACCTGGCCGGCCTACCGCGCCGCCCACCTCGATCCGATCGACGCGCTGAGGTACGAGTGAGGCCGCTCGCGCTGCTCGACACCCTGCGGGCCGCGCTGCGCACCCTGGCCGCGCACAAGCTGCGCTCGGCGCTGACCCTGCTCGGCATCGTGATCGGCGTGGTCTCGGTCATCACGATGGCCGCGGCGATCGAGGGCCTGCGCCGCAAGATCAACCAGGACCTCGCCCAGCTCGGCACCGGCGTGTTCCAGGTCCAGAAGGAGCCGATGGGCGGGTTCGGTCCCCGCGACGACGCCAAGATCGCGCGTCGCAAGGACTTCACGCTGGCCGACGTCGGGTTGCTCCAGGAGCGGTGCGCCAGCTGCCTGCGGGTGGGCGGCGAGATCTGGGAGAGCGAGCGCGACGTCCGCGCCGGCGATCGCGTGGTCCGGTCCACGGTCATGACGGTCGGCGCGACCGAGGCGTTCTTCGACAACAACGGCTTCGCGCTGGCGTCGGGCCGGTTGTTCACCGAAGGCGAGGCGCTGACCGGGTCGGATGTCGCCGTGCTCGGCGCCGACCTGGCCGACGTCCTCTACCCGCAGCAGACCCCGATCGGGCAGGCGATCCGCATCCACGGCCGACGGTTCCGCGTGATCGGCACCCTCGCCCGTCGCGGCCAGCAACTCGGCGGCTCGCTCGACAACATCGCGGTGGTGACGATCGGTGCGTTCATGCCGATCTACGGCAGCCGGCGCTCGCTCAACGTCACCGTCCAGGCCCGCGATCCGGCCCGCATGGGCCGGACCCAGGACGAGGTGGTCTCGATCGTGCGTCGGACCCGCGGCCTGCCGCCCGAGGCCGACAACGACTTCGAGATCTTCTCGAACCAGTCGATCCAGCGCACGTTCGACCGCCTGGCCACGATCATCGCGGCGGCGTCGGTCGGCATCTGCGCGATCGCCCTGCTGATCGGCGGCATCGGCGTCATGAACATCATGCTGGTCTCGGTGACCGAGCGGACCAGCGAGATCGGCCTGCGCCGCGCGGTGGGGGCCCGCCGCCGCCGCATCCTGTCGCAGTTCCTGATCGAGGCGCTGATCCTGACCAGCATCGGCGGTGCGCTGGGGGTCGCGGTCGGCGCCGGCCTGGCCGAGCTGATCGAGATCCTGATCGGCATCCCGACCGCGGTGCCGGCCTGGGCCATCATCCTCTCGATGCTCTCGTCCGGCGGCGTCGGCCTGATCTTCGGCATCTACCCGGCGTACCGCGCGTCGCGCCTCGACCCGGTCGAGGCGATGCGCCGCGACTGAGCGAGCGGGCGCGCGGCCGACGAACGGTCAGCCCGCTGGCGCGGAGCAGGCCGCCGGGTCCGGGGGCGGCAGCGAGGCCGCGGTCATCGCGGCCGCAGGTTGCAGGTACGCGATGACGTCAGCGGCGGTGTAGCTGGCCCGGTCGCCGAGGAACCGGTCGATCGACAGCAGGTCGTCGCCGCTCGTGATCAGGGGTGGCTCGACGACGCCGCCGTCGCGCACCTGGCCGAGGCCGATGGTCGCGGTGAGGGTGTTGCACAGGCAGCGCCGCCCGACCGTGTCCTCGAGCTGGCCGCCCTTGGCGAGGTACTGATCGACCGGCTCGCCCGAGCAGCGGTAGCCGATCCCGCCCGCGGGCGTGGCGTAGGCCTCCCGCAGATAGCCGACGTCGCAGACCCGCGCGCGCAGCGGGCTCGCGTTGGGGTCGCCGGGCCAGGTGACGATCTTGAACGGGTAGCCGGTGGGCGACGCGCGCGAATCGGTGCGCACGTCGAGATCTCCGGCACGGGCGTGGCCGAGCACGGACCGCCGGAGGTCCACCGTGATCCCCGACTCGTCGCAGAACGCGAACAGGGTCCCGACCTGGATGCCGGCGGCCCCCGCGGCCCGAGCCTGGGCCAGGCCCTCGGGGCTGCCGACCCCGCCGGCCAGCCAGAACGGCAGGCCCAGCTCGCGGAGCTTGCCCAGATCGACCGTGTCGCGCGGGCCGTACAGCGGCTCGCCGCGCGGATTCGTGCGCGGCTCGCCGCGCGGGGGTGCGTTGTGCCCGCCCGCGGTCGGCGCCTCGATCACGAAGCCGTCGACCCGCCCGTTGGCCTTGCGCGCCAGCATCGTCGCCAGCGAGTTGCTCGCCACGATCGCGAGGAAGGCCGGCCGCCGCAGCGGCGCGGGCGCGACGCCAGCCCAATGCACCCCGGGATCGAAGGTCAGGTGCTCGACGCGTCCGTCGGGCAGGCCACTGACCTCGAACCGGATCGCACACGGCTGGTGCTCGGCGAGCGCATCGAGCACGCCGGGGATGTCGCGCGGGATGCCGGCGCCCATCAAGATGACGTCGACCCCGGCGAGCATCGCGCCGTACAGCGAGGCCAGGGTCGGGAGCTGGATCTTGGTGAGCAGGTTCATGCCGACCAGGCCGTCGTGGCCGTCCTTGGCGAGGTCGACCTCGACGAACGTGCTGAGCATCGTCAGGCGCTGCCGCGCCGGGCTCGCGACCTGGCGGGCCAGCGGCAGCATGCGGTACGGCGTCCCGGGCGGACGTCCGTCGGCGAGGAAGAAGCGACGCACGACCTCGGCGGCGGCCTCGGGCAGCGGGAACCGCGCCAGCGAGCGGCGCACGTGCCCGCCCGGATCACCGTCCTGGAGCCGACGCACCAGCATGGCTTCGGTGCCGGTGCCGGACACCACGCCGAGGTGGCCGCGCTGGGCCACTGCGCGGGCCAGCTGCCAGCTCGACACCCCCACGCCCATCCCGCCCTGGATGATCTCGGGCCGCCGGTCCCACGCGCTCGTCTGCGGATCTGGATTGCGCATGCGGCTACCGTAGACGAGGCGGTCACCGGGCCGGGTCACGCCAGCGACGGCGGTGCGCCACGGTCTCGTCACGGACGGGTCCGCTCCGCGCGAAGCCCGGCAAGCGGTGCGCCCGACCGCAAACCGTGCGCGTCGGACCGGGTCGGCTACTGCTTCGGCAGCGCCCGGGCGGTCGCGTCGAGCAAGCCGGCCGGGCTGACCGGCGCGCCGGTGGCGTGCTCCATCCAGGCGTCGGGTAGCACCGCGCCGTGGCGCGCCATGCGGGTGAACTCGGCGGCGAAGGTGCGCGGGCTCTTGCCCGCCAGGTGCGCCTCGATCTGGAACGCGATCACGTGGCCGAGGACGTAGTTGAACAGGTACAGCGGCGACGAGATCGTGTGGCTGTAGATGCCGAGCAGCGCGGTGTCGCCGGCGCCGCTCAGGTGCGGCGCGTAGTACCGGTCCCAGGTCGCGCGCGCGATGCGGACGGTGGCGTCGCGCAGCTGGGCCGCGGTGGCGTCGGGGTGGTCGTAGAGCCAGTGCCAGACGTCGATCTCGACCAGCGCCGAGCCGGCGATCTCGCGCGTGTTCCAGTAGGTGTCGAGCACGCGCAGGCGCGCGGCATCGCCGCCCGCGGCCGGGCGGCCCAGCAGGGTCAGGTCGCGGGCCTGGAACAGGAACGCGAGGGCCTCGGTGAAGGCGGTGTTGGGCACGCCCGCGAGCAGGGTGTGATCGACCTCGTACAGCGACAGGTACTGCTCGACGTTGTGGCCGAGCTCGTGGACCGCGATGTTGTAGCCCTTGTAGTCCATGCCACCGGGCTGGATGCGGGTGCGCAGGTGCGGCTTGTCGCCCCGGCGCCGCGCCTCCATGGCGTGGCCGGCGCCGCGGGAGGGATCGACGTCGATGTTCGCCGAGAGCGTCTTCGCCTGCGCGGCGGTGAACCCGAGCGTGCGCAAGATCCGCGGCAGGTCGGCGGCGAACTGCTGCGCGGTCGGGTAGCGCTTGCGGGTGACCGCGTCGAGCGCAGCCTCGGCGACCTCGCCCCCACCGAACTCGTACCAGAGATCCTGCGGGCCCAGCGGACGCTTCAGCCGGGTCGCGATCTCGGCCGCGGCGGCGGCGGCCAGCGGCGACTCGAGGATCGCGACGATCAGCGCGCGCACCCGCGCCTCCGGCATCCGGGCCTCGGCGAACGCGCGGTCGAGGTAGCTCGGCGCGGTCGGCGCGAACCGGTCGGCCGCGCGCTCGGTCACGAAGCGCGCGAGCACGTGGACGAACCGCGCCGCCGGCTCGGGCGCCGGATCGGCGCTGGTGGCCCGGGCCACCGGGGCGTCGGCCTCCACGCTGGCCGCCGGCGCGACCGTGACGGCGTTCGTGAACGGGTTCCAGTCCAGGCGCGGGTTGTCGATCACCGCCCTCGGAATCTGCTGGGTGACGATGCGCTCCATCACCTTCAGGATCGTGCGCTGCTTGGCGAGCCCGCCCTCGTCGGCGTAGTTGGCCTTGAGCTCGTCACGCAGGTTCCAGTGGCTGATGAGCCGCTTGCCGGCCGGAAAGCCGCGCTGGCCACGCTCGTCGAGCACGTGGTGCATCCACAGGTTGTAGCCGGCGATGTAGCCGTCGGCGGCGGCCTCGACCGCGCTCGCCGCGGCGGTGAGCGCGCCGGGGATCCGCCGGTCGAAGCGACGGGTCAGCGCGACCTCGGCCCACTGCCGGCGGCGGTAGCCCTTGCCGTCGCGCTGCTGATCCGCGAGCGACACCAGCGGGAAGTTCAGCAGCGCGGCGAACGCGACCTTGCTGACGAACAGATCCTCGACGACGCGGGCGCCGGGGTCGTAGGCCGCGAGCAGCGGATCGACCGGCAGCTGCGGCCCGGTGTCGACGTCGGTGTGCCAGCGCAGGCTGCGCTGCATCTCCAGGACATGGCCATCGACCGCCTCGAGCTGATCCTGGAGCCGGGTGAACAGGCCATCGACGGCGGCCGGGCTGGCCGCGAACTGCGCGCTGCAAAAGGCGACCAGATCGCCGTCGTCGGCGCGCCACAGCGCGGCGACCTGGTCGACGCCGCGCTCGATCCGCGCCCGCGCCGCCTCACCATGGGCCGCGAGCAGCGCGGCCTTCGCCGCGGCCACCGCGGTCGGCGCGACCGGTGCGGCCGCAGTGCCCAGCGCGGCCGGGGCCCGCGGCGTGACCGCAGGCGCGCCATCGGGCGCGGCCACCGGCGGATCCGTGGCCGGCACGTGCGCGGGTGGCGGACGCGCCGCCGGGCAGGCAGAGAGGGTCGCGGCGAGCGCGGCGGCGAGCAGGCGAAACCGACGAGCGGGCGTACGGGTTGGGGTCACGGCCGCGAATGATCGCGCAGCGATGGCCGATGATCCAGCCTCGGCTCGACCGGCTTCTTGCGATCGGCCGGTACGCGATCGCGCGCGACGTGGGCGCCGGCGCGATGGGGTTTGTGTACTGCGACCGGTGGTCGCGGCGTCTCGCATCTGCTGCGTCCCGTTCGCCAGCCCGCCGTAGGCGCGGTCGCCCGATTCGGGCATCCTGGTGCGATGCGGCTCGCAATCGTCGGCGTGACCCTCGGCGTGGTGCTCGGCCCGGCGTGCGGCGGCGACGGCGGCGAGGGCGGCGATGGCGGCGGCGATGATGTCGTGATGGTGCCCTGCGGCGACGCGCCCGCGACGCATGCCGGCGAGGGCACCTACTACGCCGCCGATGGCAGCGGCAACTGCAGCTTCGATCCGTCGCCGGGCGACCTGCTGGTCGCCGCGATGAACACGCCCGACTATGCCGGCTCGGCGGTGTGCGGCGCGTGCGCGGCGGTCGATGGCCCCGACGGGTCGGTGACCGTCCGCATCGTCGATCGCTGCCCCGAGTGCGCCAGCGGCGACCTCGACCTGTCGCCGCAAGCGTTCGAGCGGATCGCGCCGCTGTCGGCCGGTCGGGTGCCGATCAGCTGGCGCTTCGTCGCCTGCGACGTCAGCGGGCCGGTCCGCTACCGGTTCAAGGACGGCTCCAATCCGTTCTGGACCGCGATCCAGGTTCGCAACCACCGCCACGCGGTCGCGCGGCTCGAGGCCCGCACCGGCGACGGCGGCTGGCGCGCGATCCCGCGCGAGAGCTACAACTACTTCGTCGCCACCGATGGCCTGGGCGCCGGGCCGCTCACGCTGCGCGTCACCGACGTGCACGGCCTGACCCTCGAGGATACCGGCGTGCCGCCCGGCGATTCCACCGAGGTCGCCGGCGCCGCCCAGCTGCCGGCCTGCCAGTAGCGGCGCCACCCATCACCGGTAGCCGGCCCCACCGTCAACTCGCGCTCGAGTGGTCCTCGACGACCGCGCGGCCCTTGCCGCCGGTCTTGGCGCGGTACATCGCCTTGTCGCCGGCCTGGACCATCGCCTCGACGTCGGCCGGTGGCGACGCAAACCAGGCGACCCCGATGCTGGCCCCGAGCTCGGTGCCCGGGTACTGGGTCGCGAGCGCCGTGATCGCAACGACCAGGCGCGCGGCGATGATCTCCGCGCCCGGGCGCTCGACCTCGATGAGCAGGACCGCGAACTCGTCGCCGCCGAGCCGCGCCGCCACGTCGCTCGCGCGCAGGCTCGCGCGCAGGGCGGTCGCGACCTCCTGGAGCAGCCGGTCGCCGCAGGCGTGGCCGAAGCCGTCGTTGACCCGCTTGAAGTTGTCGAGATCCAGGTACACCATCGCGAGCGGCGCGCCGTGGCGCCGGCTGCGGGCCACCTCCTCGGCCGAGCGCTCGTAGAAGGCGCGCGCGTTGAGCAGCCCGGTCAGCAGGTCGGTGCGCGCGGTCCGGGTCTCCTGCGCGAGCAGCTGGCGCAGCCGTTCGCGGTCCCGCCGGAGCCCGGCGGTCATCGTGCCGAGCGCCATGTAGATGATGATGCGGGTGACGCCGTTCCACAGCGACGGCGCCAGATCGTCGTGCCAGGCCACATCGGCGAGCAGCCAGGCGATCGCAGCGCCGGTCGCGACCACCAGCGCCGGTCGGGTGCCCAGCGACCAGGCCACCGCCACGATCGGGATCAGGTAGAAGAGCGAGAACCCCCAGCGGGGCCCCGTGACTTTGTCGATCCACCCGGTGATCGCCACGACCAACAGGGCGACCACGATCCTGGCGATGGTCGAGCCCGACATGAAGCCATGCGACGGTACCACGCGGGCAGACCGCGTCGGCCGGCCCCTGCTCCCGAGGCCGCCGCACGGCGGCACCGCACCGACGCCCACGGCCCGTAGCGCGACCGAGACCGCGGTCAGCGTGCGTCGCTGGAGCCGTCGGTCACGAGTGACGCTTCATCGTGAACCCGCGCGCGGACGCCCACGCGCGGGCATCCGCGGCCATGACCATGCGCGCATCCGAGACCAGGTCCTGCCACTGCGACATGTTCTCGCGCAGGTTGAGCGGCGGACACCAGTGGGCGAGCACGTGGAGCTCGACCGGACCCAGCTCGTCGCAGTCGTCGGGCGTGATCCAGGCGCCGAGCGTGAGGTGCTCGTTCATCCAGGCGGTGAGCGTGGCGTCGTGCTCCGGGCTGAGCGCGAAGTTGGCCGGCCGCTCGGGCTTGTCCAGGTTGCGCGGGATGCCGAGCAAGCCGAGCTCGCCGCGCAGCAGCGCCGCGAAGCTGCGGCGGACCGTCGACTGTCCGGTGCGTCCACCCTGGAAGTGGGTGGTGAAGTCGCGCGTCACCATGCTGTCCTCGGCCATGCCGACGTAGAGCGGCCGGTCGTCGGGCGGCTCGCCAAGGCCGAGCTGGCGCCAGGTCTCGGGACGGCCGTGCAACGCGTACAGCCCGGCGCGATCGGGCACCGCGGCAGGCGCATCGGCCAGCGTGTGTCGTGGCTCGGTCAGGGCGTGACGCGCGGCGAGGGTGAGCTCGGCGATGGACGGCAGGGGCACCGGCTCATGGTCGCCGATTCCCGGCTTCGAAACCGTGGTTCCGCCACCGCCAGCTCCCGCTCCCGGCGTAACCCTGGTTCCTGAATCTGAATCGCTATCAGGAAAGCTGGGAGGGACTGGCGCGTAGCCTGCATTGCCCGGGGTCACGACCAAATTAGCTGCTGGACTCACGGAGTCACGGTGGCTTGTGACGACCCGGACGTGCGCTGTCGCCTCACCGAGGCATTTGCGCACGGTTCAGGCCGCCGACATCAAGACCGACCAATGGAGAATCGTTCATGAGGCAGATTGGAATGTTGTTTGTGTGCCTGCTCGCGACCGCTTGCGGAGGCAAGTCGTCTGGGCCCAGTCAGCCGGCCCCGACCGAGACCGCCGAGCCCGACCCGACCACGGCGATGCCCGAGCCGACCACGCCCGAGCCGACTCCGGAGCCCGAGCCGGCGCCCCCGCCGGAGCCGCCCGCGCCCCCGCCGGTGGTCGCCACCGCCGAGCTGAAGGCGGTCAAGGGTGACACCTCGATGGGGACCATCACCTTCGAGAAGGACCCCGAGGGCAAGGTCGTCATCAACGGTCAATTCACCGGCCTCAAGAAGAAGGCCGTCAACGCCTTCTACATTCACGAGGGCGCCGACTGCAAGAAGCCCGGTGGCCACCTCAACCCGACCAAGGCCAAGCACGGCCCGCCCGCGTCGAGCATCCGTCACGCCGGCGACTTCGGCAACCTGACCGCCGACGACACTGGTGCGGCGACGTTCGCGATGACGACCGACTCGGTGACCCTCGAGGCTGATCGCCCCGACTCGGTCGTGAACCGCGTGATCGCGATCCACGCCAAGAAGGACGACAAGGCCGGCAGCGGCGGCGCGGTCCTCGCCTGCGGCGTCATCCAGCTGAAGGCGGCCGAGTAGCCAGCCAACCGGCGCTCGCCATCGGGGCGCCACGAACGACCAGAGCCCCGGCGTCACTGCCGGGGCTCTGCTCGTTTCGGAGAGCTCGGGCGGCGCCCGCCGCGCCGCCGCGGGTCAGGCGTGCGAGCGCAGCGCCTGGGCGCGCGCGGCGTCGACCACCCCGTAGTCCTCGGACGCGTACGGCTGGCCCTGGAACGTGCGCTCGAGCAGGCCGTGCATGCGCCGGAACAGGAGGACAATCGAGATCGCGCAGGTCAGCGCGCAGGCCACGGTGTAGCCGGCGCCCATCAGCACCGACGGGGCTCCGACCAGCGCGGTCAGCAGGCCGTTGGCGATCAGCTGGCTGACCGCGGCGAGAAACGCCTCGCGCCGGAAGTCGAAGTAGTAGAGGAGCAGCGTCGTCGACACGGCCACCACCTGCAGGCCAGCGCCGAGCAGCAGCCAGGTGAGGGTGGCGCCGTCACTGGCGAGGCCGAGCGAGCGCACGATGACCGGCGCGGCCGGCAGACACACCAGCGTCACGCAGGCCTGGATCATCGCGGTCCCGCCCAGGGTGCGAGCGACCTCGATGCGCAGGTCGCGCGACAGGTTCTCCAGCTCGCCGAGCGAGGCGCCGGTGTGGAGCGCCGCGTAGTACGCGCGGAACCGGCGGTGGAACACCGTCTCGATCGTGACGAACAGGTAGGCACACGCCGGCACCACCGACAGCCAGGCGACCGCCGCGGTCGAGGCGTACATCGACGCGACCGCGCCGCCAGCGAGGAGATAGATGACCAGCTTGTCGACCCAGAGGCCGGCGTGAAACGCGAGCGCCGCGGCCGACAACAGCCAGTACTCGCGGAAGGCCGGCAGGATGGTGGCGGTCTCGTCCTCCTCGGCGGGCAGCGCGCGAAGCGTGCCCCACAGCAAGAGCGTGAGCGTCACCAGCTGGCCGGCGCCGTAGCCGTAGAGGTAGCCATCAGCGCCCATCAGGTCGGGGCGGCACAGGATGACGACCGCGATCACGCTGACCGGCGCGCCGAACGCGAACGCCTTCAGGATGATGCCCGGCGACGACAGGCCGCCGGCGGCCGACAGCAGCAGCCACTGGGCGGCGACCACCGCGGCCAGGATGGTGCCGGGCACGGCGAGCGACAGCGGCGCGTCGATCACGTACATCGCCACCGCGCCGAGCGTCGCGAAGATGACGAGGGAGGCGGCGACCATCCACTGGAGTGGCGCCGCGATCCGATCGCGGCGCTCCTCGTAGACGCGGTCAGAGGCGTAGCGACTGAGCACGATGTCGAGCGGCGCGCTCAGCACGATCACCATCGCGTACACGACGGTGATGATCCGCTCGACGTCGTTCACGCCCTCGACGCCGGCGTTCATCGCGCTGATGCGCATGAGCACCAGCACCAGCGTCGTGAGCAGCCAGGGCCCCGAGGTGACCGCGACCCCGGTGAGGAATGCGCCCAGCGTCGACGCGAGCGAGTCGCGATCGATCATCCGTTCCAGTCGCCAGCCGATGCCCGCCATGACTCAGGACTCCATGCTCGCGTAGAGCGTCTCGTAGCGGGTGACCACGTGCTGGAGCTGGTAGCGCGCGTTCACCCGGGCAAATGCGTTCCGCCCCATGCGGAGGCGCAGCTCCGGATCACCGGCCAGGACACACAGGGCGGCCGCGGTCTCGGCCGGGTTGGCGACGCGGGTCACGATGCCGCTGGGACCGATCTGGCGGTCGAGGTCGTCGCCGCCCTCGATCATCTCGCGGCAGGCGCCGACGTCGGTCGCGATCACCGGCAGCCCGGCCGCGTAGGCCTCGAGCATCACCAGGGGCTGACCCTCGCTGAGGCTGGTCAGCAGCACGACGTCGAGCTGCGGATAGATCTCGGCGACCGGCTGGGGCCCGAGGAACTTGATGCGCTCCTCGAGGTTCAGCGTGGTGACCAGCTGGCGGCAGCGCTTGGAGTACGCCGGATCCTCGTCCTGCGGGCCGATGATCCAGACCTCGAGGTCGTTCTGCTCGCACGCCTGCGCGACCGCCCGGATCAGGGTGATGACGTCCTTGATCGGCACCACCCGACCGACGAAGCCGACCCGCAGCTGACCGGCCGGCGTCTGGCGCGGCACCGGCTGGGTGGGCGGCGTGCCGATCGCCGAGGTCCGCTTGACCCCGTTGGGCACCACCGAGATCTTGGCGGCGTCGGCGCCGTCAGCGAGCTGCTTGGCGCGGTTGGCCTCGCTCAGCGTGACCAGGCGGGTCGCCTGCCGATACGCGATGCGCGACATCATGCGGAAGTAGTGCGACCAGAACCGGCGCAGCGGCGACGGCTTGGGCGCGCCGCCCACGATCTTGCGGTGATCGAGATCCTTGATCCAGGTCGCCCGCGACAGCTCCATCTCGCGCTCGCGCGCGTAGAGGCCGTGCTCGGTCACCACCAGCGGCCGGCCCGTCTTGAGGCTGGCGGCCGCGCCGACCAGGCCGGCATAGCCGGTGGAGACCGCGTGATAGACCTTGGCCGGCGGGCACTCGGCCGCCATCAGGCGCAACAGCGGGACGTGCATCGCCCGGAAGTGCCAGAAGAAGTCCATGAACGGCGCGCCCGCGCTGAGCTTGTCGTACAGCTCGGTGCGGATGAGGTTGAAGGTGTCGGCGCCGTGCAGGAACTCGTTCATCGACAGGTCGCCCGACGACAGGTCGGCCAGCAGGGTGTCGTCGACCTCGTCCGACAGGTGCAGCCGCCGGATCGCCGACAGCACCCGCGACGGGACCTTGCGCGCCGGCGACAGCTCGACCCGGGGCACCGCCTTGCCGGTCTGCTCGATGCCGCGGCAGTGGACCTCGTGCAGCGAGGTCACGTTGGGGGGCATCTCGTAGCGCGGCTTCTCGTACGCCTCCGGGTGGGCGCCGATGTGCAGCAAAGCAAACCGGCGATCGGGATAAGCGCGGAGGATCTGGTCGACCCAGGTCGAGACCCCACCGGCGACGTACGGATACGTCCCTTCGAGGATCAGCGTGACGTCGGCCAGGTCCGGGCTGCTCGCGAGGCTGGTGCCGCTCGTGCCGGAGGCGGTGGGGGTCCGCGTGGTCACAGCGTGCTCACCTGGCTGGTACGGCGTGGCGGCGGCGCGAGCTCGCCGATCGCCTTGCGGAACTGGCGGCGGAGCTCCCGCGCCAGAGCCGGCGCGACCCACTGACCGAGGATGCCGAGGTCGCGCAGGTCGGCGGCGCGCATGGAGTCGGGCGACACGCCGCGCAGGGCGATGATGCCGACGACCGCGCCGCTCTCGTCGTCGATGACGGGGATCGCGATGTCGCTGTCCGCCTCGGTCGCGCCCGGCCCGGCCGGGGTCACCTGGCGCGATTCGATCGCGGCCCGCACGGTCGGGTCGCTGTCGTCCTCGTTCGGGCGGCTGGTCGCCGGCCAGTGACCGCGACAGGCCAGCGTGGTCAGGCGCTTGCCGTCGCGGAGCTGGACCAGGCCCACCCGCGCGCCCGCGCGCATCTCGCACAGCTCGAGCAGCGCCTTGGCGGCCTCGCTCGCATCGCCACGCTCGAGCCGGCCGGCCAGGTTGCGCCACAGGCTGAGCGAGACGTCGAGGCGATCGTGGCGGGTGCGCAGGTAGCCGAGGCTGGCGTGGAGCGCGTGGACGCTCTGCTCGGCCTGGCGCTGGGCGTCGCTCGCCTCGGTGAGGCGCTCCGACACCCGGCTGCTCTTGCCGTCGTGCGCCATGGCGACCCAGGCCACCAGCACCGCCGTCGCCAGCGCCAGCAGGTCGAGCGTGCTCTGGCTGCGGGCGATGAAGCCTGCGATCGACCCGCCGGTCGCGTAGCTGGCCGCGATCAGGCCGAGGCTGGTCAGCGCGAGCGTCGAGAACAGGCCGCGGATCGCGTAGCGGGACGACATGAAGATGACGACGAACCACATGGGGTGCATGCCCCACGACTGCAGCCAGACGTCGCCCGGCGACACCAGGGTGATGAACCCGACCACCAGGGCGGACGCGCCGACGGTCTCGGCCAGGACGATTTTTTCAGAGGTCGACATGGAACACCACCGATCCGAGGTGACGACGACCGGAGAGGCCCGTGCCGCTCTCGCTCGCGACGTCGTAGTCGAGTGTGAGCCGGCTCCAGTTGGTCCCGGCAACCAGCAGCGACGCGCCGGCGCGCCACTGCTGTACGTATCGGACCCAGTCGTAGCCGACGCCGGCGCGCAGCTCGCCACCGACGATGCCCTTGCGGTCGAACACCCGCCGGACGACGCCCGAGACCTCGTCGATGCTGCTGCGCTCGACCAGGACCAGACGGGCGCCGAACGGATCGTCTGACGAGAGCTCGTAGTGGCGATACGACACGACGGCCGCTGAAGCCAGCCCGCGCGTCGCGAGCATCTCGTTCTCGAAGCTCTCGCCGCGCACGGCGCGCGCCGACGGCTTGGTCAGGGTGACGTCGATGCCGGCCGAACCGAACAGCTGGACCGCCTTGTCGGTCGGCAGCCCCACCCGCGGCTCGAGCGCGAGCCGCCGGGCCTGGGCGCCGACGCTGGCGAGGATGCGGCGCTCGCTGATCGACGACTTCAGGTAGAGCTGGGCGCCGACGGTGTCCTGGACGCCGTCGTCGCGGAACGTGCTGGCCGACTCCCGCCACGGGACGTTGGCGTCGCCGCGGACCTGGAGCTGGACGTCGCTGAGCGGGCTGGTCTGGACGATCGCGCTGCCGCCGACGCGAGCCGCGCGCTCGCTGTCGAGCCGGACCGTGCTACCGAGCCCGACAACCGCGCCACGCCGAGCGGTGACGACACCCCAGCCGGACAGCGCGGTCGACGAACGCTCGTTCATGCCGAGGCCACCGGCCGAGGTCTGGCTCGCGCTCGACACCGCCAGCCGCAGGCGCGAGCCGATCGGGACCGCGGCGCCGGCGAGCCAGCCCGTGAGCGTGCCCGACGGGTCGTTCTGCATGCTGAACCCGCCGCCGAGCTCGGGGCGATAGCGGCGCTCGATGCGGCGGATGCCATCGGCGGCTTCCTTGACGCCGAGGTCCTGGGCCTCTCGGTAGCGACCGAGCGCGCCCGAGTAGTCGTTGGCGCGCTCGAGCGCGCGGGCGTGCGCCAGGATCTGCTGGGGCCGATCGCCCTTCTCGTTGGCGAGCTCGGCGCGGAGCGCGAGCTCCTCGTCGACCTTGCCACGGCTCTCGAGCACCCAGGCCAGCAGGGCCCGGCCGCGCGGGTTGGTCGGCTGGTCGCGGAGGAAGTCGCGAAGCAGCTTCTCGGCGGTCGCCCACTCCGCGCCCTGGATATAGGCGTCGACCTCGTACATGAGGACCTCGGCGTAGGTCGCCGAATCGGGGTGATCCTTCTCGAGCAGCGACTCGTAGAGCCGGACCGCCTTGTCGAGGTCGGAGCGGAGGACCGCGATGCGCGCGAGCCACAGCGTGGCGCGGCGATCGTGAGGGCCGTCGCCCAGCTCCTGCTCGACCCGCGCGAACTCCTTCCAGCCCTCGTCCTTCTTGCCGAGCGCGAGCAAGCACTCGGCGCGCAGGTAGTGGATCTCGGGGTCGGGCACGGTGCCGTCGAGCTCGTCGACGCGGCGGAGCGTGCCGGCGGCGAGGTTGCACTCGCCGAGCGCGTGCGCGATGCGGCCGCTCTCGCGCAGCGCGCGCACGTCATAAGGATCGATGTGAAGCAGCCGCGAGAACAGCCACAGCGCGCGACCGAAGTCGCCCTTGCCGAGCGCGTCGCGCGCCTCGGCGTCGAGCAGGGCCTGGAAGCCGTCGTACTTCGGCTCCGAGACCTCGACCGTGACCTCGACCGTGCTGGTGCCGGTCACGGCGCCGGTCGCGCTGGCCGCGGTGGTCGCGCTCGTCGCGCCCTCCGTGCTCGACGGTACGGGAGCCGCCCCTGCGGGAGATGCTGAGATCAGGGCCGCGCACAGCACCGCCGCACCACCAGCAGCGAGCCCATGAGGCCGAATTAGCTGCGCTCTACTCCGCGATGACCGCATGCGGCGACGGAGTGCAGATCCTGGACCGTTGCCCAGGCGCCCACTTGCCCGTGCTGCACCGTCTCATAGCCGCTCGGTTGGGCGTTCTCGCACACACAACGCACGGTGGTGCACGCGTGAAGCGGCCCCAGGTGACGGCCGGGTGCCATGTCGGACAATCCTCTCTGGCCCGAGTCGACGGCCAAGACAACCCGGGCTCCACTTCGCGCCCGGCCGATGCGCACCTTCGACCTCGCCGCGACCGACGCGATCTTCCCGAATCCCGAGCGAGGGTTCTATGTCGGGTACGACCTGCGTCGTGGTGGCGACGCCAGCGTCATCCGCATGGGCGGCGACACCCTGGCGATCGCGGTCGTGAAGCTCGCCCGCCACCGGCGTCGGCCCCTGGACGCGCGCCTCCTCGCGACGCTGCACCGCGGCTTCCAGCAGGTCCGCACCGCCGGCATCAAGGTGATCCTGCGCTTCAGCTACAACGCCGCGTTCGCCGCCGACGCGCCGCGAGCAACGATCCTCGGCCACCTCGATCAGCTCGCCCCGTTGCTGTACGCCAACGCCGACGTCATCGCGATCATGCAAGCCGGCTTCATCGGCGCCTGGGGCGAGTGGCACGGCTCGACCAACCGCCTCGCGAACCCGACCGATCGGGCCGCGATCCTCGACGCACTCCTGGCCGCCCTGCCCGCCTCGCGCGGCGTGCAGGTGCGGACCCCGATGTACAAGGCCGCGTACGTGCCGGGCGGCCCGGTCTCCGATGCCGAGGCCTTCACCGGCTCGGCCCGGGCCCGGCTCGGCCACCACAACGACGCCTTCCTCGCGAGCGACGACGATCTCGGCACCTACGCAGTGCCGGTCAGCGCCTGGCAGGCCTACCTGGCCGAGGACAGCCGCTACACCGCCGTCGGCGGCGAGACCTGCGCCGTGAACCCGCCACGCACCAACCGTGCGAGCGCGCTCGCCGAGATGGAGCGCCTCCACTGGTCCTATCTCAACCGGCACTACCATCCGGCGGTCGTGGCCGGCTTCGTCGCGCAGGGCTGCGCCGACGAGATCGAGCGCCGCCTCGGCTACCGGTTCACCGTCGGCCGCGTCGCGCACAGTGAGGCGGTCGCCCCTGGCGGTGAGCTGAGGCTCGAGCTCGACGTCCGCAACGTTGGATTCGCCGCGCCGTACAACCCGCGCCCGGTCGAGCTGGTCCTCGTCGATGGTGAGACTCGCCACACCGTGCGGATCTCACACGCGGACGCTCGGCGGTGGGCGCCGGGGACGCACGCAACGCTCACCGTGCGCCTGCGCATCCCCTCCCCGCTCGCGAGCGGAAGTTACGTGCTGGCGCTCCGGCTACCCGACGAAGCGACCTCACTCGCCGACGATCCTCGCTACGCGATCCGCCTTGCCAATCAGGGCATCTGGGACGGAGCGACCGGGGATAATGTACTCACGCGTGCGCTCGTGATCGACCCATCCGCGGCCGGTCCGCGTGCCGCGGCGGCGGCGGCGTTCATGGAGTTGCCGCGTTTCGGGGCCTTCGTAAACATCTGATACGGCCTGCTTCGCAGGGCGGCATGCTGCATGCAGATGCCCCCTTCACGATGTTCGACGTACAACCGGTAGTCTTCTGTGGGCTGGCACTTTTCGCAGCCCCTTCGCTGGTGGTCGCGAGTCGTCCCGGCGTGTCGCGGAGCCGCCGGGCTCTGGCGTGCGCGCTGGTGGTGCTGGTGCCGATCGCCGGGCTGCTCCTGGCCATGATCGTGCGCCGCGCCCGCGGCGGCACGGTCGCCCTGGAGCCGGTGCAGGAGCCTGCCCCCGGACGCCTGTCGATCTCCGACGTTGGACGACTCGGCGAGATGCCGCCGGTCCTGGACCGGCTCCTTACCGGCGACTCCGCCGAGCGGCTCGAGGCCCTGGTGGCCCTGTCGAGCAGCGGCGATGCCTCGGCCGTCGCGGTGCTCCGGTGGGCGCTCGAGCATGGTCCGTCGGACGTTGTGCTCGATGCCGCGTTGACGCTCGAGGAGATCGAGCTCCGCGGTGAGGCCCGCATGGTCGCGCTGCGCGAGCTGCTCGGCACCACCAAGAACGCGGAGCTGGCGCTCGCCGTGGCAGAGGCGTCCGCATGCCTCGTGCTGAACCGGATTGCCGACCCGGCGGTGGCGCCGTCGCTCGCCGCCGAAGCCCGCGCGCACTACGAGCAGGCCCTGGCGTGGGCACCCGAGCGCTCGTTCGAGATCGAGGAGAAGCTCGCTCAGCTGGAGATCGCCGCCGGTCAGCCCCGCGATGCCCTTGCCGTCCTCGACCGCATGCTCAGCCGTGAGCTGGCCACGCCCGGTCAGCAGAGCGAGGACGACCTCGGTCGCATCAGCCGCCTCCGCGACCACGCCGCCTTTGCCGCGCGTGAGTTCGACGTCCTGTCCTTCAACCCGGCCACCCTCGTCGAGATGGACGACCTGTCGGCTCGCCGGGCCCTCCGCGCCAGCCGCCGCTCGGCCGAGATGACCGCCGTCGCGCCGGCACAGCGCGTGCAAAACGCTTAGTCATGAACCGCACTATCCTGGTCCTGCCGATACTGCTGTTGATCGGATGTGGAGGAGCTGGGCCGATGGGCGGCGATGGCGGAGGCGACGACGGCGATGATGTCCCGGACGTCGAGCTGGACGGCAACTGTCCCGAGCTGTTCTCGCAGGGGATCCTGCCCGAGTACCACCTCGACATCTCACCGACCGAGTTGGCCGCGCTCCAGAACGAGTTCGTGAACCGCGTCGACCGGGAAGCCCAGGGGCTCGACCCGCGGCCGTATCACCCGGTCCAGTTCCGCTACAAGCAGGGCGCGACGACCGGTGAGCCGGTGCCGAACGTGCTGCTCCGGCTCAAGGGCTCGACCTCTTGGCTGCAGGCGCTCGACCTCGACGCCAACCCGAAGATGCAGTTCGTGATCGCGTTCAACGAGGTCGATCCCGCGGGCCGCTTCATGGGTATCCGCAAGATCGAGCTCGACATGCCCCGCAGCGACCAGAGCTTCCTGAAGCAGCGGGTGGCGCTCTCCTTCATGCGCCAGGCCGGGGTTCCGGCCCAGTGCGCGAACAACGCGCGGCTCTACATCAACGGGCAGTACTACGGCCTGTATACGAACCTCGAGCGGCTCGACAAGGAGTTCCTCCAGCGCAACTTCGGAGCAGCCGACAACGGCGACCTGTGGGCGGGCGGTTTCGCCATCAAGACCAACGAGCTGACCCACACCACCACACGTATCAACGCCCTGTGGGCGATCCGCGACGTGGCCGGGCTCGAGCAGCTCGCCGACCTCGACGCCGCGCTGCAAGAGTGGACCACCGAGGCGATGATCGGCGACGCCGACGGCTACTACAACGGACGCGCGAACTTCTACCTGTATGACCATCCGACCCGCGGCTTCATCTGGCTACCCCATGACGTCGACACCGCGATCGACGAGGACTACTTGTTGCCGGTGGAGTCGCCCGTGTTCCCGGCGTGCGCGTCGCGCTGGGACGGTGACTGGCACCACTACCTGGTCGCCCTGAACGACCCGGCCGTGCGCGCCCGCTACGTCGCGAGCCTCGCAGCGGCGCGCGGCATGTTCGACGCTGGTGCGATGCAGCAGCGCATCACGCGATGGCAGGAGCAGATCGTCACTGCGATCGCCGAGGATTCGCACAAGCCATTCGCGATGGAAGCTCATTATATCGCCGTCGATCGGATGCGTGAGTTCACGTCGGATCGCGCCGCGTACATCGACAGCTGGCTCGCCTGCGAGCGCAGCGGCGGCCCGGACGGCGATGGGGACGGCACCGACATGTGCCACGACTGCAATGACCGGGATCCGGCCGTGCACCCCGGCGCCGCCGAGATTTGCAATCTTCGTGATGACAACTGCGACGGCTACGTCGACACCGTCGACGCTGCAACCGTCTGCATGTGACCAGACACCCCCCCGGTGCCCGTCGAACGCCTGGTCGTTCGGCGGGCTTCTTTCGTTTCGGGCCGCGCAGTCAGGTGAGGCGCGGTCGCGCACGCCCGCGGCAGGAACGCGCGGGTCGTGGCGTGATCGCGCGCACCGGCGGGGCCACCGAGCGGGATGTACGCGCCACCGCCTCACGACGTGCGGTATCGCCACGACGTGCGCGCGAAGCGTGGCCTCGGCCAACAGTTGGTTACCTCGCACACAATCGGGAAGGTCGTAACTGGGCGCAGCCGAGCCGTCGCTTGACCGGTAGGTGGTGGCGCGGAACTGGCATTGGAGACGGAACCATGCGGCTGACTGGCATCGGGATCGTTTCGACCCTTCTGACGGGGGCTCTGGTCGCTTTCACTGGATGCTCCGGGACAGCCGGACCGGGCGGCTCGGGCTCCGATGATGACGACACCGGGAGCGATGCCAGCAGCGGCAGCCCGGATGGAGGTCCCGGCGACGGCACCCCGGACGGAGCTCCTGGCGACAGCCGAGATCCCGGTCCCGATCCCGACACGGACGGTGGCCCTGTCCCCGGCACCGACGCCGGCCCGGTCATCGACGCCGCTCCGGCCATCGACGCTGGCACGGGGACCGACGCACCGACCGACGCCCCACCCGTGCCCCAGACCCTGCAGGTCTGCGCGGCCGGTGCGACGTTCACGACCGTCGGCGCCGCGATCCAGGCGGCCAGCGCCGGCGACACCATCCAGATCTGCGCCGGCACCTACCCGGAGCGCCTCGCCATCATGGGCAAGGCGCTCAGCCTGGTCGGTGCCGGCGCAGCGACGACGATCATCGACGCCGGCGCGGCCGGCACCGCCCTGACCATCGAGCAGACCGGCGGCGCGGGCGTCACCGTCACCGGCCTCACCTTCACCAACGGCGCGACCGCGACCGAAGGTGGTGGCGTCCGCTGCGTCTCGAGCACGCTGCAGCTGCGCGACAGCGCGGTCGTGGCCAACCGGGCCACCGGTGGCGGCGGCGGCTTGTACACCTCGCTGTGTGCGGTCGACATCAGCGGCACTCGTTTCGAGCAGAACGACGGTGGCCCCACCGGCGGTGGCGCCGCGCTGACCGCCAGCACCGGGACGGTCCGGGCGAACCAGTTCATCAACAACACCGGCGTCAACGGCGCCGGGCTCGCGACCGCCGGAGGCACCGTCGTCATCGACGGCAACGAGCTGCGACTCAACCGCGCCGGGCTGCGCGGCGGCGGGCTCTATCACATGAGCGAGGGCACCGTGACCGGCAATCAGGTGGTCGACAACGTCGCCGGCTGGACCGGCGGCGGCGTCCACACCGTCGGTTACTCGTTCCTGTTCGAGGGCAACACCGTCCGTGGCAACTCGTCGGAGAACGACGGCGGCGGCATCTATGTCCACCAGGGCGCCCCGACCTTCCGCGCCAACACGATCGCCGCCAACACCTCGAACGACGACGGCGGCGGGCTGCGCATGTTCGAGAGCGCGGGCCTGGTCGAGGCCAACATCATCGAGAACAACCGGGCCGGCGATGCCGGCGGCGGCGTCCGCATCTCGCACGTCGCCTGCACGGTCGTGAACAACATCGTCCGCAACAACACGGCGGGCGGCACCGGCGGCGGCTACGACCTCGACAACGACGCCAGCGTGATGCGCGGGGGTGAGATCACCGGCAACACCGCCGGCGGCTCCGGCGGCGGCGTCTTCCTCTGGCTCGCGCCCTGGAACGGTCAGCTCATGGAGGACGTCCTGATCTCCGGCAACCGCGCCTGGCGCGGCGCCGGGCTGTTCATCGACGACAACTTCCAACCCATCACCCTGCGGCGCCTGCGCGTGCGCGACAACGTCGCCGGCCTCGGCGGCGGGCTCATGGTCCGCGCCACCAACTTCACGCTCACCGACTCGGTGTTCTCGGGCAACCGCGCGAACACCGGTGGCGCGATCCACCACGCGGTCGGCAGCCCGTGGATGGAGCCGTGCCAGGTGCCGCCGTGTCCCGCGCCGCCGGTCAACCCGATCGGCCGCATCGACTTCACGGTCATCCACAACAACCGCGCCGCGCAGGGTGGCTCGGCGCTGTGGACCAACGCCAGCGGGCTGACCGTCGAGAATTCGATCCTCTTCAACAACGTCCTCGACGCCTCGGTGCCCGCCGTGATGGTGACGGCGCCGGCCGCGACCCCCGACATGACGACGCCGCCGGTGTGGGAGTACAACAACACGCTGCCGGCCACCTTCGCCGGGATGGCCGACCCGACCGGCACTGCGGGCAACCTCTCGGTGGATCCGCTGTTCACCAGCATGCCCGCCGACCTCAGCCTGCAGCCGGGCAGCGCTTGCCGCGACGCCGGCAACCCGTCGATGTTGGACCCGGATGGCACCCGCGCCGACATGGGCCTGGTCGGGGGCGCGCCGTGACCCGCGGCCTGCTCTCTCTAACGCTGGCCGCCGCCGTGCTGGGCGCGCTCGGCTGCGACCAGAGCCCGGCCGTCGGCGGCGACGACGACGTCACCGATGGTCGCGCGCCGGACGGCAGCTCGCCCGACGCTGGCCCGCCGGCCGACGCGGTGGTGCCCTCGGTCGCGCCCGACGTCGACGGTCGCCTGACCATCAACGAGTTCATGACCTCCAACGCGCTCACGATCGAGGACGCGGGCGCGGCCAGCGACTGGATCGAGATCTACAACCCGAGCGCCCAGGCGATCTCGCTGCACGGCTACGGCATGACCGACGACCTGACCATGCCGCTCAAGTTCACGCTGCCGCCCGGCCTGACCGTGCCTGCCGGTGGCTTCCTGGTCCTGTGGGCCGACGCCCTGCCCGCGCGCGGCCCCACCCACCTCGGCTTCAAGCTGGGCAACGCCAGCGGTGCGCTCGGCCTGGCCCGCCCCGACGGCTCGTGGATCGACCGCCTCGGCTACGGTGCGCAGGAGGTCGACTTCTCGGCGGCGCGCACCCCCGATGGCTCGGACCGCTGGACCATCGAGTGGCACCCGTCGCCGGGCACCGCCAACGCCGCCGGCGCGGGCCAACCCATGGGCCTCGACGTGGCCTCCACGCCGCCCGAGGCGGTGCCGGCCGCAGGCGATCTCAGCGAGCGGATCCTCGGCTACAACGTGCTGCTCCAGCTCGCGCTGGAGGTCTCGCCCGAGGCGGCGGCGTCGCTCGAGGCCCAGCCGCTGGTGTACGTGCCCGGCCACCTGGTGTTCGACGGCCGGCGCTACGGCCCGGTCGGCGTGCGCCTGAAGGGAGCCAACTCGTTTCTGCCCTGGGCGCGGAAGCCGTCGCTCCGCATCAACGTCGACGAGTACGCGGTGGACGCCAAGTTCTTCGGCCTGAAGGACCTGACGCTCAACAACATGAGCAACGACCTCTCGATGATGCACGAGCGGCTCGCCTACCTGGTGGCGCGCTCGGCGGGGGTGCCGGCGTCGCGGGCCAACCACGCGCTGCTCACGGTGAACGGCCAGTTCTATGGCGTCTACACCAACGTCGAGACCGTCAAGAAGTCGATGGTGCGGCGCTGGTTCCCCCAGGCCGCCGGCTCGCTGTTCGAGGCGACCGACGTCGACTTCGTCGCCGCTGACGTGCCCCGCTACGAGCTCGAGTTCGGCGCCGACGACCGGTCGCTGCTGACCGGCCTGGCCGCCGCGCTGACCGACCCGTCGGCCGACGCCGCGATCGCCGCCGCCGGCAACTACCTCGACATGACCGCGTTCCTCAGGTACTGGGCGATGTGCTCGGTGGTCGCGCAGTTCGACGCGTTCCCGTACAGCATCCCCGGCGACGACTACTTCGTGTACGCCGACGCGGTCAGCGGTCGGCTGGCGTTCGTGCCGTGGGGTATGGACGAGACCTTCTACTCCGGCCAGCTCGACGTCACCGCGGTCACCTCGCTGCTCGCGCGCAAGTGCAAGGAGTCGCCGGCCTGCTTCCAGGCCTACGCCAACCAAACCTGGTCGATCCTGGCCCTGACCGAGACCATGGACCTCGCGGGCGAGCGCACCCGAGTGATGAGCCAGATCGAGCCCTATCTCGAGCTCGACACGCGCAAGCCCTACACCACCGACCAGGTCCGTGCCTCGCAGGCGGACATGTACTGGTTCTTCGCGGACCGGCGCGCGAACTTCGCCGCCATGATCCCGCCCCCGAGGTAGTTCGATGTCCACCGCCACCGCCCGCATCGCCGTCCAGCCCGACCCGCTCGAGGAGCTGTTCAGCTCCTTCGCGCCGGCCTCGATGGAGCTCCTCGGCCAGCGCACGCTGCTCAGCCGCGTCGACTCGAAGTTCGTCGTCGCCACCGAGAAGCTCAACGAGATCCTCGGCGGCCTCACCAACGACTACGCCGTCCTCCGCGTCGACAGTGGCTGCCTGGCCTCCTACGACAGCCTCTACTTCGACACGTCGACCCTGCAGTGCTGGCACGATCACCGGCGCGGCCGCCGCAATCGCCACAAGGTCCGCGTCCGTCACTACCCCGATCGCAAGCTCACGTTCCTCGAGGTCAAGACCAAGAAGAACGAGGTGCTGACCGACAAGAAGCGCATCCCGATGCCCTACCTGCAGGAGCAGCTCGGCGCCGCCGAGCGCGACTTCCTGCGGCCGATCATCGGCGCGATCGCCGACGATCTTCACCCGCAGATCTCGATCCTGTACCAGCGCGTCAGCCTGCTGAGCCTGACCTCCGACGAGCGCCTGACCATCGACCTCGGCCTGTCCGCGGGTGGCGCCGCCGGCAGCGTGGTCGGCAGGGCACTCGGTCACCTCGCGGTGATCGAGGTCAAGCAGTGGCCGTACTGCCTCCGCACGCCCATCATGCGCGCGCTGCGGGACGCGCGGGCCCGCGTCATGTCGATGAGCAAGTACTTCACCGCGATCAGCCTCATGCGGCCCGAGCTGGGTCGGAACCGCCTGCTCCCCGCCCTCAAGACGCTCGAAAGGATCTGACCGTGGAATACCTTCTTGGCAACGCGCAAATCGCCGACTGGCCCGACCTCGCGAAGATGTGTACCCGCATGGGTATCGACCTCTTCTTCACGTTCACCGTGATCTACGGGGTCTACTACCGGCTGTATCGAGGCCGCGAGTTCGCGTTCACCTACGTGATCTTCAACGTGATCACGTTCTCGCTGTGCGTGTTGCTGCGCAAGGTGCCCATGGAGCTGGGCTTCGCGCTCGGCCTGTTCGCGGTGTTCGGCATGCTGCGCTACCGGACCGAAGAGATCCGGATGCGGGATCTCACGTACCTGTTCATCGTGATCGGGCTCGGCATCCTCAACGGCGTCGCCAACAAGAGCGTCAGCCTGCTCGAGCTGCTCGCGGTCAACGGCGTGATCACCGGCGTCACCCTGTTCGAGCTGCGCTCGGCCGCGCGCAACCTGGCCCAGACCCCGATGCTGTACGACAACCTGAGCCTGCTCAAGCCCGGGCACCAGGCCGCGCTGTACGCCGACATCACCGCGCGCACCGGCCTCGAGGTCGTGCGGGTGCAGGTCAACCGCATCGACATGCTCCGCGACGCGGCCGAGATCGTCGTGCACTACCGCAACGCCGACCCGCTGAGCGGCGGCCTGGTCCAGACGCTGCCCCACGCCACCGACGTCCGGCGCGGTCCGTCCGCAGTCATCAAGACCGCCCAGGTCTGATCGGCGCCCCCGGGCGCGTGTCCCGGCGGCGAACGCGGTCGTGTCGGCGGCGACACGGCGGGCCGCAAGCCTACGATTCGACAGGGCGTGGGTGGTGGCGTGGCCGGTGCAATGCGTCGGGCCATGCGGACCATGGCAACGGTGTGTGCAGTGGGGGTCGTCGTCGCGGCGGCCCCGGCGGGAGCCCGGCCGGCGGCAGCCCCACGGTTGACCCTCCACCCCGGCGAGCGTGAGCCGGGCGGCCCACGCGCCGGCGCGAGCGACGCCGACCTGATCGCCCTGCGCGCCTCGGTCGCCCGCACGCCCAAGGATCGCGAGGTGCAGTTCGCGCTGGTGCGCGGCCTGACCCGCGCCGGCAAGCTCGACGAGGCGCTGGCGGCCGCCCGCGCGTGGCGCGCGATCGACGCGTACAACCTGGTCGTGGTCCGCTTGATCGGCGACCTCTACAGCGAGCTCGGCCAGCGCGACCAGGCCCGGCGCGCCTACTCCGCGGTGGTCGAGCTGCTGCCCCTGGACGCCGGCGCCCAGCGCGCGCTCGCCAGCGTGCTCAAGCAGGCCGGCGATCTGAAAGGCGCCTACCAGCGGCTCGGCGACGCCGCCGCGCTCAGCCCCGACGATCGCAGGCTCGGGTTCGAGCTGGCCGATGTCGCGTACCGGCTGGGCGAGGTGGCCGAGGCCCGCGCGCGGTTCGAGGCGCTGGTCGCCGACAAGAGCACCGCCGAGGCCGTGCGGTATCCCGCGCGTCAGCGCCTGGCGCAGATCTATCACCAGCAGGCCCGTGACGCGCGCGCCGACGGCGACCGCGCGACCGCCGACGCCCTGGTCGCGACGATCGACGGGCTGGCCCTGGCCGGTGGCAGCGAGAACGACATCAAGGTGTACCTGACCTGGGACACCGATCGCAGCGACGTCGATCTCTGGGTGACCAACCCGGCCGGCGAGAAGGTCAATTACCAGCACAAGCAGGGTCAGTTCGGCGAGGCCTTGTATGACGACGTCACGACCGGCTACGGCCCCGAGAGCTTCACCGCCCCGGCGGCCCGGCCGGGCGCCTATCTGGTGCAGGTCAATTACTACGGCGTCGGCCGCAGCAACTTCTCCGAGGCGCGCGGTGAGGTCGTGATCGTGCTCGACGAGGGCAAGCCCGGCGAGCAGAAGCACGTCCTGCCCTATCGCCTCTTCACCAAGGGTCAGACCGTCACGGTGGCGCGCATCGACGTCGCCAAGGAAGGTTCGCGATGAGCTCGCTCCGGTCGAGTCCGCGCCGCTGGGGCGCGCTGGGTGCTCTCCTGATCGGGTGCGGGTCCGCGCCGGTCCCGCGTCACGCCGACCACGACCTGCCCGGCATCGGGCCGGCGGTCGCCGTCCGCGCCAGCGGCCCGCTCGGCCTCGAGCTGGCGGTGCTGACCGCGCGCGGGGAGCTGGCGGTGCTGCACGACCGCGCCTGGCGACCGCTTGCCGCCGGGGCCACCTCCGCCCGCGTTCGCGAGCTGAAGGTCGCGCGCCAGGGCGCGATCGTCGCGCTCGGCGCCGGCGATGCCGCCGGCCGGCTGTGGCTGCGCGCCGGCAGCCACGTGCGGCTCGGGCAGGACGACCGCGGCGGCGTGCACGTCGCGGTGCTCGCCGGCGAGGCCCGGCTGCGCCGCGGCGAGGCCGCGCTGCCGGTGTTCGTCGACCTCGGCGGCGCCGCCCGGCCGGTCACCGGCGACTTCCTGCTGGCCGCGGCGGCCACCGGACAAACCGAGCTGATCGCGACCGGCGCGCGGCCCGAGCTGGCCGACTGGAGCCTCGACCTCGAGCAGGCCGAGCTGGGCGCCGGGGTCGGCAAGCTCGAGGCGCGGATCGACGACCAGCACAGCGAGCCGCTGGTGCTGCGCCGGGTCGCGGTCGACGTCCACACCGCCGGTGATCTGGCGGTGACCGAGGTCGAGCACGTGTTCTTCAACCCGGCCGGCGAGACCCGCGAGGGCACGTTCCGCTTCCCGGTGCCCGAGGGCGGGATGTTGATCGGCATGGCGATGGAGATCAACGGCCGCCTGGTCGAGGGCGAGATCGTCGAGCGCGAAAAGGCGCGCGCGACCTACCAGCAGATCGTCGACGAGATGCAGGACCCGGCGCTACTCGAGTGGGAGCAGGGCAACTGGTTCAAGCTGCGGGTGTTCCCGATCGAGGGCCGGCACGACAAGCGGGTCGTCATCCGCTACCTCACGCCGCTCGTCCACCGCGCCGACCGCTGGGAGTACGACTTCGCGCTCGGCCGGCCCGACCTGGGCACGACGATCGGCGAGCTGACCGTGACCGTCGATGGCAAGGTCGCGGCGCGCGAGCAGGCGGTCCACCAGGGCCTCGATCTCACCGTGCCGGTCGCGGCCAGCCAGGTGCCGGTCGTCATGCGCGAGGTGCGCACCGACGGCGTCTACACCGCGGTGCGGATCACGCCGGCCGCGGCCGGGATGTCGGTGCCGGCCGCGCCGACCGGCGAGCGGCGGGTCGCGGTGGTGTTCGACACCTCGCGCAGCACGCTCGAGAGCCGGCCCCTGGCGCTGGAGCTGTTGCGGACGACCCTGGGCGAGCTGGCGCCGGGCGACCGCTTCGTGGTGCTCGCCAGCGACGTGGCGGTCACGCCCAGCAGCGCGGACTTCGTCGCGGCGGCGCCGGCAGCGCAGACCGCGGCGCTCGGGTTCGTCGCGGCGATCGAGCCCGACGGCGCCAGCGATCTGGGCGCGGCGCTGACCGCGGCCGCCGCGCTGCACCCGACCGACGTGCTGTACATCGGCGACGGCATCGCGACCTGGGGTGACCGCGACGGCCCGGCCCTGGCCGCGAAGGCCGACGCGATCGGCGCGCCGATCCACGCGGCGCTGCTCGGCAAGGGCGCGGCCGCGGCGCCCTGGCGCGACCTGGCCGGCCGCACCGGCGGCCGGGCGATGATGGTCACCCGCTCGATCGACGCGCGCCGGTTCGCCCTCGCCGCGGTCCACGCCCGCGCGGTGCCGCGGCTGGCCAGCGCGCGGGTCGAGGCGCCGAGCGGCGCCGCGGTGTTCCCCGATCACGCGACCACCGTGTACGCGGGCGACGACCTGCTCGCCGTGATCCGCACGCCGGCCGGCGAGCCGGCGCCGGCCGAGGTCACGCTGGTCGGCGTCGCGGGTGGCCAGCCGTACCGGCAGCGGGTGTCGCTCGCGTCGGCGGTGGCGGTGCCGCGGGTCGGCCAGCGCTGGGCCGCGCGCCAGCTCGCCGCGCTCGAGGCCCGCGGCGCGCCGCGCGACGAGATCGTGAAGCTCAGCCAGGAGGCGGGCGTGATGAGCCGCTACACCTCGCTGCTCGTGCTCGAGAACGACGACGCCTACCGGCAGCACCAGATCGAGCGCAAGCACGCCGAGGAGCAGCTGGCCCAGGCGCCGCAGGTCACCGGCGGCGACCTCGACAACCTCGGCGCCCGCCAGGCCAGCCTCAGCCCCGACGAGATCCAGCCCGGCGATCCCGAGATCAAGATCCCGGCGCCGCGCGACGCGGTCTCGGTGGTGGTGACCTTTCCCTTCGGCGAGACCAAGCAGGCGGTGTGGGACGGCGACCTGGCGGCGTGGATGGTCCGCTTCCTGATCGACAAGGACACCGCCGATGGCGGGTACCAGGTCCGGGTCGCGATCACGCACGCCGACGGTCGGGTCGAGGTGCTCCACCTCGGCTACACGGTCGACACCGTGGCGCCCGCGGTCGAGCTGTCGGCGACCCGCGTCGCCGGTGGCTACCGGATCCGGGCCCGCCAGCGCGGCGAGGCGCGCCGCGACGCCGACCAGGTCGAGCTGGTGCTGCCCGACGGCCAGCTGCTGGTGCTCGCGCAGACCTCGTGGGGCAAGTTCGAGGCGGTGTGGGTGACCGGCGTGCTGCCGGCGCCGGTGACCCTGCGGGTAGTGGCGCGCGACCGCGCGCTCAACCTGGCCACCCGCGAGCTCACGGTCGCACCGTGAGCCGGTCGGTCGTCACCGCGGCGGTGGTCCTGGTGGGCGCGGCGATGAGCGCTCCGGGCGCGGTCGCCGCGCCGAGCCCCCGCGTGCACGGCCACACCGGCGAGGCCCGCGCTTGCCTCCCGCTCGACGGGGGCGGCGCGCTGATCGGGACCGGCGGCGGCTTGATCCGGATCGACGGCGCCGGCACCACCCGCGCGGTGTGGACGGCGAGCGACGGGTTGCCCGGCACCCGCATCGACGCGCTGGCGATGGACGGCGACGCCCTGTGGATCGGCACCGACGCCGGCGCGGCCCGGGCCCGGCTCGTCGGCGACCGGCTGACGATCGTGCAGGCGCTGGCGAGCAAGCCGGTGCGCGACGTCGCGCGGTTCGGCGCCCACGTCTACCTGGCGACCTGGGGCGGCGGCGTCCTGCGCGTCGATGCCCGCGGCACGGTCACGCCGGTCAAGTTCACCCGCGGCGGCAACCACGCCCGGGTGGCCGCGCTCGCGGTCGCCGGCGGCACGCTGTGGGTGGCGACCAGCGACGGCCTCCACCGCCTGACCGCGGGCAAGCTCGCCCGGGTCGTCGCCGGCGACGCCGCGGCCGGGATCGCGTCGCTGCACGGCGCGGGCGACCGGCTGTGGATCGCCGGGGCCGGCGGCCTGCACGTGCGCACCGGCGACCGGAGCGTCGGCTACGGCGGCGGCGAGCTGCGCCGGGTGACCGCGCTCGACGACACCATCGTGGTCGCCAGCATGGGCGACGGCCTGGCCCGGGTCGATCGCGGTCGCCTGACCCGACTGTCCGGTGGACCGGACGGTCTGGTGATGGCCCAGGCGGCCGCCGGTGGCGCCGGCGGCGCGGCCTGCGCCGGTGGGCTCGACGGCGTGTGGCTCCGGCCTGACCGGGGCGCCGGCTGGACCCGGGTCGCGTCGGCGGCCGGCCCGCCCTCGAACGACGTGTCGGCGCTGGCCAGCGACGGCGCGCGCCTGTGGGTCGGCACCTTCGATCGCGGCCTGGCCGTGCGCGAGCGCGGCGGCTGGCGGGTGGTCGCGCACCCCGACCTCGACGCGCGGGTCAACGCGCTCGTGGTCGAGCCTCGCCCCGGCGCGGCCGCGCGGATCTGGATCGCGACCGCCGCCGGCCTGATGACGCTCGACGGCGACGACGTGCGCCGGCTGACCCGGCGCGACGGCCTGCCCGGCCGCAACGTGCTCGCGCTGGCCCGGCTCCGCGACGGGCGCATCGTCGCTGGCACCTCGGGTGGCGCGGTCGTCATCGGCGCAGGTGGCCCGGTGCGGGTGGGCCCGCGCGACATCGGGAACGTGTGGGCGATCGCCGAGGACGGCGACGGCGGCCTGTGGCTCGGCACCACCACCGGCCTGTACCGGGGGCCGAGCGTGGCGCACGCCGGCAAGGACGACGCCGCGCTCGACCCGGGCTGGCAGCGGTTCTCGGTCGCCGGCGGGCACCTGCGCGACGACTGGGTGACCGCGCTGGTCGGGCACGACCGCGCCGTGTTCGCGGGCACCTACAACGGCGGCGTGACCCGGTTCGCGCTCGGCGCCGCCGACGCCGCGATCGCACCGACCCAGCTCGGCGACGGCTGGATCAACCCGGGCGGCCTGCGCTGGGACGGCGACCGCCTGTACGCCGCGACCATGGACGGCCTGCGCAGCGGCGACGGGCTCACCGCGACCTGGACCACCGCCACCGGCCTGCCCGGCAAGGACGTCACCGCCTCGCTGCGCACCGGCGGCACCACCTGGATCGCGACCCGGCGCGGCCTGGTCGAGCTGACCCGCTGACGCGCGATCAGCCGTCGCGCTGGGTGAGCGTGCCCAGGTAGTCGCGCTTGCCGACCGGCACGCCGTTGTGGCGGAGGATCGCGTAGACGTGCGTGAGGTGGAAGAAGAAGTTCGGGGTGACGTGCTCGAGGAAGTAGTCCTCGCCCGACATCACCTTGCCGTTCCAGCGCGGCTGGGTGATGACGCGGGTGGCGGCGGTCTCGAAGTCCTTGGCCGTCAGCTGGTCGAGGTAGTCGACCATGCCGCGGACCCGGGTCTGCAGCTCGGCGAGGGTGGTCTCCTTGTCGTCGTGCACCGGCGCCTCCTTGCCGGTGAGCCGCGCGGCGCCGAGCTTGGCGGTGTCGCACGCGACCTGGATCTGGCGGGCGAACGCGAACTGATCGGGCGCCAGCCGGAAGCCGAGGAACCGCTCCGGCTCGATCTTCTTCTCGGCGGCGAACGTCGCGGCGGCGTCGAGCCACTTGTCGAGCTGGCCGAGCATCTTCTTCATCTGACGGAAGGTCTCGAAGTACATCGGCCGACCCTACGCCAAGCGCCGGTCGGGTTCACGCGCGCGGCGCCGCCCGATCGGCCAACCGGCGGCTGCGGCCCGCGCGGCAGCCCTCGGCCATATTTTCTCGTATTACCTGCTAACGCCGATACCTAGACGCGCGAAACTCCGGTGCCGTTCGCAGGTTCGCCCCACTCCCGCGCCCTGGGCCAGGTCGTGGCAGAGGCGCTCTGTGTGACATGTCCGCCTCGGATCGAGTGGCCACCACGCTGCAACTCCGCGATGTGCGACGGCATGGTGACTGCAACTGCTGAGAACGTGACCACCATCGACACCGTGAAGCACGGGGCGGAGCGCGCTGCCAACAGCAAGTGGATGGACCACGCGGCGACTTTCGGCTTCGTCGCCAAGGGTGTCGTCTACGCGGTCATCGGCATCTTCGCCCTCAGGCTCGCGCTCGGCGAGGGCGGCGCGCTGCTCGGCAACGAGGAGGCGGCCCGCGAGGTGAAGAAGCAGCCGTTCGGCCAGATCTTGCTCCTGGTCCTCGGCGTCGGCCTGGCCTGCCACGCGCTGTGGCGCTTCGCCGAGGCCGCCTTCTCCCCGCACCACGACGACAAGCCGCTGAAGCGGATCGGCAAGCGGATCGGCGCGGTCGGCGGCGGCCTGCTGGCGGCGTTCCTGTCGATCAACTGCTTCCAGACCGTCGCCGGCACGGCCGGCGGCGACGGCAAGCGCGGCTGGCTCCAGCGGGCGCTGCAGTCCGACGGCGGCGACTGGCTGATCATGGCGATCGGCGCCGGGGTGATCGCGTTCGGCATCTCCCAGCTGGTGAAGGCGTACACCGTCAAGTTCCGCAAGAAGCTGAAGACCCACGAGATGTCGGCCACCGAGGAGACCTGGCTCATCCGCATCAGCCGGTTCGGCATCGCCGCCCGCGGGGTCGTGCTCCCGGTCGCGGGCTGGCTCCTCATCAAGGCCGGGCTCGACGCCAACGCGCGCCAGGCGATCGGCACCGACGCCGCCCTCCGCGAGATCCTCCAGCAGACCTGGGGCGCGGTCCTCCTCGGGATCGTGGCGGCCGGGCTCATCGCCTACGCGCTGTACATGGGGATAAACGCGCGCTATCGGCGGGCGTTCGCTTGAGCTAAAAGACGCCGGTGACATTCGAAGTCCACGCCCGCGCCACCGGGTCCCGCGCCCGGACCGCGACCCTGACCACGCTCCACGGAGCGGTAGAGACCCCGATGTTCATGCCGGTCGGCACCCGGGGCACCGTGCGCACTCAGACGCTGGCACAGCTCCACGAGCTCGACGCCCCGGTGCTGCTGGCCAACACCTATCACCTGCTGGTCCGACCCGGCATCGAGGTGTTCGAGCGGATGGGTGGGCTGCACAAGTGGATGGGCTGGGACCGGCCGATCCTGACCGACTCGGGCGGCTTCCAGATCTTCTCGCTGCCGCACGCGCGCTCGATGGGCGAAGACGGCGCCGAGTTCCGCAGCTACGTCGACGGCAAGCTGCTGCTGCTGACGCCGGAGCGCTCGATCCAGATGCAGCGCGCGATCGGCTCGGACGTGATGATGGTGCTCGACCAGTGCATCGCGTCGACCAGCTCGTTCGCCCAGGCGCGCGACGCGATGGAGCTGACCCACCGGTGGGCCAAGCGCTCGCTGGCGGCCCGCGGCGACTCGCCGCAGAAGCTGTTCGCGATCGTGCAGGGCGCGTGCTTCGAGCAGCTGCGCCGCACCAGCGCGGCCGCGCTGACCGCGATCGACGGCTTCGACGGCTTCGCGATCGGCGGGCTCGCGGTCGGCGAGGGCAAGTCGGCGCGCGAGGACATCTGCGAGCTCACGACCGGGCTCCTGCCCGAAAACCGGCCGCGCTACCTGATGGGCGTGGGCACGCCGCTCGATCTGCTCGAGGCGATCCACCGCGGCGTCGACATGTTCGACTGCATCCTGCCGACCGCGTGGTCGCAGCAGGGCGTGGTGTTCACCTCGCGCGGCAAGGTCGAGCTGGCCCGCGGCGTCCACAAGTTCGCCGAGCAGCCGCTCGACACCACCTGCGACTGCGAGGCGTGCCGCCTGTACAGCCGCTCGTACCTGCACCACCTGATCAAGTGCAAGGAGCCGCTGGGCTGGCAGCTGCTGTCGTTCCACAACCTGCGCTTCTACATGAAGCTCATGGCCGAGGTCCGCGCCCACATCCGCGCCGACACCTTCGCCGCCTTTTACGCCGAGCGCCGGGTCGCGCTGGCGCTGACCGACCAGGACAACCCGCCCGGCCGCCACCCCAAGCGCCACGCGCCGGCGCCGCTCACCCGCGGCAGCTTCGTGGTCCACACGTCGGTCCACGGCTTCTCGAGCATCCAGCACCTCCCGTCGGGGGAGATCATGCACTCGGTCAACCACCCCGACGTCGAGGCCGACCAGGTCTACGTCGCCCAGTCGGCGGCGATCGCGCGCGCGGTGAGCAACCAGGGCGAGCCGCGGCCGCTGGTGGTCTGGGACGTCGGGCTGGGCGCCGCCCACAACGCGATGGCGCTGATCCGCGCGCTCGATCGCGCGCCCGGGCATCCCCCGGTCGAGCTGGTCAGCTTCGAGACCGACCTCGATGCGTTCCGCCTGGCGATCAGCCGCCAGAAGGAGTTCGTGCACCTGCGCCACGCCGCGCCCCACATGCTGCACAAGGACGGGGTGTTCCGCCGCGAGCACCTGACCTGGACCCTGTGCGAGGGCGACTTCATGGCGACGTTCACCGACCACGCCCCGCCCGACGTGATCTTCTACGACCCGTTCTCGTCGAAGACCAACAACTCGATGTGGTCGCTGGCGACCTTCCGCCGCATCTTCGGGTACCTCGACCGGCCGACCGAGCTCTTGACGTTCACCAGCTCGACCGCGGTCCGGTCGTCGCTGCTCGCGGCCGGCTTCCACGTCGCGCGCGGGGTCGGCTCGGGCCCGCGCGCCGAGACCACGGTCGCGTCCAAGCGCATCGGCGACTTCGACTTCGCCAGCCACCGCCTGCTCGGCCGCGACTGGCTGGCCCGGCGCTCGCGGTCGACCGCCCGCTTCGGCGGCGACATCCTGCCCGACCACTACGCCGACATCGATCGCCTGATCGTCGGCCACGCGCAGTTCGCGTAGCTCCGCGCGGCGCGGCCGCGCTGCGCCGCGGTCGCTTGATCAGGTGCAGAACTCGCGGAGCTTGGCCTCGGCCTGCTCGCGCAGCGCGATGGCGTCGGGGTCGAGCTTGGCCTTGGCCGCCAGCCGGTGCAGGTTGGCGATGATGAGATCGGT
>JBKJLC010000006.1:0-14717 GCA_046597055.1 Kofleriaceae bacterium | reverse complement strand
CGCCGGGCCGGCCGGGACCGAGCGCTACTTCTTCGGGTCCAGCCCGTCGCGGATGGCGTCCATCGGCCCCGAAGGCCTCAAGATCTGGTTCGGCGAGAGCGAGACGCTGTACACCGCGGCGGGCGCCCAGGCGCGACGCCACCACCACATCGGGGCGGGCGAGCCCATCGCCCGGGTCGAGAACAAGACGCGCGTCGAGCTCCAGTTCGCCGATACGCTGCAGAACCTGGTGCTCTCGTTGCACCACGCCACCGTGACCTCGGCCCACATCTATGGCGCCTTTGGCGAGGTGGTGGGCAGCTATGACGCCGGCAGCCACCGCCGGCTCTTCAACGGCAAGGAGCACGACGCCGTGTCGGGCCTGCGCCACTACGGCTACCGCTCATATGACCCCGTCACACTTCGGTGGGTCAGCGAAGATCCACTGTTCCTGTCTTCTCCCGAGCTGGCGGAGACAGAACCGCAGCGGGGGAATCTGTACCTGTTCTCGAATAACAATCCTCTAACCTATTACGACCCGGATGGGCTCAGCTGGTACCGCGATCTGGGGCGATGGGCCATGACGAAGGGCAAGAACGCCGGCATGGCCGTGAGCTACGCGGTCCTTGACCACACCATCGTAGGCGAAGCAATGAAGGACTACGCGGACCGCAAGAACGGCCTGAAGGAGGGCAATGCCGAACTTGGGATCGTTGTCTTCCTGGCAGGGGTGCTGGCTCCCGGCCCTAAGGGCACGCGCGGGGTCAAGCTGCCGGCTCCCAAGATCACGGTGAGGCCGACTTACGTGCCCAAGACCAAGACAGGCGAGCCGATCCCTTTACCCAAGACCAAGCATGGCGACTTGGCGCCATCTTCGCCGTATCCGCACACGCAGATCGGCGGAAAAAAGGGCCGCAAGGGGCCGTACATCCAAACGCGCGAGTTTGGAGCGGATGGCAAGCCGGTGAAGCAGGTAGACTGGGGAGATCACGGACGACCGACGAAGCATACGGACCCGCACGTGCACGATTATGTTCCGAATCCCACTGGAGGAACTCCGCAGCATGGTCCCGCCCGTCCCCCCGCGCCAGGAGAGCTTCCGTGACCGGCATCCGTCGCCTCGCGTTCGATAAGGCTGCGTTCGGTGACCACGTCGTCTGCCTAGGCGCACACATCGCGCGGGTGATCGAGGCGATTTCGGAGCGACAACCGGCTTTGGTGTGGTACGCGGGCGACGTCTCGGCGGTGGGTGGCGATGCGGTATGGCCGGCCACCGCTACCCCGGTCCGACTCGGAGATGGCGTCGAACTGGCGCGCATCGCGCGCACGGTGGATCAATTCCTGAGTGGCGTGTTCGCCGCCTTTCGGGATGACGACAACCTGGCCCCGAGGTTTCGCGACGGTGGGCTGTGGACGGAGGACCCACCCGATGCGGATCTCGGCAGTGCGCTGGTCGAGGTGCGCGCCTTCGATGCCACCTACGTCGAGGTGATATCGCGCGACGGTGACCTCCTCGTGGCGCTCGCGGCCCGGCTGGGCGGTGCCGTCGAGTGGAGCGACGGCGACCCGTCGTAAGTACAGGTCGCGGGCCCGGCGCGGGTGACTACATAGCCGGCCGCGTAGCGCTGCGGCAAGGTCGATCGCGCCGCTGGCGAGCGCGGGCTCGTCAGCGGCGCGACCGAGGACAAGCATCCGGGTGATCGTCAGCCCTCGGTCACGACGAGATCTGCTTCTCGCGGCCCTTCTTGGCGCGCGCGGCCGCGACCGCGCTCTCGACGTTCTGGGTCTCCTCGGGCGGCGGCAGCACCGCGGGCAAGCCCAGGCTCTCGACCCGCAACTCGCGGGCCCAGCCGGTCGTGTGATAGACGTGGTGGTCTTCTTGGTCCTCGACCTCCTCGTAGGCCTTGAGGAGCGCCTCGCCCAGCTCGCCGGGCAGCTGCTTGCCGAGCAGGCCGATGAGCTCCCAGTTCGAGTGGTCCTTGGTCTCGGCGAGGACCACGCACTCGGCGGCGGTGATCTGCGCGGCCGCCGGATCGCCGGCGCCGGTCGACTTGATCATCGCCTGGACCAGGGTCTCGCCGATCAGGCGCACCGGAAAGCGGGCCGGCACCTCGGCGTCGGGATCGAGCCCGGCGGTCTTCAACAGGCCGCGCGCGACCTCGACATGCCGCTCGGTCTCGGCGAGGTACTTTTCCCACTCCCCGCGCAGCTCCTGGTTGATCGCGAGCCGGATCGCGTTGGTGTAGATGGCGACGCCGCCAAGCTCGGTCTCGAGGTTCTGGTAGAGCAGGTTCTCGAGCCCGACCTGGGCCGCCGTCGGGTTGGTTTTTGCGGACAGTTTCGCCATGAGTCGATGCCTCCTGGCGGCGGGGCGATGCAAGCGATGCACCCGCCGCGAGCGGCGAAATCGCTGGCTCGATGTGTGTCGCGGTCGCACGGTCGCGCAATGGCGCGCACCGGGTTCGCGCAGATGCGCTCACGCGGGCGTCGATTTCGGGCGTTTTGTCCGTCCGGAGGCGCTCGTGAACGCAGATCGAACCGGTACGCGGTTCGCATTGGCAACGGCCGCCATGGCGAACCCTCCGACGAACCCGAAGACCAAGCACGGCCAGACGCCGCAGACCCTGAACAAGAACGAGGCCCTCGAGCCGTTCCGTGCGTACCCGGAGCACCAGGTCCTCACCACCGATCAAGGGATCCCGATCCCGAACACCGACGACTCGCTCAAGGCCGGCGAGCGGGGGCCGACCCTGCTGGAAGACTTCCACTTCCGCGAGAAGATGACGCGCTTCGATCACGAGCGCATCCCGGAGCGCGTGGTCCATGCCCGTGGCTCGGCCGCGCACGGCTACTTCCAGGTCTACGAGTCGATGTCGGATCTGACCCAGGCCGGCTTCCTCGCGGATCCGGGCGTGACCACCCCGGTGTTCGTCCGGTTCTCGACGGTCCAGGGTTCCAAAGGCTCGGCCGACACCGTCCGCGACGCCCGCGGCTTCGCGGTCAAGTTCTACACGCCGCAGGGCAACTTCGACCTGGTCGGCAACAACATGCCCGTCTTCTTCATCCAGGACGGCATCAAGTTTCCTGACGTCGTCCACGCGGTGAAGCCCGAGCCCCACAACGAGATGCCACAGGGTGGCTCGGCCCACGACAACTTCTGGGACTTCGTCTCGCTCCAGCCCGAGACCGCGCACATGGTGATGTGGGTGATGTCCGATCGCGGCATCCCGCGCAGCTACCGCATGATGGAGGGCTTCGGCGTCCACACCTTCAAGCTGGTCAACGCCGCGGGCAAGGCGCGGCTGGTGAAGTTCCACTGGAAGCCGCTGCTCGGCGTCCACTCGCTGGTGTGGGACGAGGCCCAGAAGATCGCCGGCAAGGACTGCGACTTCCACCGGCGCGACCTGTGGGACGCGATCGACGCCGGCCAGTTCCCCGAGTGGGAGCTCGGGGTCCAGATCGTCGACGAGGCCGACGAGCTCGCGTTCGGCTTCGATCTGATCGACCCGACCAAGCTGCTGCCCGAGGAGCTGGTGCCGGTCCGCAAGGTCGGCAAGCTGACCCTCAACCGCAACCCGCAGAACTTCTTCGCCGAGACCGAGCAGGTCGCGTTCTGCGTCGCCAACGTGGTGCCTGGGATCGACTTCACCAACGACCCGCTCATGCAGGCCCGGCTGTTCTCGTACCTCGATACCCAGCTGACCCGGCTGGGCGGACCCAACTTCAACGAGCTGCCGATCAACCGGCCGGTCGCGCCGGTCCACAACCACCAGCAGGACGGGTTCGGTCGTCAGACCATCCCGACCGGCCGCGCCAACTATCACCCGAACACGGTCGGCGGTGGCTGTCCGTTCCTGGCCAGCGCCGAGACCGGCTTCGTCCACCATGCCCAGCCGGTCACCGGTGGGAAGGCGCGCACGCGCAGCGAGACGTTCAGCGACCACTTCACCCAGGCCCGGATGTTCCTCAACAGCCAGTCGGAGCCCGAGCGCCGCCACCTGGTCGAGGCCTTCCAGTTCGAGCTGGGCAAGCTCGAGCGCGCGACGATCCGCGAGCGGGTGGTCGCGATGTTCGCCCAGGTTGATCCGGCGTTCGCCGCCGAGATCGCCGAGGGCCTCGGGATCGAGGTGCCGCCGGCGCCCGCGCCGGGCAAGCCGGTCGCCGCGAGCAAGAACGCCGTGGCGGCGTCGCCCGCGCTCAGCATGGCCAACACGACGAAGGACACCATCTACAGCCGCCGGATCGCGATCCTCGCCGACCAGGGCGTCGATGCCACCCACCTCGCGGAGGTCAAGGCGGCGCTGCGCAAGCAGGGCGCGGCCTGCGAGGTGATCTCGCGCAAGCTCGGCGCGCTGACCGCCGCGGGTGGTGAGGCGGTCGCGGTCGACCGCTCGCACCTGACCGCGGCCTCGGTGCTCTACGACGCGGTCTACGTCCCCGGGGGCGCGGCCAGCGTCGCCGCGATGCTGCGCCAGCCGTTCGTGAAGGAATTCCTGCAGGAGCAGTTCCATCACTGCAAGCCGATGGCGGCCAGCGGCGAAGCGGTGGCGCTGCTCGCCGCGTGCGAGCTGCCCGGGTTCACCGTGGCCGACGACGACGGCAGCATGGCGGCGGCGGTCCGGTTCGAGCAGGGCATCGTCACCACCCAGGAGGGCGACATCACCGAGCTCGCCGCCGGCTTCGTCCAGGCGATCGCGCAGCATCGTCACTTCGAGCGCACGACCAAGGCCGGCGGCGGCGGCGTGCCGATGGCCTGAGGCGCGACGCGCCTCAGCGCGCGACCAGGACCATGCCCGTGCGCGGCGGAACCGACAGCGGTGCGCGCACCTGCATGCCGGTCATCAGATCCTCGTAGTCGCCGGGGGGCAGGCCGGTCGCGGGCTGGGTGGTGTCGGCGCGGTTGAGCGCGACCAGGACGGTGTCGCCGGCCGCGCTCATCTCGTAGGTCATGGTGTGGGTCGCGCTGGCCAGCATGCGGCGGGTGCCGCGGCGCAGGGCGACGTGCTGGGCCCGGATCGCGCCGAGCCGGGCCAGGCGATCGCGCAGGGCGGTCTGCGGCGCCGTGTAGCCCTGCCACTGCATGAAGCGGCGGTTGTCGGGGTCGCCTGCGCCCGGCATGCCGTACTCGTCGCCGTAGTAGATGAGGGGCACGCCGGGGGACGTGTACAGCAGCGTGTACGCGACCGCGACCCGCTCGAACGCGCTCGCCGCCGACGGCAGCTGCGGCTGGTTGGCCCAGGCCCGCTCGCGGCCACCGTCCCAGTCGCCGAACAGCGGCGCGTCCTCGGCCAGGTGGATCGAGCGCGGCACGTCGTGGTTGCCGAGGAACGTCGACATCACCGCGCCCGCGCCGTAGAAGGTGTCGTTGCCGCTGACGAATGCGGCCAGGTCGACCATCGAGCCCTGGCGGCGCAGGACCTTCTCGAGCACCTGCGCGCGCAGCGGGAAGTCGAACTGGCCGTCGAGCATCGTGGTCGGGTTGACGTAGTACTTGATGAGGTCGCGATCGCCGGTGTAGGTCTCGCCGACCAGGTAGAAGCGCTGGTCCCACTCGACCTCGCCGTCGAGACGGCCGCGCAGGTCGGTCAGCCACGCGTCCTCGATGTGCTTGACCGCGTCGAGCCGGTAGCCGTCGGCGCCGAGCCGCTGGGCCCACTCGATCGCGTTGGCCACCGACCACCGGCGGGCGTCGCCGTTGCGGAAGTCGAAGTCGGGCAGGTACGACGTGAACCAGCACTGCTTGCGCTCGACGCCGTCGTCCCAGCTGCAGCCGCCGCCGCAGATGCAGTCGCCGCCGCGACCGTTGCGGTTGGGCCAGAACCACTCGGGGTGCGCGCCGTAGGTCGGGCTCTCGCTGTGCACGTGGTTCATGACGTAGTCGAGGATCACGCGCAGGCCGCGCGCGTGGGCGGCGTCGATCACCGCCTTCAGCTCGGCCTCGGTGCCGACCCGCGACTCGACCCGGGTCAGGTCCTTCGGCCAGTAGCCGTGGTAGCCGGAGTAGTCGTAGCCGTCGGTGCCGAGGCCGGCCTGGTCGGCGTTGTCGAGCGGCGAGGTGAGCCACAGCGTGTTCACGCCGAGCGCGTCGAAGTAGCCGCTCTCGATCTTCTGGCGGAGCCCGGCCAGGTCGCCGCCCTGGTAGTCGGCCGGCGCGGTGACGCCGATCGGCCCGTCGTTGCCAGGATCGCCGTTGGCGAAGCGATCGATCATCACGAAGTACATGACCGAGTCGCGCCAGTCGAGCGGGGTCGGCGGCGGGCACTGATCGCAGTCGACCCGCACCACCGAGTTGGCGCCGCCGTAGCCATCCGGCGAGCGGCGCTGGTTACCCGGGTCGGCCTGCCAGGTCCCGTCGACGACGAGCTTGTAGACGATCACCTGCTGATCCGCGGCGGGCACGGTCGCCTCCCAGCCGGTGCCGACCCGGGTCATCGTCACGCCGGTGGTCCAGCCGTCGGCGGCGAAGTCGCCGCGCAGCACGACCTGCTGGCCCGGGCCGGTGTAGCGGAAGGTCTGGCTGCACGCCGCGACCGGGTTCTCGCAGACCGGGTTGGGCGCGGCGTCCGCGCCGGGCTCCGCGCCAGCGTCGCCGTCGTCATCGCCGGCGGTGTCATCGCCGGCGGTGCCCTGGGTACCGGGACAGCCAGCCAGCGCGAGCAGCAGCGCGAAGCCCGACAGTGCCAACAGTGACCGGAGCGAACGAAGGGCGGCGCGCATTGAGCCAGCGTCTATCAAGTCACATGCCAGGGCTGTGGCGTGGGTCGCCTCATTGATTCGCGCGCTTGTCCTGGCAGCGGTCGGGGGAATCCGCCCCGACGCGTTGCCAATCGCAACGAGCGTCGTGGCAGGCTCATCGGCATTGAGACCCCTGACGGTTACCTTCTGGCCACATCGGCGCGTGGCCATCCGGGCACGGTTCGTGCTCGGCCGTCGCGAGATGTTCCGGTCGACCCTGGGTGCGTTCCTCCTCGCGGCGCTGGCGGGAACCGCGGTTGCGCAGCCCGATGATGTGACGGCGCCACCGGATGCGCCGGAGGCCGACGCACCACCGGCGCCGCCGGGCGCCGTCGTCCCGACGCTGACCGAGGCGGACATCGCACGCATCGTCGCGGCGCAGCTGGCGGCGCGTGACGCGGCCGCGGCGGTGGTCGAGCCGACCGCCCCGCCGATCGTCGCGCCGATCGTCGCGCCGGCGGCGGTCCCGGTGCGCGCGCCGGCGGCCGTCGATGGCACCGGCTTCCGCTTCGGCTCGTACGGGCGGATCATCGCCGGCACCGACCTGCGCGGCGGCTCACCAGCGCCGGTCGCGGTGGTCGTGCGAGCGCCACGTCTGGTCGAGCCGAGCTACCTCGAGCTCGACTTCTCGTACGGCTTCCAGGCGCCGGGCGGACCGCTGCTGCGCACGGTGACGACGCTCGCGTTCGCCGACACGCTGTTCCACTACACCGGCGAGTTCGACGCCGAGCCCGCGCTGCGCAACGTCTATGCGGAGGCGCTGTGGTCGGGCGGGTCGCGGGTGTGGGTCGGCTCGCGCATGTACCGCGGCGACGACATCTACCTGTTCGACTACTGGCCGCTCGACGACCAGAACACGCTCGGCGCCGGGGCCGGGGTGCGGGTCGGCGCGGTCGACGTCGCCGCGCACGTCGGCGTGAACCGGCTGCTCGACGCCTACCAGTACCAGGAGGAGCCGATCGCGGATCCCGAGCTGGGCGCGACCACGTCGGTGCAGCTCGATCGCCAGCGCACGGTCGCCAGCGCGACCGCGACCTACTTCCTGGCCGCCACGTCCGACCTGGACGCCAAGGTGAAGCTGCACGGCGAGCTGCAGGGGCTGCCGTCGGGCACGCGCAACCGCGGCGACGACACCACCCAGGCCTTGCCGCGCGACTGGGGTACCACGCTCGGCGCCCAGCTCGGCGTCTGGGAAGCCAACCCGGGCGAGACCGGCCACCGCCGCCACGCCAACCTGTTCGCCCGCTGGTCCCGAGGCCTGGCCGCGTACGACGAGCTGGCGCCGCCGACCGGGTTCGACACCGACCTGAAGACCTACCCGCGCGCCAGCGAGCTCGTGCTCGGGCTCGGCGGTGGCTGGGACGGCCGCTGGGGCAACGTCGTGCTCGGCGCCTACGCGCGCCGCTTCGTCGACGCCGACCCCAACCAGCGTGACGTCGACGACGGCTGGGAATACGCCGCCAATGTCCGGCCGCTGGCCCGGGTCGCCCGCGGCGTGTTCGCCGGGGTCGATCTCGCGTACCAGGCCCGGTTCCCGCGCGGCCTGATGCCGTCGACCCAGCTCGCCGCCGATCCGGGCGTGGTCTCGATCGGGCCCATGCTCACCTACTCGCCGCTGGGGCCGTCGGCGTTCGACCGCCCGCAGCTGCGCCTGGTCTACCGCGCCGCGCACCTCAACGAGGGCGCGCTCGCGCTCTACGCCGAGGATGATCCGCGCCGCGCGCACCGCTGGGTACACTTCCTCGGCGCTCAGGCCGAGTGGTGGTTCAACTCGAGCTCGTATCGATGAGGACGCCCATGACGACCCTCCGCCACCTCTCGATCCTCGCGCTGACGCTGGCGACCGCCTGTGGCTCGGCGTCGTCCACCGACCATCCGTCGGAGATGCCGCACCAGGCCAACGCCGACATCGACTGGCGTGATCAGGTCATCTACCAGATCGTCGTCGATCGCTTCGGCAACGGCGATCCCAACAACGACATCAACGTGTCGCCGTCGGTGCCCGGCCGCTATCACGGTGGCGACTGGCAGGGGATCATCGACCAGCTCGACTACCTGCAGACGCTGGGCGTGACCGCGCTGTGGATCTCGCCGGTGGTCAAGAACACCGAGGAGGACGCCGGCTTCGGCAGCTACCACGGCTACTGGACCCAGGACTTCCTGCGGCCCAATCCGCACTTCGGCGATCTCTACAAGCTGCGCGAGCTGGTCGACTCGGCCCACGCGCGCGGCATGCTCGTGATCCTCGACGTGGTCACCAACCACGTCGGCCAGCTGTTCTTCTACGACATCAACGGCAACGGTCAGCCCGACGACTGGTTGTCGGGCGGCGGCCTGTCGCACACGTGCGTGCAGATCTGCAATAACCCGAGCCGCGCCACCGAGTGCAGCGCGGACGAGCTCATCTACTGCGATCAGGGCAAGGACTACCTCGAGCGCATCATCGAGTGGGATCCCGAGTACGACCCGCGCGGCGTGCAGGGCTGGACCTCGCTCGGCTTTTCGGGACCGGCCACGGTGCGCTTCACCGAGTGGCCCGAGGTCAACCGGGTGCCGCCGCCGCGCCCGCCCGAGTGGTTCGGCTGGGATCCGGCCAAGCCCTGGTTCGACGATCCGAGCTGGTACAACCGCAAGGGCCGCGTCTACGTGTGGTGGCACGAGAACGACTACGGCCGCGAGTTCGTTCGCCAGCAGGAGACCCTCGGCGACTTTCCCGGCGGCCTGAAGGATCTCGACACCGACAACCCCGACGTCACCGACGCGCTGACCCGCTCGTTCGAGTACTGGATCGAGGTCGCCGACTTCGACGGGTTCCGCATCGACACCGTGAAGCACATCGATCGGCCCGAGCTCGCGCCCAACGTGCGCGGCTTCTGGGGCCACTTCACCGATGGCATGCGCGAGAAGGCGCGGACGCTCGGCAAGCAGAACTTCTTCATCTTCGGCGAGGCGTTCGACGGCAACGACGAGCTGATCGGCACCTACACCAAGGGCGGCGTCGACGCCGCCGGGCCGTTCGGCCGCTTCGACTCGGTCTTCTACTTCAGCCAGAAGTACCGGGTGATCGACCCGGTGTTCAAGCAGGACCAGCCGACCCGCAACGTCGAGTGTCTCTACAACGCGCGCATGGGCGTGACGCCGAGCGATCCGTGGTGCCTGGCCAACGGCTATCCGGCCGGGCCGACCTACGGGGCCACGCCGCACAAGGCGTCGGCCGAGGGCGGCATCGGCCTCGCGCCGAACCAGGTGACGGTCAACTTCCTCGACAACCACGACCTGCCGCGGTTCCTGTTCGAGGAGCCGGACGACGGGGCGCTGCGCGCCGCGCTGTTCTACCTGTACACGTGGGACGGCATCCCGTGCATGTACTACGGCACCGAGCAGCTGTTCGCCGGCGGCGTCGATCCGGCCAACCGCGAGGACATGTGGCGCGGCAACCCCGCCCGCGGGATCGCGCCGTTCGACACCGGCCACCCGCACTTCACGTTCGTGCGCGACCTGATCGCGCTCCGGCGCGAGCGGGCGGCGCTGCGGCGCGGCACGGTGGCGATGAAGTGGACGACGACCGAGCCAGGCCTCCGGCGCGATGCCGGCATCGTCGCGTTCGAGCGGGTCGCGCCCGACGACAAGGTGCTGGTCGTGCTGAACGCGTCGACCCAGGTCAGCGAGGCGTGCGCGCCGGTCGCCGAGGGCGGCACCTGCCTGGTGTCCACGTTCGCGCCGGGCACCGTGCTGCGCGATCTGGCGCCCGGCTCCGACGGACGCACCTTCACGGTCGGCGCCGGCGGCTCGGTGGTGGTCAGCGTGCCCGCCCAGTCGGCACGGATCCTGGCGCCGTAGCCCGGCGCACGGTCGCCGGCGGTGAGCGCCCGCGCACAGCGGCGCGCGGGGCCGAGGTGCGCTACACGGGAGGCATGAAGCGCATCCTCCTCTCGTTCGCCTTCCTCGCGATCGCTGCCTGCGGTAGCAACACCCCCGCGCCCGCGCCTGGCCCCGGCGACGGCACCGCGGTCGGCGGTGGTGATGGCACCGGCACCGGCACCGGCGTGACCGCCGGCGCCTGCAAGCGCGGCGGCTGCAGCAGCCAGCTCTGCGTCGAGGAGGGGGACGACGCAATCTCGACGTGCGAGTACCGCGCCGAGTACGCGTGCTACGCCAAGGCGGAGTGCGCCCGGCAGGCCGACGGCACCTGCGGCTGGACCGCGAACGCCGAGCTGACGGCCTGCCTCGCGCAGCCGCCGGCGATGTGAGCCGGCGCCGTCATCGCGCGCGGGTGGCGCGCCACTCCCACCCGACCGCGATCGAGACCCCCGCGGCGTAGGCGACCAGGTCGAGGCCGTCGAAGCGGCTGCCGAGCAACAGCTCGCCGGCGCCGCCGCCGCCGGGCTCCCCGCGCAGCTGCGCCAGCTCGATCGTCAGCGCGATCGCCGCGGTGATCGCCGAGCGCACGCGCATCGAGCCGCGCCCTGCCAGCCCGATCAGCGCGTAGACCAGCGCGGTCGCGGCCACGTCGCCGAGGTGGCCGCGCACGAAGGTGCGACCGGGCCCATCGAACACGCCCCACAGCCAGGACGTCATGCCCACGGCCAGCGCGGCCGCGGCCAGGACCCACATCGCGCGACGTCGCGGCACGATGGAGGACGCCGGGGGCGTCGCCGCTATTCCGTCAGCGGCTTGGTGGGTCCGCGGCCGGGCGGAGGTGACGGTCCGCGTCGCCGCGCAGGCGGTCGGGTGACGGCGCGGCCGGCGTGTACAGCTCGAGCGTGCCGACCGGCGCGCCGCTGGCATCGACGCCGCCGGCGATCAGGATCTGGCCGTTGCCGAGCACGGTGGCAGTCGCGCCCGTGCGCGGCGTCACCATCGGCAGCGTGGCGATCCGCGCCAGCGAGACCGCGTCGAGCACCTCGGCGTCGGCCACGATCGCGCCGCCGGCGTCGCGACCGCCGGCAACCACGATCACCTCGCCGGTGCTCGCGATCGCGGCGTCGATCCGCCCGACCGTCAGCACGTCGGCGGCCTCGCGGTAGCTGGCGGCGATCGGGTCCACGACCAGCGCGGTCATGGTCGGCACGCCGGCGATCGCGCCGCCGAGCACCACGACCCGATCGTCGGCGGTGACCGCGGCGCCGTGGCCGGTGCGGCCCGCGGTCGGCGGCGCCTGCTCGGTGACGACGCCGGGCGGCCGGAGCATCACGAGCCCGCCCGTCCCGGTGCCCGCGCCGACGAACACGGCATAGACGAGCTCGGCGTCCTCGATCGCGCTGGCGGTGCCGGCGAGCGTGGGCAGGGTCGCGGCGCGGCTCACGGTCAGCGAGCGACCGTCGATCACCGCGGCCGGATCGCCGGTCACGAGGAACAGCTCGTCGCCGACCTCGGCGGTGGTGGCGCCGGCCCGGGCCAGGTCCGCCTCGTTGTCGAGCGGGTCCCACAGGCCGCGCGGCTCGACGGTGGTGTCGAACCGCCACAGGTTCCCGGCGGCCGCGCCGTCGGTCCCGCGCCCACCGAACGCGTACGCGTAGCCCGACGCGCCGGTGCCGACCGCGACGCCCGCCCGCGGCGCCGGCAGCGGATCGCCGATCAGCACCTGGTGGCGATAGACGTCGTAGACCGCCACATCGTCCACCGGCACCCCGGCGCCATCGGCGCCGCCGATGAAGATGGCGCCGAACGAGAAGCTGCCCACGCCGAGCTCGGTGCGCGGCGGGTCGAGCCCGGCCGGCGCCGCGGCCAGGCTCTGCGGTGGCGCGACGTAGATCGCGATGCGAGCGTCGACCGCGGCGATCGGGAGCGCGGCCGACCGGCCCCAGCCGATCACCGCGCCGGCGTCGTCGAGGCCCTCGAAGGTGACGAACCCCGACGGGCCATCGGCCGGGACCTCGAGGCTCAGTTGGAACCGGCCGTCGTCGCCGCGGGTGGCCTCGACCTGCCGGTACGGCACCGACAGCGTCAGCCGCGCGCGGGTGATGCGGTCGAGCACGGTCGAGCCCGGGGCGGTGGTCAGCGTGAGTTCGTAGGTGCCGTTCGCGCCGCCGCACGCGGCCAGCGCGCCCAGCGCGAGCGCCGCGGCCGCTCTCATGGCGTCACCGCCGCGAGGACCCGGTCCACGTCGATCCCCCGGATCGCGACGGTCTTGCGTCGCGACGCGTGGCCCGCGGTCACCTCGATCGCGCCCCGCGCCACCCCGAGCGCCCGCGCGAACAGCTCGATCACGGCGGCGTTGGCCTCGCCGTCGACCGGCGGCGACGCGACGCTGACCTTCAGTCGATCACCGTGGACCGGGCCCAGCCGCGCGCGCGAGGCCCGTGGCCGCACCAGCACGTCGACCCGGACGCCGTCGGCGGTCGCCTGCACCACCGCCCGACCTCACTTCCCGCCGCGACCGAGCTCCTTGGAGCGCTTGGTCGCGGTCTCGACCGCATTGATGAGGGTCGTGCGCAGCCCGCCCTCCTCGAGCGTGTGCAGGCCGGCGATCGCGGTGCCGCCCGGCGAGGTCACCATGTCCTTCAGGCGGCCCGGGTGCTCGTCGGTGTCGAGCAGGAGCTTGGCCGAGCCCATGACGGTCTGCGCGGCGAGCAGCTGCGCGCTGCGTCGCGACAGGCCGACCTTGACCCCGGCGTCGGCCAGCGCCTCGAGGATGAGGAAGATGTAAGCCGGGCCCGAGCCCGACAGGCCGGTGACCGCGTCGAGCTGGCTCTCGTCGAGCACGACCGTGAGGCCGACCGCATCGAACACCATCCGGGCCTCGGCGAGGTCGGCGTCGTTGGCGTGCCGACCGCGGGAGATCGCGGTGGCGCCGGCGCGGACCAAGGCGGGCATGTTCGGCATCGCGCGCACCACCCGGGCACCCGACGGCAGGTGACCCTCGATGGTGGCGGTGTCGACCCCGGCTGCGACCGAGATCACGAGCGTCCCTGCCACGACGTGCGCCGACACCTCGCGGATGACCTTCTCCAGGATCTGCGGCTTGACCGACAGGACCAGGACCTCCGACTTGCGCGCGACCTCGGCGTTGTCGGTGGTGGCGACGATGCCGTAGAGCTTGCGCAGCTCCTCCTGGCGCTCGACGCGGGGCGTCGAGGCGAGGATGCGCTCGGCCGGCATGACACCGCCCTGGATGAGACCCCGGATCATCGCCTCCGCCATGTTGCCGGCTCCCAGGAAGCCGATGGTCTTGTCGAGGCGGGTCGAGGCGGGGGTGATGGCGGGGGTCACCGCCCCGATGTACCACGCGAACGCGTGTGCGCCGCCGCCTCGCCGCGCAAGGGCGCGCACCGATGCGTGCGCGAAGTGGGCGTGCGCCCGTGCGCGAGGCGCCGCCGCGCTCGGGGCACGCCGGATGCAGAGGGAACTCTCATGCTGTCTGCGCTGTTCCTGGTGCTGCCGTTTGCGACCACTGGTGTTCTCGGCGTGCTCATGGCGCGGATCCTCGATCCCGCCGGCGAGCGCGCCGACCACAGCGCCGGCGAGCCGGTCGCCGAGCTGCCGATCAGCGACCGGCCCTGACCGCTGGGCGCCCGCGGGGCCTGGTCGTCGAGCCCGCGCGGGCACGCCTCCGGCAGGCCGGCAGGCGGGTCCCGGGCGACCCGGCAGCGACCGTGCGCCGGTCGTCGACGCGCGGCCAGGCAGCGGGTCGGCTGCGGCATGACGGTGCGACGGCACCTTCGTTCAGCTCGCGCGCCCACTGCCAGTCGTCCTTCGTCATGGCTGGACGGGGAGCGGCGACATTGAATAGGGCGCATATATCGAAAAACACGAATAATGCAAGACCGCACTCGACCGTATCCCCGCTCGGTCGTCCATGTCGGCCGCGAGCCGGTTGCTCCGGCTCGGCCTCCGTCTCGCTCTCGTGCGCACGCTCGCTCCCGGTCTACTCCCGTCCCGCTCCCTTCCTTCTCCGTCTCCCACTCGCTCTCCTTCTCCTTCTCCTTCTCCTTCTCCTTCTCCTTCTCCTTCTCCTTCTCCTTCTCCTTCTCCTTCTCCTTCTCCTTCTCCTTCTCCTTCTC
>JBKJLC010000278.1:0-89765 GCA_046597055.1 Kofleriaceae bacterium | reverse complement strand
GGCGGAGATGAGCGCGCTCTTCTCGGCCTACCCCGACGCCATCAAGAACACGCTGGCCATCGCCGAGAAGTGCGCGTCCATGAAGCTGAAGCTCGGCGTCCCGATGCTCCCCAGCTTCGACGTGCCCGAGGGCTACGACACGGAGGGCTACTTCCGCCACGTGGCCCGCGAGGGGCTCCGCGCGCGCTTCGGGGAGTTCGCCACGCAGGGGAAGAAGGTCGACGAGGCGGCCTACTTCGCGCGGCTGGAGATGGAGCTCGGCGTCATCTCCAAGATGCAGTTCCCCGGCTACTTCCTCATCGTGTGGGACTTCATCAAGTACGCAAAAGAGCACGGCATCCCGGTCGGGCCCGGCCGCGGCTCGGGCGCCGGCTCGGCGGTGGCCTACGCCATGCGGATCACCGACATCGATCCGCTGCCGTTCAAGCTGCTGTTCGAGCGCTTCCTCAACCCCGAGCGCGCCTCGATGCCGGACTTCGACGTCGACTTCTGCATGAACCGGCGCGACGAGGTCATCAAGTACGTCCAGGAGAAGTACGGCAAGAACCAGGTCGCGCAGATCGCGACGTTCCACCAGCTCAAGGCGCGCGGCGTGATCCGCGACATCGCGCGGGTGATGGAGATCCCGTTCGCCGAGGCCGACAAGCTGGCCAAGCTGGTGCCCGAGCCGGTGCAGGGCAAGACCCCGCCGGTGCGCGAGGCGATCGAGAACACGCCCGAGCTCAAGCAGCTCTACAACGAGAGCCCGATGCATCGCGAGCTGCTCGACATCGCGGCCGCGCTCGAGGGGCTCAACCGCCACGCCGGCATGCACGCCGCCGGCATCGTGATCGCCGAGAAGCCGGTCTGGGAGTACGTGCCGTGCTTCCGCGGCCAGAACGGCGAGATCATCACGCAGTTCGCGATGAAGGAGGTCGAGAAGGCCGGCCTGGTCAAGTTCGACTTCCTCGGCCTCAAGACGCTCACGGTCATCCAGACCGCGGTGCGCCTGGTCAACGAGCAGCGCACCGCCGCCGGCCTGCCGCTGTTCGACGAGAGCGCGATCTCCAAGGAGGACCCCGAGGTCTTCAAGCTGATCAGCCGCGGCGACACCACCGGCGTGTTCCAGCTCGAGTCGAGCGGCTTCCGCGAGATCCTCAAGAAGCTCAAGCCCGACCGGCTGGAAGACATCGTCGCCGCGGTCGCCCTGTACCGGCCGGGTCCGCTCGAAGGCGGCATGGTCGACGACTTCATCGAGCGCAAGCACGGCCGCAAGAAGGTCGAGTACCTGCACCCGACGCTCGAGCAGACGCTGGCCGATACCTACGGCGTCATCGTCTACCAGGAGCAGGTGATGCAGATCGCCCAGGTCCTGGCCGGGTACAGCCTCGGTCGCGCCGATCTCCTCCGCCGCGCGATGGGCAAGAAGTCCAAGGAGATCATGGACAAGGAAAAGGCCGGCTTCATGGAGGGAGCTGCCGCCAAGGGCATCGACCCCAAGATCGCCGACCAGACCTTCGAGCTCATCGCGTTCTTCGCCGGCTACGGCTTCAACCGGTCGCACTCCGCCGCCTACGGCTGGATCACCTACCAGACCGCGTACCTCAAGGCCCACTACCCGCACGAGTTCATGGCGGGCCTGATGTCGTGCGATGCCGACAACATCGACAACGTCGTCAAGTTCATCGCCGAGGCGCGCGCGATGGGCCTGACCGTCGACCGGCCCGACCTCAACGAGTCGGCGCTCGACTTCACGGTGACGCCCAAGGAGGGCGTGGTCGGCGGCAAGGTGATCCGGTTCGGCCTGGGCGCGGTCAAGGGCGTCGGCGCCAACGCGGTCGACGCCGTGCTCGAGGCGCGCGCCGGTGGTGGGCCGTTCACGTCGGTGTTCGAGCTGTGCCGCCGGGTCGATACCCAGAAGTGCAACCGGCGCGTGATCGAGGCGCTGGTCAAGAGCGGCGCGTTCGACTCGCTCGGGACCGAGCGCCGTCATCGCGCCCAGCTGATCGGCGCGCTCGACGCCGCGCTCGAGCAGGGCGCGTCCGAGCAGCGCGACCGCAAGAGCGGCCAGACCTCGCTGTTCGGCCTGATCGACGCGGCGGCCCCGCCCGGCAAGGGCGCGACCCCGGGCGAGACCTACCCCGACATCGAGTCGTGGGCACAGAAGCAGCTGCTCACCTTCGAGAAGGAGGCGCTCGGCTTCTACATGTCGGGCCACCCGCTCGACCGCTACCGCAACGATCTGTCGCGCTACGCGACCGCGACCACCACCGACTTCGCCGAGGGCCGGCAGGGCGCCGGCGAGCAGCGGGTCGGCGGCGTGGTCGCCCAGTACCGCGAGATGATCACGAAGAAGGGCGACAAGATGGCCCGCTTCGTCCTCGAGGATCAGGCCGGCCACATCGAGGTCGTGTGCTTCCCGAAGACGTTCGAGAAGGTGCGCCACCACCTGGTCAGCGACGACCCGATCCTGTGCACCGGCAAGGTCCAGAACGAGGGCACCGCCGAGGAGGCGGCCTGGAAGATCCTGCTCGAGGATGCGGTGCCGATCGCCGACCTGCGCCAGCAGAAGACCTCGCGGGTCGACATCCACCTCAACGCCGACGCGGTCACCCGCGAGCAGATCGGCGAGCTGCGCACCATCCTCATGCAATCGCCGCGTGGCGGCTGCCAGGCCCTGATCCGGCTCTCGATCCCGCAGCGGTCCGAGATCGTGATCGCGCTGGGCGACCGCTGGATGGTGTCGCCGTCCGACGAGCTGCTCAACCGGCTCGAGCGCGTGTTCGGCGACCGCATCGCGACCCTGGCCTGACGGCGGACCGCGTCGAGGAAAGGCGATGTCATGCGATCTCTGGCGTCGGCTTACTTTTGTGCTTGTGTGCCAGGTCGTCCTGGCTACGATGCCGGCGCTGGACTGGGGAGCCCGGCACAGGAGTGACGACATGGTTCGTTCGTGCAAGAGTGCATGGTTCATCGCCTGCGTGGCATCGGTAGGGCTCCTCGGCTGTGCCATGGGCACCGGGGGCGTCAGTGACGACGACGACGACGACCCGCGGATCGATGCGCGCATCGGGCAGGTGATCGATGCCAGCGTCGGCGTCGTCCCCGACGCGGCGGTCGCGATCGACGCCGGCATCTCGGTCGATGCCCCGGTGAGCACGCCAGATGCCGCCAGCGGCGGCGGTGCCATCGGCGCGACCTGCACCACGACGCCGCAGTGCGATACCGCCGGCGGCCTGTGCTGCTCGGTGCTCGGCGTCTGCTTCCTCGACACCGGGATCCCCGGCATCTGCATCTGAATCTGCGCGGCGGCCGCGGCCGGCGCCGGCAGCACCCGCGCGGCTGATCAGTCGAGGCCGAGCTTCTCGAGCTCGGCCTCGTCGAGGCCGAAGTAGTGCGCGGTCTCGTGCAGCACGGTCACGCGGATCTCCTCGGCGAGGGTCTCGGGGTCGCCGTCGGCGACGCGCTCGAGGTTGCGCCGGAACAGGTGGATCGTCGTGATCGTGGGCGCGCCGCCCATCGTGCTCTGCTCGGGCAGCGGCGTGCCCTCGAAGATGCCGAGCAGCCGCGGATCCCATCCGTCCTTGACCAGGTGCTCTGACGGCCGGTCCTCGATCAGGATCGGCACGTTGGCGAGGTGGGCGATGACGTTGGCCGGCAGCTCCTCGAGCGCCGCGGTCGCGATCGCCTCGAGCTCGTCGTCCGGGACCGGCTCGCCGTCGTCCTCGGGCGGGGCCAGCGCGGCGTCGCGCCGGCGGGTCTCGAGCCACGCGGCGATCATGCCCTCGCGATCGCCCTTGGCCTCGCGGCACTGGCCGATGCCGTGCCACGCGTCGGCGGCGAGCTCGTCGTCGCCATCGGTGGCCCGGCGCAGCCAGAGCTCGGCCGTGGTCGGGTCCTCGGCGGTGAGGAAGGCGCCGGCGATGTCGATGATCGACGCCGGGTCATCGATCGCGGAGGTCGCGAGCTCGCCGAGCGCCGCGCGCGCCTCGGCCGGCTGGTCGGTGGCGCACAGCGCCTCGGAGAGGATCAGGATCGCGTTGACCAGATCGTCCTCCTCCTCGACCAGCGCGATCGCGCGGCGCGCGTAGCCGACCGAGCGCTCGGGCTCAGCGGACAGCGCGATGTCGGCGGCGGCGATCAGGACGTGCACGTCCTCCGGCGCGCGCTCGACGGCCTTGCCCGACAGCTCGATCGCACGGTCGAGGTCACCCTCGATCATGGCGACCGACGCCTGGACGGTGAGCAGGTCGGGATCTTGGGGATCGATCCGGGCGGCCTGATCGAGCTTCTTCTTGGCGGCAGGGAGATCGCCGTCCTCGAGTCGCTCGATCGCGGACTCGACCAGCGAGGTCAAACGTTCGGTGCGGGTCACGGGCGGACCATAGCGGGTTTGCCCGCGGTTGGGGCGGCGGCTATCGTCGTCGGATGTTCGCTCGATCCCTGGCCCGCGTGGCGATCCTCGCGGTGCTCCTGGCCCTGGTCGGCTGTCCGAAGCCGCGTCGCACCCTGGTGCCCTCGGTGCCGACCTCCGGTGACGCCACCGCCCGCCAGCGGTTTCTCGACGTCCGGGCCCGCTTCTTGCGGGCTGGCGACGAGGGCCGCGAGGCCGCCGACTTCCGCGCCATCGCCGACGAGTTCGCCAGCGACCCGATCGCGCCGTTCGCCCGGCTGTACGCCGGGATCGCGGCCGAGCAGGCCGGCGAGCACGAGGCGGCCGCGCGCAGCCTCGACGAGCTCCTGATCGACCAGAGCCTCGAGCCCGGCCTGCGAACCCGCGCCGCGCTGTTCCTCGGGCTCGCCCGCGGGGCGCTGGGCGACCACGCGCGCGCGCTGCCGCACCTCATCGAAGGCGAAAAGGCGATCGAGAATGACGCCGAGCGGGGCGCGTGGATCGTGGCGCGAGCCCACGCCCACGCCGCGAGCGCCGACCCGCTGGCGGCGCTGCCATGGTTCGACCGCTGGTGGGCGATCGCGACGCCGCCGGAGCGCGCGTTCATCCGCGGCCGGCTCGAGCAGCTGGTCGCGGTCGCGACGCCCGAGGCAGCCCGCGCGGCGTGGGCCGGGCTCGGCGGTGACGGGCCCTCGGTCGGCATCCTGGGCTGGCGGGTGGCGACCGAGCTGGCGGCCGGCGGCGACGTCGCCGGCGCGCGGGCGGCCCGCAGCCGCGCGGTGCCGGTGCGGCGCGCGGTCGGCCTGGCCGTGGCCGGTGAGGACGACGCCGGCGACCGGGGGCCGCCGCTCGCGCCGGGCGTGCTCGGCGCGATCGTGTCGCAGTCGGCCAAGCAGGCGCGAGTCGGCGAGCAGCTCGCCAAGGGGCTCCTGGTCGGCACCAGCTCCCTCGCGGAGGCGGCCCCGGCGATCCAGATCGAGGACGCCGAGGGACCGGCCGCGGCCGACGCGGTCGCGACCCTCGCCCGCACCGACGCGCTTGCGATCCTGGGCCCGACCGACGGCGCCTCGGTCGACGCCGCCGGGGCCCGCGCCACCGAGCTGGGCATCCCGCTGCTGTCCTTCAACCCGCGCGCCGACGAGCGCCCGGCCGGCGGCATCTGGGTCTTCCACCTCATGCACTCGGCCGAGGCGCGCGCGCGGGCGCTGGCGCGCAAGGCGATCGGGCTCGGCGTCAAGAAGCTGGTCGTGCTGCGGCCCAAGAGCGGGTACGGCGCCGCGGTCGCGCGCGCCTTCGTCACCGAGGTCGCGGCGGCCGGCGGCGAGGTCCTGATCGAGGTGGAGTACCCGGCCGACACCCGCTCGTTCGCCGCCGTCATCAAGAAGCTCGGCATCGGCTGGCAGGGCGTGTTCGTGCCCGACCAGGCCGATCGGCTCGAGCTGATCGCGCCGGCGCTGGCCTCGGCCGGCCTGATCGCGCGTCCGGCTGGCACCAAGAAGGCGGCCGGCGGCCGACCGGTCCTCTTGCTGTCGACCGCCGAGGGCGCGAGCGACGACTTCGTGCGGGAGGCGGCCCGCTACAGCGACGGCTCGCTGCTGGCCCCCGGCTACTTCCCGGGCGCGCTCGACGCGGCCGGCCTCGAATTCGAGCGCCGCTACCTCGAGGCGACCGGCAAGAGCCCGACCGCGGTCGACGCCTACGCCTACGACGCGGTCCACCTGTGCGCCGCGCTGCGCGCCGGAGGCGCCGCCACCCGCCGCGCGCTGGCCGACCGGCTCGCGGCCGCCAAGGTCGACGGCGTCACCGGCACGATGTCGTTCGATCGCGACCACCGCCGCGCCGACCCCGGCGTCATCTACACGGTCGATTCCAGCGACGGCACCCCGACGGTGAAGTCGCTGCGCTAGCCGCGCCGAGGTCAGCGGTGCTGAACCGGTGAGTCCGGGTTGACCGCCGGCGGCCCGCGGCCGTAAGAGTGGCCATGCCTGTAGAGACGTTGGGCGACGCCGCGTTCGATCCCGGCAACCGCGTGATCGCCGCGCTCGATGTGCCCGATCTCGTCGCCGCCACGGTGCTCGCGACCCGGATCGGCGACGGCGCCAGCTGGGTCAAGGTCGGCCTCGAGCTGTTCGTGGCCGAGGGTCCCTCGGTGGTCACCGCGATGCGCGCCGCCGGCCGCCGGGTGATGCTCGACCTCAAGCTCCACGACATTCCGGAGACGGTGGCGCGGGCGATGCGGCGCGCCGCGGCGCTCGGCGCCGAGCTGATCACCGTCCATGCCGGCGGGGGCCGCCGCATGCTCGAGGCGGCGGTGGCCGCGACCCGCGGCACGCCGGCGCGGGTGCTGGCGGTCACCGTGCTGACCTCGATGGACGACGCCGACCTCGCCGATATCGGCGCGATCGGGCCGCTCGGCGACCTGGTCGTGCGGCGGGCCGGTCTGGCGGTCACGGCCGGGTGCCACGGCGTGGTGGCGTCGCCGCACGAGGCCGCCGCGATCCGCGCGCTGGCGCCCGCCGACTTCCTGATCGTCACCCCAGGGGTCCGGCCGGTCGGGGCGGCCGCGGGCGATCAGAAGCGGGTGGCGACCCCGGGCGCGGCCCGGGCCGCGGGCGCGGATCTGGTCGTGGTCGGTCGGCCGATCCGCGACGCCGCCGATCCGGCGGCGATGGCGCGGGCGATCGCCGCCGACGTCGCGGCGGCTGGCACCTCGGCAGGGGCTGGCGCGTGAGTCGCAAGATCTGGGGCGTGGGGCCGGTCCGCGAGCTGCTGCGCGCGCGGGCGTCGGCGGTGCGGCTGCTGCACGTCGCCGCCGAGCGCGCCGACGCCCGCGGCAAGGATCCGGTCGCCGAGCTGACCGCGCTGGCCCGGGCCGCCGGCGTCGCGGTCAAGGTCGGCGGCCCGCGCGACCTCGACGCGCTGTGCGGCGAGCCGGGCGCCCGTCATCAGGGCGTGGTCGCGGTGACCGACGACTTCCGCTACGCCGCGCTCGGCGACCTGATCGCCGCGGCCGGTGATGCCCCGCCGCTGATCGTGGTGCTCGACGGGGTCCAGGATCCGCACAACCTCGGCGCGGTGATCCGCTCGGCCTACGTGCTCGGCGCGCACGGCGTCGTGATCCCGGAGCACCGCGCGGCCGAGGTGACGCCGACCGTGACCAAGGCGTCGGCCGGCGCGACCGAGCTCTTGCCGATCGTGATCGCGAAGAACCTGGTGCGCGCGCTCGAGGAGCTCAAGGCCGCCGGCCTGTGGCTGTGCGCGGTCGCCGCCGTGCCGGCCGCGCGGCCGATCGGCGAGCTCGATCTCACCGGCCCGCTCGCGCTCGTGCTGGGCGCCGAAGGCGAGGGGGTCCGGCCGCTGGTCGCGCGCACCTGTGACCTGCACGCGCTCATCCCGATGGCGCGCAGCGGGGTCGGCTCGCTCAACGTCTCGGTCGCCGCCGGGGTCGCGCTGTTCGAGGTCGCGCGCCAGCGGCTCGCGGCGGCTTGACCCGCGCCGGCCGCGAGCGGCGTAGCCGGGCTGCTCGGGCTGCCCGCGCCGAACGACCCGAGCGTGACCGTCGTTACGCGGACCGGCACGATTCCGGCGATGGCGGCCAGCGCCGGCCCGGGTGGCCGGCCGCGCTGATAGATTCCGCGGCGATGAGAATCGGCATATTCGTCATGGTGGTCGCGGCGGCCCTGGCCGCGTGCGGCGACAACCTCAAGGGCAACGGCGGTCCGGTGGTGGTGGACCGCCAGATCAACACACCGGAGGACACGCCGGTCACGATCCTCGTCGCTGCCACCGATGACGACAGCGCGCCCCTCACGCTGTCGTTCGGCGTCGCCGCGCACGGCACGGTCACCCAGAGCGGCTCCGACCGGCTGGCCCTCACCTACACGCCCGAGGCCAACTACCACGGTCCCGATGCGTTCACGGTGACGGTCAGCGACGGTGCCCTCACCGCGTCGGCCACCATCGAGCTCACGGTGACGCCGGTCAACGACGCGCCGGTCGCGGTCGACGACGCGCGCGCGGCCGCCGAGGACGTGGCGGTGACCATCACGGTGGCCACCCTGGTCGCCAACGACACCGACGTCGACGACGACCCGCTCACCATCACCGCGGTCGGCGCGGCCAGCACCGGCACGGTCGCCCTGGCGGCCGGCACGGTCACCTTCACCCCCGCCGCCAACTTCGCCGGCACCGCCACGTTCGAGTACACGGTCTCGGACGGGACCCTCACCGACACCGGCACCGTCACGGTCGCGGTCGGCGGCGACAACGACCCGCCGATCGCCGTCGACGACGCCGCGACCACCGCCGAGGACACCGCGCGGACCCTGCTGGCCTCGACGCTCACCGCCAACGACACCGATCCCGAGGGCCAGGCCCTGACCGTGACCGGCGTCGCCAACCCGAGCAACGGCACGGTGGCGCTCACCGCCGGCATGATCACGTTCACCCCGACCGCGAACTTCACCGGTGCGGCCGGCTTCGACTACACCGTGTCCGACGGCGCCGCCTCGGACACCGGCCGGGTGGTCGTGACGGTGACGCCGGTCAACGATGGGCCGGTCGCCACCGCGGGCACCGCCACCACCAACGAGGACGTCGCGGTCACGATCACGCTGGCCGGCACCGACCTCGACGGCAACCCGCTCACGTTCACGATCGTCACCAGCCCCACCACCGGCACGCTCGGCGCGATCACGCCAGCCACCGCGACCACCGCGACCGTGGTGTACACGCCGAACGCCAACGCCGTGGCCGACGACTCGTTCACGTTCCGCGTCAACGACGGCACCACCAGCTCGGCCCCGGCCACCGTGACGATCGACGTGGTGCCGGTCAACGATGGGCCGGTCGCCAACGACGACGCCGACACCGTCGAGCGCAACACGCCGCTGGTTCGTGCCAGTGTGTTCTACACGGCCAACGACGCCGACGTCGACGGTCCGGCCCTGACCGTGACCGGGGTCGACAACCCGGTGAACGGCACCGTGATGCTGGTCGCGGGCACGGTCACGTTCGTGCCGACCGCGGGCTTCGTCGGCCAGGCGTCGTTCGAGTACCAGGTCTCCGACGGCTTCGCCGGCGACACCGGCCGGGTGGTGGTCACCGTGGTCGAGACCAACACCGCGCCCAGCGCGACCGACGACACCGCCACCACCGCCGAGGACACCCTGCTGGTGGTCACCGGCGCGGTCGTCACCGGCAACGACGTCGATCCCGACGCGCAGCTGCTGACGGTCACCGCCGTGCAGAACCCGGTGAACGGGACCGTCGTGCTGGACGCGGGCGACGCCCGGTTCACCCCGGCCGCCAACTACAGCGGCCCCGCCTCGTTCGAGTACGTGGTGTCGGACGGTTCCGCCACCGACGTCGGCCTGGTCGTCGTCACCGTCACGCCGGTCAACGATGCACCGATCGCGACCGACGACAGCGCGACCGTCGCCGAGGACGCGGCCGCCACCGTGATCGACGTGCTCGCCAACGACCGCGACGTCGAGAGCGCACCGACGGTCTCCGCGGTCACCCAGCCGGCCAACGGGGTCGTCACGATCGGCGGCGGGGGCGCCGGCGTCAGCTACCAGCCGACCGCCGACTTCAGCGGCACCGACACCTTCACGTACACGGTCGCCGACGGCACCGGCGGGACCGCCACCGCGACGGTGACGGTCACGGTCACGCCGGTGAACGACGCGCCGGTCGCCCAGGGCCAGAGCCCGCGCGTCCCCGAGAACGCACCGGCGACGATCACGCTGACCGCGACCGACGTCGACGTGCCGGCGCAGCAGCTCACGTTCTCGGTCGGCACGGGCCCCAGCCAGGGCACGCTTGGCGCGGTCACCTCGACCGGGCCGACCACCGCCACGGTCGTCTACACCCCGACCGCGAACTACGTCGGCCCGGACTCGTTCACGTTCACCGCGACCGACGGCACCGCGACCTCGGCCCCGGCCACCGTCGAGATCGCGGTGAACAACGTCGTGGTCTGCAACGACGGCGTCGTCGAGGCACCCGAGACCTGCGACGATCAGGGCACGACCGCGGGCGACGGCTGCTCGGCGACCTGCCAGACCGAGCCGTTCTGGGCCTGCACTGGCGCGCCGAGCGCGTGCGACCCGATCTGCAACGACGGCACCGTCATCGCCGGCGAGGAGGCGTGCGACGACGGCAACCCGGTGGACACCGATGGCTGCACCACCCGGTGCCAGCGCGGGCAGGTCTGCGCGGCCACCAACGCGAGCCTCGCCGCCGGTGATCGGTTCGCCACCGATCCAGCGACCGGCACCTGCTACGTCAGCTTCGACGACGACATCGCGACCTCCGCGGCCGCCCAGACCGCCTGCATCGCCAGCGGCGGCCACCTGGTGACGATCACCAGCGCCGGCGAGCAGACCCTGGCCGCGTCGGTCCAGAACACCAGCCAGAACCCGTGGATCGGCGCGACCGACGCGGTCGTCGAGGGCACGTTCACCTGGATCACCGGCGAGGCCTTCGCCTTCACGCACTGGGCCGCCAACCAGCCCGACAACGCGGGCGATGAAGACTGCACCGCCCTGCTCAGCGTCGGCAACGCGCCCGCCGGTGAGGTGAGCCGCTGGAACGACGTCGGCTGCGACAACACCGGCTTCACCGCCGGGCGCATCTGCGAGCTGGCGGCGAGCTCGTGCGGCGACGGCCTCGTGCAGCTGGTGCGCGGCGAGCAGTGCGACGACCGCAACACGACGAGCTTCGACGGCTGCTCGGCGACCTGCCAGGACGAGACCAACGCCGGCATCTTCTTCAGCGAGTACGTCGAGGGCTCGAGTGGCAACAACAAGGCGGTCGAGATCTACAACCCGTTCAACACGCCGTTCGATCTGACCGGCTGTGCGGTGCGGCTGTACTCCAACGGTGCGGTCACCGCCGGTGCCACCCTGGCCCTGAACCGGACCATCGCGTCGCGCGACGTGCTGGTGATCTGCCACGCGCAATCGAGCGCCTCGATCCTGGCCAACTGCGACGTCACGGTGCCGGGGGCGCCAGTCGCGACTGCGATCATGAACTTCAACGGCGACGACGCTCTCGACCTCGTGTGTAACAGCGGCACGGTGGTCGTCGACTCGATCGGGCAGGTCGGCGTCGACCCAGGGAGCGAGTGGGGAACCGGCGTGACCTCGACGGCGGACAACGTGCTTCGCCGCAAGTGCTCGGTGACCAAGGGCGACAGCATCAACAACGACGCGTTCACACCGGTGATCGCGACCCAGTGGGGCGGCTTCGCGGACACCGCCTTCTTGTTTGGCACCTACGAGTGCGTGCCCTGACCTGACGCTCCTACCAAGGGGCGCCCCCACCGGGCGCATGGCGTCCTTCGACACCGCGCTCGCTAGCGCTCGCTCGGGCTCAGGACGAACGGGGCGAGGGCCGTTGCCGCCCTGGGCTGGTCAGGCCCGGGCGATCTTCTGGAGAAAGCTCGCCTTGAGCAGCTTCTCGCCGTGCCCGGGGAAGAACGCCTGGGCCGAGTCGCCGGTCACCCGCACGACCTCGCCGTCGCCGTAGAGGGCGTGGCGGACCAGGTCGCCCTTGCCGAGCACGCCGGCGCGCTCGCGGCCGCGCTCGATCTTGAGGGCGCGGCCGCGCTGGGCCCGGCGCCGGGCCAGGATCTCGTCGGCCGGGGTGGTCTCGACCTCCTCGTCGCCATTCGCGGCCGCTCGACGTGCGGCCAGGACGGCGGCGACCGCGGCGATCCGCGACGGCGGGGGCTCGGTCGGGGCCTCGGCCCGCGCGCGTTGGCAGTTGTCGCAGGCGCCGCAGGCCTCGCCGTCTTCGTAGCCGAAGTAGGTCACCAGCAGGCGCGACCGGCACAGGTGCGACTGGGCGTAGCGCAGCATCGCCTGCAGGCGGGCGCGGTCCTGGGCGCGCTTCTGCTCGTAGCGCTGGGTCGCGCGGGCCAGCTCGACCAGGCTCGGCGGCTCGGCGGTCAGCGGCACGAACCGCTGGCCGGGCGCCTCGGCCGCGAAGCCAACCTCCTTGAGGAACGACAGCACCACCCGCGCCTTCTTGGCCGGCGCCATCGCGCGCTCGGCGATGTCCTTCAGCGCGACCGCGTGCTCGAGATCCTCGATCACCGCGTCTTCGTCATCGGCGGTCCGGGCCGCGCGCCCGGCCAGCGGCGCGATCAGCTCGGGCATCATGCCGCCCGAGGTCTGGTAGCTCGCGATCAGCGCCTCGGCGACCGCGCGGGTCTGCTCCGGGGTCGGATAGCGCCCGCCCAGGAAGAAGCTCTGGATGCGCTTGTCCTCGGGCTGGTAGAGCAGGACGCAGTTGGCGGGCCGGCCGTCGCGCCCGGCCCGCCCGGCCTCCTGGTAGTAGCTCTCGAGCGAGCCCGGGAAGTTGTAGTGGATGACGAAGCGGATGTCCTGCTTGTCGACGCCGAGGCCGAACGCGTTGGTCGCCACCATGATGCGCGGCTCGCTGCGCTCCATGAACGCGGTCTGGACCCGGTCGCGATCCTTGGCCCGCATGCGGCCGTGATAGCGGCCGCTCTCGACGCCCTGGCTGTGCAGGAAGTCCGCGAGCGCGTCGACCGTGCGCACGGTCGCGGCATAAATGATGCCCGAGCCCTGCTGGCGCTCGAGCAGGCGCAGCAGGATCGCCTGCTTCTTGCGCTCGGTCTGCGCCTTCATCACGTGGTAGCGGAGGTTCGGCCGGTCGAGGCCGATGTCGATCACCGACGCCGCCGGGATGCACAGCTGGGCGAGGATGTCGTCCTTGACCTTCGACGGCGCGGTCGCGGTCAGCGCGAGCACCGGCGGGCGACCGAGCGCGCGCAGCGCATCACCGAGCCCGAGGTACGCCGGTCGGAAGTCGTGGCCCCACTGCGAGATGCAGTGGGCCTCGTCGACCACGAACAGCGCGACGTGGACCGCACGCAGGCGCTCGCGGAAGCGCTGATCGCCCAGCCGCTCGGGCGTCACGTAGGCAACGCATGGCCGGCCGTCGGCCAGCCGGGTCAGCGCGGTCTGCTCGTCGCGCGGCGACAGGGTCGAGTCGAGGCGCAGCACGTCCATCCCGAGCTGCTCGAGCTTGTCGTGCTGATCCTTCATGAGCGCGATCAGCGGGGACACCACCAGGGTCACGCCGTCGAGCTCGAGCGCGGGCAGCTGGTAGCAGAGCGACTTGCCGGCGCCGGTCGGCATGATCGCCAGCGTGTCGATGCCGGCCATCACGTTGCGGATCGCCAGCGCCTGGCCGGGCCGGAACGCGCGGATGCCGAACCGGTGCGAGCCGATCGCCAGCATGTGCGCGTCGACGTTCGCGATGTGGGCGGCAACCGCCTCGGCGTCGTCGCCGCTGGCATCGACGACGCCATCGCTGTTCGAGTCGGTGATGGAGTCGGTGATCGAGTCGGCGATCGCCTGGGGGATGCCATCGCCGATCACGTCGGTGCCATGCGCGGGCGTCACCGGGCCGGCGTGGGCCCGGCCGCCGATCAGCGCGGCGTCGACCAGCTCGGGCAGGGCGTGCAGGTCGTCGTCGTGGCTGCCGTCGTCGATCCGCGGCGGGACTGCGGTGCCGCGCGCCCGCACCTTGGGCACCGCCCCCGCGGTCCGGTCATGCGGCTCGTCCAGCGCCGGCGGCAGCGTGCCGACCGCCAGGCGCGCACGCCGTGCCTTGGTCCGGTCCAGCTTCCCGTCCACGAACCTCCCGGCCATACCTGCGACCGTCGCAAGGTCCCGTGCATCGCGCAAGCGACTTCTTCGCAATCTTCGCTGACGAGCTCACACCTCGCCGCCGTAGGCGCGACGTTGCCACCTCGTGCGCGCATCGGCTCATCCCTGCGCGGTGATTACCTCGTCGTCGCCGGCGACGGACCGGCCTCTGCCGCGCGAGCGCAGGTGGCACAGCCGAGTCCAGCGGCGCCGCGCGCTCGACTGTCCGGTTCCCGGACAGAGCGCGGTGCGCGCCGGCGCGGGCTTGTTGCGACCGGCGAAGACCGTACCGCACACGCCGCGGCGATCGGCATCCGGAAGAATTGCCTCTTCCAGGCGCGTGCGCAAGCATACCGATTCGCGGCCAGAATACCGGCGCCATTCGACGCGGGCGGCCCGGCTGCCCGTGCGGTGTCGCCACGTTGTGACCCGCACGCACGGACTGTTCTGCGACGTATCCGCCTGCGAGCCTCTCGGGGCCGTCCGGCCAAGGGCACGCATCGTGCACTCACCCTGCGCGGAGGCTTCCTATGTTGACCGTCTCGCAGATGGTGAAGATGAACCCGCAAGCGCCGACGGTCCCCGCCGTCCCGCTCATCCAGTGTATCGAGACCTGCATCCTGGCATCGCAGGCCTGCTCCTCGTGCGCCGACGCCTGTCTCGGCGAGGACGACCCCAAGGCGCTGGTCCGCTGCGTCCGGCTCAACCTCGACTGCGCGGACGTGTGCATCTCGACCTCGCGCATGCTGTCGCGCCATCAGCACGCGGACCCCACGCTGCTGGCGCAGCAGGTCGCGCTGTGCGCCGTCGCGACCGCGCTGTGCGCCGCCGAGTGCGAGCGTCACGCGTCCGAGCACGAGCACTGCCGCGTCTGTGCCGAGATGTGCCGCAACTGCGAGCGGCTGTGCCGCAAGCTGATCGAGGCGCGGTCGGATATCGGCCTGCAGGGCAACAACGGCAGCGGCGACTGACCCACGTGGCCGCGCCTTCGACCGGGTGACCGCTAGGCGGTCATGCGCAGCTGGCCGCGCAGGTGCTCGGGGATCGCGGCGAGCTCCTCGGGATCGGAGTCGACGATCAGCCCGCGGCAGCTCGCGGCGCCGCACCGGCACGGCTCGGCCAGTTGCCCGACGAACGCGTAGTCGTAGGTCAGCTCGACGCCCGGCTCGAGGTCGCGGGCCGCGACCCACCACGCGAGCAGCCGGCCATTGTCCGGATCGTTGCCGGACTCGACCTCGGTGTTCGGATCGCACGAGTGGTTGATCCACCGGGTCTGGTCGACGAGGTCGTAATACACGTTGGCGCCGCCGGCGATCTCGACGTGGTCCTCGCCCGGCAGCACCAGAGCGTAGGTGTCGTCGAACTCGTCTTCCTCACGGAAGGCGACGCCTTCGCCGTGGACGATCACCTCACCGGCGGCGAACCGCCGGGTGGTGATGAGCCCGTATCCGTGGATGCGAGAACGCGCGACGACGAGCCCATCGAGAGGAGGCATTGCGACGGGGATTCTCCAGATCCGCGGGCCGCTGGCAAGACTCTTTCGAGGCATACTCGGCGCGATGAGCAAGCGCATCGGGATTCTGACGGGCGGCGGCGATTGCCCTGGCCTCAATGGCGTCATCCGCGCCGCGGTGCTGCACGCCCGCAACACCTTCGGCTGGGAGACGGTCGGGATCCGCGACGGGTTCGAGGGCCTCTACGAGGAGGAGTACGTCGACCTCGATGCGGCCCGGATGGATCACGTGCTCGGCCGCGGCGGCACCATGCTGGGCTCGTCGAACCGCGCCAACCCGTTCGCGTACCCGCTCAAGCTGCCCGACGGCCGGGTCGAGGTCCACGACGTCAGCGCGAAGTGCATGGCCAACCTGCACCGCCTCGATCTGCAGGGCCTGATCGTGGTCGGCGGCGACGGCACGATGTCGTTCGCCAAGAAGTTCATCGACAAGGGCGCGTCGCGCATCGTCGGCGTGCCCAAGACCATCGACAACGATCTCGAGGCGACCGACTACACGATCGGCTTCCAGACCGCGGTCGAGATCGTGGTCGAGGCGCTCGAGCGCCTGCAGACCACCGCCGAGAGCCACGAGCGCATCATGATCGTCGAGGTCATGGGCCGCTACGCCGGCTGGATCGCGCTGACCGCCGGCCTGGCCGGGGGCGCCCACGTCGTGCTGATCCCCGAGATCGACTACGACCTCGACCGGGTGATCGAGTCGTTCCATCACCGCCACGGCCGCAAGGTGTCGTACTCGATCGTGGTGGTCGCCGAGGGCGCCAAGCCCAAGGGCGGCGACTACGCGGTCGAGGCCAAGGGCGACGCCACCAAGCAGGACAAGCTGGGCGGGGCCGGCCAGCGCCTGGCCGAGGCCATCATCGCGCGCACCGAGTACGAGGTCCGGACCACCGTGCTCGGCCACATCCAGCGCGGCGGCGCGCCGTGCGCGTTCGATCGCGAGCTGGCCACCCGCTTCGGCGTGAAGGCGGTCGACCTGATCGGCGCCGGCCAGTTCGGCCACGTCGCCGCCCTCGAGAACAACCACGTGGTCGCCAAGCCGATCGAAAAGGCGATCAAGAAGCTGAAGCTGGTCGACCCGAACGGCGAGCTGGCCAAGGCCGCCCGCGCGGTCGGCATCGAGCTCGGCGCCTGACCCGTCAGCGGCTTGGAAGCTGGCCCGGGGCCGGCACCACGATCCGCCCGGCCCGCACGTAGGCCGACGACGGCAGGGTCTTGGCGGCGGCCTTGCCGACCGCGGCCGCGGTCGACACCTCGGCGAACGACGACATGTTGTGCAGGTCGACCGCGGCGATCGACACCGTCATGATCGGGAACTGGCGGACGATGCCGTAGCGATCGTTGGTCTCGATGTAGCCGCGTTTGCGATCGTCGCGGTCGTAGTAGAACGGGATCACGCGGTCGAAGCGCTTGATCAGCTCGCAGCAGACCTCGTCGACCCGGGCGCCTTCGCCGACGACCACGAAGTCGTCGCCGGCCACGTGGCCGATGAAGTCGCCGGTCGCGCCCAGCCGGTTGACCACCTCGCGGATGAGGTCGCCGGTCTGGCGGATCACCGCGTCGGCGCGGGCGACCCCGAAGTAGTCGTTGAACGCCTTGAAGTTGTCGAGGTCGACGTAGCAGCAGACCGCGCTCGGCTCGCCCGCGATCCGGCGCTCGACCTCGGCGCTGATCGCGTCGGCGCCCGGCAGCTGGGTGGTCGGCGACGCGCCCAGCTCGCGGGCCGAGCGCGCCAGCGCCTTGCCGACCCGCGCGACCAGCTCGACCGCGTCGAACGGCTTGACCACGTAGTCCTCGGCGCCCGAGCGGAACGCGCGCACCTTGTCAGCGGTCTCGCCCTTGGCCGACAGGAAGATGATCGGCGTCATGCCGGTCGACGGATCGGCGCGCAGCCGCTCGGCGGTCTTGAAGCCGTCGATCAGCGGCATCATCACGTCGAGCAGCACCAGCTCGGGCCGGAACCGGCGGGCCTCGGCCATCGCGGCGTCGGAGCTGCCGACGTCGCGGACCGCGTAGCCGGCCTGGGTCAGGATCTCGCGGCAGATCGCGCGGACCGAGGTGTCGTCGTCCACCACCAGGATGCGCGCGGCCTCGCGCCGGCCGGCCTCGAGCAGGAGCCGGGCGCAGGTCTCGTGGAACAGCGCGGGCTGCACCGGCCGCTCCAGGCAATCGTCGGCGCCCGCGGCCAGCAGGTCGGCGTGGCGGCTGGCGTCGGCCAGCGCGAGCACCGCGACCTTGCGGGTGTCGGGATCGTGCTCGAGCAGCGCGATCAGCGGGCTGGCATCGGCGACGTCGGCCGACACCACCGCCAGCGCGATCGGCTCGGCCCGGGCCGCGTACATCGCGTCGTCAGCGTCGGCGGCGACCACGACCTCGTGGCCGGCGGCCATGAGGAGGCCCTTGAGCAGATATGCCGAGTGGGCGTCGTCGTCGACCACCAGCGCACGGACGCTGTCGGACGGATCGATGCGCGGCGGCGGCTCGCGGAACGGCTCGATCGCCGGCGCCGACCGGGCCGGCAGGGTGAACACGAACTTGGTGCCGGCGGTGCTCGACTCGACCCAGATCCGGCCGCCGTGGGCCTCGACGATCGCGCGCGAGATGCCGAGGCCGAGCCCGGTGCCGACCACCCGGCGCGACGCGGCGTCGGGGCCGGCGAAGATGCGCTCGCGCTCGCTGACCGGGATCGGCGCGCCGTCGTTCCACACCGAGACCCCGACCGCGTCGGCGACCACCGGAGGTCCGAACACCTCGACCGCGACCCGGCCACCGTCGCCCGCGAAGTTGATCGAGTTCGACAAGAGATTGCCGAGCACCCGCGACAGCTTCTCGGGGTCGGCGGCGACCGCGACGTCCTCGGCGACCACCGTGAAGCCCATGGTCACGCCCCGGGCCCGGGCCGCGTCGCGGTAGCGATCGACCATGTCGCTGGTCAGCCGGCCGATCAGGATCGGCGAGCGGCTCAGCTCGATCGGCCCGGCCGCGATCCGGGTGGTGTCGACCAGCTGGTCGATCACCAGGCTCATGCGGGTCGCGGCCTGACGTGCCATGTCGACGTAGCGGGTCTGCTTGTCGGTGAGCGGGCCGGCGTAGCCGGTCAGCACGATGTCGAGCGCGCCGGCGACCGAGGTCAGCGGCGTGCGCAGCTCGTGCGACATGATCCGGACCAGGTCACCATGACGCTGGGCGAGGTCGCGGGTGGCGCCGAGATCACGCAGCACCACCACCGCGCCGACGGTGACCCCGGCCTCGACGATCGGCGTGATCACCGAGTGCAGCAGCTGCTCGCCGATGCGGATCTCCTCGCGCAGCGGCGCGCCGCCGGCGCCGGCGATCAGATCGAACGGATAGAAACCGAGCTTGTCGGCCAGGAACCGGGTCGTGATCGGGCCGTCACCGAGGCCGAGGAACCCGCGCGCGGCCCGGTTGACCTCGCACTCGCCGGTGCGGGTGTCGGCCACCACGACGCCGTCCACCATCGCCTCGAAGGCCAAGCCGAGCTTGGCGCCGCCGTCGGGCAGGGATGGCACGCCGGAAGGATACCCCGAACCTCGTGGTCGCGCGCGGATTGGTCGCGGGGCGCCCTGCGACCGCCGTCAGGTGGACCGGTGGAACGTCCGCTCGAGCTGGGCGTAGGCGCCGCCACGGGCGACCAGCTCGTCGTGGGTGCCGCGCTCGATCACCCGGCCGCGGTCGAGCACGACGATCTCGTCGGCGTGGCGGATGGTCGACAGCCGGTGGGCGATGACCAGGGTGGTGCGGCCGCGCATCAGCTCGGCGACGCCGCGCTCGATCAGCTCCTCGGCCTCGGGGTCGACGTGGGCGGTCGCCTCGTCGAGCACGAGGATCTCGGGGTCGCGGACCAGGGCGCGGGCGAACGCCAGCAGCTGGCGCTCGCCGGCCGAGAAGCCGCCGCCGCGCTCGCCGACCGGCGCGTCGATGCCCTGGTTGCGGCGGGCCAGCAGCCGCTCGAAGCCGACCCGGCGCAGCGCACCCTCGACCTCGGCCCGGCTGGCCGGCGCCCCGCGGGCGACCCCGCCGAGTGCGACGTTGTCGTAGACGGTGCCGGCGAACAGCGCAACGTCCTGCGAGACCACGGTGATCCGGCGCCGGACGTCGCCGACCGGCAGCTGGCGGATGTCGACCCCGCCCAGCTCGATGACGCCGTCGCCGATCTCGTAGAGGCGGGTCAGCAGCTTGATGAGCGTCGACTTGCCGGAGCCGGTGGCGCCGACCAGCGCGACCGTGTGGCCGCGCGGAACCTCGAGCGACACCCCGCGCAGGACCGGCTCGGCGTTGTACGAGAACGCGACGTCGCGGAACCGGACCAGGATCTCGTCGTGATCGCTCGGGGGTGGCGCGTCGGTCGGTGCGGTCGGTGCCGTCGGCGCGGCGGTCGGCGGGGCGGCCGCCACCCCCACCGGCCGGCCGGTGGCCGGCGCGTCGCGCTCGTCGGTGCCGATCAGCTCCATGATCCGCTCGGTCGCGGCCATCGCGCCCTGCATGACGGCGTACTTGGCCGACAGGTCGCGGATCGGGACGAAGAACTTGTTGAGGTACTCGATGAACACGACGACCAGGCCGACCGTGGCGATCGTGCTGGCGCCCACGCCGAGGTGGCGCGCGGCCCACCACGCGACCAGCGCGATCGCGAGCACCGCGATCGCCTCGACCAGCGCGTACATCGCCGCGTCCGCGCGGATCGACGACAGGTAGGCGTCGCGGTGGCCGGCGTTGATGAGGTCGTACTCCTTGCCGGCCGCGTCCTCGCGCCGGAAGATCTGCACGACCTTGATGCCCGACAGGTGCTCCTGCACGAACGCGTTCATCGCCGCCAGCCGGACCCGGATCGCGCGGAACGAGGTCCGCATCGCCCGTCGCGAGGAGTCGACCAGCACCAGCAAGAGCGGCAGGGTCAGGAACGTGATCAAGGTCAGCTTGGCGTCGAGCGTGAACATGATGATCGCGATCGCGACCATCTTCACGAAGTCGGCGAGCAGGGTGACCACGCCCGACGCGAACATCTCGTTGATGCTCTCGATGTCGTTGGTCATGCGGGTCAACAGCCGCCCGACCGGCATGCGGTCGAAGAAGGCGGCCCGCTGGCGCAGCACGTGGTCGTAGATCGCCAGCCGCAGCCCGTGCATCGAGCGCTGGCCGAGCAGCTGGATCGCCCACTGCTCGAAGAACGACGAGGTCGCCTGCAGCCCGACCAGCGCCAGGAAGGCGAGCATCAGCGTCTGCAGCCCGTCGGGGCGATCGAGCGCGATGTGGTCGACGATCGCCAGCTTGACCAGGTAGGGCTGGGCCAGCTCGAACACCAGGGTCAGCGGGATGAACACGAACGACAGCAGCACCAGCCGCCAGTGCGGCCGCACGAACGGCCACAGCTGGCGCATCAGCCGCAGGTCGTAGGCCTTGCCGAGGACCGCCTCGCCCGCGGGCGCCGCGGCCACCGGTCGGGGCGCCGCCGTGCTCACACCGCCTCCCGGGTCGGCTCGACCATGCCGCCGGCGGCGAGCTGGGTCCGGTACAGCTCGGCGTAGACGCCGCCGAGCGCGAGCAGCTCGGCGTGCTTGCCGATCTCGGCGACCTTGCCCTCGTCGAGCACGACGATCTGGTGGGCGTTCTTCACCGCCGCCACCCGGTGCGAGATGAGGAGCGCGGTGCGGCCGCGCAGCACCGCGGCCAGGCGATCGAGGATGACCCGCTCGGTCTCGGCGTCGACCGACGACAGCGAGTCGTCGAGGATCAGGAGGCGCGGGTCGGCCGCGATCGCGCGCGCCAGCGCGACCCGCTGGCGCTGGCCGCCCGACAGCGTGATGCCGCGCTCGCCGACCACGGTGGCGAACCCCTCGGGCATCGACTCGAGATCGCGGCCGAGCCCGGCCGCCTCGGCGGCCGCGACCACCCGCGGATCGGGGTGGCCGTCGAGGAACGCGGGCGCGGCGATCTGGGTGCGAGCGCCGGTGACCCGCTCGAGCTCCTCGGCGCGCGCGTGGGGCAGGCTCGACCCGCCGCCGAAGCCGAACGCGATGTTGTCGGCGATCGTGGTCGAGAACAGGAACGCCTCCTGGGGCGCGTAGCCGATCGCCGCCCGCAGATCGGCGAGCGGCAGCGTGGTGATGTCGCGGCCGTCGAGCCAGACCGAGCCGGGCGCCACGTCGATGAGCCGGCACACCGCCTCGCACAGCGTGCTCTTGCCGCTGCCGGTGCGGCCGACGATCGCGGTGGTGGTGCCGGCCGGCACCACCAGGCTGACCTCGTCGAGCAGGCGGCGGTCGCCGATCGCGACGGTCAGGCCCCTGAGCTCGAGCCCGCCCTGGCGCTGGGTCGCCGGCAGCCCCGGCCCGGGGCCGTCGACGATCGCCGGCCGGGTCTCGAGCAGCGACTCGAGCCGCACCCACGACGCGCGCCCGCGCTGCAAGAGGGACAACATCCAGCCGAGCGCCAGGGTCGGCCACACCAGGCGCGCCAGGTAGCCGGTCATCTCGACCAGCTGGCCGAGCGTGATCTCGCCGCGCATCTTCAGCTGGCCGCCGACCCACAGCACCGCGACCGTCGACAGCGACGCGAAGAACACGAACATCGGCCCCATCTGGCCGCGCACGCGGGTCAGGGCCATGTTGGCGTCGAGCAGCTTGCGCGACGACGCGCCGAACCGGTCGCGACGCACGGTCTCGAGCCCGTAGGTCTTGATCGCCTGGATCGACGTCAGATCCTCCTGGATCTCGTTGGACAGCGCGCCGAGCTGGGCCTGGACGTCGCGGCTGGTCTTGTAGATGCGGCGCCCGAACACCCGGCCGGCCGCGATCATCGCCGGGTAGGGCAGGCACGCCCACAGCGTCAGCCACGGGTCGATCCGCAGCATCATCACCAGCACGGTCGCGAACGCGAACAGCGTGTTGACGATGTTGAGGATGCCGGCGCCCCACATCGCGCGCACGGTCTGCACGTCGTTGGTGAGGCGCGACATCACGTCGCCGGTGGGGTGGCTGCGGTAGTAGGGCAGGTCGAGGTGCAGCAGGTGGCGGAACAGATCGCCGCGCAGCTCGTACTCGGCGCCGCGCGCGGCGTTGAAGATCCAGACCCGCGACAGGATGCGCGTGATCGCGGTGCCGAGGGCGAACCCGACCATCGCCAGCGCCAGCCAAGGCACCTCGCCGGCCGGGTCGTTGCCGCGCAGCGCCTCGATCGTCATGCCGGTGGTGACCGGGATGCCGACGAACAGGGCGTTGGTGAGCAGCAGCATCACCACGCCGCCGCCGATCGCGCCCCGGTAGCCGGCCAGGTAGTCCCACGCGCTCCGGGCGCGTCCGGTCCCTGACTGCTCGCTCACCGCGGGAGGATTAGCATACCCGCCAGCCCAGGGATCGCCGCGGCACCCGGGCGGCGCCGCTCACTTGCAGGTCTGGTAGCGCAGCCCGGCGAACGTGTACGTCAGGTGGGTGGCGTAGCGACCGCCCCCCTGGTACGCCGCGTGCGCGGTGAACTCTCGGTACTGGCACCACTTCGACCGCGCGGTCTTGAAGAGGATCGCGCCGGTCCGGTAGCGCTCGGTCGGGATGGCCCCGGTGCGGGCCACGGTCCAGTCGGCGAACAGCACGCCCGTCTTGATCACCTTGCTGCCCTTGACGCGCCGCGGGAGCTCGGCCCGGGCACCGGCCTCGGCCCGGCTGTCGTGGCGGAGCCCGCGCGGGAAGCTGTACGTCGGCGCCAGCCGGTCGATCTCGGCCCACAGCGCGTCGGCGGCCTGATCGAGGGGCTTCAGCAGATCCGCCGGGACCGGCATCGACACCGCGGCGAAGTACGGCTGGTGCAGGGCCAGGAACCCGGCCATCGCCGCCGGCCGGTCGTGGATCAGCTCGTCCATGACGTTGCCCGAGATCGGGACGAAGCCGTCCGTGCCTTGCAGCGACGTGCGCGCCTCGTCGAGCCTGGCCTGCCAGCGGGTGAGGTCGCGCCGCACGCTTGCCTCGACCATCGCGACCGCCAGCCGCTGGCGGTTGGCGGCGGTCGCGCACACCGCGATCGGATCGAACGCGAGCTGGAACGTGAGCTTGGGGTCGGCGGCCAGCCCGGCGTAGCGGGTGGTGCACAGCTGGTCGAGCGTGGCGAGCTCCTGCATGGCGGTGGCCAGCCGCGCAGCCGAGACGTTGATCGCCACCTGGGCCGAGCCCGACGCCTCCGGAAACACCGCCAGCGCCCCGGCGTAGGGCCTGGCGTCGTCGCGAAACGCCCGGTACATGGCATCGAGCGCGGCGCCGGCGGCGCGCGACTGGTCGAGGTGCTTGGCGAGCTGGTCGCGGTAGCGCCGCAGCTGCTCGATGCGCGCGGTGATCGCCACCACCTCCGGGTCGTGCTGGTCCTCGGCCGCGATCCGGCCGAGATCATCGGCGCGGCCGAGCGCGTAGTCGAGGTCGCGCAGCAGGTTGGTGGCGGACGGGCGGTCGTTGGCGGAGATCGGCCCTGCGGCGAGCGCCGGGTCCGGCTTGACGCTGTCGATCGCGATCGTCACGTTACGCAGGATGCGGTCGGTGGCCGCGGTGCGCGCGGCCGCGGTCGACGGGGCCAGCGCGAGGGCGAGGGCTGCGGTCAGGCTGAGCACGCGGGCGAGGCCCGGACGGCAAGCGGCAAGCGGGTCGGATGTGCGCATCGGGGTCCCTCCGGGTGTGGCGATGTGGGTGCCGGGCGGCGCCTGACGCCGTGCATCCGCCCCAGGACCGGGTCGACCGCTTCCGTTCGTCGTGAAGGACCCGGCCGCGTCATTCCGGTGCGACCGGCGCCAGCCGGCCGGCGAAGAAGTCGGCCAGCACCTGCGTGTGCAGCGGGAACCCCAGCTCGGTCGGCTCGCGCACGATCACCAGCGCCTGGGTCTCGGTGTTGGGCGCGCACGTGCCGAGATCGGCCTCGGTCAGCGGCGCGGCCACGCCAAAGACGATCATCATCGCGCCGTCGGGTGGCGACAGCACCCGCGCCAGCCGCAGGCCACTGATCTCGATCCCGCACTCCTCACGGACCTCGCGGGCAGCGGCGACCTCCCAGCTCTCGCCGCCGTCGATGAAGCCGCCGGGCAGGGCCAGCTCGCCGACCGGCGGGATCGCCCGACGCACCAGCAGCACGCCGTCGTCGACGGGCACCACCACCACCGCGACCGGGATGGGATTCCGCCAGGTCATCTCACCGCACGCCGTGCAACGGCGAGGCCACACCCGCTCGTCGTACGCTGTGCCGCAGAAGTGGCAGTGCTGGTGCTTCTCCTTCATCGGGTCCTGGATCTCATCTGGCGCACGGTGCCGCAACCGCACGGCGACAATCCGGACCGTTCGCATAACTCCGCGATTGGTCGAGCCCCCGCGTTGTTTCGCCGGCGCCGCCGGCGGTAGCATCGACCCGCCCGAAACGGACCCCCCACGCATGGCCGATCTTCTTCAGTTCCTCGCCATCCTCGACAGCGATCCCGATGACACGCAGGTGCTGTCGGCGGTCGCTGACACCGCCCATCGGGGCCTCGACGCCACCGGCGTCCTCGCCCTCGGCCACGCCAAGAAGACGTTCCGCGATCGCGGCCGCTTCGACGTGGCGCTGCGGCTGCTGGACGTCGAGCTGTCCACCGTGGCCGGCGTGCGCCGCGCCGATCTCCTGATCGAGAAGGGCCAGCTGCTCGACGAGGATCTGCTCGACGAGGCCGCCGCCGCCCGCTGCTACCAAGAGGCGCTCGGGGTCCGTCCCGGCGACGAGGTCGCGGCCGAGGCGCTCGAGCAACTCCGGGTCGCGCGCGACAACTGGAAGAAGTTCGCCGCCAAGTTCATCGACGAGGCCAAGGCCTCGACTGATCGCAGCCTGACCACCCAGCTCTACCTGTCGGCCGCCAAGACCTGGGCGCGCCACGCGCCCGGCAGCCCCGAGATCGAGCAGTACCTGCGCCGCGCGATCGACGCCGACGGGCGCAACGCCCCGGCCGCCTATCACCTCGAGCGCCTGCTGCGCGGGGGCCAGCGCTGGGCCGAGCTGGCCGAGCTGTTCAATCACCGGGTCGACGCCGCCCAGAGCAAGGACGAGCGCGTCGCTGCGCTGCTCGGCCTGGTCGAGATCTCGCGGTCCCACCTGGGCGATCCCGAGCGCGCGATCGAGCACGCCAAGAAGGTGGTGGCGATGGATCCGGCGCAGCCGCAGGCGCTGCGCGTGCTCGGCGATGCGTTCGAGCAGGCCGAGAACTGGCAGGCGCTGGTCATGCTCTACACCGCCGCGCTCAAGGCCAAGGGCGGCGACGGCGATCTCGGGCTCCTGCTCCAGGTCGGCATGATCCAGTGGAAGCGGCTCGGCGACCTCGACGGCGCCGAGGATTACTTCCGCCGCATGCGCAAGCTCGACCCGGCCCACCCGGCCGCGCTCGACTTCTACCGGGCGTACTTCGGTGGTCGCGGCGAGTCGGCCAAGCTGGCCGTCCTCCTGCGCCAGGCCACCCAGGCCTTGCCGCCGGCCGGCCACAGCCCGGCCAACGACACCCGGCTGCGCGCGCTCGCGATCGAGGTCGCCGAGCTGTCGGAGACCCAGTCGGGCACCCCCGACAAGGCGATCGACGCCTGGAAGCAGCTCCTGCGCGCCGAGCCGACCTCGACCGAGGCCCGCGACGCGCTCAAGCGGCTCTACCGCAAGGCCGAGCGCTGGAACCCCCTGCTCGACCTGCTCAAGGACGAGACCGAGCGGCTGCCCGAGCGCGACGTGCGCGGCAAGGTCGAGCGGCTCTACGACATCGTCGCGATCTACCGCGACAAGCTGCGCCAGGACCCGATGGTCCTGAACACGTACAACGCGATCCTCAAGCTCGACCCCGACGATCGGCGCGCGATCGACGAGCTGGCGGACAAGTACCGGGCGATGGGCCGCTGGCAGGATCTGATCGGCGTGCTGGCGCGCAAGGCCGAGGTCGCCGCGGTGCCGCTCGACGAGCGCACCGCGATCCTGCGCGAGACCGCCGATCTGTGGATCGAGCGGTTCGGCAACTTCGCGCAGGCGATCGGCCCGCTCGAGCGCCTGCTCGAGCTGGCCCCGACCGCGGCCCAGGCCGCCGACGCCATCACCCGGCTGAAGGACATCTACACCCGGCGCCGGCAGTGGCGGCAGCTGATCGGGCTGCTCGGCCGCGAGGCCGACGCCGCGTCGGGCGACGAGCGCCGGCACAAGCTGTCGGAGATGGCGCGCCTGGCGGCCGAGCGAGTCGGCGACACCCGGCTCTCGATCGAGATCCATAATCGTGTGCTCGCGGACCTCGAGCACGGGCGTGTGCTCGCGGACTTCGAGCACGGGCGCGTGCTTGGCGAGCTCGAGCAGGGCCGCGCCGATGGCGAGCCCGAGACCGCGCGCGCCGAAGGGGCGCCCGATGCCGGGGGGGGCGACGAGACCCTGGCCGCGCTCGCCAACCTGTACGAGCGCGAGAAGCGCTGGCTGGCGCTGGCCGAGATCCTCGATCGCCAGCGCCACCGGGCCCGGTCCAAGGCCGAGGCGGTCGCGCTGCTCGAGAAGCTCGGCGCGCTGCTCGCCGATCGGGTCGGCGCGCCGGCCCAGGGCGCCCAGGCGTTCGCGGCGATCCTCGAGCTCGACCCGAGCCACGGCAAGGCGCTGCGGACGCTGCGCGAGCTGTACGCCGCCGCCGGCGACTGGGACGGCCTCGAGCGGCTGTACGGCAAGCTCGGCCAGTGGGACGAGCTGATCGACGCGCTGGTCGCGATGGGCGATCGCTCCGACGACCGGGCCGCCCGGCTCGCGCTGTTCCGGCGCGCCGCCACCGTGGCCCAGACCCGCGCCACCGACCGGGCCGCCGGCGGCGAGCGCCCCGGCGACAAGGCCACCGACAAGACCACCGCCGAGCGCCTGGCTCGGACCTGGGAGCGCGTGCTCGCGGTCGAGCCGACCGATCTCGCCGCCGCCCGCGCGCTGGCGCCGGTGTACCAGCGGACCGAGAAGTGGTCGAAGCTGCTGCCGGTGCTCGAGGTCCTGCTCGCCCACGCGGCGACCCCGGCCGACCAGCTGGCCCGGATGTCCGAGATCCGGACACTGTGCGAGCACCGGCTCGGGTCCAAGGCCCTGGCCCTGACCTGGACCACGCGTGCGTTCGACCTGGCGCCCGACGACCGCGGCCTGCTCGCGGATCTCGTGCGGCTGGCCCACCAGCCCGAGCACTGGCGCGAGGTGGCGGCGGTGCTGCGCCGGCATGCCGACGACGGCAACCTGCCGCCCGACACCCGGCTGCGCCTGTGGCGCACGCTGTCCGAGATCCATGGCACCCGGCTGGCCGACCCCGAGGCCGCCCGCGAGGATCACGCGCGCATCCTGGCGCTGACCCCCGGCGACGCCGACGCGGCGCGCGCCTACGAGGAGCTGTCGGAGCGGCTGTCGGACTGGCCGGCGCTGCTGGCCTCGTACCGGCGCCGCGCCGACGCCGCCGAGCGCGGTCCAGCCCGGCGCGAGCTCCACGCGGCGATCGCCGCGCTCGAGGAGGTGCGGCTGGCCGACCTCGACGCCGCCGCGGTGACCTGGCACCGGATCCTCGAGGAGAACGCCGGCGACGCCCCGGCGCTGGCCGCGCTGGTCCGCCTGCACGAGGCCCGCGGCGACTGGGACGCGCTCGACACGGTGCTCGCCGCCCAGCTGGCCCAGGCCGCGCCCGCGGCGCGGCCGCCGCTGCTCATGCGGCTCGGCGCGCTCGAGGAGAAGAGCCTCGATCGCCCGGTGCCCGCGCTCGGCCATTACCTGGCCGCGCTGGCCGCTGCCCCGGTGCCGGCGCCGGCCGCCGTGATCGAGGCCAACGCGCGCTATCTCGACGAGCGCCGCGCGCTCGGCGTCGCGATCGATCCGGCCCGTCGGCGCGAGGTCGCGCGCGCGCTGCGGCCCCACCTCGAGCGGGTCGGCGAGCCGGCGGTGCTCGCCCGCTGCTACGAGGTGATCGTCGGCGGCGAGGCGCCGGGCAGCCCGCTCGCGCTCGAGCTGGATCGCCAGCTGATCAACCTCTATCACGGCCTCGGCCAGCCCGAGCGGGCCTGGGACGCGGCCGGTCGGGTGCTCGACGGCGATCCCGCCGACACCGACGCGCGCGCGGCCTCGGTCGCGCTCGCCGACGAGCTGGACCGGCCCAAGGATCTGGCGACCCGGCTGGGCCAGGTGCTCGAGCGGCGCCGGCTGGCCGCGGCCCCGGCGACCGAGCTGCGCGGGCTGGCCGCCGAGCTCGCCCACCTGCACGCCGGGCCGCTCGACGACCGCGCTGGCGCCGAGCACGCGTGGATCGCGGTGCTCGAGGCTGCGTCCGACGACAGCGAGGCGTTCGACGAGCTGGCCACGCTGTACCGGAGCGCGTCGCGCTGGAACGATCTGCGCGGGCTGCTCGAGCGGCGCATCACCGTGACCACCAGCCCCGCGGTCCGCAAGGCGGCGCTGCTCGAGCTGGCCGGCATCGACGAGGACGTGCTGGGCGATCCCGGCCGCGCCGTCGACGACTACCGCCGGGTGCTCGACGTCGATCCGGCCGATCTGATGGCGTACCGCGCGCTCGCGCGGCTGTATGCCGACGGCAAGAGCTGGAAGCAGCTCGACGACATCTGGGACCGCGAGAGCGAGCACGTCGGCGCCGGCGAGCAGGTCGGCTTGCTGTACCGGCGCGCCGAGCTGCACCTGCGCCACCTCGACGATCCGGCCGGCGCGGTCGAGCTGCTCGAGGCGGTGGTCACCCGTCAACCCGGGCACGCCGATGGCCGCGAGCTGCTCGAGGAGCTGCTGGCGGCGCCGCCGCTGCGGCAGCGGGTCGCCCGCCTGCTCGAGCCGCTGTACGCGCGCGACCGGCTGTGGAAGGACCTGTGCGGGGTGCTGCGCGCGCAGCGCGAGGCCGCGGCCACGCCGGCCGAGGCGGTCGATCTGCTCGCGCGCATCGCCGAGCTCGAGGAGACCCACCTCGACAGTGGCCGCCAGGCGTTCGACACCTGGGTGTCGGCGCTCGACGCCGATCCGTCCGACGAGCGCGCCCGCGCCGCGGTGCCCCGGCTGGCCGCCAGCCACGATCGCTGGCCCGATGCCGCCCGCGCGTTCGACAAGGCCGCGACCAGCGCCGCCCGCGAGCCCGCGATCGCGGTGCCGCTGCTGCGGCAGCTGGCCGTGATCGCCGACGTGTCGCTCGGCGACACCGAGCGCGCGATCGCCGCGTACCAGCGCCTGTACCAGGTCGATCCCGCCGATCCCGACGTCGCCGGGCCCGCGCTCGACGCGCTGGCCCGCCTGTTCGAGGAGGAGGAGCGCTGGGCCGACCTGCGCGACGTGCTGCGCCGCCAGGCCGACACCGCGGGGGCCCCGGCCGACCGCAAGCGGCTGCTGGCCCGGGTCGCCATGCTCGACGAGACCCGCCTGAACGACCGCGTCCGCGCGGCCGCGACCTGGCGCGACGTGCTCGGCGAAGATCCCGACGACACCGACGCCCTGATCGCGCTCGAGCGGCTGTACCTGGCCGGCGAGCGCTGGCCCGAGCTGGCCGAGGTCCTGCGCCGGCAGGTCGAGCTCGCGCCCGCGGTGCCCGCCAAGATCGAGCTGCTGCGCCGGCTCGGCGAGCTGCGCGAGATCATGCTCGAGGAGCCGACCGGTGCGGTCGGCGCCAACCTCGAGATCCTCGACCTCGCGCCCGACGACACCATCGCGATGGCCGAGCTGGCCCGCCTGTACCGCGAGCAGGACCGCCACGGCGATCTGCTCGAGGTGCTCGAGCGCCGGCTCGCGATCGCCGACGCCGGCCCCGATCGGGCCGACGCGACCGCGCGCCGTCACGAGCTCGCCCAGCTGCTGGCGGGCCCGCTGCGCCAGCCCGGCCAGGCGCTCGACCGCTGGGCCGAGGTGCTCGAGCGCGAGCCCGCGCACCCGGGCGCGCTCGCCGCGGTCCGGGCCGGCCTCGAGGACCCCGAGCTGGCGGCCCGCGCCACCGCGATCCTCGAGCCGCTATACGAGTCGACCGGCCAGGACCAGGCCCTGACCGAGCTGCTGGTCGCGACCGCGGTGCGCGAGCGCGACCCGCGCGAGCGGATGCTGCTGCTGTTGCGGGTGGCTCGGCTGCGCGAGCGCCGCCTCACCGATCAGACCGGCGCGTTCGACGCGACGGTCGCGGCCCTGTCGGTCGCGGTCGCCGAGCCCGAGCTGCCCGAGGTGCTCGCCGAGGTCGACCGGCTCGCCGCCGATCTCGCACGCGAAGGCGATCTGATCGACATCTACCGGCGGATCGCCGACGACGTGCTGTCGGCCGACCTGCAGCGCCGGCTGTTCCTCGACATCGCGGATCTCGCGCGCGCGGTCCGCGACGACGTCGACCTCGCCCGCACCTACTACCGCAAGGTGCTCGACGCTGATCCCGGGGATCGCCGCGCGCTGGGCGCGCTCGAGGGCATCTACCGGTCCGCCGGCGATGCGCCTGCGCTGTACGACGTGCTGGCGCAGAAGGCGGAGCGGTCGACCGACCTGACCGAGAAGGTCGGGGCCCTGGCCGAGATGGCCGACCTCGCCGGCGGGCCGCTGCGCCGCGCCGACGACGCGATCGCGGCCTGGGAGCAGGTCCTCGAGATCGATCCGGCGCGCGCCGCCGCGGTCGCCGCGCTCGAGCGCCTGTACAAGGCCGAGCGCCGCTGGCCCGACGTGGTCGAGCTGTACGAGCGTCGGATGGGCTTCGTCGTCACCATCGACGAGGCGGTCGCGCTGCGCATCAAGCTGGCCCAGGTCCACGAGGTCGAGCTCACCGACCTGTCGACCGCGGTCGAGAGCTACGCCGCCGCGCTCGGCGGTGACCCCAGCAACCCGGCCGCGCTGGCCGCGCTCGAGCGGCTGGTCGGCGAGCCCAGCGTCCGCGGCGAGGCCGCCGACGTGCTCGAGCCGATCTACATCGCGCGCCAGGACTGGCCGCGGTTGGCCCGGATCTACCAGGCCCAGCTCGACGGCTCGAGCGAGCCGGCCGACCGGCTGGGGTTGACCCGGCAGATCGCGCGCCTGTACGAGGAGCAACTCGAGGACCTCGAGGGCGCCTTCCACTGGTACGGGCGGGTGTTCCGCGAGATGCCGACCGAGCCGGCGGTGCGCGACCAGCTGCACCGGCTCGCCCAGATCCTCGACGACTGGCCCGGCCTGGTCCGGGTCTACCAGGGCTTGCTCGACGACGAGCCGGGCGACGCGCCGCACCTGCGCGAGGTCGCGATCGCGGCCGCGACCGTCTACGACCGCCGGCTCGACGCCTGGGAGCCCGGCGCCAAGGCCTACCGGCGCGCGCTGGCCGCCCCCGGCGACGACCGCGAGGACCGTGGGCTGTTCGCCCGGCTCGAGGCGCTGCTCAAGCGCCACGAGCAGTGGCGCGCGGTGGTCGAGGTCTACGACGACGCGATCAACGCCGCTGACGACGACGCCCGCCGCCGCGACCTGCACGGCCGCAAGGCGATGGTGCTCGAGCACCGCCAGGGCGACGCCGACGGCGCGATCGCGTCGTGGCGCGCGGTCCTGGATCTGTCGGGCGAGATCGCCGCCGCCGCCGATCACGACGCCGCCGCCGAGGAGCTCGACCGACTCTACCGGTCGGGCGGGCGCTGGTACGATCTCGCCGAGCTGCTGGGCGAGCGGATCGCGCGGACCCCCGACGAAGGCACCCAGGTCGAGCACCGGCTGGCGCTGGCCCAGATCCTCGAGGCGCACCTCAAGGACGCGGTCGGCGCGGTCGACCAGTACGAGGAGGTGCTGAACAGCGGGCACCCCGACGACGCGCTGCCGCCGCTCGAGCGCCTGGTCGCCGGCGACGAGCATCGCGAGCGCATCGCCGACCTGCTCGAGCCGATCTACCGGGCCCGAGACTGGTGGCACAAGCTGATCGTGATCCTCGGGGCCAAGCTCGCCTACGTCGACGATCCGCACGCCAAGGTCGCGACGCTCCTCGAGATCGCCACGCTGCACGACACCCGCGGCGGCGATCCGCACCTCGCGCTGGACGCCCTGGCCCGGGCCTGGCAGCTCGAGCCGACCCGGCGCGACGTGTTCGACCGCCTGTACGCGCTCGGCGCGCGGCTCCGCGCCTGGGACGAGCTGGTCGCCACCTTCGAAGCAGGCGCCGCCGCCACGCTCGAGCCCGAGGCTGCGATGACGGCCCTGTCGCGGGTCGCCGAGATCCACGAGACCCAGCGCCAGGACAACCCGGCCGCGATCGTGGCCTGGCGCAAGGTGCTGGTGATCGGCGCCGACGATCTGGTCGCGCTGTCGTCGCTCGATCGCCTGCTGGCGATCGAGGACCGCGCCGAGGAGCTGGTCGCGGTGGTCGAGCAGCGGGCCGAGCTCGCGATCGACGCCGGCGTGCGCCTGGTGCTCTTGCACCGGGTCGCGTCGCTGTACGAGGAGGTCCTCGAGCGCCCGCGCGAGGCGGTCGCCGCCTACAAGAATGTGCTCGGCGTCGACGACACCGACGAGTCGTCGCTCGACGCGCTCGAGCGCCTGTACCGGCAGCTGCGCGAGCCGCGCGAGCTGGCCCAGATCCTCGAGCGCAAGCTCGAGCTGGCCCGCGATCCCGGCACCCACCGCGAGCTGCGACTGGCGCTGGCGACCGTGTCCGAGCAGGACCTCGGCGACAGCTACGAGGCGATCAACCACCTGCAGGCGGTGCTCGCCAGCGACGTCGGCGATCCGGTCGCGCTGGCCGAGCTCGATCGGCTGTACGGCACCACCCGGATGTGGCCGGAGCTGCTCGACGTGCTCGATCGCCGGGCCCTGCTCGCGACCGCCGCCGCCGAGCGCGCCGAGCTGGCGTTCCGGGCGGCACGACTGACCGAGCACGAGCTGGCCGAGCCCGAGGCCGCGGTGCCGCGCTACGGGGCGGTGCTGCAGATCCTGCCGTCGCACGCCGGCGCCCGCGCCGCGCTCGACGCGCTGGTGGCGAAGGACGAGCACCTCGAGGCCGCGGCGCCGCTGCTCGAGCGGCACTTCCGCGCGGTCGGCGACCACGATGCGCTGGTCAAGGTCACCGAGCGGCGGCTCGACAGCCGGGCCTCGCTCGACGACGTCGGCGACGGCCGGCGCGTCCTGTGGTCGACCCTGGCCGACATCCACGAGACCTTGCGCGGCGACCTGCCCGCGGCCAGTCAGACCTGGGCGCGCGCGCTGACCGAGGAGCCCGGCGAGATCGCGCTGTTGGCCCCGCTCGAGCGCCTGGCCCAGGCCCGCGGCGCGTGGCCGGAGCTGGCCGCGCTGCTCGAGAGCCGGCTGCAGAGCGGGCTGGGCGGCGAGCTCGAGCACGTCTATGCGATGCGGCTCGGCCGCCTCTACGAGGACGCGCTCGCCGACTTCGAGCGGGCCGCGATCGCGTACCGCCGCGCCGCCGATACCCACGTCGACGAACACGGCGCGCTCCTCGCGCTCGACCGCGTCCTGTGGCGGCTCGGCCGCTGGGGCGAGCTGGCCGAGGTGCTGCTGCGCGAGGCCGACGTCGCCGAGGGCGACGCCCAGGCCGCCGAGCTCCTGTTCCGGCTCGGCGACGTGCGCGAGAGCCAGCTGAAGGATCTCCACGGCGCGGTCGACGCTTACCAGAGCGTGGTCGAGCGGCAGAGCCGGCACGGCGCCGCCCGGGCCTCGCTCGAGCGCCTGCTCGGAGCCGACACCGAGCGCGCGCAGATCATCGACACCCTCGAGCCGCTCTACGAGAGCGAGGGTGAATGGGGCCGGCTGACCGACCTGCTCGCCGCCAAGCTGGCGGTCACCGACGAGCACAGCGAGCGAGCGTCGATCTACCAGCGCATCGCGCAGCTGGCCGAGGGCCGGCTGGGCGACGGCGTGCGCGCGCTCGACGCGGCCGGCGGTTGGCTGGCCGAGGACCCGGCCTCGGGCGAGGCGCTCGGCGAGCTCGACCGGCTCGCCGCCCAGCAGGGCCGCTGGACCGAGGTCGCGGCCCGGGTCCACGGCATCGCGTCGGCGCACGAGGATCAGGCACTGCCGCTGTGGATGTACCTCGGCACCGTGCAGCTCGACCGCCTCGGCGATGCCGACGGCGCCGCCGCCAGCTTCGTGGCCGCGCTCGCGCTCGACGACGAGCACGCCCCCGCGCTCGAGGCGCTCGAGCGCATCCATCGCTCGCGGGGCGATCTGCCCAGCCTGGCCCAGATCCAGGCCCGCCGCGCTGACCTCGCCTTCGATCCACCGCGCAAGCAGGCGCTGTGGGCCGAGGTCGCCGATCTGCGCGAGCGGCTGGGCGACCTCGACGCCGCGATCCTGGCCTGGGACGCGGTCATCGACATTGCCGACGACGATCGGGCGCCGCTGACCCGGCTGGCCGCGATCCACGAGCGTCGTGGCGACCGCCGCGCGCTGGTGACCACGCTCGGCCGTCATGCCCGGATCGCCGGCGACCCCGGCGAAGAGAAGCAGCTGCGCGTCCGGATCGCCCACCTCGAGGGCGAGCTCGGCGACGTCGCCGCCGCCGCCAGCGCCTGGCAGGGCGTGCTCGACCTCGATCCCACCGATGGCGGCGCGCTGGCCGCGCTCGAGGACGTCCACACCCGGGCCGGCGACTGGATGGCGGTGCACGATGTCCTGACCCGCCGCCTCGATCTCGCCCGCAGCTCGGCCGAGAAGGTCGCGGTGCTCGGCACCATGGCCCGGATCGCCGAGCGCGAGCGCGGTGCGATCGACGACGCGATCGGCCACTGGTACGCGGTGCTCGACCTCGAGAACGCCCAGCTCACCGCCTACGGCGAGCTCGAGCGGCTGCTCGGCAAGGCCGAGCGCTGGCACGACGTGGTCGAGCTGCTCGAGCGGCGCGCCGAGCTCCACGGCAGCCAGGACGACAGCCCGGCCGAGATCCAGGCGCTGGCCCGCGCGGCCGACATCTGGGAGGGCCGCCTCGACAACCCCGATGCCGCCGGCGAGATCCTCGAGAAGATCCTGCGGCGCGAGCCCGGCTCGGTCGCCGCGCTGACCCGGCTGGCCCGCATCTACGAGCGGGCGGCCGACTGGGACAAGTGCGGCGAGATCTTGCAGCGCGCGCTGGCCTTGGGGCCCCGTGGTACCGACGCGGCCGATCTGTTCTTCCGCCTCGGCGAGGTCGCGGACAAGGCGCAGGGCGATCGCGACACCGCGCTTGCGCACTTCCGGCAGGCCCTGGTCCACGATTCGACCCACGGCCCGGCGATCGCCGCGGTCGAGCGGGTCGCGCGCGATCAGGGCGACTGGACCACGGTCGCCGACATGCTCGGCCGCCGCCTCGCGGCGGCTGGCGCCACCGCCGATGCGCTGCCGCTCGCGCTCGAGCTGGCCGACGTCCACCGCCGCCTGGGCGACCCGGCGGCGGCGCTGCCGGTGCTCGAGCGAGTCGCGGCGGCGGCGCCGACCGACGTGCGGGTGCTGGCCCCGCTCGCCGACCTGTACTTCGCCACCGGCCAGCACGATCGGGCCGCGCCGATCTACGACAAGCTCGCCGATGAGGCCAAGGCGGCCCGGCGCATGAAGGACGTCGCCCGCTACCGGCAGCGCCAGGGCGGCATCCTCGAGGCGCGCGGCGACGCTGCCGGCGCGCTGGCTGCCTACGAGGAGGCGTTCCGGGTCAACCCGACCGACGTGTCGACCATGGCCGGCCTCGGCCGCCTCTACATGACCGCGCGCGACTGGGAGAAGGCCCGCCGCGTCTACCGCGCGCTGGTCCTGCAGAACGTCGACGTCGACGCCGGCATCACCAAGGCCGGCGTCTATCTCGCCCTCGGCGTCATCCACGTCGAGCTGGGTGAGGCGCCCAAGGCCAAGGGCATGTTCCAGCGCGGCCTCGAGATCGAGCCGGGCAACGCCGCCCTCAAGGACGCGCTCGCCCGGCTCGGCTGACCGTCCGCGCACGCCGCAGGCGCCCACCCAGCTCGTTCCGGTTTCCCCGGGCGAAGTGCTCGCCGCGAGCCCGCCCATCTCGTTCGACCGCGGGCGCGCTGCGCGAGCCGTGGCTCAGGGCCACCGGCGCTCGTGCTCGGCTGTCAGATCCGGACCTGGACCGCGCCGCCGATGTTCAAGGTGCTCGACTCGTCGAGCGCCTCGAACCCGATCAGCCCGATCACGTCGACCCGCGGCCGCGGCGTGAACTGCGCCTGGACCCGGAGCGAGGTCGCGGTGTCGTTGTCGGTGAAGTCGTCGAAGGTGGTGCCGAACCGACCGGTGATCGCGAGGTCGTCGCTGGCCTGGTAGACCGCGCCGAAGTCGAACCGCAGGTAGCCGTCCGAGTTGATGGTCCCGGTGACGAGGCTGCGCGCCGCGAACTCGTTGCGCCGCTCGTTCTCCAGGTCAGGCAAGAACTTGTCGGTCAGCTTGAAGCCGATCACGTCCTCGAACCCGACCAGCGCGAGCTTGTCGCCGATGCGGAACTTCAGGGCTGCGCCCAGCGTCATGCCGATCGCGAACGGGTCGACGTACATCGGGATCGAGACCCGCGGGGCGACCCAGTCCTTGACCAGGTACTGGAAGTCGACGCCGACCGACTTGCCGGTGTTGAACGTGAGCTTGTCCTCGGCGCTGCCCGGATCGTCGTAGAAGCCGCCGATGGCGTAGCGCACGCCGACCTGGGCCTGCCGGGTGATGCCGTAGCGGGCGCGCAGCCCGATCTCGGCGTCGAAGTCCGAGGGGAACACCCGGACGTCGAGCCTGGTCTCCGACGTGAAGTCGGGCAGGGTGATCGGGCGGAGCACCTCGCTGATCGGGTACCCGGTCTGCTTGGCGCGCGGCGCCTGGGGGCCGGTCTCGACCGGCTCGTCGCCGAGCCGGGGCGCGTCGGGGTTCTCGTCGGCGCCGGTCTCGCCATCGGCGCCCGGGGCCGCCGGTGGATCCTCGACCAGCTCGACCTCGCTACCGGCGCCGCCGTCGGGCGGAGGGGTCGGGGCCGTCTGAGCGAGCGCGGGCACGGGCAGGAGCAGGACAGCAGCCACGAGGCCGGTACGAACCATGGCGGGGACGATACACCGCCGCGCCGGCGGGGACAAAAAGCCGGCGCCGGCGATCGCCGGTCGCGACCCGACAACCGCTCACGCTCGTCCGGCGGCGCGCCTCAGCAGTGACCGATCCAGCGGGTCTTGCCTTTCCACCGATCCGGCTCCGGCCGCCCCCGCAGCGTATCGGCGGGCAGCAGCACCGCCGCCAGCGCGCCCGCGAGCGCGCCGCCGATCAACCGTCGACGGCTCGGCCCCCGGCCCCGCGCCGTGGTGGCTGCGGTCACGGGCTTCCTGGTCGTCACGGCGAGCCGCCCTTGGCGCCGGCCGAGTGGTCGCCCTTCCAGCCCTGGACCAGGTCGTCGTACTTGAGGTGCTGGTCGTCGAGCTCCTTGACCTCTTCGGTGTGGAACATGTCCTTGCCCTCCGCATCCTCGGAGACGTCGAGCGTGTCGGTCGACACCACCGCACCCAGGTCGTCGCTCTTGCCGGTCTCGAGCAGCAGGAGGTTGAGTCGCTCGAGCAGCCGCATCGGATGATAGTGATAGACCACGCCGTCGGGCGGCAGCCCGAGCTGCTCGGCGACCGTGCCGGTCCACCAGATGAATGGATCGAGCTGGGTCGCGACCAGGTCGTCGATGTCGAGATCTTCGTCGTCCTCGTCCCGCGGCGTGCCCTTCTTGCCGGTCTTCTTCTTGAAGTCGGTGTACGCGGCCTCGAGCTCGGCCCGCCACGGCGGCGAGTCGGTCCACTCCGACACGTGGTAGGTCACCAGCTTGCGCAGCTCGTCGCTGACCAGGCCACCCGCGTAGAAGCTGGCGAGCTCCGGGCGCGACAGCCGTCCGTCCTTGTCGGCGTCGATCAGGTCGTTGACCTCGGGCGACTCGCAGAACCGCCCGCCGGTCGAGCCGTCGACCAGCGTCCAGTCGGGGTCAGTCTCGGGGAACAGCGGCCGGCGCGAGAAGATCTCGAAGTGGATCTGGGCCTTCGAGAGCTCGCCCGGCCCGACCACATCGACGCGGCCGATCACGTCGCCGGCCTTGACCGGCTCGTCGTACCCGACCACCCCGACGGTCGGGTCGGTCCAGCCCGCCGACTCGCCCTTGGCGACCGCCTGCTGCGCCTTCTTGGCGGCCTCCTCCATCCACGGCAGCGGCCCCTTGGTCCCGGGCTCGTCCTGCACGTGCATGTACAGCGACCAGAACCGCATCGGACGGCTCGCGATGTTGAGGTCGTGGCGGAGCAGGACGAAGTTGGTCGAGCCGATGTCGGTCGACCGGCCGGTGCGGGCCGCGACCACCCGGCCCGGGAACGGCGCGAATACGGTCGAGCCCTCCTCGGCCGGCAGGTGGGTGCCACCGTGCCAGAGCCGGGTCACGCCCCACGGCCCGACCGGGAAGAAGCCGCCATCGGCCTCCTTCTCGTTGAGGTCGAGGTACTTCTGGACCTCGGCGGCCAGCTTGACCGACGCCACCGCCGGATCCTTGTCGCTCGGGATCTTCGGCACCTCCTGATCGGCCGGCTTGATCCCGGACCACACCGGGAACACGCGCTCGCCACGCAGCCCCTCGATGAAGTCCTTGAAGTTGAACGGCCCCGGATCCCACTTCTGTGTGGTCAGGTGATAGTGCGCGATGTAGCCGGCGAACTCGCGCGCTGGATAGCTGTCGCCCTTGGGGTCGGTCGGGCCCATCGTGTTCCAGTACGGCTTCGACGGCGACGTCGGATCGCGCGGGAACTCGAGCGGCAGGTTGGGCAGGTGCTTGCGCAGCGAGGTCGCCAGCAGCCGCATCGCCTCGACCTGGCGCTGGTCGAACTTCCAGCCGAGGATCGTGTGGTTGTTGATCCGGCACTTCTCGGTGCCGCGCTCGACCGGACCGGCCGGGTTGGCGCCGTACAGCTTGTGGCGCGCGTACGCATCCGGGTACTTGGTGGCGTCGCCGCGGCTACAGATCTCGACGCCGATCGAGTCGCGATTGAAGATCGCGGCGTGATAGCCCATGTAGGCCAGATCGAGCGTCTGGTAGATCGTGCCGTCGTTGTCGATCAGGAAGTGACACGACAGCCCGCGCTCGTTCTGGAGCACGTTCCAGCACATCTCGGCCGTCGTGAGGCCGTCGTGGTGGAGGACGAACTTGCGGATGTGCTTGGCGACCTCGGCCGGCGGCGGCGGCTTGTGCCCCGACGTGCGCGGAAAGCCGAACTTGCGCAGCGGCGGGCGCAGCGCATAGCGGCGGGTGCCACCGCCGTTGGCGGGCGGCTGACCATAAGGCACGATGCACGGGGTCGGCGAGAACACGCAGGTCTCCTGGGTCGCGTCCCAGCCGTTCATGCGCCAGTTGATGAACTTGGGACCGAGCTCCTCGACCTCGACGTCGCCGATGATGAGTGCGCCCATGCTTCCTACTCCTGGATGAACCGGACGTCGGTCGAGCCGAATCGGATCGTCATGCCGTGGTCAAGGCGGGTCTCGGTGATCCGCACCCCGTTGGAGAACGTGCCGTTGGTCGAGCCTCGATCATGGACCGTCCACGCGCCGGCCTGGTAGCCGATGTGGGCATGGTTGGTCGACGCGAAGCCGTCGTGCGACAGGTCGAGGTCGCTGCCAGGCGCCTTGCCGATCAGGAAGCCGGGCCGCAGCGGCATCCGGGTCCCCGCCGCCGGGCCGGTCAAGATGATCAACTGCGGGCCGCCGACCGGGGCTGCGGCCACCGGCGGCGCGGCCGGATATCCGCCGGCCACGCCGGTGAACGTCCCGGGCGCGCCGGTGAACGTCCCGTGCGGACCGGGCCCGCCAGGGTAGCCGGGCGGATGGCCCCCGGTCGGCATCGGCCGCGGCCCCGACGGCCGACGCAGCCGTCCGATCAGCGCGATCACGCCGAGCACCACGACCAGGGCGCCGGCACCGACGCCGCCGACCAGCAGCACCCACGCCAGCGCGCCGCGCCCGCTCTGCAGCCGGCGCTGCACGCACTCGTCTTTCACGCAGTACGCGTTGCCCTCACAGACGTCCCGGCCGCACCTCGCCTTGCCGATCACGACCGGCGCCGAGTCGACGAGTGTCGCCGTCGCGCCGACCGGCACACCGACCACCAGCCGCTTGCCGGACACCTCCTCCTCTGGGGCGAAGAACGTGACGACGTATTGCAGCGCGATCTGCTCGGCGAGCGGCCCGAGCGCGTCCTTCCAGCCGGACGCGATCTGGATCCAGCGAAACACCCCACGCGACTTCAGCGAGAGCTCGCCGAGGGCGAGCAAGGGACGGCGCGGTCGGAGATCGCCGTCGTTCGCGACCGGGGCGTAGCCGATGGTGTGGATCCGCACGTTGGCCTTGTCGGCGGCGTCGCCGAGCTTGGTGAGTGCGTCCTTCAGGTCCTCGTTCTCGGCCGTGATCGTCACGCCGCTCGACACCACCACGATCGCGGCCCGACTCAGGGCGCCCTTGTTCTTGGGCGCGCGCAGTCCGGCGGTGGCCGACTTGAACGCCCGCTTGAGCGACTCGACCAGGTCGGGCGGATCGCCGCTGCCGTCACCGGACAGGCTGCCGAGCGCCTTGCGCGCGGCCTCGAGGGTGACCAGCCCCTTGGACCCGCTGAAGTTGCCACCATAGCCGATGATCTGGACGCGTAGCCGCGGGCCCAGGGACTTCAGTTTCGCGAGCAGGTCCGTGTCGAGGTAGCCCTTGATCATCTCGAGCTCGGGCTCGAACTCGAGCGTGGTCGGCACCAGCACGACCAGCGCCAGCTCGACGTCGGCGGTCGCGAAGTAGCCGGTGACGAACACCGGCTGTGTGCCCGGGACCGTGACCACCAGCCGGGCACCGGCGGTCGGCATGCGCTGGCCGCGGCGCTCGGTCGCCGACACCAGCACGCGGACCCGCACCAGGCCGGGCAAGATCGACGGCCGCACGTCGACCCGATCGATGACCACCTTGTCGTTGGTCCGCTCGGCCGCGTCGGTGTCGGTGTCGGCGCGGGTCGGCGCGGCTCCGATGACGGTCAGCCCCAGAGCGACGGCAGCGGCGACCGCGCCCGCGACGATCACGCGCATCGGCCGGTACGGTAGCGAACCGCAGCTTTCGGGGCAATCGCCCCCGGCTACTTCAGGCGGAAGCGATGGGTGGTCGGCACCCAGCCGAGCAGGTCCATCTCGGCGGTCACGGTGCCGTGGGTCCAGTTGTTGATTACCAGCGGATGCCCACTCTCGCCGATCCGGTCCGACACGATGCCGATGTGGTCGGGGCCCGATCGACCCGGGAACGTGTCGAAGAGGACCACGTCGCCCGGCCGCAGCGGATCGCCGGCATCGTCGAGTGCCGCGCTGCGCCGGTCGAGCTGGCGCAGGAAGAAGGGCAGGAGGGTCCGCACCCGCCGGTGGTCGATGCTGCCATCGGGCCGCTTCACCATCGGGTACGAGCGGCGCGAGCGCCGGATGTCTCGCTGCAGCGCCGCCTGCAGATCGAGGCCGGCGTTGCGCAGCGCGCGCACGATGACGTCCGTGCACACGCCCATCGTGCGGGGCACGTCCCCCATCGGGAATCGCACCGACACGTAGCCTTCGGTGTAGGCGTCGGCGTTGAGCACGGCCTTCTTCGCACCCATCAGCACGTCGAGCCCATCGGGCACGCCGTCGCGGTCGCGATCGCGCTGCGGTCCAGCCGCGGCCAGGTTGACGGTGGTCAGCAGTGGCGCGAGCTCGGCGCGATCACCGGGGCGCAGCGCCAGGGCGTGCGCGCCGACCTGGAGCGCCGGCCCGTCCGGGCTCGCCAGCAAGGGGTACGGCTTGGCCGGCCAGCCGTCGACCCACAGCACCAGCATCCGGTGCGGCGCGTCGATCGTCGCGCGCACCCGGCCGCGGTCGAGATCGGCCGGCAGCGCCAGCTGCAGCCGATCGTCGAGATCCGACCAGATTCCGTGATCGGTGACCCCGAGGCAGGTCTCGCCGGCCGGTGGGGCACCCTGAACCGTGTGGTCCCGGCGCGCCTCGCCCTCCGGCCGGTCGGCGCGAGCCGGGTCCGGGGATACACAAGCTCCCGAGATTACGAGGCAGGCGATCCCACCTGCAAACGAGAAGGAACCTGCGCGCGTGGGGGGTGTCTCAGCGCCAGTCCGACCGGCTGTCCAGGATCTCATCGATCCTCCCAACGCCCGGCCGGCCCGCTTGGTTCCCGCCCGCGTCCCGGTGTGTCGTCGTCGACCGAGACCTGCCACACCACTTACGGTAGCATTCGTTCCGAGGGAGTTCCGAAATGGCCGAATACTCAAACTTCACGTCGCTTCCCCCCGATCAGGAAGCCGCCTTCGTGGTCTTCGAGCGCCGTACCCAGGAGGCCCTCGCGAAGTCGACGATGATCGGGCTCATCTCGGGGCTCGCCGTCCTGCTCCTCGGGTTCGTCGTCTACTTCGGGATCACCCCCGAGGAGGACCACACCGCGAAGGACATGGACATGAACCAGCTGAAGAAGAAGAGCACCAAGGCCGAAGCGCCTGACGCGCCCTAGCGCCCGGCGTTCGAAGCCTCGAACGCCGCGCATCCGCCAGGCTCGTGCGCTCGCCTGGCTCGCCGCCGGGACCCTGGTTGCCGGCACGTCGGCATGCGCCGGGCTCCAGGTCCCGGAGCCCCCGGTCGACGCGCCGGTCCGGCTGGTCCTGACCGAGCCCTGGGCCGGCTCCGGCCGGCTCGTGATCGTCGACGAGCACGGCGACCGCCGCGCCCCACTCCTGGCCGATCCGGCCGCCGACGAGCACCCGGCGTTCGCGCCCGGCGGTGGCTGGCTGGTCTTCGCCCGCGGTCGCGATCGCACCGAGGGCCGTCCCCGCCTGTGGGTGGCCCCGGCGGTCGCCGAGGCCCCCGCGGTGCCGGTGACCGACGGTCTCGCCCGCGAGGTCGATCCGGTGTGGGCCCCGGACGGCTCGATCATCTTCGCGAGCGATCGCGACGGCGGCGGTGATCTCGATCTTTATCGCCTGCCGATGGTGATCGACCGCCGCGGCGCGCGCCCGGCCGGTCCGCCGGTGGCCCTGACCGACGGCCCCGGCCAGGAGCTGGCGCCGACCGTCGCCGCGGGTCGGGTCATCTTCCAGGTCATCGAGCGCGACCCGCCGCGCAGCTTCATCGCCGCGCGGACCGTCGACGGCGCGGTAGTCGCGCTGACCGATGGGCCCGCCGATGGGTCGCCGGTCCTGTCGCCCGACGGCCGGTACCTGGCCTACGTGACCGCGCGCGTGCGTGCCGACGGTGGCCGCGATCTCGACGTCGTGGTCGAAGCGCTCGACCCGGACGCCGATGACGCCGCCACCCGCGCACGCGCGCCGTCCGGGATCGGCCTGGAGGCGACCGACGAGGGCGCGCCGGCGTGGTCGGTCGATGGACGCTGGCTGTTCGCGACGTCGATCGTCCGCGATGTCGAGGGCGCGCTGGTCCTCGCGTCGGTCGTCCACGTCGACACCTGGGAGCGGGCGCCGCGCGTGCGCATGCTGCGCGACCAGGTCGGTGCGATCCCCCGGCTCGGCGTGGCGATCGCGCCCACGATCCTCGACGCGGCGGCGCTCGGCCGCAACCCCGACTACCTGCCCGCGCTGGCCGAGGCGCTCACCGACCTCGCCGACCAGCGCGCCGAGGCGGAGCGCGCCCGGCGCCAGCGCGTTCGCCGCCGCGACCCCTTATAGTCCGCGCATGGGTGGAGGATTTCGGACGCGCGCGGTGTTCCTGATGCTGGCCGCGGCCTGCGGCCCCGAGCGCCCTCCGCTCGCACCGTCGGATCCGCTGCCGGCGACCACGTCCACGCCGGCGCGGCCGGTCGCGTGGCGCGGCGGTGCGGCGCCGCTGTCGACCGCCGCCGACGCGCAGATGGTGCCGGTGCCGGCGAGTCGCTCGATCGCCGGCTCGACGCCCGAGGAGCGCTCGGATGCCTACGACGCGCACCGCGACACGTCGGGAAACGACGGCGCGCGCGCCAAGGCGTGGTTCGAGAAGGAAGAAGAGCGCCACATCGTCGAGCTGCCGACGTTCCGGATCGACCTCATGCCGGTCACCAACGCGGCCTACGCCGAGTTCGTCGGCGACGGCGGCGCACCGGCGCCGACCATGGACGAGGCGACCTGGAAGGCGTCGGGGTTCCGCCAGCGCTGGCCCGAGGAGGTCACCCGGTTCTTGTGGAACGACGGCCGGCCGCCGGCCGAGCGCGAGGACCATCCGGTCGTCCTGATCGCGTGGGACGACGCCGCGGCGTACTGCGTGTGGCGCGGCCAGGTCGTCTCGGCGCCGCGCCGGTTGCCGTCGGCGCACGAGCGCGAAAAGGCGGCCCGCGGCGACGAGGGCTTCGCCTATCCATGGGGCGCGACCTTCGCCCCCAGCCGGCTCAACTCGGCGGTCGGTGGCCCGCGCGACACCGTCCCGGTCGGCAGCTACCCTGACGCGGCCAGCCCGTTCGGCGTGCTCGACACCGCCGGCAACGTGTTCGAGTGGACCTCGACTCCGTGGCCGCCTCGCGCGCCGGCACCGGCCGCGGCGCGCCCGACCACCATGACCGTCAAGGGCTCGGCCTGGGAGGACTGGGGCGGCCTCGGCCGCGGCGCTGCCTGGCACGGACGTCCGCGCGAGGCGCGCCACGTCATCGTCGGCTTTCGCTGCGCCGCCGACGGAGCGGCGCCGTGATCACGCTGGTCGTGCACGGCGGGGCCGGCGCGATCTCCGCCGATCGGCACGCCCGGCTCGGCGACGGCTGCGCGGCCGCGGCCGCCGTCGGCTTCGCGATCCTGGCTGCCGGGGGCAGCGCGCTCGATGCGGTCCAGGCGGCGGTCCGCGTCCTCGAGGATGATCCCGAGCTCAACGCGGGCACCGGCGCGGTCCTGACCCGCGACGGCACCGTCGAGCTCGACGCCGCGATCATGGACGGCACCTCGCTGGCGATCGGAGGGGTCGCGGCGGTCCCCGACCTGGCGCGGCCGATCGAGCTGGCGCGCGCGGTGCTCGACGACGGCGAGCACGTGCTGCTCGCCGGTCCCGCCGCCTGGACCTTCGCCCGCGAGCGCGGCATCACGCCGGCGCCGCCGGGATCGCTCGTCACCGAGCGGGCCCGCGCACGCTGGCAGGCCGAGCACGAGCGGCGGGCGCTCGCTCTCGCGACCGTCGCGCGCGACGGCGGCACCGTCGGCGCGGTCGCCCTCGATCGGGCCGGGCACGTCGCCGCCGCGACCTCGACCGGCGGCACCAACTACAAGCGGCCTGGCCGGGTCGGCGACACCCCGCTGCCGGGCGCCGGCACGTGGGCCGACGACACCGCTGGCGCCGCCTCGGCCACCGGCGACGGCGAGGCGATCATCCGGGTCGGGCTCACGCGCGGGCTGACCGATCGCCTCGGTCGCGGCGAGCCACCCGACGCGGCGGCTGCCGCGGCGCTCGCGGAGCTGGCGCGCCGCGGCCGTGGTCACGGCGGCGTGATCTGCATCGATCCGCGCGGCGGGCTGGCCGCCGTGCACGACACCGCCACGATGGCCTTCGCCGCGGTCCGCGACGACGGCACCGGCGTGCGTCGCGCCGCCGGGGTGTCGACCCACGGCGTTCGCCTGGTCGACCTGCTCGCCTGATCGCTCCCGCGCGGTCAGCACGGAGAGTGCGTCAGCGCCCGACGGCCGGAGGCCGCCGGCACTACATGAAGAACGAGAAGCGGTCGGACTCGTTCGACTTGGGCGACAGGCGCTGCTCGACCTTGTTCGCCATCTCGACGGTCTCCTCGAGCCGCTTGCTGATCGTCGTCAGGCGCTTGCGGTAGGCCGCCTCGGCCGCGGCGCCGCCGATGTTGCGCTGGCAACCACCCTCGGTGGCCTTGTCGGCGCCGCCGGCGCACTCCCCGACCAGCGTGGTGAGCACGCCGTTCGGCGACATGACCAGCACCTTCTTGGGCGGAATCGCGGCGCCCGGATTGAGGTCGCGGCCGGGGATCGCGAAGTCGGCCCGTTGCCACACCGCGCCGGGCGCGTCGCGATACGACAGGGTCTCGACCGGCTTCTCCGGGTCCGGGCAGGTTCCGGACGTCGAGACCTTGTCCGAGCCGGCGCAGTAGGGCGGGCCAAGCTCGACCAGGCGGGCGCCGAACGCGGACTGCGACGACTGCGCCTCCTCCTCGCTCGGGTTCCAGACCAGCACGCCGTACTTGTAGCCGACCGCCTTCTGGAAGGCGTCGTTGGTCGGAAGCATCGCCTTCTCGGAGTTGGCGCGGGCGGCGGTGATCAGCAGGTCCTCGCTGCGGGCGGTCTCGAGGTGCTCGTTGACCATCATCTGCAGCGTCGCGACGCTCGAGTAGTAGTCCATCACCTCACGCGCCAGCTCGGCGCCGAGGTTCTGCTTGTACTTGAAGACGTCGCCGGTCCGCAGCTCCAGGTCCTTGATGGCCTTGAGCGTGGCGGTCGCTTCCTTGCCGGCGCGGTCCTTCTTGCCGTCGGCGGCGAGCTTGTCGCGCACCACGACCAACGACTTCTTCACCGCCTTGACGTCCTTGATCAGGTACTGGGCGCCCTTGATGCCGTCGTTGTAGGACGAGGCATCCTTGGAGACGCCGCGGATCGCGATGCCGATGATGAACGGTACCAGCGCGATCGCGACGTACTTGCCGATGGTCGCGGCCTGGGTGCCGGCGCTGACGCTCTCGACCGGACGCCCATCATTAACGATGACGATCTCGGGAGCCCGCTGCGACGTCCCGATCTGCGCCATCGCGTTCATCGCGCCGAACGGATCGTCGGCTGCGTTGGGCATCGGGGGCGGTGGCGGTGCCGCCCCGGGTGGGGGCGGCACGTTCAGGCCTGGCGGCGGGGCTACTCCGCCGCTCCCGTTGGGACGGGCTTGCGGCGTGGCCCCGCTTTTTTTGAGGCCCAGACGAGCCTTCAGCTCGTTGATGTCACGGCTACCCGACTTCTTTGGGGGCTGGCTCAATGGTGTCTCCCGATCCGGCGGCGACTGTATGGACCCGAGGTGCGCACGTCAAGCATAGCCAAACCATTCGGGACACTTCGGACTCACTCGTGCGGCCGGACACAGGTGCGTGCCGCTTGTTGCACGCCCGGCACGTGGAGCGTGAAGACCCGTTCACACTGAGGACGAGCGCGAGCTAACTCGGCGATGTAACCTGGCTCCAACGCTCCGCGGCCCCGAAGCGACGGGGACCGGGGCATCCGGACCCGGCGGTGGCGCAGGGGATGCAAAGTTCGAAGTAAACCGAAGCTCTCGGTCGCACGTCTCTGGTCAGAATCGACTCGGCCGTACCCGTCTAGTTACCGTCAAGGAGCCACGCCGTGATCACGAACCGCCTGCTGGGGACCCTGGGCTTGGCCATCGCGCTGGGTGGCGCCATGGCCATGACGACCGCCACCGAGGCCTCGGCCGACGTGCGCGTCCGCATCGGGGGCAGCGCCCGCGCCCACGTTCGCATCGGTGGCCCCCGGGTCCACGTGCGCCCGTTCCGCCCGTTTCGCCCCTACCGCACGTACCGTCACCGCCCGATCGTGATCGGCGGATCCATCTGGATCGGTGGCGGCTACTATTATGAGCGACCCTTCGCGCAGCCGCCGCCGCCGCCGGTCGACTGCCAGTGCGACAACGGCTACTACGCGCCGATCGCGCCCGCGCCGTACGTCGGCAGCCAGGTGGTCGTCGTCGCCGAGAACCCGCTGCCGCGCTTCGGCCTCGGCGCGTTCCTCGGCGGCGTCAGCGTCGGTGGCGAGCACGAGGGCGAGGACCTCGGCCTGGTCGGTCAGCTGCGCCTGTCAGGTCCGTTGCTGCTCGAGGCCGAGATCGCGAAGAACACGCTGGCCGGTGGCGACCGCGTCGACCGACGCATCCTGCTCGGCGCCAACCTCGAGCTCGGCGCGCGCCGGCGGCTCGCGCCGTACGTGACGGCCGGTATCGGCTCGACCCAGGTCGAGGTCGAGGGCGGCTGGGAGGACAACCAGGCGATCGCGGAGATCGGCGCCGGCCTGCGCTGGCGGATGACCGACCGCATCACGCTGTTCGGCGACATGCGCCTCGGCTCGCGCGAGAGCCTGAACGACAGCGCCGAGCCGGCGCCCGCGGGCGCCACGCCGCTGGCCCGCTCGGTGATCCCCGACGACGAGGGCGAGAGCTACTCGCGGCTCCGCCTCGGCGGCATGGTCACGTTCTGACACGGATGATCGCCGGATGATCGCCGGCTGACCGTCGGCCGGCACATCCATCATTCATCATTAGATCTCCGCCGCAGGTCGGCGGCGCCCGGTCCCGCCGAGACCAGGTTGGACGCGCTGTCGGGCGACGGCGCCGTGCGTCGCGAGGTAGACTTCTCTGGCGACATGCCGACCTGCCCGAGCTGCGGCGCCGAGGTCCTCGAGATCGACGTCCGTTGCAAGGCGTGTGGCGGCGCCGTGGGCCCGACCGGCGCGCACCGGATGATCGGCACGACCGTGCTCGGGCAGTACCGGATCGAGGACGTGCTCGGCCAGGGTGGCATGAGCGTCGTCTTCCGCGGTCGCCACACGCTGACCGATCAGGACGTCGCGCTCAAGGTGCTGCCGCCCGATCTGGCCGCGTACAGCCAGGTCAAGTCCCGGTTCGTCGAGGAGGCGCGCGCGCTCGCGCAGCTCGACCACCCCAACATCGTCCACCTCTACAACTTCGGCGAGGAGAACGGCAGCTTCGTCCTGGCGATGCAGCTCGTCGCCGGCGACACCTGGGAGCGCCTGATCCTGGACAGCGAGCGGCAGGACTGGCCGACCGCGACCCGGATCGCGATCGACGTGCTGCGCGCGCTCGAGTACGCCCATGGCCGTGGGATCATCCACCGCGACATGAAGCCGTCGAACGTGCTGGTGCGTGCCGACGACGGCACCGCGACGGTGATGGACTTCGGCATCGCCAAGATGACGACGTCGACCCGGCTGACCGCGACCGGCCAGACCATGGGCACGGTGCGCTACATGTCGCCCGAGCAGGTGCGTGGCCACGACGTGGACGCGCGGTCCGACATCTATTCGCTGGGCGCGACGCTCTACGAGGCGGTGGTCGGCGAGACGCCGTTCGACGGCAACACCCACTTCGAGATCATGACCAAGCACCTCTCCGAGGCGCTGGTCCCCCCGAGCGGCCACGGCGTCGAGATCCCGCCGGCGCTCGAGGCTGCGATCGTGCGGTCGATGGCCAAGCGGGCCGACGACCGCTGGGACAGCGCGCGCGACCTGCGCAAGGAACTCGAGACCATCCTCACGGACTCCGACCTCGGGCTGACCGAGACGCAGCGCGTGCCGCGCGACGCGGTTGCCCGCGCGCGGGTGCGGGCCCCGACCCGGAACCCGGCGCTCGGCCGCCAGGCGCCGACGGCGTCGATGCCGACGACCCGGTCGACGTTGGTGACCTCGGCCGGCGCGGTGCCCGCGGAGAGCCACCTGGGCGGGCTCGCCGATCGGCTCGAGCCCGGCGGGGTGGCGCGTCGCAGCCGCGCCAACCTGTGGCTCGGGCTAGGCGGCCTGGTCCTCGCCTCGGCGGTCGGGGTCGGGGTGTTCGCGTTCGTGCAGGGCCGCCGCGCCGACGGGGCTGCGCCCGATGCCGCGCCGGCGCCGGTCGCGAAGGAGTTCCAGCCCGCCGATGTCACCTGGCGCGCGTCGGTCGAGCTGCCCGATGATCAGCTGGTCGTGCGGGTCGCGGCGCCGAACGACCTGGGGCCGGCCGTGGTCGGCGCCGCGTACCGGAAGGTAAAGAACGCGCTACCGCGCGTGAAGGCCGCGCCGCGCGACTTCAAGTACCCCGCGCACTTGACGGTCCAGGTCGTCCCGCGCACCGTGCTGTGCGACCCACGTACGTTCGACGGCGCCGCGCCCGACGACTGCAAAGATCTCTTGCAATATTTCCGGGTGAGCGAGACCACGCTGCTCATCGTCGACGACGATGCGCTGCTCGAGCCGATCCTCGCCGAGGCCGTGGCGGAGATCGTCTGCATCTACAACGGCATCAAGCCGTGTTTTGCGCCCGAGCTGGCCGCCGCCGTGAAGCAGGGTGGGGGCTGAGCATGCGATGGTTGGAACGACGCGCGATGGGCGGGCCGCGCGCCAGCGCCAGACCGCGGCGAGACGCAAAGCGGCGCGGTTGCATTGACTCTCAATTCACGCGGCCCGGATAATCCGCGAAGGCTGGAGGCCTCATGTCCCGCACGGTCATCGGCGGTATCGTCGCGATCGCGATCGCGGCGGTGACCGCGGTCACGTATTTTGTCGTCACATCGGGGTTGCAGGATCGGGTCCGCAGGGACGCCGAGTCCATGATGCAACTCGGTCGCCTGCCGCAGCAGGCCGGCAACAACGCCACCCTCGTTGCCCTCGACACCTTCAAGAAGGTCGAGGGCCTCGCCAAGACGGAAGAGGTGATCGCAGCGCTGGTGACCGACACCAGCATGGACCGCGTCCGGAACGCGGACCTCGCGTTCCAGCGCTTCCGAGCCCAGAAGGAGGGCGCCGAGCCCGACCTGCTCGCGCTGGTGGACGAGACCGGCAACATCGTCGCGATGGACCGGGTCAATAACCCGGTCGCCGGCGAGCTGAAGGGCAAGGACGGCAAGGTCGCCTGGCCCGGGCTCGCGCTCGCGCTCAAGAAGAAGGTCTACCTCTCCGAGATCTGGAACTATCCGGGCAAGGGGTTGATGCGCGTCGGCGTCGCCACCGTCGTCGACCCCGGCGGAACCCAGACCGACGGCGGCGCCAAGATCATCGGGGCGGTCGTGCTCGCGTACGCGCAGTCGTCGAAGGCGGCCCGCGGTGAGCACGCGGTCCTCGGCGCCGAGATCGCGTACTTCGACAACGGCCAGGTCTACGCGACCAGCTTCCGCAAGGGCGAGAACACCGAGGACACCGGCATGCAGGGCGCGCTGTCGGCGGTGCTCAAGCAGGGCGACCTGGTCACGACCGCGTTGACCAAGGGCCAGGCCCCGCGGGTGCGGACGACCGTCGCCGAATCGACCTACCTGGTCGCGGCGGTGCGCATGCCGCGCATCACGTCGAACCCGGAGCTGCTCAAGGATTATCCGCCGGTCACCGCCGGCGTCCTGGTGCTGGCGCCGACCGTCCGCGGCGACGTCGGCAACAGCGGCCGCATGATCCTCGTCCTCGGTGGGGTCGCGCTGGTGCTCGCGCTCGCCGGCATGTTCCTGTCGACCCGCCGCATCCTCGATCAGGTCGACGAGCTTGAGGTCGGCGTCAACGAGATCATCAACGGCAACCTCGAGCGCACGTTCCGGCCGGTCGGCGAGGAGCTCGACGGCCTGGCCAACGGGCTCAACGTGATGCTGGCGCGCCTGCTCGGGCGGCCCGAGCCCGGCGACGAGGAGTTCGACGAGGACGGCAACCCGATCATCTCGGGCCGGGTGGAGTTCGACGAGGAGAGCGACAAGCCGGCCACCGGCGGCAACGATCCGGAGCTGGCTGCGCTCGCCCGCGAGCCCGAGCCCGACTACTACAAGCGCGTCTACACCGACTACGTCGAGGCGCGTCGCCAGTCGGGCAACCCCGACGAGGTCAGCTTCGAGGGCTTCATCGCCAAGCTGCGCGTGAACGAGGGCAAGCTCAAGGGCCAGTACAACTGCAAGGCCGTGCGCTTCCGGGTCGTCATGAAGGACGGCAAGGTCACGCTCAAGCCGGTGCCGATCTTCTGACCGGGCGCTCACGGAAGCACCTACGTAAGCCGTCGGTCACGTCCGCGCCTGCGGCCCTCCCGCCTGGAACCAGATGCGCGTAGCCACCGGTCTCGAGCAGCTCCTCGCCGACGATCGCGCCCTCCGCGGGCGCCGGGTGGGCCTCATCGCCAACCCCACCGCGGTCACCGCCGAGCTCGACCACATGGTCGATCTGCTGGCCGCGCGCCCGGCAATCTCGGTCACCGCGCTGTTCGGTCCCGAGCACGGCGTCCGCGGCGACGCCCAGGACATGATCGGCGTGCAGGCCGCGCACGACGCGCGCACCGGCCTGCCGGTCCACAGCCTGTATGGACACGAGCTGGCGTCGCTGGCGCCGACGCCGGCGATGCTCGACGACGTCGACGTGCTGATCTACGACGTCCAGGACGTCGGCAGCCGCTACTACACGTTCGTGTGGACGATGGTGCTCGCGATGCGCGCGGCGGCCGCGGCCGGCAAGGCGTTCGTCGTGCTGGATCGGCCCAACCCGCTCGGCGGCGACCGGGTCGAGGGCGGCGCGATCGCGACCGGCTACGACTCGTTCGTCGGCCTGGTGTCGTGTCCCAACCGGCACGGCCTGACCGCCGGCGAGATCGCGCGCTGGCGTGCCGCGGTCGAGGGGCTCGACCTCGATCTCACGGTCGTGCCGATGGCCGGCTGGCAGCGCGCGATGACGTTCGAGGACACCGGGCTGCCATGGGTGATGCCGTCGCCGAACATGCCGACCTGCGACACCGCGCGGGTCTACCCGGGGATGTGTCTGATCGAGGGCACCGAGCTGTCGGAGGGGCGGGGTACCACCCGGCCGTTCGAGCTGGCCGGCGCGCCGTTCGTCGATCCCGACGCGCTGGCCGCGGCGCTCACCGCCGAACGGCTGCCCGGCGCGCGCTTCCGGCCGTGCACGTTCACGCCGATGTTCCAGAAGCACGCGGGCCGCGCCTGCGGCGGCGTGCAGATCCATGTCACGGATCGCGCGGCGTTCCGGCCGTACCGCACCGGGATCGGGTTGCTCGCCGCGTGCCGGCGGCTCGGCGGCGACGCCTTCGGCTGGCGGACGCGCGCCTACGAGTTCGTCGATACGATCCCGGCGATCGATCTGCTCACCGGCAGCGCCGAGGTCCGCGCGGGGATCGACGCCGGGGCATCGCTCGACGAGCTGGCCGCGACCTGGGCCGACGCCGAGCGCGCGTTCGAGGACGCGCGACGGCCGTACCTGCTCTACGCGTAGGCGGCGCGGCCTGGGCTACGATCCCGGCATGACGGCAGCGCGTACGGTCGGTCTGTTCGGCGGCAGCTTCAACCCGCCGCACGTGGCGCACCTGCTGGTCGGGCTGACCATGCTCGAGACCGCGCCGATCGACGAGCTGTGGCTGGCGCCGACCTGGCGCCACGCGTTCGGCAAGACGCTGGCCTCGTACGAGGATCGCGTCGCGATGTGCGAGCTGGCGGTGGCGGCGCTCGGCCCCCGTGCGAAGGTGTCGCGGATCGAGGAGGCGGTCGCGCGCGCCCGCGGCGGCGAGAGCCGGACCCTGTACGCGCTCGAGCACCTCGCCGCGACCGAGCCCACGCTCGATGTCCGGTTGATCATCGGCGCCGACATCCTGGCCGAGACCAGCAAGTGGCACCGGTGGGACGAGGTGTGCCGGCGCGCACCGCCGATCGTGGTCGGTCGCGGCGGCGTGGTCGTGCCTGACGGGGCGCACGTGTCGGAGCTCGCGATGCCGGCGGTGTCGTCGACGGAGGTGCGCCGTCGGATCGAGGCCGGGGAGGATGCTTCGGGGCTAGTGCCTCGCACGGTTCTCGGTTATATCGGCCGACGAGGACTCTACCGTTGACGACCCGCACCCCGACTCCCAACACGTTCATCGTCGGCGCCGGTCCGGTCGCCACCGCGCTGGCCGGCGGGCTCCGGCTGGCCGGGGTGCCCGTGCTCGGCCTGTGGGCCCGCAAGCCGGCCTCGGCCCGCGCGGCCGCGGCCGCCGCCGGCGTCGCGGCGTTCTCGCCGGCGCCTCCGGATCTGCTGCTCGAGGCCGACATCATCTTGATCGCGGTGCGCGACGACGCGGTCGCCGAGGTCGCGGCCCGGCTGATCGGCACCGGCCTGGTCGGTAATCGCCACGTGCTCCTGCACTGCTCGGGCGCGATGCCGGCGGCCGAGGCGTTCGGCGCGGTCGCCGACAAGGTCGGCGGGATCGGCTCGCTCCATCCGCTGCGCGCGGTGGTCGATGCCCGCACGGCGATGCGCGGCTGGAAGGGCACCGTGTTCGGCGTCGAGGGCGATGCCCGCGGCCGCGCGGCGGCGGCCCAGCTGGCCAAGCTGGTCGGCGGTACCCCGCTGACGCTCGAGAGCACGGCGATGGCGCGCTATCACGCGGCCGCGGCGATCGCGTCGAACTACGTGGTCGCGGTGCTCGATGCCGCGGTCGGGCTGCTGCGCGAGGCCGGGATCGACGAGGCCGCCGCGGTCGCCGCGCTGGTGCCGCTGGCGCAGGGCGCGCTGGCCAACGTCAGCGAGCGCGGCCTGGCCCAGGGGCTGACCGGCCCCATCCGCCGCGGCGACGCCGGCACGGTGGCGCGCCACCTCGACGCGCTCGCGCCCGACGCCGCGATGCAGGAGCTCTACCGGGTGCTCGGTCGCCGCGCGCTCGGGCTTGCCCACATCGCCGGCGCCGCGACCCCCGAGAATCTCGCGGCCATCACCGCGCTGCTCGCAGATCGGCGCGCGGTCGCGCCCGGCGATGGCGAATCCGCTGGTCCTGCGTGAATCTTCCCGCCTAGCATCCGGTCCATGTCCGGGAGGTCCTGATGAGATTTCGCTCGCTCTCGCTCGCGTCCCTGATCGTCGTCGTGTCGGTGCTGCTGCTCGGACTGCTGGCCAGTCCGGCGATGGCGCAGAAGGGACCGGAGAAGGTCTTCGGCGGCAAGGTCCTCACCAGCGACAAGAAGTACCCGTCCTACGCCAAGAGCGTGAATGCGTACGTCGGCGCGCTGCGCAAGCAATCCAAGACCCAGTTCTGGGAGGACAAGGACAAGAAGACCTGGAAGATCCACTTCGCGGCCTTCTTCAAGCGGCCGCTGAACGACATCGAGATCTTCATCAAGCTGTACGACATCAGCCCCGGTTCACCCCGGACGATGATCGGTAGCTTCGAGCAGTTCGTCGATCAGCGCGGCGAGCGCTCGCTGATTTCGCAGTTCACCCTCGACCGCAAGCAGGTCGGCGTGAACAAGCAAATCTTGATGACGGTCGAGGTCGCCGGCACCGTGGTCGCGACCGGCAAGTTCAAGATCCTGGGCAAGGCCGAGTCGTACAGCGGCAAGGTCGACTTCTCGGACGACGACACCAAGGCGAACGACGAGTAGCTGCCGCGGGAGCGTGAGCGTTTCCGCCGGCTTGATCCGGGGTGGGATTTTCTGCTACGTCGGGGCCGGGTGCGCGGCGCGCCCAAGGGGTTCCGATGCCTGGTCTCTCCCGTTCGTGGCGTATGGTGCTGGTGCTCGCGCTGGTCGCGACACCGGCCTTGGTGGCGGCCCAGCCGCGGCGACCGGCCAAGAAGGTCGATATCGACAAGGCGCGGGCCGCGCTGATCGGCCCGGACCCCGCGCAGGCGGCCCTGGCGGCCACCGAGCTGGGGGCCTCGCGTGACGTCGGCGCGCGCGGCGCGCTGCTCGACGCGCTCGCGACCGGGGTCCACCCCGACGTCGCGGTCGCGGCGCTGACCGCGCTGGCGACGGCGCCAGTCGCCACCGATCTCGCGACGGTGAAGCCGTACGCGAAGTACCGCACCCCGCGGGTCCGGGCCGCGGCGGTCCGCGCGCTGGCCCGCCACGAGGGCGCCAGCGCCGAGGTCCTGCTCGCGCTGCGCGATCAAGAAGCGACCGTGCGCGCCGCGGCCGCCGAGGCGGCGGCGTCGGCGCGGGTCAAGGGCGCGACCGAGCCGCTGCTCGCGCTGCTCGACAAGGGCGAGGTGTCGGCCGGGCTGGCGCTCGGCGCCCTCGCCGACGCCGATCTCGCCCGCGTGATCGCCGAGCACCTGGGCACCGCGCCCGATGCGGTGCTGGCGCAGAGCCTCGGCGCGATCCTCAGCCGCCCCGACTTCACGTCCGAGCCGGCGCGGGTCCAGGTGGTGCGCACGGTGGCCAAGCTGGCCGGGCCCGAAGCGATCTCGGCGCTGACCGAGTATGTCGATGCGACCCCCGCCAAGCCGCCGAAGCAGTCGCGGCGCGAGGCCGAGGCCGCGCTCAAGACGATGCTGGGGGGTGACTGATGTCCACGTCCTCGATCGATTTGCCCACGTCCTCGACCCGCCCGTCGCGCCACCCGGCGCTCGCGCTGGCGGCGGCCGCACTGGCGGTCGCTTCGGTCGCCGCGGTCAGCGGCTGCGGGCCCAAGGCGGTGTTCGGCCTGACCTCGGACGACAACAACGCCGACCAGCTCGGCCGCGCGCTCGCCGGGCGCACGCTCGCGGCCGCGCCGGCGGTGAGCAACGCGCTCGGCAAGCCGCTGGTGCTCGCGGTGATCGCTGGCACGCCCAAGAAGCTGATCGCGTATGACGCCGCCGCGGGCGCCACGCTTTGGAAGGTCGACGCCGACGTGCAGTCGCGGGTCGCGGTCGCCGGCCCGCTCGTGGTCGCGCGCGAGGGTGGCAAGGTCGTCATCCGCGACGTCACCACCGGCGCGCCGCGCGGCTCGATCACCGTCGACGGCGACCTGGTCGGCGCGACCACCGACGGCGAGCAGGTCTATGTGACCTACCAGCACGCGTCGGTCGGGCGGCCGGTGTGGACGCTCGCGGCGTACGGCCCGGACGGCAAGCAGCGCTGGAAGAACGACGCCCCGGGCGCGCTCGGCGCCCCGGCCGCGCAGGGCGGGCTGGTGCTGTCGCCGTTCCTGACCCAGTGGCTGTCCATCCTCGACGCCCGGACCGGCGAGCAGCTCACCCGCATCCGCGGCATCGATCAGGAGATCACCTTCGTGCGCACGACCAGCGACGGCGCTTGGTTCGGCTCGAAGGCCGGCATCTTCCGGCTCGATGTCCGGGCGTCCAGCGGCACCCGGAGCGGCTCGACCTACGGCGCGGCCGCGCTGCCCAAGCAGCTGGCGACCGCCACCTACGACCGCGACGCGTTCGACCCGGTCCAGGCCGGCTACTCGGCGTTCGATCGCAAGCGCGTGCTGTGGCGGGGCACCGCGAAGGGGGACGGGCCGCTGACCTTCGACGGCGACGTCGTGGTGGTGCACTTCTTCCGCTTCCTGTTCGGCCTGTCGCCGGCCGGCGACCTGCGCTGGGCCTACAGCCAGCCGCGGGTCGAGCTGGTCGCCTCGGCCCACGCCGGCCGCGTGGTGGTCGGGGTCGCCGCCGACGGCAGCGTGATCGCGGTCGATCCCGCGACGGGCGCGCTGCAGGCCACCGGCAAGATCGACGCCGGTGGCCAGGTGCTCGGCGCGACCTTCGACTGCGACGGCTGGGCGCCGACCGGCCAGGGCGAGACGCCGACCACGGTCGCCGCGCTGGTCGCGATCGCGCGTGACCGCGACCAGCGGTTCGACGAGATCAAGCAGTTCGCGGTGGCCGCGCTGGCCAAGCTCGAGGGCGCCGACGTCGCCAAGGATCTGCTGGCGATCGTCCAGGACCCGCGCACGCCGCTCAAGCTGCGCGAATCGGTGGTCGAGCTGCTGGTCGGTCGCAAGGATCCGGCCGGGCTGCCGGCGCTGCTGGTCGCGCTCGAGCTGCGCCACGACTACATCACCGGCAGCCAGCCCGCCGCGGTCGCCGCGATCGCGCGCGCGATCGGTGGCATGGGCGAGCGCGAGCTGACTGCCGCCCAGCGCGATCAGGCGGTGACCGCGCTCGCGGCGCAGGCCGAGGACCCGGCCACGCCGACCGCCGACCGCCTCGAGCTCGTGCGCGCAATGATCGCGGTCGGGCAGGGCGCCGAGCACGATCGGCTCCGTCGCCAGCTGCTGATGTACCGCGCTGACCCGGGGTTCGCCGGAGAGGCCGCGCTGGTGGAGGCCATCGCGCGGGCCTTGGCCGCCGGCGGCGCCGAAGCGCGCGAGACGCTGCGCTACGTCGCGGAGGACCCGCGCACCGTGCCGGCCACCTCCGCGATCGCGAAGTCCGCCCTGCGATAAGGCCGCAGCGGGCAGGGGACCACGGGCGTGCCGGGGGGACTCGGCCGGGTGGGGTGGTTGACAGGAATCGGGCCGCGTTCCACGCTGGTGGCGACGTGGCTGAGCGGCGCTTCCGGATATTGGTGTGCCGCGGTCCCGAGTGTGGAGATCGCCGCAATTCCCGCGTCGTCCACGAGGCCTTCGTGAGCGCGTTGGACCGCGAGGGTGTGGCCCGGACCTGCGAGCTGGCCTGGCAGAGCTGCTTCGGCCGCTGCTCGCAGGGCGTCAACGCCCTGGTCCGGGAGCTGCCAGCCGAGCTGGCGGTCAATCCGCCCCGATTCGCCCTCGCCGATCTACCTCCGTCACGCCGGGGCGGACCGCGACTGGTCACGGCACTGTATAATCGGCTAGACCCAGCCAAGGCCGCCGAGATTGTTGCCACCCACGTGGTCCGGGGCACGGTCGTGGCGCGCTTCATCGAGCGCGTCGATCCCCTCGCACCTCCTCCGATCGTTCCGGGCAAGCTGCCGGGAGAACCAGATGCCTAGATCCCGCCTCACGCTCATTCTCGCCTCCACCACCCTCGCCCTTGCCGGTTGCAAGGGCTCCACCAAGGACAGCCCGCAGACGCTGTCGAAGCTCAGCGACTGCGAGTCCCGGGTCGGCAAGCTCGCCGAGAAGGACAAGCTGATCCAGAGCTACGAGGCCGAGATCGCGCGCCTGAAGCTCGCCGGCGGCGACCAGCAGTACACGTTCGCCATCGACGGCAACGCGCTCACGATCAAGGCCAGGCCCGCGGGCGGCGGTGGCGGCGGCGCGCCGATCGACGACAAGCTCGCCGGCGAGCTGTCTCAGAAGTTCATCGACGTGGTCGGCAAGTCGCGCGGCTCGATCCAGAAGTGCTACGAGCAGGCGCTCAAGAAGAACGCGGCGCTGCAGGCGCGCACGATCTCGCTCCGGGTGTCGGCCAGCTTCGCCCCGTCCGGCGACCACAACCGCAGCTCGTTCTCGCCCGACCTCGGCGATGCGTTCGATGGCTGCATGAAGAGCGTCGCCGGCAAGTGGAAGCTGCCGGCCGCGACCCAGGGCATGACGTTCCAGGCCACGGTGTCGCTGTCGCCCACGTGAGCCGCTCGCGCCAGCCGTTGCCGGTGGCGCGCGTGATCGTGACCGCTCCATGAGCACCAAGCGTCCCATCCGCGATCTCGAGCGCGAGCTCAAGAAGGAGCCCGGCAATCTGGCGGTGCGGCTCCAGCTGGCTGCGGCCTATCGCGAGGGCCTGCGCACGCACGAGGCGCTCGAGCTGTACCGCTCGGTGGCACGCGCCTACGCCGAGCAAGGCCGCAACGGCCAGGCTGCCGCGGTGTGCCGCAGTGCGCTCGAGCTGGCGCCCGAGGACAGCGAGCTCTACGGCATGCTCCTGCACCTCGAGCGCAGCACCAGCGCGACCATCGTGCCGCCGTTCGGGCCCCCGGGCGGCCGTGCGCCGACCATGCCGCCGCCGACCGGGCCGTCGGCCGCAGGGACCGGGCCGGCCCCGGTGGTCGCCCAGCCGGGCCTGTCGCCGGCGAGCGGCACCGTCTCGCGCACGCGGGTCCTGCCGGCCGAAGTGTCGGTGCGCGAGCTCGGCTCGGTCGCGTCGACGATGAAGCACGTGCCGCCGCCGCCGGCTCCGCCGGCGGTCCCGTCGCTGATCGATCGGGTGGCGCGGGGGCCGTCGGGGCCGCCGATCTCGTCGACCGCGCCGGCGCCCGCGCGCGGCGCGACCATGGGCCCGACCCCGACCCCGACCCCGACGCCAGCCAGCCGGCCCAGCACGCTCGACGTCGACACGCCGCTACCGGACCCGCTCGCCCTCCACGACACGATCGGGCGCGACAGCGTGGTCGAGATGGCGGAGCGGCTCGCGCACATGGCACCGACGCCGCAGCCGTCGCTGCGCCCGGCCGATCGCTCGTCGACCGATGACGACGGCGATACCGTGATTCCCCTGACCCAGGTGCGCAGCCCGATCCGCGCCAAGTCGGGCACCCAGACGCCGCCGCTCGCGGTGCGGCCCCCGGGGTCGCCGTCGTCACCGCCACCGCCGCCGCCGCCGCGCACGGCGCTGCCGCGCATCACCTCGCAGACCCGACCGCCGCCGCACCGCGAGCCGGCAAGTCGGCCGCCGCCACCGCGGCCACCCGGGCGTGCTGGCAGCGCCGGTGACGACGCCCCCGACGCGAAGACCGAGGTCCGGCCCGAGATCATCGAGCGTCCGTCGGTCAGCGACTTCGCGCGTGAGATGGCGACCCGCAAGCGCCCGAAGCTGTCGGCCAACGACCTCGCGCTGCTCGATCTCGTGCCCGCCGAGACGACCCCGACCGACCTGCCGCTCGACGCCGCGCTCGACTCGCTCGATGGCAGCGAGCCGGGCACCGATCCCGGCGACGACGGGGCGTCGACCACCGGGCGGGTGCCGCGGATCGACGCGACCGAGGCCAACGATCCGGCCAACGCGACCCGCGACGATCACGACGACCCGGCGGGCCATGATCGGCACGACGAGCACGACGACGACGAGCCGACCCATCCGCCCGGGATGACGCCCCAGGGGCTGGGCTCGGCCCCCGGCGTCGGCTCGGCGTCATCGCCATCGGCGGGCGCCAGCCGGGCCGAGTCCCCGCGCGACACCACCCTGCGCGGTGACCTGCGGGCGGACCCGCGGCCGCCGGTCGATGATCCAGTCTCGGCGACCTTCGACCGGTCGTTCGACGCGACCTTGCTGGCGCTCGGACCCGATGGCGCTGCGCTCGAAGGTCCGCTCGGCGTATTCTCGATGCTGCCGCCCGAGGCGGCGGTCGAGCTGTCCCAGCGCGCGGTCGTGAAGCAGTACGCGGCGGGCGAGGTGATCATCCGCGAGGGGGAGCCCGGCGCCGCCTGCTACGTGATCGTCCACGGCGAGGTCGCGGTGCACAAGCGCGCGCCCGACGGCAGCGAGATGGTCGAGATCGCCCGGCTGTCCGACGGCTCGCTGTTCGGCGAGTTTGCGCTGCTCGCGGATCGCCGCCGTCACGCCACGGTGCGCGCGGTGACCGAGTGCGAGATCTACGAGATCCCGCGCCTGCTCCTGCGCGAGCTGGCGGCGAGCTACCGCGAGGTCGGGCCCGCGCTCGAGAGCTTCTACCGCGAGCGCCTGCTGTCGAACCTGCTGTTCACGACCCGGCTGTTCGCGCTGGTGCCCGACGAGCAGCGGCCGCCGCTCCTGTCTCGCTTCCACCCGCTCCACGCGGAGAGCGGGCAGGCGATCGTGCGTCAGGGCGAGCGCGCCGGCGGCCTGTACCTGATCGTCCTCGGGGCGGTCGAGGTCGTCCGCCGCGCCAGCGATCGGCGCGGGGTCGTGCTCGCGACGCTCGGCGAGGGCTCGTACTTCGGCGAGATGTCGCTCCTGTCCGGCGAGATGGCGTCGGCGTCGGTGATCGCGGCCGGGCCGTGCGAGCTCGCGGTGCTGCCGCCGCGCGACTTCTACGAGGTGGTCGCAGCCAGCCCCGAGCTGTGGTCGGTGATGCGGGTGGAGGCCGACGCGCGTCGGCTGGCCAACGCGCAGATCCTGGCCGGCCACACCGGCGTCGTCTGAACCGGAGTAGACTCGGCCGGTGATCCGCTGGCTCCGCATCGCGGCGAAGGCGACGGTGACGCTCACCTTCATCGCCCTCGGCATGATCGTCGGGCTGTTCCTGGTCGCGAACGGCAGCTGGGTGTCGGTCGACGTGCCGCCGTGGCTGGTCGACCTCGCCCCCGAGCGCCAGCTCCAGATCTGGCTGCCGCTGCTGATCGCGGGCTGGCTGCTCGCGACCCTGGCGCTGGCCGCGCTGTTGTTGTGGAGCATGTACTACCTGTGGCGGCGCCGGCAGTATGAGGGCCTGATCACGCGGCTGGAGAAGGAGCTGATCCGGCTGCGCAACCTGCCGTTCGTCGAGCCGTCGCCGCTCGAGGATCTGCCGGAGTCGCCCGACGCCGACGCGGCCAGGGTGCTGGTCGCGATCGATCGTGCGTTCGACGCCGACGCCGACGGCGACGACGCCGGTGACGACCTGCGGAGGACCTGAGTGGGCGCCGCGCTGATCATCTTGCTGGTCGGCTTCGGTGCGCTCGCCACCGGCGTCCTGATCGGCCGCTACTACGTGCCCGACGACCGCATGCTGCGGCGCTCGGCCCGGCACGGCCGCGCCTACATGCGCGCGCTCACCCACCTGATCGCGCGCGACCACCACACCGTGATCGCCGAGCTGCGCAAGGTCGTCGAGGAGAACGTCGACGACAGCGAGCCCTACTTCGCGCTGGCCGCGTTGTTCCGCAGCTGCGGCGAGCACGAGCGGGCGATCCGCGTTCACCAGGCGCTCGCGGTGCGCGAGGGCGCTTCGAGTCGGCTGCGGCTGCGCGCGCTGTACGAGCTGGGCCTCGACTTCCGCGCCACCGGCATGCCCCGGCGGGCGGTGCGCGCGCTCGAGGAGGTGCTGGTGTCCGAGCCGCGCCACGAAGGCGCGCTGCGCGCGCTGTGCGGGCTCTACGAGGAGCAGGGCCGGTTCGCCGAGGCGGCCGGCGCGTGGATGCGGCTGGCCAAGCTGCGCGGTGATCGCACCCCGCGCCGTCAGCATCACCTGCTGTGCGCGGCCGCCCAGCGCGCGATCGCCGCCGGTGATCTCGACAGCGCCAAGCGGCTGCTCAAGGACGCCCGGGCCGAGCCCGGCAGCGACGAGGATGGCGACGCCACCGCCACCAGCGAGAGCGCGCACTTCCTGGTCGCGGCCGCCGAGCTCGCGGCCGCCCGCAAGCAGCCCAAGGCGGCCCGCGAGCGCCTGCGGCAGGCCCTGCTGGCGGCGCCCGAGCTGACCCGCTTCCTGGTGCCGGGGCTGTTCGAGGCCGAGCGCCAGCTCGCCGGCAGCCGCGGCAGGGGCGAGCCGATCGCGGTCAGCCCGGTCGGCCGGCCCGGTATCGACGAGCGTCGCCCGGTCCTCGCGGCTGGTCTCGACGAGCTCGAGGACGACGGCGCGACGATCATCGCGGCGGCGCCGGCCGGGGCCGATCCCGCGCTCGACCGCGCGGCCGCGCTCGCCACCGCCGCTACCCTGGGCGAGCTGGCCGCGACCTCGCACAGCTCGCATCTTGGCGTGGCCGCGGCCGAGGCGATCGGTCCGTACGACGCCGCCGCCGCGCTCGAGCGGTTTCGCCTGGTCGCGGCGTCCTCACCCGAGTACCTGCCGGCCCGCATCGCCGCGGCGCGGCTCGCGCTCGCGTCCGGCGATCAAGCCGCGATCGTTGCCGAGCTGGCCGCGCTGTGCGGCGACGGCGGCGCGCTGGCCTGGGCCGACGGCGCATCGTGGCGCTGTAGCCACTGCGGCCGGCGCACGATCCAGTTCGCCTGGCGCTGTGCCGGCTGCCGGCGCTGGGGCGCGGCGCGGCCCGAGGTCGGCCGCGATCGCACCGTGCCGGTCCGGCCGGCGCCGCGCGAGCGCCGGGCCGAGCCCCGGCTGGCGATCGCCGACCAGGTCGGGCGGACGCTCCTCGGCGCCAGCGCGGAGGTCGCCCTGCCGGTCGCGGAGATCGATCACGGGCTCACCAGCGCCGAGCTGACCGACCGTGCCGAGCGTCCGTCCGTCCTCGGCCGCGTGGGCGGCTGGCTGTCTGGCGGCTGGCGTGGCGGCGGCCGTCAGCCCTGAACCGGGGCATCGAAGGCGAGGGCGTCCGGACTTCCGGGACAACCTGCGCTAAGACGGGTGCCGATGGCTTCTCCTCCGATTGAACCGAGCGGCTCGACCCCAGCTGCCGCCGACCCGTCGAGCACCGCGCCGGCGCGGCGGACGCTGCTCGGACCCGGGGGGCCGGTGCGCACGTTCCTCCGCCGGTGGGGCTTCCCGCTGTTCGTGGTGCTGGTGCTCGTGCTCGGCCGCAAGGTGCTGCTGCCGTTCATCTTCGCGGCGCTGATCGCCTACGTGCTGGCGCCGGTGATCCGCTGGATGGCGCACCGCAAGGACGGCACCAGCCGGATGCCACGCGGGCTCGCGATCATCATCTGCTACATCATCTTCATCGCGGCGGTGGTCGGGTTCTTCTTCTTGCTGGTGCCGCGCCTCTACAAGGACGTCGCGCGCATCGGCAAGGAGATGCCGGCGCTCTACAAGAAGGTGAACGAGGAGTACACGCCGCAGCTGGCGCGCTACCTCGAGGAGCGCTTTCCGTCGCTGGCGCCGAAGCGGGCCCTGCCCGAAGAGGCGCCGCTGGTCCCCGACGTGCCGCTGCCGCCGGGCACCGCGTTCACGATCACGCCGCTGCCCGACGGTCGCTACGCGGCCCAGCTGACCGCGACCGGCGTGGTGGTGCGCACCGAGCAGGACGGCGCCGTGCGCATCCTGCCGACCGACGAGGCGCCGGTGACCGTGACCCTCGAGGAGAAGCTGCGCGCCTTCCTCGGCAAGGGCATGGGCGGCCTGCAGTCGCGGCTCGACGATGCGTTCCGGTTCGGCCAGGCCCTGATCGCCACGTTGATCAAGGGCATCTTCACGTTCTTCCTCGTGCTCATGATCGGCGCCTTCATCTTGATCGACATGGAGAAGGTGCACGCGTTCATGCGCAGCCTGTTCCCGCCGCACGTGCGCGACGACTACGACGTGATCATCAACGGGATCGATCGCGGACTGTCCGGCGTGATCCGCGGCCAGCTGCTGATCTGCTTGATCAACGGGGTCCTCACCTACATCGGCCTGTTCATCTTCGACGTGAAGTACGCGCTGATCCTCGCGTTCGTCGCCGCCGCGCTGAGCCTCATCCCGATCTTCGGCTCGATCCTGTCGACGGTACCGATCGTCCTCGCCGCGCTGGTCTCGGGCGAGCACGGCCTCGACGTGGTCCGCGGCGTCGCCATGGTCGCGTGGATCGTCGGCATCCACTTCATCGAGGCCAACTTCCTCAACCCCAAGATCATCGGCGCCGCCACCAAGATCCATCCGGTGCTGGTGATCTTCTCGCTGGTGCTCGGCGAGCACAGCTACGGCCTGATCGGCGCCCTGTTCGCGGTGCCGATCCTGTCGATGATCCAGGTCGTGTTCGTCTTCTTCTACAAGAAGTCGTGGCAGCGCGACCGGTCGTCCACGCAGCCGTTGCCGGTGATCCCGACGCTGCCGTGACCGGTCGGTCCGGCGCGCCGACGCCGCGCGCGGCGGTGCCGCCCGCTGTGTCCGTCCGCACGGCGGGCGCCGCGCTCCGTTGAACCGACCCGGCCGCGGTGGTACTCCGGGAAGCGTGACCCCCGTGCGCCGCCTCGCCGCGTTCACCGTTGGACTCGGTGTCTTGCTCGGCGGGGGCACGGCCGCGGTCGCGCAGCCGGCGACGCCCGGGCCCGGTCAGCCGGTGGGCGCCGACGCCCCCCGCGATCCCTACGACGACGCGCCGGCTGCGCCCGCCGCCGGTGATCCCGAGGTCGACGATGCGGTCGCCGAGGCCCTGCTCGGGCGCGCCCGCGTCCTGACTGGCGAGGGTGCCCACGCCGACGCCAAGCAACTCGTGGTCGAGGCGGTGGTGCGCAGCCCGCAGGGGCCGTCGGCGGCGGCGGCCCGCGCGCTGCTCGCGGAGCTCAACGCGCGCCTCGGCATCTCCGATGCGCCGCCGCCATCGCCACCACCCGACTTCGCGCCGGTCGAGGTCGCGCCACCGCCGGTCGAGCGCGACGTGCCGTGGACACCTGCGCCCGCGCCGCGCACCACCGGCTTCGTCAAGTACGCCGGTGGCATCGTCGCCGGCGCGATCGCGGGCGGCCTGTTCGCCGACGTCGTGACGGGCCTGGGCGGGACCACGCCGGGCGACGTCTTCGGCGGCATGGTGCTGGGCGGGCTCGGCGGCGGGCTCGCTGCCCACGTGCTCGGCGCGCCCGAGCTCACGGCTGGCGATCACGCGCTCATCGACTCGATGGCCGCCTGGGGCCTGGTCGGCGGGCTCACGCTCGGCCTGGCGATCGATCCACCGGAGGGCGAGGCGTACTCGCTCAACGGCGTGCTCGGCATCGGCGGCGGCTACCTGGTCGGGCACGTCGCCGCGCGCCGCACCGACATCACCCCCCGGCGCATGGTGCGGGTCAACGGGCTGGCCCTGGTCGGCGCGGCAGCGCCGTGGATCCTGTACGGCCTGTCCAGCGACGACAGCACCAGCGCCGACGAGCAGACCTTCGGCTTCCTGTCGGCGGCCGGCCTGGTGGCCGGCGTGTACCTCGGCTTCCGCTGGACCCGCGGCATGACCGGCGACCCGGGCACCGCCGACGCCGCGCCTGCAGCGCTGTTCCAGCGCGGACGGACCGGCTGGACCACGGGCGGCGTCGGGCTCACCCGGGCCCAGGGCGGCACCGGGGCGGCGGTCACGATGCTGTCCGGCACCTGGTGAGCCGGCCCGCACCGCGCTGACGTCCGGTGGGCGCGTCAGGGCTTGCGGGTCTTGAACACGAACGCGCCGCCGAGCCGGAGCTCCTCGTACTCGGCGAAGCCGAGCCGTGACAGCTGAGCGCGCAGCTCGCCCGGATCGTAGCGGCGGATGCCGGCGATCCGCGCCGCCAGCCGGCCGACCAGCGACGGCGCCTCGGCGAACGTGGAGCCGACGTAGACGCCGCCCGGACGCAGCGTGCGCCAGATCTCGCGGAAGACCTGCTCGGCATCGTCGTAGGCGTGCAGGGCGCCGCCGTTGTTGATGCCCTCGAGGACGCTGTCGGCGAACGGCAGCTGATGGGCATCGCCGCGAATCAGCACGACGTTGCCGTAGCCGCGGGCGCGCTTGGCCGCGAGGTCGAGCATCGCGCGCGAGATGTCGAGCCCCACCACCAGCGCGCCTGGCGCCGACGCCGCGATCGCCCGCGTGAACAGGCCGGGGCCGCACGACAGGTCGAGCCACGGGCCGGCGTGGTCGTCGAGCCCGAGCGCGTGCTTGTGAATGAACAGCTCGCCGGCGAAGCCGCCGACCGCCGCGCCGGCGCCACGACCGGCGAGCAGGCGGACGAACGTGGGCCGCCACAGCCGCTCGTACGCGCGCGCGACCAGCTCGCTCTCCATCAGCCGCTGCTCGGTGCTGTTGGCCGGCGGCTCGCCGCGGTGAGCGATGTCGAGCAGGTCGTAGAAGCCGCGCTCGGCGACGATCGTCAGGCCACAGCGGGTGCAGGCCAGGCCGCGGCTCGCGTTGAACGACCCGATCCCGCTGCAGCGCGGGCAGCGGAGGATCGGCAGGACGTGTGGATCCACGTCCGCGCTTGTATCACGCCGCGGGGGTCGGGCTGACCTCGACCCGGACCGCGAACGTGGTCTCGCCGCTGGGCGCGAACGTGGTGATGACGTACGTGCCGGCCAGGGCGGCGCGCTGGCGGACCCGGAACACACCGGCCGTGCCCCGCACGCCCAGCGCGACCGTGACGCCGGCGGGATCGCGCACGGTGATCGCGACCTCGCGCGCCGAGATCGGGCGGCCCTCATCGTCCCAGATCGCCAGCTCGACCACCATCTCCGCCCCGGCGACCGGCGCGCGGGGCAGGGTGGCGCGCATGGCGAACCCGTTGTCGACCACCAGCACCACCGGCGCGTCGGGATCGAGCGGCGGCGGCGCCGACGGCTCGGACGGCGGGGCCGGCGAGATCACCGCGGCCAGCGGCACCTCGCGCAGGCCGCGCACGATCTGGAAGCCAGACGCGGCCACCGCGCCGACCGCCGCCAGCACCGCGATCACCAGCGGCAGGCCGCGGACCGGCGCGGCCCGCCGGCGGCGCCGAGGCAGCGTCAGCCCGGCCTGCATCGTCGTCAGGAACGGATCGACCGGGGCGACCCGCACCGGCGCCGGCGCGGTGGCGGCCCGGCCGGAGATGGCCGCCGGATCCGGCCGCTCGGGGCCGCCGAGCGATCGGGCCAGCCGCGCCAGCTCGCCGGCGCATGCCGCCGCGTCGCCGAGCCGGTCGCCCGGTCGCTTGGCCAGCAGCCGGAAGATCAGCGCCGCGAGTCGGGGCTCGCAACCCGGGATCGGCGGCGGCACCTGGCCGAGGTGCGCGAGCATGACCTCGATCGCCGCACCCTCGAACGGCACGTGCCCGGAGGCCAGCCGGTACAGCACGCAGCCGAGCGCGTACAAATCGGTGCGCGCATCGACCGCGTCGCCGAGCGCCTGCTCGGGCGCCATGTAGTGGGGCGTGCCCGCCAGCCGGCTCTGGCTGGTCGCCGCCTCGCCGCTCGCGCGCGCGATGCCGAAGTCGACCACGACGATCTCGCCGCCGCGGCGGATCATCACGTTGGCCGGCTTGAGGTCGCGATGGACCACCCCGGCCGCGTGCGCACGCGCCAGCGCGGCCGCGATCCGCGCGCCGGCGTCCGCGACCTGCGCCGCCGGCCACCGCCGGTCGGCCGCGTCCTCGAGCGTGACGCCATCGATCCACTCCATCGCGACCCAGGCCCGACCGTCGTCGAGCCGTCCGCACTGGTAAACCCGGACGATCCCGGGCGCGTCGAGCGCGGCGACGATGCGCGCCTCACGCAGCGCGCGGGCCGCGGCCTGCTCGTCGGCGGCATGGCTGACCTTGACCGCCACGTCCCGGCCGAGGCCCTCGTGGCGACCGCGGAAGACCACGCCACTGCCGCCCTCGGCGACCGCGACGTCGAGGCGAACCCCACCGGGGAGCCGCAGCCCCTCCAGTCCGGTCACTCGCCTCGGCCGCTCGGGCATCACGATCATCGACGCTCTGCCGACCGCGCTGATTCGACGGCCCCGTGCACCGTGTCACATCCGCTCCCCGGCGCCAGCACGGGCGTCGATGCGTCCGCTCGCTGCACCAGGTCCTCACGGCCCCCTCACGACGTAACCGCCGTCTTTGCACTGACACGACGCAGCGCGTTGGTGTGCCCCGCCACGCGATTTCGTCAGTGTAGTTTCCGGTGGGTTACGTTCTGATTGACGCCCGCAACGACGAAAGTTTAGCGTGTGTATTCGCTTCGTTATCCAGGCACATTGACTGCGGTTCAAAGGAGTGGGGCATGGTCATTTCGAGCGGGACTCGCACCGAGTCACCTTCGTGTTACTTCGGCGGACGTCTGGTTGCGGCCGCTACCCTGGTCGGGCTGGCGATCACCGGGTGCCATCCATCCTTCGACTCGGAGCGCGAGTCGGTCGACACCGGGACCTTCGGCGAGACCCTGCACACCCTGGTGTGCAAGCGCATCTCCTACCTCGACGATCTGGCGGCGGGCGGCACCGTCGACGTTCGCGGTGACGAGTACCGCGACATCTGCCGGCTCGGCCTGGCGCCGCCGGCCAGCGCCTCGGCCCAGCTGAAGGCGCTGCACGCCGAGCGCGAGCGTCTGATCGGCGCGGTCGACGCGATCTTTCCCGACGGCTACCTGCCCGATCTGCAGACGCTCCTCACCTCGAACGACTTCCTCGGGCTCTACGACAACCAGACCGCGACCACCGCGATCGACTCGCTGATCGCGACGCTCCGATTCCTCGCCGCCGACGATCCCGCGATGGCGTCGCTCGAGCGGCTCGGCCACCGCCTCGGCTACCGGCCGCTGACGCCCGCGCTCGGCGCGGTGCGCGCGCTGGTCAACTACCCCGAGCTCCACGATCTCGTCCTCACCTTCACCACCGCGATCACGCCCGGCGGCGCGGCCCGCGGCGAGTGGGAGAACCTGGTCGACGCGGTCGGCATCTCGATGCGGAACGCCGAGGCCCCCGACGACCCGACCTCGGCCAATCGCACGCTGCGCATCGCGCTCGACTTCTTGCTGCGCGAGCGCACGCTGCTCGGCACGACCATGCAGGTCCCGCTGGCGACCCGCGATGCCCGCGGCGTGGTCCAGGTCCTGCGCCCGGGCGGCGCGCTGCCGGCGCCGTTCGTCGATGCCAACACCGACGGCCTGGCCGACATCGACGCGCTGGGTCGGTTCGTCGACAGCACCGGCGCGGCGGTCGAGGCGCCGGCGCCGTTCACGCTGCCCGACGACGTCACGGCGACCCCGTGGCAGTTCCGCGATCCGCTCGGCCGCGCGCTGACCGCCGAGGGCGGCGCGCTGATCTACCAGTACGTTGACCTCGACAAGACGGTGATGGCGGCGCTCGCGCGCGACAGCCTGCAGCTGTTCGACCCGCAGAAGGGCACCGCGTTCGATCTGATGCGCGGCGCCTCGGCGCTGGTCGGCGCCCGCGAGGAAGCGACCAAGGTCTATCCCGGCGGCGAGAGCCTGACCTATCGCGGCTACAACACCGACGAGTCGCCGCTGCTCGACATGACCTACGGCTACCTGCAGCTGCTGCGGGACCCGGCCATCTACGACACGCTGGCGCTCGCCCGCACGTTGATGCAGACCCACGACGCCGAGGCGGCCCGGCTCGCCGAGGCGGTGGTGGCCGCCGCCCGCAAGGGTGACGACCACCCCGAGGCCGTGATCGCGCCGGGCGCGCCGCTGTGGGACGACCTCACGCCGGTGATCAAGGCGATCCTCGACCGGCCCGCCCTGGTGCAGGCGCTCATGACCGCGATGGAGCGGCCCGAGACCGCGCTGCTCGGCGAGCGGTTCCGCAAGTTCATGGTCTACAAGGACCGCTTCGACATCAGCGCGCAGAACCAGGCGGTGGTCGGCGCCTTCGTGACGATGGTCGACCGGACCGCGGCCGACAACGCGTTCAATCGGTCGATCTTTCAGCGCATCCTCCACACGATCGCTGACTCCAACGGCGCCCGCGCCTGCAACAAGCAGGGCGCCCGGGTGCTGGATCCGGTCACCGGCGTCATCCCGCTGGCCACCTACAACGAGTGCGCGCTCTTCCGCGTCGACAACCTGGCGACCTTCTACGTCCAGTCGATCGCCTACGCCAAGAGCGGCACCCAGTACGTCTGCGAGACCGACGCCGGCGCGTTCGACTCGACCACGACCGCGGCGACCCCCGAGGGCTGTGTCAGCCAGGGGCGCCGGCCCCGGCCCAAGGCCAACTTCAACTACAACTGGGGTGGCCTGGTGCAGGGCGCGGTCGACCTCATCGGCGGCGACGACTTCATCGAGGGTCAGGTCGGGATCGCCGGGATGCGCACCCACCCGACCCCGGAAGCGCTCAACCGGGTGCTGTTCCTCAGCCCGACGCCCGCGTACCTGCTCAACATCATCGAGCCGCTCCGCGACCGCGACGGCGACCTCTACTCGGCGCAGCACGCCGGCACCCTGCCGGTGTGGGAGAAGGACGGCTTCTACGACCAGATCCGCCCGGTCGTGCAGGCGTTCGCCGACAACAACGCCGAGCAGCTGTTCGTCGACATGCTGGTCGTGCTTCACAAGCACTGGCCGACCCTCCGGTCGGTGAACCACCAGTCGACCAGCCCGACCTCGCCGGGCTACGTGTTCGGCTCCGGCGGGATGACCTACGAGCCGCTGATGGCCGACGTGCTGGCCGACGGCACGCTCATGGGCGCGCTCACCGCGACCGCGCCGCGGCTCAACGCGGTGACCGCCAACGGCAAGACGTACGAGGAGATCGTGCGGGTCGCCGCGCGCTACCTGTTCACCCCGCAGGCCGGCCTCGCCGACCGCCAGGGCCGCGCCGCGACCACCACCTCCGACGGCCGGATGGTCACCCAGCTGACGCCGTGGCACCTCCTGGCCGACGGCTACAAGCGCAAGACCGCGCGCATGGCGATGGCCGGCGCCGAGGGCGAGGCCTGGACCGACTCGATCAGCGAGGTCGTCGACGTCCTGACCCGCGGCATCGACGTGCCGCAGCAGGGCTGGCGGTTCCGCAACCCGCGCATGCGCGGCGTCAGCTCGGCCCTGATCGATCTGATCGAGAACCGCCTGCGTGCCCACGACACCGCCGGCGACCGTGCGGCCTGGCTGTCGCAGCAGCTCCCGGCCGATCTCGAGGAGGTGCTGACCAGCCCGGTGTTCGCCGGCGCCGCCGACTTCGTGCTGTCGCTGCAGGCGACCCCGGAGACCCGCGCCCACCTCGAGCAGCTCATGCAGTACCTGGTCGACGAGGCGAGCTCGTCACAGTCGTTCGTCACCTCGCTCACCGCGATGGCCGACATCGCGCAGATCGCGCTCGACGACCGCGACCTGGTCCCGATCGCGCATGTCATCGGCGAGATGATCCGGCCCGAGCGCGGCTGGCTCGAGGCCCAGCTCCTGTTCGTCCGCGACGCCCGGGCCAGCGACGCCAACCAGGCGCTCGCGCGCATGCTGGTCAACCTCTACGTCGAGCACCGACCCGGTCACACCGCGGTCGGCGACCTGATCGATGGCCTGTCCGAGGTGCTGCGGGCTCGCCCGTACGAGGAGCTCGGCGCCCGCTACACCGCGGCCGACTACCGCGCGACCCTGACCGGCGTCGCCGACTTCCTCGACGAGGAGAAGCGCGGCCTCCGCAAGTTCATCTCGATCATCAAGTCGCGCAACCTGTGACCGCGCGCTCAGGATCTCCCGTGAAAGCTCGTCTGTTCGCCAGCGCGATCGCGCTGTCCACCCTGGCTGCGCCCCTCGCCGACGCCCACGCCGGCGGCATGTACCTGCCGACCCGGGGCGTGCGACCCACCGGTCGCGGTGGCGCGTTCGTCGCCGGCGCCGACGATCTGTCGTCGCTGTACTTCAACCCGGCCGGGCTCGGGCACCTGCGCGCCGCGGCCGCGCTGGTCGACGCGACCTTCGTCCACCAGGGCATCTCGTACGATCGGATCGACTCGGGTGGCAACCTCCAGCCCACCGTCGAGAACGAGGCGCCCGGCCTCCCGGTGCCATCGCTCGGGTACGCCCGGCCGCTCAACGACACCAGCGTACTGGCGCTTGGCGTGTGGGCCCCGTACGCCGGCCTGGCCAAGTTCGGCCTCGAGGGCCCCCAGCGCTACTCGTCGGTCGATCTCTCGAAGTCGATCATCGCGACCCTGGGTGCCGGGGTCGGGATGCGGCTCGGCCGCAAGCTGCGGGTCGGCGTCACCATCCAGAACCACGTCACCGCGCTGCAGAACGAGATCGTCCTGTCGGGGTGCCCGGGGCAGACCACCTGCGCGCCCGAGGACCCCGAGTTCGACTCGGTCAGCCGGGTCGATCAAGACGACTTCTTCAACCCGTCAGGCTCGGTCGGCATCCAGTACGACGCCGCCAGCACCGTGACGCTGGGCGCGTCCCTGCAGCTGCCGGTGTGGTTCCGCGGTCAGGGCAAGCTGCACACGCGGCTGCCGACGTCCGGCTTCTTTGACGGCGCGACCGTCGAGGGCGACCGCGCCGACATTTCCTTCGATCTACCGGCGGAGATCCGCGCCGGCGTCGAGTACCGCCCGGGGCGGTGGCGGGTCGAGCTGGCGACCACGATCCAGCTGTGGTCGCAGCACGACGCGATGCGCATCGAGCCCAAGGGCGTGCGCATCGTCAACGCGCCCGGGGTCGGCACGTACGAGCTCGGGCCGATGACGGTGCCGCGCAACTTCAAGGACACCTACGCGGTGCACCTCGGCGTCGAGCGTGCGCTCGGCGACCGGCTGCAGCTGCGCGCGGGTTACGCGTTCGAGACCGGCGCACCGCCTGACGAGTACCTGTCGGTGCTCACCGTCGATGGCCAGAAACACCTGTTCGCCGCCGGCGCGAGCGTGCACGCCGGCTCGTGGACCTTCGACGCCGTCGCCGGCTATGCCGCCATGTCCGATCGCCGCGTCGACCCGACCGTGGGCCAGGCACCGCAGCTCAACCCGATCCGCGACACCTCGACCATGCCCCTGACGACCTTCGTCAACTGGGGCGACTACAGCTCCTCGTGGCTCTTGATCGGCCTCGGCCTCTCGCGCTCGCTATGAACGAGGCGCCCCAGGCGAGCGTGAAACCGAGGCAACGACGCAGACGAGCGCCGCAGCCCGGTTTCACGCCGCCTGGCGGTAGGCCATTTCGGCGGCGCGAAGCCCGGCTTCGACGCAGGCGAAGAGGGTCACGCGCTGGGCGGTCGCGAGGGCGAGGTTGGTGGCAACGCCGTCCTGGGCGAGGCTGCCGATGAACGCGGTCCACAGCAGGTCGGCGACCTCGGCCGGGCTGACCGACCGGAACGCGCCCGCGTGAATCCCGTCCGCAACGCTCGCGCCCAGGTGCTCCCGGAGCCGACCGATCACGCCGGCGATGCCGGTCGCGACCTCGTCAGAGAGCTGAGCGCGAAGGCCCGGCTGACTCTGCATCGCGAGGGCGCGCGCCATCTCGGGCTCCGCATCCACCCACGCGCTGAGGCCGCTCCAGACCTGGGCAAGCCGCGCCCGGGCGTCGCCCTTGCGCACCTCGACAAGCCCGACATCCAGCTCGACCAGCGAGGTCTCGAGGAGGGACACATAGAGGTCCTCCTTTGACTGGAAGTACAGGTAGATGGCTCCAACGGAGAGCTGGGCCTGCTTGGCGATCTGCTCGATCGAGGCGCGGGCGAACCCACGCTCGATGAACACGGGTCGTGCCGCGTCCTGGATGCGGCGACGGCGGGCCTGGCGCTCTTGACGCTTGCGATCCTGAGCTGTCATCATGACGCAGAGCATTACGCCCGGTAACGCGACGTGTCAACTGCGGATGTTGCGACGCGTCATAACGCACTGATCTCGCTTCGGTCCGGCCCGATAGATCCCGAGAGGCGAGGCGTGCGTTTGACCCAGCCATGAGCTCCGCGCCCGCGTCCGTCGCCCGTTCTCATCGCTGGCGGACTGCCGCTGCCATCATCACCGCCGCCACCGCGCTGGCGGCGGTCGCGTTCTTGAGCCCGCGCAAGGCGGCCCGGCCGCCGGCGGGTCCGGCCTCGGCGCTCCTGTCGGCGCGCCTCGACTCGAGCCATATCCTGCGCGGCACCTCGCAGACCTACCTCGCGGTGTCGCTGACGGCGCCCGGTGGCCAGGTGACCGAGCGGGCCCCGACCTCGGTCGCGATCGTGCTCGACCACTCGGGCTCGATGGAAGGGCAGGCACTGGTGGACGCCAAGGCCGCCGCCGCCGTCCTGATCGATCAGCTCGGCCCGCGCGACGAGCTCGCGGTGGTCAGCTACTCGACGATCGCGGAGCTGATCGTCCCGCTGCAGGCCGCGACCCCCGAGGTCCGCGCCCGGGCTCGGGCCACGATCGAGCGCCTGTACGCCGAGGGCGGCACCAACATCCCGGCCGGGCTCATGGCCGGTGCCGACGAGCTGGTCCGCTCGCGCGGCTCGCTCCGCCGCATGGTGCTCATCAGCGATGGTCAGGCCGAGCCGGCCGATCGGCCCCGGCTGATCCCGCTGGCGTCGCGCCGCGCCGCGCAGGGGATCTCGATCACCACGGTCGGCGTCGGCCTCGAGTTCGACGAGGAGATCATGGCGGGCATCGCGATCGCGGGGCGCGGCAACTACCACTTCGTCGAGCATGCCCACGACCTCGGCCCGCTGTTCGTGGCCGAGCTGGGCAGCCTTGGCGAGACGATCCTCACCAGCGGCAGCCTGCGGATCGAGCCGGCCGACGGCATCGAGATCCTGGACGTGATCGGCTATCAGCTCGACCGCGACGGGCGCGCGGTGGTGATCCCGGTCGGCGATCTGCGCCGCGGCGCGCGCACCAAGGTCGTGCTGCGGATCCGGGCCACGGTCGGCGCCGAGACGGTCAAGGAGCTCGCGGAGGTCCGCTGGACCTTCGAGGAGCTCGGTCGTGGCGCCCGGACCGAGACCGCGGTCGCGCGCGCCGAGGTGACCTCCGACGCGCTGGCGATCGCGGCCGGCCGCGACCAGGACACCGTGTGGTTGGTCGAGCGCGCCAAGACCGCGCGGGCACTCGAGGAGGCGTCGACCGCCTACGCCAGCGGCAGCGCCGCCCAGGCCGAGACGATCCTGCGCGCGCGGGCCGCCGAGGCCGCGACGATCGCCCACGAGCTCGGTGACCCCATGCTCGGCCAGGAGATCGAAGCCGTGACCGCGAGAACCCAGCGCAGCTTCGCCAGCTCGCCGGCGGCCAGCGCCCCGGCCGGCAAGAAGGCCCTCAAGGGCGGCCGGGTCGACGCGTACGAGCTGGCGCGCTAGCCAGGCCCGCGACGTCCGCCCACATCCAATCCGGGCCGCGGCGACCGCCCAGGAGGTCAGCTGCCGCCGAGCGGCGCGATGTCGACGCGCAGATCGCGGCTGATGGTCACGATGGAGCCGGCTGGCACCTCCTCGGCGCCTTCGCCCGCCGGCTGCGGGCCGGACAGCACCAGCACACCGCGGAACGAGTCGTCGCGGGCGCCGCGGTCGTCGAAGACGTGCAGGCGCCGCAAGTACAGCGGTGCGCCCCCGTCGAGCCGCACCACCGAGATCGAGCGGCTGTCCGACGCCGCCAGGTTGCCGACCCGTGCGGTGCGCCCGGCGCTGGCCAGGCCCGACGTCACCTGATCGATCGCGGCGGTCAGCGCGCGCTTCACGACCGCCAGCGAGACCGCCGGGTCGTCGAGCATGCTCTGGTCGTGCAGCTTCGCCAGGAAGACGTGGAGCGTCAGCTCCGCGATCGTGCGGCCGCGCAGGTTCCGGCGCAGAAAGTCGGGGATGCCCTCGGCGATCCGCGTCCACACGTCGGTCGCCAGCATCGGCGCGTCGTCTTGCGCGAACATCCAGCGGCGGAACCGGAACGGCTGCGTGCTTTCCGTTGCCAGCACGTCGTCATCGCTGGCGGCGTGGCAGATCAGGCAGTCGGTCTTGAGGCCGGCGATCGCCGGGTAGAAGTCGAGCGCCTCGGTCGAGCTGCGCGGGGTGCGCGACAGCAACACCTCGCCGCCTTGCACGTAGCTCATACCCCACCGGCTGACCGGCGCCGGCACGACGAGCACCGCGCGCACCGGGGCGAGCGCCTCGGCGAGGCGCGTTGGTTGATTGCACATGCAGGCGAGGAGGGACATCGAGGGACCTCCGGTCGAAGTGCTGCGCGCCGTCGGCGCCGGCCGTCAGCCGGGTGAGCCGCTGGTACCGATCGCCGGCACCTCCCGTCGGGATGGTGCGCAGACCTGGCCGTCAAGGAGCGGCCGCCGGAGCGAGCGGCCAGCACGAAGTATAGAGGTGCCGCCGGGCAGCGCAATCACCCGTTTCGTCTGACGCGGCCGGAGGTGATCTCCACCTCGTCGGTAACTAGTGGGAGCGGGACGCCTGACCGGCGTGGGTGGCGGCAAACTCCGCCAGCCGGGTCAGCGGGTGGGCGCGGTCGCGCTCGTTCCAGACCTCGTGGCGAAAGCCCTCGAGGAGGTGAACCTCGGAGCCGCGCACGCCGCGTGCCACCCGCTCGGCGACCCTCGGATCGGCGATCGGATCGTCGGCGCCGATCAGCCACAGCGTCGGGATCACGATCTCGGCGAACTGCCGGCGGACATGGGCCTGGGCTGCCATGGCCTCGGTGAACCATCGCGCCGACGCGACGTCGTGGCACAGCGTATCCGCTACCCGAGCCGCCTGACGCTCTGGGTCACTGGTGAGGTCCTGGGGGCGCAGCTCGTTCTTCTGGGAGAAGGTGGGCATCACGCGGCTCATGCCGCGGGCGAGCAACACCTTGAATGCCGGCACCTCCAGGCGCAGCGCGAGGAATGGCGACGACGCGATCACCGCGGCGACGGCGGGCCGGCGATAGGCATCGGTGAGCGCGCGCAGCGTGATCAGCCCACCATTGGAGTGGCAGGCGATCAGGAGCGGGCGGCGCGGGGCGAGCTGCCGGGCCTCGGCGAGCGCGGCGTCGAGGTCGTCGTGGTACTCGCCCCAGCTCTCGATGTGGCCGCGCCGACCCGAGGCGCGGCCGTGGCCGCGATAGTCGTACGTGAGCACCGCGAGGCCGGCCTTCACGAGCGCGTGGGCGACCTCGCGATAGCGGCCGCAGTGCTCGGCGTAGCCATGGACGACCAGCGCGACCGCGCTCGGCGCGGTGCTCGGGAGGAACACCTCGCCGTAGAGCGTGGCGTTGCCGCTGGAGGCGAAGGTGATGGTGCGGGTGGGCTCGAGCGGGCCGAGTAGCGCCATCCAGCCTTGTAACACAGGCGGGATCGTACCGAGCGGGGCCAGGACTCGGGGTTGACACGCTCGTGGTGGGCGAACTAGAGTGCGCCTGCTTGGAATGTAAGGGTACAGAACTGCAGGGTATTTCCGCGGCGGGCCCGGCGCCAGTGCGGGGATGGGCCGCGGTGATCGTCGCCGGGCTGCTCGGGAGCGCCGCTGGCCCCGCCTGCACCCGCCCCGAGGGGGATCCCGCCCGCAGCTCGACCCGGCTCGAGCTGGCCAAAGACTTCCTGTCGAAGAACGAGCTCGAGGCCGCCGAGGTCGAGGCCAACAAGGCGATCGCCTTCCTTGCCACCAACGACGAGGCCTACAACGTCCGCGGCCTCGTTCATTACGTCCGGGCCGCGGGCATCCAGCGCCTGATCGAGATCGAGGGCTGCCTGACCGGGCTCGACGCCGAGGCGCTCGGCAAGGAGCAGGACACCCATCTCGGCAAGGCCCAGGTCGACTTCGACAAGGCCACCGCGCTGGCGCCCGACTTCGGCGAGGCCTGGTCCAATCGCGGGATCGTCGCCAACCTCATGGGTGACCACGAGGTCGCGATCGAGGCCCTGACCACCGCGCTGGCCAATCCAACGCGACTGCAGACGCCGGGACTGACCCGTGCCCACCTGGGCTGGAGTTACTTCCTGAAGGGTGATCATGTGTCGGCGGCGAAGGAGCTGCGCCAGGCGCTGCAGTTCCAGCGCGGCATGTGCGTGGCAACTTATCGCCTCGGGCGGGTTTACTTTGCCCGCGAAGAGTGGGAAAAAGCCGCTGAACAGTTTCAGCAAGTTAGCGATCAGCCTGCCTGTCTGTCGCAGGAGGCAGCTCTCTACCTCATGAAAGCCCGTATCGAACAAGGTCTGAAGGACGAAGCTCGGGTAGCGCGTACCGCGTGCCTGAAGTTATCCCCGGAGAGCTGCGCAGCGTCGCAGTGCCGGGGACAGCAGATCTGATTCGGGGGGACGCCGAGCATGGATCGCCGCAACCAGACGATCGAAAACGCATCGCTGCGCTCGGGGAGCACGACGGCCCTGCACGCATCGCGCGCAGCGGGTTTGGGCCATCGCCCTGCGACCGACGGAGGCGCTCATCAGGCGACCCGACTCGAGTTCGCGACGTGGCTGGTCGCGGGCCGCGCGGCCCGTGACCTGAGCCGCGAGCATGTTGCGCGGGTGACCCGCATCCAGCTGCGGACGATCGAACGGCTCGAAGAGGGCCGCTTCGACGAGCTGCCGGCGGACGTGTTTGTCCGCGGCTTCATTCGCAACTACGCGCGGTGCGTCGGCCTGTCGGTCGACGAGGCGCTCGTGCGCTACGGCGCGTGCGGCTTCGCCGCCGCTCCGGTGACCTCGCCGTCGGTGCAGGCGATCGCGCTGCTCGATACGATGGCGCCGCTCTCCGGTCGGACCTCGTCCGTCACCGTGGTGCCCCCCCGGGCGGCGCCCATGATGTTGAAGGATGACCGCGCGCCGGTCGCCGCGGCGGCGCCTGCGCCGGTCGTGGCCCCCGCGGTGGCGCCGGTGCCCGTGGTCGTCGAGGCCGCCACGATCGATCAGGGGGTCACCCGCCGGGTGACGGCCGGCGGTCGTCGCGTGCGCGACTCCAAGGGACGCTTCGTCCGCGGTGGCACCGTGTCGGGAGCCATGGACGTGGTCGCGCCGCCCCACGGCGTGCCGGCCGAGCTGCTGGCGAGCTTCGAGCCGGCCGCGGTGCCGGCGGTGCCAGCCAATGGCGTGCTGGCGGCTGGCGCGTTCGGTGCGTTCGGTTCGTCCAGCGACGCGCTGATGCTGCTGGCCGAGGCCGCCACCACCGACGAGTCGCTCGACGTCGAGATGACGCTCGAACTGGGCAGCGGCCCGGTGACGCTGGCGCCTTCCGACGGGCTTGCGGCGAGCACGGCTGCGGCGGTCGCCGCGCCGGTCGCGGTCGCCAGCACGGTGGTCCGTCCGCCGGCGCTCTCGTCGACCCCGACGCTGATGCTCGTGATCGACGACGACGATCCCGAAGCGGCCGAGCGGGCGCGCGAGCAGCGCGCGAAGGACGCCGAGGGCGGAGGCTGGCGCAGCTTCCTGCCGCCCGCGCTCCTCGACCAGGACCGCAATCGCCAGGGCGGCCTCACGCTCGCGGTGATCATCCTCCTGATCGTCGCGACGCTGACGCTCTCGTACCTGATGCGGCGCCCGAGCTCGACCGGCGAGGGCGTCACCGTCGTCCCGACGGTTCCGTCGCAGTCGATCTCCTGACCGCAGCGGATCTCCGCGTGCCGGGGGTGGCCGCGACCGGCTACGCTGTGCGCGCGTGAGCGACGAGACCGATGCGGTGGTGCTGCGGACGACCGCGGTCGGCGAGTCCGACCAGGTCGTCATGCTGTACACGCGCAGCCTCGGGCGGATCTCCGCGATCGCGCGCGGCGCGCGCAGCTCGCGCAAGCGGTTCGGCGGCGCGCTCGGCATGCTGGTGGTGAGCGAGGTTGCGCTCGGCCGGCGGCTGCGCGGCGGCGACCTGTGGGCGCTGGAGCGCGCGACCGTGGTCGCCAACCACGCCGCGCTGGCGTCGGATCCGATCGTGCTCGGCCACGCCAGCTATGCGCTCGAGCTGGTCCGGGAGCTGACCCCCGAGGAGACGCCGGATCCCGAGATCCTCGGGCTGATCGTCGCGCTGTGGGCGGCGCTGGCGTCGGGGCCGTCGCCGACCGCGCTGCGCGGCTTCGAGCTACGGCTGTGCGAGCTGCTGGGCTCGGGCGTCGCGCTCGATCGCTGCGTCGCATGCGGACGTCACGACGACCTCGACCAGGGCGCGATCTTCGACCCGGTGCGGGGTGGGGTGGTGTGCCGGACCTGTGCGCCCACCAGCCGGGGCCTGGGCGTGCGGCCGCTGTCGGCCGGCGCCCGCCGCTACCTGCTCGACGCGGCGGCGACGCCGCTCGGCCCCGGCGCGGTGCTCGACGCGGCCGACGGCGATCGGGTGTCGGCGCGCGACGCGATGCTGGCGTTCGTCGGGCACCTGGTCGGCAAGCCCCTGCGGACGGTCGCGTTCGTCGCGCAGGTACACGCCGGCCTGCGCGGCTCGTAGCGGGGCCCGGCCGAACCGGCTTGGTGGTGGCGCCTCGGGTTCCGCCGATCGGCGGCAGCGCGTCGACGCGGCCTCGCCGCCGGTGCACGAGCCGCGCGAGGCGGTGGTACGATTGAACGCATGGGAGATCGTCGCCACGGGTTGCTCGCGACCACCGTCGCGCTGGCCGTGCTCGCCGCCGCGCCCGCCGTGCGCGCGCAGCCGGAGCCGGCGCCCGACCCGACCGCCGAGGTGGAGCTGGAGGGCGACCCGCCGACCGCTGCCCCGGCCACGCCGGCGGCGCCGGCCGAGCCCGATCCGGCGACCAAGGCCGCGGCCAGGAAGCTGATCGCCGGCGGCGACGCGTTCTTCAAGAAGGGTGACAACCTGCAGCGTAAGAAGCGCAGCGCCGAGGCCAAGGCGCAGTACGAACGCGCGCTCGGTGCCTACGAAAAGGCGTACCAGCTGGTCGCCACGCCGCGCGTCCTGCTGTCGATGGCGATCCTCGCGGAGGAACTCGAGCGTCCGCTCGACGCCGCGAGGCACTATCGCGGCTTCCTCGCGGCGGCGCCCGACGCCGATCCCAAGCTGCGGGCCGATGCCGAGCAGCGGCTCGAGACGGTGAAGCTGTCGATCGGCGTGCTGGCGCTGGCAGTGACGCCGGAGGGCGCCGAGATCGTGATCGACGGGACCTCGGCCGGGGCCTCACCGCTCACGGCGCCGCTGTTCCTCGCGCCCGGCGAGTACACGCTCGCGATCACCGCCGAGGGCTACCAGCCGCTCGAGCAGAAGATCGCGATCGAGGCCGGCAGCGAGTCAGAGCGCAGCTTCGAGCTGCAGGCGGTGAGCGTGATCATCGAGGCACCGCGGGCGCCGCCCCCGCCGGTCGAGCGCGCGCCGACCCCGCCGGCGCCCAGCAAGCTCGTGCTCTTCGTCGGTGGCGGCGTGACCGTGGCGGCGCTCGGCGGCGCGGTCGCGACCGGCCTCATGGCGATGGGCAAGAACCGCACGTTCAAGGACAGCATGTCGGCGACCGAGCGGGAGGACGCGCGGACCTCCGGCAAGAACCTCGCGCTCATCACCGATGGCCTGATCGTCGGCACGCTCGTGGCCGCCGGGGCCACGACCTACTACTACCTGAAGATCTACCGGCCCCGGTCGCGGGACCACGCTCACCAGATGAAGGCGTACCGCGAGCAGCACGACGAGTATGCGCGCGTGATGCCGCGCGGCGCCGGCCCGGGCGCCGACGTGCCCAAGGTGATCGTCACGCCGTGGGTCCAAGCCAATGCCGGTGGGCTCGCGGTCACCGGTCTGCTCTGGTAGGGAGAATCATCGATGGCACAGCCCATGTATCCACCGGGTCCGCCGGGCCCTCACGGCCCGCAGGGTCCACACGGCATGCACCCCGGCGGGGGCATGCGCCCGATGGGGCCACAGCAGACCGCGTCGGTCCGCACGGGCGGGGTCTCGAAGGCGGTCCCGGTACTGCTCTCGATGTGCGTCGCGGCTGGGACGTTCTGCGGCCTGTACTTCGGGCTCGGCACCGGCGCGGACGACGCCGAGGCGGGCATCGAGGGTGAGCTGAACGCGATCAGCGCGGGCACCGCGACCCCGGACGCCGCCGGGAAGGGGACCGACGTCGCGGGGACCGGCACCGGCTCGGCCGCGGCGGGCACCGGCACCGCGGCGGGCACCGGTACCGCGGCTGGCACCGGCACCGGCACGGCGGTCGCCGACAACGGCGCGGGCACCGGCACGGCGTCGGTCGATGCCGGGACCGCGACCGGCCTGGGGGCCGGGACCGGATCGGGCTCGGCAGCCGGCACCGGCACGGCGTCGGTCGCGCTCGTCAAGACGATGGTGATCTTCAAGCCGAGCGTCGACACGGCGGTCATCACCGTCGACGGCAAGGCTGTCATCGGCAACAAGTACGAGCTCGAGATCGCGTCCGGCAAGCAGAAGACGATCAAGGTCGTCGCCAAGGCGAGCGGTCACCGGACGTTCGAGAAGTCGTACTCGATCGACGGCGACATGCAGATCCCGCTCACGCTGGTGAAGCGGAGCGGCGGTGGCCGGCCGACCCGCAACGCTGGGACCCCTCCGCCCGAAGACAAGATCGATCTCTGATCGACCGGCGCCGGGCGCGGGACGTCCTGGCGCGCCCTCCGCGATGGGCGTCAGCTGGCCGCCGCGGGTCGCCGGCACCCGCGCCGTGCGACAGGTGCCGTGGCCGCGGATGCCGGTCAGGCCTGACCGACGCGACCGAGTCGGCGGAGCTCCGCCACGCCGGACATCATCTGCTGCTCTTCGAGCTGCGCCCGGTAGCCGGGCCGAGACTCGACGTATGCGAGCCAGGCGAGGCTCATGAAGGCGTTCAGCTCGAGCTCGTGTTCGATCGCGAGCGACGCGGCCTGCATCAACTCCACGCCCAGCTCGGTCCGGAGCTGCGGCGTGGGATCCGGAACGACCTCGGCGGTGGTGACCGTGATCTCCGCGTTCACCGGGTCGACCGTGGTGACCTCGTCTCGTTCGAGATTGCGTTGCATGGACCACACCGAAAGCACTGCACGGCGCTCCGGCAACTGACCGACCGGGGAGGCCGGCGCCCGGCGGCGATGTGAGGCCAAGCGCGGCGCCCCTCGGCGCCCTGATCGCCCACGGCTTCCGCACGACGTTCCGGTGTCCCTGAGCGAAGGGCTCGTTGCGAGCCCGAAGTCGAAGGGCCAGCCGCCGAGGAGCGCGTCACTACTTGGGGCGTCTGCCCTTCGACTTCGCGCTGAGCGCTGCGCTCAGGGACGCCGGAAAAGGGGGAGCGCTTTCGAACGCATGGCGAGTTGTGATCAGACGCCGGCGTCGATGGCCACGGTGGCGACCTCGACGTGCAGCACGTAGGCCGACTGCACGGCGGCGCTGAAGCCCAGGACCTGGAGGAGGTAGTCGCCGGCGGGCAGGGGGCCGGTGCACTGCAGTCCCCCCGGGCACTTGACCTCCTCGGTGTCCGCCGAGGTGCGCGACTCGTCGAGCACGCTGGCGCCGCTGCTGTTGAGCAGCTTCAGGTCGATGTCGCCGGCGCCGTTGCGGTTCATGAAGGTGATCCGCGCCAGCACGCTCTGGGTGCCGTCGAGCGTGATCTTGAAGTAGTCGGTGTCGCCGCCGCCGCAGATCGCCGCCTCGTGGTCGCCGGCGACGATCGCGATCGCGCTGGCCGCGTCTTCGTTGGGCTCGAAGGCCAAGCAGGCGGTGTCGGTGACGGGGGCGTCGGCCGGGCCGGCATCCACCGGCTGGTCGAAGTCCAGGATGAGCGAGCACCCGGCCTGCGCGCATGCGAGGCCAGCGACGGCGGCGAGGCCGGCCCGGCGTGGAACGCTTCGGGCGCGCGTCCCCGGCGCGCGCGAGTCATCGACCATGAACCAGCGTATTCCCGGCTCGGCAAGAACGTCAAGAGATCGCAAGGGGTTACGCGCTTGACCGGCTTGCTTGGCGCTTGCTAGGGTGCCCCGCCTTCCAGGCTACCCCCTCATGTACGTCCAGGATCTGATCTTCGAGCTCCAGCGCTTCTGGGCCGAGAACGGTTGCGTCATCGAGCAGCCGGTCGACGTCGAGGTCGGCGCCGGTACCTTCCACCCGGCGACGTTCCTCCGCGTGCTCGGTCCCGAGCCGTGGAACGCCGCGTTCGCGCAGTTCTGCCGTCGCCCCGGCGACGGTCGTTATGGCGAGAACCCGAACCGGCTCGGCGGCTACTACCAGTTCCAGGTCGGCCTCAAGCCGTCGCCGCCGGACCTGCAGGAGCTCTACCTGGCGTCGCTGCGCCGCATCGGCCTCGATCCGCGCGACCACGACCTCCGCTTCGTCGAGGACGACTGGGAGTCGCCGACGCTGGGCGCGTGGGGTCTGGGCTGGGAGGTGTGGGCCGACGGCCAGGAGGTCACGCAGTTCACGTACTTCCAGCAGGCCGGCGGCATCGATCTCAGGCCGGTCACCGGCGAGCTGACCTACGGCGTCGAGCGCATCGCCATGTACCTGCAGAACGTCCCGAGCATCTTCGACCTCAAGTGGGACAAGAACGTCACCTATCGTCAGCTCCGGCACCCGTGGGAGGTCGAGTACTCGCACTTCCACTTCGAGGAGAGCGACGCGGCGTTCTACACGATGCTGTTCGAGCGCTACGAGCAGGAGTGCCTGCGGCTGCTCGGCCGTGGCCTCACGCTGCCGGCCTACGAGCACTGCATGAAGTCGTCGCACGCGTTCAACGTGCTCGACGCGCGCGGCGCGATCAGCGTCACCGAGCGCCAGCGCTTCATCGGCCGGGTCCGGCGGATGGCGCGCGACTGCGCCGAGGCCTACGTGCGCTCGCGCGCGAAGCTCGGGTTCCCCCTGCTCGCGCCCGCGCAGGGCCAGGCCGCGAAGGCGGCGTTCGAGGCGGCGCTCGAGGAGGGCGTGAACGCGGCGGCGCTGGCCGCCGCCCGCGCCGTGGCCCCGACCACCGCCCTCGAGGAGCTGGCGTCGTGACCGCCCGCGATCTGGTGTTCGAGATCGGCGGCGAGGAGATCCCCGCGCGGATGCTGCAGCGCGCGATCGCCGAGCTGCCCGGCCTGGCCCGGGCCCGCCTCGAGGCCGAGCGGCTCACCGCCACCGAGGTGACCGCGCTCGGCACCCCGCGCCGGTTGACCCTGGTGGTCCGCGGGCTGGCCGACCGCCAGCCCGATCTGAGCGAGCGCGTGGTCGGTCCGCCGGCCTCGGCCGCGTTCGGCGCCGACGGCAACCCGACCAAGGCGGCGGTCGGGTTCGCGCTGAAGAACGGCGTCGATCCGGCAACCCTCGAGAAGGCCGACGTTCCGGGCAAGAAGGGCCAGTACGTCGTCGCCACCCGCTTCGTCGCCGGCAAGCCGACGCTCGCGGTGCTGCCGGGTCTCCTGGCCGGGCTCATCACCGCGGTGTCGTGGCCCAAGGCCATGCGCTGGGGCTGGGGCGAGACCACGTTCGTGCGCCCGGTGCACTGGCTGCTCGCGCTGTGGGGCGACGCGGTGGTGCCGGTGCGGTTCGCCGGCTTGGCCGGCGGCCGCGCGACCCGAGGCCACCGCTTCCTCTCGACCGGACCGGTCGAGGTCGCGGATGCGGCCGCCTACGTCGAGACGCTGCGTCACGCCCACGTGATCGTCGACCCGGTCGAGCGCAAGGCGCTGATCGCCGCCGAGATCGCGCGCATCGAGCGCGAGACCGGCGCGATCGCGATCCCGGATCCGGCGCTGCTCGACGAGGTGACCAACCTGTGCGAGCTCCCGGTCGGCGTGTCGGGTGGGTTCGATCCGGCCTACCTCGAGGTCCCCGAGGAGGTGCTGATCACCGCGATGCGCAACCACCAGCGCTACTTCGCGATGCGCGACGCCGCCGGCCGGCTGGCGCCGCGGTTCGTGACCATCGCGGCGACCGTGACCCGAGATCCGGCCCTGGTCGCCGCCGGCAACGAGCGCGTGATCGCGGCCCGGCTGTCCGACGCGAAGTTCTTCTTCGCCGAGGATCGCAAGAAGTGTCTCGACGAGCTGCGCGGCAAGCTCGACGACGTCGTGTTCCAGGCCAAGCTGGGCGCGGCCCGGTCGACTGGCGACAAGGTCCGCCGGATCGTCGGCATCGTCGACGCGCTGGCCGACCGGGTCGGCTTCGACGCCCGGATCGCGCACCGCGCGGCCGAGGTCTGCAAGAGCGACCTCCTGACCGGCGTTGTCGGTGAGTTCCCCGAGCTGCAGGGCATCATGGGCGGGCATTACGCCCGGCTCGGGATGGCCACCGACCCGGCCTACGGCGACATCGCCGCGCGGATCGGACAGGCGGTCGCCGAGCACTACATGCCGCGCGGCGCCGGGGCGCCCTTGCCCGACTCGGTCGAGGGCGCGGTGGTTGGCATCGCCGACCGCCTCGACACCCTGGTCGGCTGCTTCGGCACCGGGCTCGAGCCGAGCGGCTCGGCCGATCCGTACGGGCTGCGGCGCGCGGCCAACGCGATCCTCGCGATCAACCTCGACCTCGGGCCCGGCGGGGCGCGCCACGCGACGCTCGGCCAGGGCACCGGCTGGCCGATCGCGCTCGACACCCTGATCGAGGTCGCGGCCGCGCAGTTCGCCGGCAGGCTCGAGATCACCGCCACCGACCGCGGCGAGCTGCTCGAGTTTTTTTCCGGCCGGCTGCGCACGCTCCTGGTCGACGAGGGCCTGGCCCCGCTCGATGTCGACGCCGCGCTGGGCGTGCGCGACGCGGCGCGCGGCTTCGACGTGTGCGACGTGCGGTTGCGCGCACGCGCGCTGGCGGTGGTGCCGCCGGCGGCGCGCGAGGTGTTCAAGCGCATCGCCAACATCGTCGACGATGCCCACGAAAAGGCGATCGCCATCTCGGGCGAGGTCCAGCCCGGCTTGTTCGTCGCCGAGGGCAACGCCGAGTGGAAGCTGTGGAAGGCGTTCGGGGCGGTCACCGAGCGGCTCGACCGCGCGCTGGCGACCCAGTCCTATCGCGAGATGTTCGAGATACTCGTCGAGCTGCAGCCGGTGGTGGCCGCGTTCTTCGACAAGGGCGGCGTCATGGTCATGGATCCCGATCCGGCAAAGCGCGAGAACCGACTGTCGCTCCTCACCCGGTTGCTCGCGCCGTTCGCGCGGGTCGCCGACTTCCGGCTCGCCGCCGGCGCCCCGGGGAGCGCGCCGTGACCCGCTGGGTCTACCAGTTCGCCGCCGGCCACGCCGACGGCGGGGCCGCCGACAAGGCGACCCTCGGCGGCAAGGGCGCCGGGCTGTCGGAGATGGTCCGGCTCGGCCTGCCGGTCCCGCCGGGCTTCGTCATCACCACCGAGGTGTGCCGGCAGTGGATGGCGTCGGGCGCGTACCCCGACGAGCTGCGCGCGCAGGTCGAGGCCGCGCTGGCCACCGTCGGCGACCAGACCGGCACCCGGTTCGGTGACGGCGCCACGCCGCTCCTCCTGAGCGTGCGCTCGGGCGCGCCGGTGTCGATGCCCGGGATGATGGACACCATCCTCAACCTCGGCCTCAACCCGACCACGGTCGCCGGCCTCGCCGCGCGCTCGGGCAACCCGCGCTTCGCGTGGGACTGCTACCGCCGGTTCATCGCCATGTACGGCGAGGTCGTGCTGGGCGTGGTCGCGCCCGACGAGCACTCGGACTCGCCGTTCGAGCGCCTGCTCGAGGACGCCAAGCGCGCCAAGGGCCTGTCGCGCGACTCCGACCTCGACGCCACCGATCTCGAGCGGCTGTGCGTGGCCTTCCAGGAGGCGGTCCGGACCGCGACCGGCGAGCCGTTCCCCGACGACGTCGAGGCCCAGCTGTGGGGCGCGATCGCGGCGGTGTTCCGCTCGTGGGGCAACCCGCGCGCCGACGTCTACCGACGCATGAACGATATCCCGGCGGCGATGGGCACCGCGGTCACCGTCCAGGCGATGGTGTTCGGCAACCTCGGCGACCAGTCGGGCACCGGCGTGTGCTTCACCCGCGATCCGTCGACCGGCAAGAAGGTCCTGTACGGCGAGTTCTTGATCAACGCCCAGGGCGAGGACGTGGTCGCCGGCATCCGCACCCCCGAGCCGATCGTCGGCCTGGAGAAGCTGCTGCCCGAGGCGTACGCGGCGCTGCTCGACGTGTGTGCGCGCCTCGAGGCGCACTACCAGGAGATGCAGGACCTGGAGTTCACCATCCAGGACCGCACGCTGTGGATGCTGCAGTCGCGCACCGGCAAGCGCACCGGGCGCGCGATGGTGAAGATCGCGGTCGATCTCGTCCACGAGGGCGTGATCGATCAGAAGGCCGCGATCCTGCGGGTCGAGCCGACCAAGCTCGACGAGATCCTGCACCCCCAGATCGATCCGAAGCACCGGCCCAACCCGGTCGCCAAGGGCCTGCCGGCGTCGCCGGGCGCCGCGATCGGCAAGGTCGTGTTCACCGCCGGGCAGGCCGAGGCCGCCCGCGCCAAGGGCGAGGACGTGATCCTGGTCCGGACCGAGACCTCGCCCGAGGACATTCACGGGATGAAGGCCGCGGTCGGCATCCTGACCGCGCGGGGCGGCATGACCTCGCACGCGGCGGTGGTCGCGCGCGGCATGGGCACCTGCTGCGTGACCGGCTGCACCTCGATGCGGGTCGAGGCGGCCCGCGGGGTGGCGACCTTCGCCGGCAAGGGCGGCGCCGCCGACGTGGTGGTCCGCCGCAACGACGTGATCACGGTCGACGGCTCGACCGGCGAGGTGTTCCTGGGCGCGGCGCCGCTGGCGCCGGCCGAGATGTCGCCCGAGCTCGGCGAGCTGATGGGCTGGGTCGATCGCCACCGCCGGCTCAAGGTGCGGACCAACGCCGACACCCCGACCGACGCCAAGACCGCGCGCGCGTTCGGCGCCGAGGGCAT
>JBKJLC010000038.1:0-3162 GCA_046597055.1 Kofleriaceae bacterium | reverse complement strand
TAGCCTTGCGCCAGTATCGCAAAGCGTTCGTACAGCACGGCCGGCAGCGGATGCCCGAGCGACCAGGTGATCTCGATCGGCCGGTCGCCCGTGTGCCGCTGATACGTCGCCGGGCCGACGAACGCGTACGCCTCGTCCTTGGTCTCCTGCACGAAGAGGAAGAAGCGCCAGCCATTGCCTGGGCTGTCGAGATAGCGGCGGCCCGTCGCGCTGGTCACGCTGGCCACGCCCTGGGTCTCCCACTGGAAGAGCTCGCGGCTGATCGCGCGGTCCCGGTAGCTGGTGGTGACCGAGAACCCGCCGCTCGACTTGTCGAGCGTGACGAACAGCAGCTCGCGGCGGCTGGGCTCGAGCTTGAGGATGCCGCCCTGTGGGACGCTGATCTTCTCGCCGGGGCTACGATGGCCGACGGCCGCCACGATCTCGAAGCGATCGTAGCGGCGGTGGAGCGCGAGCGGCCAGTCGGGCTCCGGGTAGACATCCCCGGCGAGCCCGACCGAGTCCTCGAGCAGCGCGGTGAGCTGGTGGAGCTCGTCGCGCACCGCCGGGCGGGTGTGGAAGTACGCCGCGGTCGCCTCGGCCGCGCGCAACGTGCCCCGGGCCGTGAGCTGCGCGTCGAGCATGACCAACCGTCGGGCGTCGACCGGCGTGAGCGGCTCGGGCCCGGTCGTGAGCGTGCGATACGCGCGGAGGCGGGTCGGCTCGTCGATATGGGTCAAGCGCCCGAGCCGCCGGCTCGCCTCGTCCGCGTCAGGGTCGGCGGGCACCAGGCCGGCCTGGACCCGCACCTGGCGCCATCCGTAGTCGCGGGTGTAGACCTCCGCGAGCTCGCGCCCCGTCTCGACCAGGAACGTCGGCAGATCGAGCGCCCCACCGGCCGCGCTGAGCTCGCGCAGCTCGAGCCCGAGTCGGCGCGCGCCGCCACCCAGCGATCGCCGCAGCGCCCCCAGGATCTGATCCCGGGCCACCGCGTCGAGGTGCAGCGCGCAGCCGCTGGGCAGGTGTGGGAACCCCTGCTCGAGGGCGTCACGCAGCCTGGCGCGCGGCAGCCCCGTGAGCGCGCCGAACACCGCTTCGTGGCGGTACTCCTCGCGGTGCTGCCCGATGAAGTCGAGCACCAGGCATGCGGTCTTGTCCGGGTGAAGCCGCAGCCCGCGTCCGAGCTGCTGCAGGAACAGCGTCGCGCTGGTGGTGGGACGGAGCAGCAGCAGCACGTCGACGAACGGCAGGTCGACGCCTTCGTTGTAGAGGTCGCAGGTGAAGACCAGGTTCACGTCCCGGTCCCGCAGCCGGCGCGGCACGTCGGCGCGCAGGTCGGCGCGGGTCCCGCCGTGGACCGCGATCGCGGGAACCCCCAGGGCGGTCGCGCGCGCAGCCATGTACTCCGCGTGCTCGACGCTGACGCAGAACCCGAGGCCGCGCACGTCGCGCAGATCGGCGACCCGACGTTCGAGCTGGTGGAGGATCAGGCGCGCGCGGGCGTCGTTGCCGGTGTAGAGCCCGCCGAGCGCGGCCGCCTCGTAGCCGGTCCTCGTCCACCGGACCTGGCGGAGGTCGGTACCGTCGGTGAGGCCGTAGTACTCGAACGGGACCAGCAGCTGATTGGCCATCGCGTGCCACAGCCGCAGCTCGGCTGCGATCCGACCGTCGAAGTCGGGGAGCAGCGACTGGCCATCGCTGCGCTCGGGCGTCGCCGTCAACCCGACCAGGAGCTGCGGACGTAGCGCTCGGAGCACCGCCTGGTACGAGGCCGCCGACAGGTGATGACACTCGTCGAAGATGACGTGCGCGAAGTGCTCGGGGCCGAAGCGCTCGAGCAGGCCGCGCGCGCTCTGGATCGAGGCGAACACGTGGTCGCCGCGGATCGCGTCATGGCCCCCGCCCACCACCTCGCCAAACGCGCCGTCGAGGAGCACGTGCCGGAACGTGTCCCGCGCCTGGTGCAGCAGCTCCAGCCGATGGGCGAGGAACAACAGCCGCGGCGGGAGCCCGCGCACCTGCCGTGCGTAGTCGAACGCCGCGATCACCGTCTTGCCGGTGCCGGTCGCCGCGACGATCAGGTTCCGCCGGTGGCCGAGCACCTCGCGCTCGGCGCGCAGCCGGTCGAGGATCGCCTCCTGGAACGGATACGGCTTGAGCGCGAACAGCGTGAGCGCCGGTGCGTCGCCGTGCCGCGCATCGGCACGTGCCGCCGTGAGTCGCGCCCGGTGCGTCACATCGTCCGGGTCGTAGCGCTCGAACTCCGGGTCTTGCCACAGCGTCTCGAACGTCCCCTCGAATTGATCGATGACGAGCGGCAGATCCGCCTGGCTGACCTTGATCGCCCACTCGTGCCCGGCGCCCAGCGCCGTCGAGGTCAGGTTGGCCGAGCCGACGTACGCGGTGGTCAGCCCGTTGGCGCGGTGGAACAGCCAGGCCTTCGCGTGCAGGCGCGTGCGTCGCGTGTCGAACGAAACCTTGATCTCGGTCGCCGGCAGGCGCGCGAGCCGGTCGACCGCCGCGACCTCGGTCGTCCCCGTGAACGTCGTCGTCAGGATCCGCAGCCGCGGGCCACCGCCACCGCGCGCCACCAGTCGTTCGAGCGCCTCGAGCAGCGCCCGGACCCCGCCGACCGTGATGAAGGCGATGATCACGTCGACCCGATCGGCGCACGCGATCTCGCGACTGAGCTCGTGTCCCAGCCGCGCCTCCGGCTGGCTTCGCGTGAACAGCGTCGACCCCGCCAGCATCGACCGGGGCCGACTCGGGTGAGGCGGGCCACCCACCGCGAACAGCTGCCGCGGCGGCGGAACCAGCCCCTGCTGCGCGACCGACTCCGCCTCGACCCCGGCCGCCGCGAGCACCTTCGCGATCTCCGCCAGCACCCCCTCCACCAGCCCCACGCTCGCCGCCCCGCGGTCGTCGCGCGGGATCGCGCCAATCGCCCGCTCCAGCTCGCCGGCGAGGTGCTTCGCGATCGTCGCCGCCAGCTGCTCCGGCCGCAGCTCGTGCAACTCTGCCGGTCCGTCTGCCAGCGACGCAGCGAGGGCCGCGGTCAGCGCGTGCTCGTACAGCCCCGGCGCGAGCGGCATGGCCTCCAGGATAGGAGCTCGCCGGCTCGCCCGGGGCCGGACCCCGCCAGAATCAGCCCGCCGCGTGCCTCGTCACCACAACCAGCGAGCT
>JBKJLC010000203.1:0-19319 GCA_046597055.1 Kofleriaceae bacterium | reverse complement strand
CGGCCGGGTGGTGCATGCGTCGGCGAGTTGGGGCAATGGCACCGGCGTGCGTCACGCCCGGGGACCCCGGATCGAGCAAGCGCCGGGACCTCGGCTTCGCCGACGGCGAGGCCGGCCGCGCGTGCCCCAGCCACGGGTCGAAGCGAAAGCGCGTTCGAACCAAAGCGGAAGAAGTGATCAATCCTGAGAGCAGACGCTCCAGCCCAACTTGCTGTCACTCAAGATCTCGCGCAGTCCTTGCGATGTCCCTGCGCGACGAGCTCGTCGCGAGCCCGAGCTCGAAGGCCAGCGACGAGGTGTCAGTCGGGCAGGTCCCAGACGTCGCCCCAGAGCGACTGGCCGCCGTCGATGCGCAGGGTCGTGCCGGTGATGAACTGGGCGGCCGGGGAGGCGAGGAAGACGATCGAGGCGGTGACCTCGGCGACGGTGCCGGTCCGCTTGAGCGGGGTGTTCTTGACCGAGCGGACCAGGAGCTCGGGCGGATAGCGGTCGGTGCCCGAGGACACGATGACGCCGGGGGCGATCGCGTTGACCAGGATGCCGAACTGCGACCACTCGACCGCGAGCGACATCGTCAGGTTCTCGACGCCGGCGCGGGCGGCGCCGGTGTGGGCCATGCCCGGGAAGCCCCGGTAGATGTTCGCGATCATGTTGATGATGCGCCCCCCCTTCTGCGGGATCATCGCCTGGTTGGCCACCTCGCGCGTCACGTTCCAGGTGCCGAGCAGGTTGTTCTTGATGACCGCCGCGAAGCCGTTGGCGCTGATGTGCTGGGCCGGCGACGGGAACTGACCGCCGGCGTTGTTGAACAGCACGTCGATGCGGCCGAGCTTGGCGACCACGTCGGCGACCAGCTTCTGGACCTGCTCGATCTCGCGGATGTCGCAGGGCCCGGCCCAGATGCCATCTTCGCCGCCGGGCGCGACCTGGGCCAGCGTGGCCCGCGCAGCGGCGAGTTTCTCGGGGTTGCGGCCGCAGATCGCGACCCGCGCACCCAGGCGCGCCAGCTCGACGGCGGTGTCGAGCCCGATGCCAGAACCACCGCCGGTGATCAGGGCGACCTGACCGTCGAACAGGCCCGGCTTGAAGACTCGCTGGCTCTCGGGTGTCGGCGACTCGCGCATGGCGGCACGGTAGCACCGGCCGCGCGGGGCCAGCCACCGCCACGATTTCTTCGGCTTACGGGTCTTCGCCGACGAACAGGCCGAGCTGCGGTCGGTCGGTGTCGGTCTCGCCGGCGGGCTCGTCGAGCCGCATGCGGCCGGTCTCGTCGACGTAGTTGGCGCGCAGCCGCTCGGCCGCGACGACGTCGATCGCCTCCAGGCGATCGAGCAGGAGCCGCACGATGGCGGCCCACGTCGCGGTCTTGGCGCCGCTGTCGAGCAAGGTCGCCTCGACGTCGCGCACGACCCGGCGCAGGTCGTCGGCCTTGACCGCGGCGCGGTGCTTGCTCACCCGCTGGAGCGCGCGGGTGAGCTTGTCGGCCTCGAACGGCTCGAGCCGGCCGTCGCGCTTCTCGACCTTGAGCCCCGGCGAGCCGACCCGCTCGTAGGTCGTGAAGCGCCGTTTGCACGAGCCGCACACCCGCCGTCGGCGGACCCCGTCGGGGCTGACCCGCGTCTCGGTGACGCTCGAGTCGCTGCCGCAGAACGGACACTGCACGGCGCCGATCCTACTCCGGCCGTGCGGCCGGCGCGGCGATGACCCGGCAACGGTGGCGGCTGGCCTTGCTCGGGCTGCCGCTGGTGTCCGAGAAGCGGAAGACGATCACGGCGCCGCCGTCGGCGGGCGCGATCGCCATCGTCTCGGGGAAGCCGTCGCCGAGCCGCGCCATCATGGTGGCGCCGTCGTGCCGGCGGCGCACCTGGGTGCCACCGAACAGGTTGTCGCCGGTCCACACCGCGCCGTCGGGCCCGATGTCGCAGGCGGCCAGCGCCTCGGGTGACGACATCGCGAGCGACCGGGTCGGATCGAGCCGATACCGATCGCCCTCACGGACCAGGCACAGCAGCTCGCCGGACTTCTTCGACGCCGCGTAGCCGGCGCAGCCCTCGACCTGATCGGCGGGCGTGCCCGCCGCGCCGCGCCCGGCGGCCGCGAGGCACAGGCCCTCGAAGTTGTGGCCACAGTTGACGTCGTCGACCTCGCACGCGCCGTCGGCCTCGACCGGGTACGCGGGCACGGCCAGCTGATAGCCCTTCTCGTCCGCCCCGGCGGGGCGCCAGGCCCGCAGGTAGCCGCTGCTGGTGATCGCCCACAGGAGGATGCCGTCGGTCGAAAGGCCCTCGAGATCGTCGCCGGGGCCGTCCAGCGGCAGCCGCCCCTTTGCGAGCACGGTGCCGTCGGCGTCGTCGAGAACCAGATAGGCACCATGGTTGCCGCTGTCGCCGACGATCACGATCACGCCGTCCTGCTGGGGTAGCCACACCGCCCCCGACGCCTCGGCGATCGGGATGTCGCGCGCGAACGGGAGGCGCTCGCAGTCGAGCGACGGCGCGCCCGCCGCCACCGCGGGCCCGGCGTCGAGCTCAGCCGCGACCACGGGCTCCGGATCGGCAGCGGAGCCACCGTCGCGGGTCACGGACGTCTGGCCGGGCGGTGGGCGCGGGCCACGGTTCCCGCAGGCGGTCGCGCCGAGGAGCGCCGCGACCACCACCACCGAACGCACCTTCAGATGCGCCGCTCGAGATCGCGGCCGCGGCTGGCGAGCAGGCCGCAGGCGACCCCGAACGGCAGCGCGAACAGCGCACACCAACCGAGGTTGGTCAGGCGGATGTTGAAGTTCTCGTCGTCGATCGTGGCCTCGGCCTTGGCGCGGCCAAGGGTCAGCTCCATCTCCGGGGTGACCTGCTTGAGCGTGCCCAGCGAGATCACCTTGGGGGCCGAGAAGAACGCGCAGAATCCGACCACGCCCCACAGGGCGACCAGGTGCGCCCACGCCGCGCGGTGGCCGCGGGCGGCGCGGATCGTCAGGACGACCGCCAGCACACCGATCACGATCATCGACGCGCCGAACAGCGGCAGCATGTGGCCGATGTAGAGCAAGCGGGCGCCGAGCACCACCATCAGCAGCGCGAGCAGGCCGCTCACGGCGGTCGGCAGCAGGTCGATCGGTCGGGAGACAGGTCGGGCTGACACGATGCTCTCCTGGTTAGCACACGCAGGCGGCTCGGCGGCCGTGATTCCGTCGCACGGAGGTCGCGGTCGATCGATCGGCCGCGGCCCGGAGGCCGCGCCCGATCTGTACGGAGCCAGCGCCGCCTCGCTTGGCTCGGCTCAGCGCTTGCGCTTGAACAGGCCGCCCCAGAAGCCCTTGGGCTTGTCGCCGTCGGCCTCGGCGACTGGCGTCGGCACCTGGGGCGCGGTCGGCGTGGGCGGCGCCGAGAGGTGCGGCGACTTCGGCACGGTCGGGGTCTCGAGCGGCGGCGGGACCGTGACCGGCCGGGTCTGCGCGTTCGGCGGCCGGGATGCCCCGGCGTCGCCCCCCGACGAGGTGACGTCGGTCGGGGTGTCGCTGCGCGTGCGATCGGCGCCGGGCGGCCGCGGGTCGAGCGCGGTCACCATCTCCTCGAGCTCCTTCGAGTACTCCTTGCGGAACAGTTGCCGCATGAACTGCCGCAGCTCCTTGGGATCGAAGCGGTAGCCGGCGATCAGCGCGTCGAGGTCGGAGGCGAGGGCGTGGGCCGACTGGTAGCGGTCGGCGACGTCGCGCGCGAGCGCCTTGAAGACGATCGCGTCGAGCTCGGGGGTGACCCGGCGGTTGAAGTTGGACGGCGGCGGCACCTCGGCCTTGCGCACCTTCTCCATCAGCGCGAACTCGGTGTCGCCGCGGAACAGCTTCTCGGTGGTGAGCATCTCGTGGAGGATGATCCCGGCCGAGAACACGTCGGTGCGCGCGTCGAGCGGCATGCCGCGGATCTGCTCCGGCGACATGTAGCTGAACTTGCCCTTGAGCACGCCGATCTCGGACGTGAACTTCATGAGGGCCTGCGCGATGCCGAAGTCGAGCAGCTTGACGTCACCGTCGTACGACAGCCGCACGTTCGACGGCGAGACGTCGCGGTTGACGATGTTGAGCACCCGGCCGTCGCCGTCGGACAGACCGTGGGCGAAGTGCAGGCCCTCGGCGATGCGGGCGGCGATGTACACCGCGTGCGGCACCGGGATCCGCTGGTTGGTCTCCTGGCAGCGGCGCAGCACCTGGGTGAGGTCGCGGCCGCCGATGTACTCCATCGCGATGTAATGACGGCCGTCGATCTTGCCGATCTCGGTCGTCTCGACGATGCAGCGGTTGCGCAGGAGCAGCGCGAGCTGACCCTCGCGGTGGAACATGTCGACGAACCGCGCCTCGCGCGCCAGCTGAGGGCGCATCACCTTGATCGCGAGCAGCCGCTCCTGCGGACGCGGGCCCTCGTCCCGGATCCGGGCGCGATAGACCTCCGCCATCCCGCCGCGGGCGATGAGCCCAAGCAGGAAGTACTTGCCGAACGGCACCGGATCATTCGGTGCACCACTCAACAATTTGCCGTCAGTCGAGGGCCGCTCGGTCACAGGATCGAGGTCGAATGTACCACTTCACCACTTCACGACGTAGCGCTCACCGGGCCTGATCCGCACCGAGCGCTCTTCGACCCGGGTTCCGGCGTCGTCCTTGAGCATCATCTTGAGGGCGCGCCCGTCGGAGGGGACCACCACGCCCACCTCGGGCGAGGTCACCCCGAGATCGAGCAGGCTCCCGGCCATTTTCGGGTTCTCGATCGCGATCCGGCCCAGCGGGCCCTCGAGCCGGTTGATCACGATGGCCCAGTCGAACCGGAGGTCGACCGTCTTGCCGGCGGCGACCGTGACGTACTCGAAGACCGCGATCTCGTACTGCAGCGACAGGCACATCGCCTTGTAGCGCCCGGGAGCGACCGCGAGGTTCTTCTGCGGCAGCTTGCCCGGCATGCGCTGACGGTTGATCCAGACCTCTTCGCATGGCAGCGCGCTCGACAGATCGAGGCGACCGAGCGAGCTCTTGTCCTTACCGAGCTCGGCCCGGATGATGTCGGCGTTCTTGCCGAACGGCCGGCGCTGCAGGTAGGCGCGGTAGAAGTCGACCTTCTTGTCCTTGGCGTCGAGCTTCTCGTAGGTCGCGCCCAGCTCGCGGAGGAACCCGGGCAGATCCGGCGCCAGCACGTAGCCGATATGGAAGTAGACCAGCGCGTCGCCATACTGCTTCTTGGCAAAGGCGGCGCGGCCGAGCTTGAAGGCGATCTTCGCCTCCTTCTCGAGCGTGGGGAGGATGAGATCCTTGCGGAACGGATCGGGCGCGCTGAGCCGCTGGGCCTGCGCGCGCGCGTCGGCGCGGGCGGCCGGATCGGTGGTGGCGGCAGCCAGCGCCTCGTACACCTTCGCGGCCTCCTCGTTCTGAGCGGCGAGGTTCCACGTCGTCGCCAGCTTGCGGGCCTCGGGGCTGCCGGGCCCGCGCGCGGTCACCAGCGCCTGATAGAGGACGATCGCCCGCGGGTAGTCGCGGGCGGTGGCGGCGGCCTGGGCCGGCTGGAGCAGGAACGACGACAGGTCGGCGCGTGGCCGGATCGTTTTCACCGAATCGACCAGATCGTCGGGTCCCGCAGATGCCGTCGTGGCTACCCCACACAGGGCGAGCGCGACGCACATCGCGGACGAAAAGCCACGCGACCACCTCATGATTGACACCGTATCATGACGGGATCGTTGTGACAGGTATTCAAGTCTGTTAGGTTAGTCTGGCTGCGCGTGGGGCCGCAGAGGGACGACGTCCCATCGGGCGCAGCACTTCGACGTGGCTCAGGGCAGGCCGTGAATGCGAGCGATCGTACTCGAACGCAACAAACTCGTGGGTCGGCGACTGGTGCGCTACTTCCTGAGCGCTGGCGCCGAGGCCATCGTGATCGACGATCCGACCGGGCTGGCCGCGGCCGCCGCTGGCGCCCAGCTGGTGTGCGCCGACACCTTCGACGGTGACGCCGTGCGCGAGGCGCTCCGCGCCAATCCCGGCGCGCGTGGCGTGCTGTGGACCGCCGAGCCGCTGCGTCGCTCGCTGCGCCACCTCGCCGAGTGTCCGGCGATCAACCACGTGCTTGGCCGCAAAGACTTCGAGAGCGCGCCGCGGCCGTGGGAGCTGATGATGGTGCTGCGCCGCGCGGCCACCCCGGCCGCGCCCGCGCCCGCGCTCGCGGCGTATCTCGACTGGGGCTACACCGGCTTCGAGGAGCACGTCGGCTCGACCGCCGAGCGCGATCGGGTCGTGACCCGCGTGCAGGACTTCGTCACCGCGCTGCAGGTGCCCAAGCGCCTGGCGGAGATGATGAGCGAGCTCGCCCACGAGCTGCTCATGAACGCGATGTACGACGCGCCGGTCGACGCGGCCGGTCAGCCCAAGTACGCCGCCGATCGTCGGGCCCAGATCACGCTGGACGACGACGAGCAGGCGCGGCTGCGGCTCGCCACCGACGGCACCCGGGTCGTCCTGCAGGTGCGGGATCGGTATGGCGGGCTGCAGCGCCGACATGTCGTCGACGGGCTCGCCCGCGGGCTCGCTGGCGGCGAGATGGATCAGAGTCACGGCGGCGCCGGCCTCGGCATGGCAGTCTGTCATCACAACGCGCTCGCGATGTTCTTCGAGGCGTCCCCGGGTCGGCATACCGAGGTCACCGCGATGATCGAGCTCGATCTCAACCTCCGCGAGGTTCGTACGCTCGCTCGCTCGCTCCACCTCTTCGACGCGCTCGCAGGGCCGTGAGCAACCCACTCCAAGGCAACCCCATGGACCCCGCCCCACGCTCCCAGTTGATACCGGTGATCGCCGAGCCGGCGCCACCGAAGCTGCAGATCGACAAGTTCGCCGATGGCGGGATCGTCTGCCTGCGACTGGCCGGGACCATCGACGAGTCGTTCGAGGGCAAGAAGCTCGCCGAGACCATCAAGGCGCAGACGCTGGTGCTCGACCTCGGCGACATCCGCAAGGTGTCGTCGTTCGGCATCCGCGAGTGGGTCGACTTCATCACCATCGTCGGCAAGCACGCCGAGCGCATCGTGCTGGTCGAGTGCGCGCCCAAGATCGTCGACCAGCTCAACATGGTCGCGAACTTCGCCGGCACCGGCCGGGTGTTCAGCTTCTACGCGCCCTACCACTGCGACTACTGCGACAAGGACGATCGGGTCCTGTTCCAGGTCGATCGCGATCACGAGACGATCAAGGCGATGAAGCCGCCGCAGCGCCCGTGCGGGCAGTGCGGCGAGATGCAGTACTTCAACGAAGATCCGGTGACGTTCTTCTCGTACCTGGCTGGCCAGGAGAAGTTCGACCTCGATCTCGACGTCGGTAACTTCCTCGCGGCGCGCCTTCAGTACGTCGTCTCCGACAGCGCACGCAAGCTGCGCATCGACAAGATCATCGACGGCCGCACCACGTTCGTGCGGCTCGGCGGCGATCTCGACAAGGGCTTCCCGCGCGAGAAGCTGGCCGAGGGGCTCGAGGGCATCGTGCTCCTCGACGTCGCCGGCATCGGCAAGATCGAGCCGGCCGGCGCCGCCGAGTGGCGCGGCTTCTTGCAGCAAGTCACGCCGCTGGCCGAGGCGATCTACCTGACCGCGGTCGGCCCGACCTTCCTCGACAAGCTGACCCGGCCCGAGGATCTCGGGCCCAAGGCCCAGGTCCTGTCGTTCACGCTGCCGTACACGTGCGCGAAGTGCAGCACGACCGCCGGCCAGCTGATCGACGTCGACGAGCACTTCGACGTCCTCAAGTTCGCGACGCCGCCCGATCTGAAGTGCCCCGACTGCAAGACGGCGATGACGTGCGCGGCCCCCGAGGGCCTGATGATGCACCTGCCGACCTTGCCGCGGCCGGTGGTGAGCAGCGAGCTGAAGAAGCTGGTGCTCGACCTGCGCAACCGCAAGGTCCAGGTCAAGAAGGCGGCGACCACGGTGGCCGAGGCCGCGGCCGCGCAGCAGGGCGGCAGCGTGTGGCTGGCGTTCACGGCAGCGGCGGCAGCGGTGGCGCTCGCCGCCGGCGCGTTCTTCGTCTACAAGTCGTTCATCGCCGACGGGGGCGGCGCCATCGGTCGCGGCAAGCTGACCGGCGCGTCGGTCGCGGCCCGTCCGGCGTTCATCACCTCCGATCAGGCGTTGGCAGCCTACTGCGCGGACGAGGCCGGCGGGCTGACCTGTGTCGGCGTGTCGGGACTGGCGACCAGCCCCGACGACGCCGTCGACGAGGCCGGTGACGCCGCGCTCGACGGCCTGACCGCCGAGGTCGCGACGCGGATCGACGATCCAGCGTGGCGGACCCGGGTCGGCAACCTGTTCGCGCCCAGCCGGCTCGCCAAGCTGGCCGCGGCCGACAAGGATCCCCGCAGCGTGCAAGCGCGCCGCGAGGTCCGCGACGCCCGGCGCGCGGTGGCCAAGGCGCTGCGCGCGACCAGCGGCGGCGCGGTGCCGGCGGCCCCGTCGGGCCGGTACTGGGAGGAGTACACCAACGGCACCGTCAAGCAGTACGTCGGCTTCGCGACCTACACGGTGTCGGCGGCCGAGGTGAAACGGCTGGTCGACAGCTACAAGACACCGGTCGAGGCGCTCGGCGCCCGCGCGATGACCGTGTTCCCGCACATCGCGTGGCGGCACCCCGAGGTGTCGCGTGGCGCGGTGCTGGTCGCGGTCGACAAGGGACCGCTGCGCGATCTCGGCCTGGCGCCGAGCTACGTCGTGCTCGAGATCGGCGGCCGCGACGTCGCCGACGCGGCCGCGTTCGCGCAGCTCGCGACCGACGAGCTGTCGCGGCTCAAGCAGACCGGCGGCACGCTGGCGATCGAGGTCCAGGCCGGCGACGGCGAGGCCAAGGCGTTCGCGACCCAGGTCAAGTCCGACCGGCCGGTCATCATTGACGACGGCGGCGGCAAGCGGCCCGGGACCGGCGTCGGCACCGGCGGCAAGCCCGGCACCGGCAACGTCAACGTGTGGGATCGCTACGGCGGTGGCACCGGCGGCCGCGACGATCCGAGCCAGTGAGCATGAGATCGCTCCTCGTCGGGCTGGTCGTGCAGGTCGCGCTGGCGACCGCCGCCCTTGCGCAGCCCAAGCCATCCCCCGCCTTCACCCGCGAGTACCAGGCCGGCATCGACGCCTTCCGCCTCGGCAAGTACGACGCTGCGCGCGGCCACCTCGCGACCGCGCGCGACCTGCAGCCGAGCCTGCCGGGCCCGCACCGGTTCCTGGCCGCGGTCGCCGCCGCCGAGCAGAAGTGGGAGGAGTGCATCCTGTCGGCGCGGTCGGCCATCGAGGCCAACCCGCTGTCGAGCGAGATCGGCGCGACCCGCAAGCTCCACGACGACTGCCGCACCGCACTCGGCCTGCCGGCGTTCGCCGACATGGTCGAGGGCGGCGGCGCGATCCACGTCAACGCCAATGTCGGGGGCGCCACCGTGACGATCGCCGGTCTCAAGTACGGCGCGACCCCGCTGGCGCCGCGCGCGATCGCCGCCGGCGAGGTCGAGGTCCTGGTCCAGAAGGCCGGCTGGAAGGAGGCGCGCGTGACCGCCAAGGTGCTGCCCGGGGTGGTCACCGACGTCGCGCTCACGCTCGAAGAGGTCGCGGCGGTGGCGGGCGAGGGCGCGGTCGGCACCGAGCCGCCCCCGGTCGCCGACATCGGCTGGATCGTGGTGACCGCGCCACCCGGCGCCCAGGTCGCGGTCGACGGCGCGCTCGCGACCGTCGACGAGCGCGGCCGCTACGTGCTGCGGCCCGGCGACCATCAGCTCGACCTGACCGCGCCCGGCCGGTATCCAGCCCGCCGGGTGGTGCGGGTGTCGCGCGGCCAGGAGATCACGGTCGTCGTCGACATGATCGCCACCGGCGCGATCGATCGGCGCCGGCGCATCGGCCGCGTGGCGATCCTGAGCGCGGTCGGCCTGGGTGCGGTCGGCGCGGTCACCGGCCTGCTCGCCGGGCGGGCCGAGGACGACGCCCGCGACCTGTGGGCGATCGAGCGGGCCCGGCCGCCGACCAGCACGCTGGCCGAGACCGGGGCGGTGGTGCCGGTCCGGACCCGCGCCGACATCCAGGAGCGGGTCGATCGCGCCCGTCAGCTCGGGCTGGTGTCGAACGTCGGCTTTGGCCTGGCCGCCGCGGCCTTCGGGGTCGGCGTCTACATGCTGGCGCGGACGCCCGAGGTGCCGCGCTCGCCGACGTTGTCGCCGATCGTGCCGATCGGCGGCGACGCGTGGGGCCTCGCGGTCGGAGGCACGCTGTGAGCCCGGCGCGCGGCCTGGCCGCGGCCGTGATCGCCGCGGTGCTCGGCGGCTGCACGCTGTTCGACGGCGCGCCGCCCACGCGCAGCTGTCGCGGCGACAACGACTGCTTCCGGGCCCAGGGCGAGCGGTGCAACCTGACCAGCAAGCAGTGCGAGGTGCGCATCGATGCCGGCGTCGAGGTCGATGCGGCGCTCGAGGTCGACGCGGCCGTGGAGATCGACGCGGCCGTGGCGATCGACGCGGCCGTGGCGATCGATGCCGCGCTCGAGGTCGATGCGGCGCTCGAGATCGATGCCCCGCTGCCGCTTGCGCACGATCCTGTGCCGGCCGCAGCCAGCGAGGGCAGCCGATGAGCCGCGCGATCCAGCGGGTGGCGGCGCTCGGGCTCGCGCTCGGCACACCCGGGGCCGCGCTCGCCGGCGGTCTGGCCCGGCCCACCAACATCTCGGCCCGCGGCGTCGGCATGGGCGGGGCGTTCGTGGCGATCGCCGACGACCCGACCGCGCTCCACTTCAACCCGGCCGGCGCCGCGTTCGCCGATCCGGCGGTCCACGTCGGGGTCGAGCTGGTGAAGGCGCCACGCTCGTACGTGCCGATCGACCCCGACGGCGCCCGCGGGCCCGCGCAGTCGCCGGCAAATCCGCTGCGCCCGGTGCCGGTGCTCGGCGTGCTCGTCAGGGTCAGCGACCGGGTGACCCTGGGCGCCGGGGTCTGGAACACCTACGGTGGCCAGCTGGCCTACCCGGTCACCGGCGCGCCGGCGATCGACGAGACCCGGGAGCTGGTGCTCGAGCTGGTGACCGGGCTCGGCTACCGGGTGAACGACCGGTTCAGCGTGGGCGCGACCGTGCGCGTCGGCGTCGGCCTGTTCATGGCCAAGGCGACCGACCGGCCGGTGACCAGCGACCTGCGCGGGACCGGGATCGGCGTCGGCGCCAGCCTGGGCGCGATGTGGCGCCCGCACCCGCGGGTCACGCTCGGCGGCGTTTGGCGGAGCGGGTTGACCGTCGACGTCGCGGGTGAAGGGACGCTCGAGCTCCCCGGCCAGGGCGACCTCGATGTCCAGGTCGCGCACGAGCAGGCATGGCCCCAGTCGGCGGCGGTCGGCGTGGCGCTCGCCGCCACCAACGCCGTGCGCATCTCCACCCAGCTCGAGTGGACCCAGTGGTCGCGCTTCGAGAACCTGCAGGTGCAGTTCCCCGGCAACGACGGTGCCAACCAGTCCTTCCCGCTCGACTGGGACAACACGCTCACCGCCCGCGCCGGGATCGACTGGCAGCTCAATCGTCGGCTGGCGTTACGGACCGGCGTCTACTTCGACGGCAACGCGGTGCCCGACCGGACCCTCGAGCGCCAGTACCTCGACCGCAACAAGGTCGGGGGGGCGGTCGGGGCGGGCATCAGGCTCGGCCGGTGGAAGGTCGACCTCGCAGGGGATGTCTCAGGTGGGCCTCCGCGTACCGTGCCCGACAACTCGGACGAGGTCGTCGACTTTCCCAGCCGGGCGAATCTCGCACCTGGCGAGTACCAGGGGACCGTCATGACCTTCGAGTTCGCGGTCGCCCGTGGATTGTGACTGAAGCACGTGGGCTCGCCACGTTGACTCGCGGACTGTCAGGCGGCTATCATTTTTTTCATTACGGCGCCGCACTGGTGGCACCGAGGGGAACCAAGCGAATGGCTGGAATGCCCGTTCTGCGTCTTCTCATGATGACGACCTCGCTGGTCGGCGTTGGTGGCTGCATCGAGCCTTACGGCGGCTCGAACGTGCAGATCGACTTCCACGAGACCGTGCCGACCGCGGCGAGACCCGGGGACACGCCAACACCGAACCAGCCACCCGCCGACACGCACATGGTGCTGTGGGGGACCGACTTCGCGTACCAGGTCAACGCCGATGGCGTACCGGTGCTCGACGACGCCGGCAACAAGACCGTCGAGCGGGCCTTCGTCTACAAGGTGCACGAGTTCGAGCTGGTCCCGGTGATCGACCCGGCGTCGCCGTGCTTCATCGACCTGGAAGCGACCCGCTATCCCGGCCTGCATGTCACCCGGTACGCCGAGCGGCTGAAGGCAGACGTCGGCATCGACGATCCGTTCGAGGACGGGCTCGATCCCGGCGACGTGATCGACGTGCTCACCGCCGAGCGTCGCATGGACCTCCTGCCGAGCCTGGCCTCGGACCTCAAGGCGGTCACCAGCTACTCACCGTACAAGTATCCACCCATCGCCGCGGACTGCGGCGACCCCAACGCGATCCCACCGGCCCGGTGTATCGCTGACGCCGACAACGCGGTCCGGCTGCGCCTGTGCAGAGCGGCGTGGACCGAGGCCGGTCCCGGGTTCTACGAGGGCTCGGACCGGATCTTCATCTTGCCGCTCAGCGGCGTCCTCTTCGGGTTGGTCGAGGGCTCGAACCCGATCAACGGCGGTCCCGTCGGCGGTTCGGGGGTCTACGTCGAGACCAACCTGGCCAGCATCGACGCGTACATGATCAACTGGGAATACGACGACCCCGCGGCCGACCCAGCCGGCGCGGCACGCAGCGCCACCGGGTATCACTTCATGGGCGGCACGCCGGAGCGCTACTCGCGCGGCGTGATCAACGCATCGATGATCAACGACAACGACGGCAATATCTCGGCCGACCTCTCCATCTTCGCCGATCTTGGGACGGACAACGTCCACTTCTAGGAGGCTCGCATGCGCAACCACACCTGTTTGACCCTGGCGACCGCGGCTCTCGCGGCGGCGGCGGCGGTGAGCTCTCTCAGCTGTACCTCCGTCGAATGCGGCGAGGGCACCGTCGAGAAGGATGGCGCCTGCGTCGCGGGCGTCGGCACCGACAACGGCGGCTGCGGTCCCGGCACCAAGCTCGGCGCCGCCGGCACCTGCGTCCCGTCCCCGGTCGTCGTCTGCGATGACGACACGACGCAGCCGCAGGTCGATCCCGACACCGGGGTCGTCACCTGCATCGGTTCGGGCGCGACCCGCACCATGTGCGAGACCGAGCTGCCGTGTCCGGCGCCGCAGGCGATGAAGCTGACCGTGTGCGGTCGGCTCTACGACACCCAGACCGACCAGCTGGTGGCGCCCGCGGTCGGCTTCACCGGCCAGCCGTGCAGCGCGACCATGCCGGCGACCAGCGGCCCGTGCGCGCTCGAGGTCAAGTTCTACGACGCCCTCGAGTTCTCGATGAACCCGTCGGGCGCGATGCAGATCTTGCCGGTGAAGTACGAGCTCGACGACTGCGGTCGCTTCGTGGCCGAGAACCTGACCCGACCTGCCTTCGGCTTCCTCGGCATCGGCACCGACGACCGGACCGGCGGGGCGGATAACCACAAGCAGACCGGCGCGGCGACCCCGAACGCCGCGGCCGCTCCGGCGCGCAACTTCCGCGCGTACGTGACCCGCAACGCCACCGACCAGGCCTGGACCACCACCTCCGGCATCGCCGGCGCCACCTTCTCCGCCCGCGGCGTGCTGGCCGCCGTGTTCCGCCACCGGGGCCTGCCGGTCACCGGGGTCCGGATCCGCCGCAACCAGAACCTGATCCCCGCCGATGACTACTACTTCTCTGACACCGGCGTCACCCGCAGCACGGTCCTGCCCCACGTCGCCAACACCGATGCGACCGGGCCCAACGGCACCGCGCTCGTCATCAACGTCGCATCGGCAACCAACCACGACGGCGTCGGCGCCGAGCCGACGGGTTGCCGGTGGCCGGAGTCCTTGGCCGCCGCGATCCCGACCGTCGTCTTCGTCCAGCTGAAGGACGCCGAGACCAGCGGAGGCGTTCCGTGTCCGTGAGCCGCCTCGGTCTCGCGCTGGCGGCCGGCGCCGGCGGGCTGCTCGCGCCGACGGTCGCCCGCGCCGAGCCGTCCGGTGGCGTCGACGCCGTGCTGTTCCGGCCCTCGTACGACACCAGCGGTGTGTTCTCGCTGGAGGGCGCGCGGCTGCCGACCCGGCGCGACCTGACCTGGAAGATGATGATGGGGTTCGCCAAGAACCCGCTCAACCTGTCGGTGCCCGGCATCCGCAACGGCGCGGAGTCGAGCATCCTCGACTACACGCTGACGCTCGACATGGCGTTCGGCTTCACCGTGAGCAAGCGGGTCGCGATCGGCCTGGCGGCCGCGGTCTACCGCACGCAGACCGGGCCCGGTTACGGCGAGCGTGGCCGCTACCGCGGCACCTCCGCCGACCCGTCGACCGGCATGATCTCGCTGCGCGACATCTCCAACATGGATCCGTCCGGCGGCTTCGAGGCCCAGAGCCTGTCGGGGCCGCTCGACGTGCGGGTCGGCATGAAGTACGCGGTGCTCGACGCGCCCCGGCTCGCGGTCACCGCGATCGGGACGGTGTCCTTGCCGTTCGGCGAGGACGAGATGTTCCTCGGCGACGCCAACCTCATGTTCGAGCCGCGGATCGCGGTCGACCTCCGCAAGGATCGCCTGAGCGCGACCAAGCTGGTCCTCAACGTCGGCGCCCGCATCCGCGAGCGCACGGTGCTGGAGGCCTACGACCCGCGCGTGCTGATGCCCGAGGAGACTCCCGAGGATGCCGCGCAGGCGATCCTCGACGTCGGCACCGAGGCGTTCGCCGGGGTGGGCGGCCTCTACGAGCTCGCGCCCGCCTTTGTCCTGGCGGCGGAGGTGGTCGGGTTCATCCCGATGCCCGGCGCGCTGTCGTACGGCGACTGCCGGCTCGCCGACCTGCGGCGCTGCTCCAGCCTCGACGCCACCGACTTCGCGCCCGGCGCGAAGGAGAAGGACGTGACCGGCTACGCGGTCGCCGGCGTCCACTACCGCGTGAGCCCGCACCTGACCGCGTCGCTGGCCGGCTCGGCCGCGCCGGTCGGCGCCCGGGGTGACGACTTCCGCGTGATGGTCGGGGCGATCTGGTCGCCACAGCCGGCCAGCGAGGCCCGCATCGGCCGCGGCGACAAGGACGGCGACGGCGTGCCCGATCTGTCCGACGGCTGCGCGGACGACGCCGAGGACAAGGACGGCTACCAGGACGACGACGGCTGCCCCGATCTCGACAACGACGGCGACGGCGTGATCGACGTCGACGACGGCTGCCTCGATCAGCCCGAAGATCGCGATGCGTTCCAGGACGACGACGGCTGTCCCGAGCCCGACAACGACGGCGACACCATCTTCGACAGCTCCGACCGCTGCCCCGACGACGCCGAGGATGTCGACGGCTTCGAGGACGACGACGGTTGCTCCGACGAGGACAACGACGGCGATGGCTTCGCCGACAAGCAGGACCGCTGCCCCAACGATCCCGAGACCGTCAACGGTGTCGACGACGATGATGGCTGTCCCGACGTGCGGACCTCGACCGGACCGATCGAGGCGGGCGACCGCATCGACCTGCGCGGCAACAAGATCGAGTTCGCCGGTCAGGGCGCCAACCTGACCCCGGCCTCGCGCGTGATCCTTGGCCAGGTCGCTGGCCTCATCAAGGACCGGAGCCTGGCGATCCGCATCGAGGTCCACGTGGCCCTGGGCACCCGTTCGAAGAACGCCGCCGAGATCCGCCGCCAGAAGGCGAAGGACAAGGCGCTGGCCCAGAGGCGCGCGCAGACCGTGTTCGACTACCTGAAGAGCCAGGGTGTCCCCGACCAGCAGATGCCCGGCGCGGTCGGGCTCGGATCCGACCGACCGCTCGGCAACAACCCGCCTGGCGACCCGCTCAACGAGCGCGTCGACTTCATCAAGGCGCAGCAGCGCACGCCGTGAGGCGCCGCGCCAAATGACCCGCATGTACCTCCAACCGGTACCGCCGCCACGGCGCACTGCCGGTATTGAACGTTCGCTGGACGGCGCGCCGCTCGCTTTGCCTGGAGGCCTTCGATGATCCGCACGAACCACCGAAACCTTGCAGGCCCGCTCGCCGCCATCCTCATGTCGGGCGGGGCGATGCTCGCCAATCCCGCGCTCGCCGCGGATGGGGATCCGATCGACATCGAGGTGCCGGCCGTGATCACCGACGTGGGCACCGCGGGCGAGGCCGGGGGCGAGGCCGACAACCAGCTCGACCTCGCCAACGTCGTGCAGAGCGCCGCCAAGGGCCTCACGACCGTGCAGGAGGCGCCCGTGATCGTCACGGTCATCACCTCCGACGAGATCCGCGACCGTCAGTTCCAGACGCTCGACCAGGTCCTGGACGCGGTCCCCGGCTACATGCGCCTCTCCGTGCTCCACGGCCTGGTGCCGGCGGTGAGCGTGCGCGGCAACGTGCAGGCCGTGCAGCTGCTGAACGACTCGCTGTCGCTGTTCGAGCCGTACCTCAACAACGTCAGCTTCGGCCGCTCCCACCCGCTCGAGCTCATCAAGCGCATCGAGGTCATCAGCGGTCCCGGCGGCGTGCTGTGGGGTTCGAACTCGCTGCTCGGCGTGGTCAACGTGATCACCAAGGATGCCGAGGACGTCGATGGGATCGAGGTGGGTGGCCAGCTCGGCGATGGCAACGGCGATCGCCGGAACGCGCGGGTCTTCGCCATCGCCGGGTTGCCCGATCTGCTCGACGGCAAGGCCAAGCTGCTCGTCCACACCTCGTTCGAGAGCTACCGAGGCCCCGGCTACGAGATGCCGCTGATGATGTTCTCGGCGCCGCTGCCGCAGCCTAACTCGGCGAACTTCTACGGTCCGCTGACCCAGGCCGATCCGCCGCAGAGCTACATCCTCAATCTCTTCGCCAAGGCGACGTACGGCAAGCTGCAGGTCCGGGTCAGCGCGCCGTTCATCGAGCGCCACAATCCGCTGGGCTTCCCCGGGTCCGTGACGCGCCAGCACCTGCCCGAGGACGACGATCCCACGTGCACCCCCGACGTGGAGTACGACCCCTCCGATCGGTGTCTCGACCGCGGCCGGCGGGCGCGTGACAACCGGCTGGACTACTCGGACCGGTACGCGGTCGCCGAGCTGCGCACGCGCACCGCCGGCGGCAAGGCCGGCGTGGGCGTCAAGGTGTACGGCCAGCAGTTCGTCCGCAACATCTCGCACCTCGGCATCCTGGCGCCGGTGCCGGTGCTGCTCGAAGGCGGCCTGTCGGTGCGGGTCGACAACACGTCGTACCGGGTCGGCACCGCGTTCGATGGCGACGTCGAGCTACCAAACGATCTCCGGGTCAGCTACGGCGCGGAGGCGTTCCGCGAGTTCGCGCCCAACAGCGTCAAGCGGGCCCGCCAGGGCGATGGCATCGAGGCGGAGGTGATCGCCCCGTATCGCCTCGATCGCCTCCCGCTGCCGTGCCCACGCGAGCCGGATCCGACCACCGAGGCGCGCGACGACGTCCGCATCATCGCAGGCTGCCCGCTGACGTTCCTGTTTCCGTCGACCCGCTCGGTCGGCGGCATCTACGTCAACCCGCAGTGGAAGCCAACCAAGAAGCTCATCCTGGATGCCGGCGCCCGTCTCCAGGTGTCACCGGAGTCGCTGGGCACGCTCCACTACCCGCTGACCTCGCTGTTCTCGGGTACGGCGGTGTGGAACTTCATCCCGGACTGGCACCTCAAGCTCAACCTGGCCCAGGGCTTCCGGCCGCCGACCTTCCTCAACCTGCAGTCGAACGGCGAGAGCGTGACGCTCGAGGGCTCGCCCGACCTCTCGGTCGAGACCTCGGACGCGGCCCAGGCCGAGGTCAACGCTCGTCTGTTCAAGGGCGACCGGCGCATCCGCGAGCTGTCGTTCCGCGCCGACTACTCGTACACGCGCATGGAGAACCTCATCCAGCTCAACAGCGGCGAGTTCGTGAACAGCGCCGAACGCGGGATTCACTCGGCCGAAGGGCTGGCCAAGCTGTACGTCCAGGGTGGCCACCGCTTCGAGTTCGCCTACACGTTCACGCGGCTCAACACCCGTGACAAGGGCATCCACAAGGCCGTGCCCGAGCACATGTTCCACCTGGCCGGCATCTACAACCTGATGGACGACAAGCTGACCGCGTTCACCGACCTGCGCGTGGTCGGCGCCATGGAGGACGCGAACCGGCTGGTCGAGCACCGCGACTTCATCTACTGCGAGCAGCTCGATGGCGGCTGCCCGGCCACATCCCCGCGCGGCACGGTCGTCAACAGCACGACCATGCAGTCGACCCCCCTGCGCAGCCATGCGTCCAGCGTGACGCTCGATCGGCTGCCAGCGGCAGCCGACCTCAGCTTCGGCATGGCCTACACGCCGACCCCGAAGCTGACCGTGCGCGCCACCGTGTTCAACGCGTTCAACGCCCGCTACTACCACCCCGATACGTTCTTCGACTACGAGCCGCGCCTGGAGTTCCTGCCCAACCCGATGGAGGACGTCCGCGGGTATCTGTCGGCGCAGTACATGTACTGAGCGGAGGGGCTCACCGACGCGTACTGACAGATTTTATCCACGGCCCGCGCACGCGTCGCCTGGAGCTTCGATGAACACCAACACCGTTCGCAATGTCGCCGGCTCGCTCGCCGCCATCCTCGTGACCGGCGGGGCGATGCTCGGCAGTCCTGCGCTCGCGGCGGAGGGCGATCCGATCGACATCGAGGTGCCGGCGGTGATCACCGAGGTCGTCGGTGCGTCGGGTGAGGCCGGGGGCGAAGCCGACAGCCAGCTCGACCTGGCCAACGTCGTGCAGAGCGCGGCCAAGGGCGTCACCACCGTGCAGGAGGCGCCCGTGATCGTCACGGTCATCACCTCCGACGAGCTCCGGGACCGTCAGTTCCAGACGGTCGACCAGGTCCTCGACGCGGTCCCCGGCTACATGCGCCTCGGGGTGATCCACGGCCTGCTCCCGGCCGTGAACGTGCGCGGCAACGTGCAGGCCGTGCAGCTGCTGCACGACTCGTTGTCCTTGTTCGACCCGTTCCTCAACAACGCGAGCTTCGGCCGCGCCCAGCCGATCGAGCTCATCAAGCGCATCGAGACGATCAGCGGCCCCGGCGGCGTGCTGTGGGGCTCGAACTCGCTGCTCGGCGTGGTCAACATCATCACCAAGGACGCCGAGGACGTCGATGGTGTCGAGGCGGGTGGCCAGCTCGGCGACGGCAACGGCGAT
>JBKJLC010000028.1:0-6382 GCA_046597055.1 Kofleriaceae bacterium | reverse complement strand
CCAGCACGATGCCGGCGTTCGCGACGACCCAGGTCGGCCAGCCCAGCGCGACGCAGAACCTGGTGATCAGCAACGGCGCGGGCGCGGCGCCGCTGACCTACTCGATCGTCAGCAACGCGGCCGAGTTCGCGCTGTCGTGCGCGGGCGGCGGGGGGGCCTGCCTGGCCGGCACCGTGGCCGCCGGTGGCTCGGTGACGGTGCGCGTGGCGTTCACGCCTTCGACGACTGGCACGCGGCCCGGCACGCTGACGATCATGTCCGATGATCCGGACGATAGCCCGCGGACGATCAATGTCAGCGGCAACGGCGCGCTGCCAGCGATCGCGGCGGCGCCGAGCCCGCTGGCGTTCGGCGACGTGCCGGTCGCGCTGGTCGGTGGCGCCACCAGCGCGCTCACGCTCAGCAACAGCGGCGGGGCCCAGCTGGATGTCTCGTCGATGACGATCGACGATGCCAGCGGCAGCTTCTCGTTCGCGTTCGGCACCTGCACCAGCGGCCAGAGCTGCGGGCAGGCGGTCGCGGTCGCCGCCGGGGGCTCCAGCTCGACGGTCGTGGTGCGCTGCGATCCGGCCTCGGCCGGCCCGAAGTCGGGCACGCTCACCCTCGTCAGCGATGCGCCGAGCTCGCCCACGGTCGTGAACCTGACCTGCACGGGCACGGTCCCCGACGTCACCGTGAATCCGACTGCGCTCGCGTTCGGCAATCAGCGCATCAACACGGCGAGCGCCGTGCAGACGTTCACGGTGTCGAACTCGAATGTCGCCGGGACCGCGCCGCTCGCGTACACGGTGAGCGAGAGCTCGGCCCACTTCTCGATCACGTGCGCGCCCGGGTGCAGCGGGACGCTCACCCAGGGCCAGGCCGCGATCGTGAGCGTCACCTTCCTGCCGACCGCGACCCTGCTGCAGATGGCCAGCATCGTGGTGGCGACGCCGGGGGATCCCGACACGATGTCGACCAGCGTCACCGTGACCGGCACCGGGGTGCACCCGTTGATCGAGCTGGCCGCGCCCATGCCGACCACGCCGCCGGTGACCGGTGGCGTGCTGGCGTTCGGCAACGTCAACAACAACGCGACCTCGCCGGCGCAGACGATCACCGTGCGCAACCCGGGCTCGATGAGCCTGAGCATCACCGGCATCACCAACACCAACCAGGAAGACTTCAACCTGATCGGCGCCGCGCCCACTTCGTTGATGCCGGGCCAGACGGTGAGCTGGACCGTCGAGTGTGACCCCGAGACCCGCGGCCCGAAGAGCGGCGCAATCCAGGTGGCCAGCGATGCCGAGAACAACGGCGGCGCCATCAGCGTCGGGCTGACCTGCAACAGCGTCGAGGGGCTCCTGGTCTACACGAGCTCGGTCCCGGCCCCGCTGACCGCCGGGCCGACGATCAACTTCGGGCCGGTGCGGCTCATGACCATGCTGGCGACCACGGTCACCGTGACCAACCAGGGCAACGCGGCCGCGACCCTCAGCAACCTCACGCTCGGCTCGACGGTCCAGGGCTTCTCGTTCACCGGGTTCACCGCGAACACCGTGGTCGCGGCCGGCGCCAGCACGAGCTTCCAGGTGATCTTCGCGCCGACGCTCGAGACCCAGGGCTCGACGACCCTGACGGCCACGTCGGACTGGAACGATCCGGTCGTGACGCTGGTCGGCACCGGACAGCGGACCGGGTGCGCGATGACGCCAGGCCCGACCTTCGACCTCGGCAGCGTGCGGTGGGATCAGACCGCGGTCCAGACGGTCACGATCACCAACGTGGGCACCGCCCCGTTCTCGATCACCGGAGTGACCAAGACCGGCACCAATCCCACCGAGTTCCCGATCAGCGGGCTGGGGACGGTGCCCTTCACGCTGGCAGGCGGGCAGTCGCGCCAGCTCACGGTGACCGCCGATCCCGACAACACGATGCTCGGCGTGCGGACCGCGACCTTGGTCGTCGCCAGCGATCTTTCAGCCGGCATGGGCTGTCCGACGGTCGGCATGCGCTATGTCAGCGTCGGTCCGGCGGTGACGGTCACGCCCGGGATGGTGGTCGACTTCGGCGGGGTCGATGTCGATGACGCCGATGGCGTGACGGTGCCGGTGACGATCACCAACTCGGGTGACGGGCCGATGACGATCAGCGGCATCTCGGCGGTGGCGGCGCCGTTCAGCAAGCCGGCGCTGGGCGCGGCCATCACGGTGATGCCGGCCGCGACCCACACCGTCATGGTCACGTACCGGCCGACGACCGAGCGCGATCCCACCATGCCGGAGACCAGCTCGTTCGTGGTCGACACGACCGGCCTGTTTGCGGGCGGCCAGGTCCAGCCTGCCGGCTTCACGATCATGGTGCGCGGTCACGGCATCGATCGCCACATCGACGTCGCGGGCCTGGCGTTCCCGCCGACCTACCGCAATCCGACCGCGACTCAGGTGCCGACCGTGACCTGTGGACCGGCGCGGGATCAGCCGTGTCAGCTCCGCGTGTGCAACACCGGGCGCGCGACGCTCGACATCTCGATGATCGACGACCCGACCGACGCGTTCGAGCTGGCGGCGCGCGGGCCGTTCACGGTGCCCGGCGCCAGCGCGACCGGCGAGGCGTGCATGGGGGTCGCGGTCGGGTTCCGTCCGACCAGCTACGGCACGTTCACTGGGTCGCTCACGATCATGAACAACGACAACGGTCGCGCGATGGTCACCGTGCCCATCACCGGCGACGGCATCGCGCGGCCGGTGATGGCCACGCCGCAGGTGCTGGATCCGGTCGTGATCGCGGTCGGGGTCCCGGTGCGGTTGTCGGAGCTGTCGCCGGGCGGGCTGCTGCTGGTGAACCCGTCCGCGACCGAGAGCTTCGAGGTGACCGCCGCGGCCACGATGCCCGCGGTCCTCGACCGCGACGCCCTGACGCTCGCGCCGTTGCAGAGCAGCGGGTACGACGCCGACGTGGTCGCCACCGAGGCTGGGGTGCAGACGGTGGTGATCGAGGTGTTCCTCGATGGCGACCCGGTCGCGCACCACGCCCTGCAGTTCGACGCCGAGGTGGTCGCGGTCGACGTGCACGGCGGTGGCTGCGACAGCGGCGGTGGCCAGGCCGGGCTGCTGGTCGGGCTGGTGATGGTCGCGCTGATCGGCGGGCGCCGGCGCGGCGTGGTGATGCTGCTCGGCTTGATCGGCGGGACCGCCGGGGTCGCTCAGGCCGACGAGTCGCGCGAGGTCGACATCGGGACCTTCGCGCCGACGCCGTCGACCGAGCCCGGCATGTTCCAGGTCGCGTCGCCCGACGTCGCCGGCCGGGGCGCGTGGGCGCTGAGCCTGGCGTTCTCGCACGCGACCAACCCGCTGGTGGCCGAATGGACCCAGCAGAGCGCGAGCCAGGAGCTCGCGCTGGTCGCGGCGCGCAGTCAGCTCGAGCTGGGGTTTGCCTACGCGCTCACCAGCAAGCTCGAGCTGGCGGTGCGGGTGCCGATGTACCAGCAGGCGGGCGGTGAGCGGCTGATGAGCGATCCGCGCGGCCTGACGCCGGCCGACGGCTTCGCGCTCGGCGACGTCGCGGTGCGCGCCAAGGCCAACGTGGTGACCGGCGCGGTCGGCTTCGGCGGCGCGCTCGAGGTGACCGCGCCGACCGGCAAGGACGGCCAGTTCGCCGGCGTCGAGATGCCGACCGCGCATCTGCAGGCGCTGCTGGGGGGGCATGCCCGGCGGGTCGAGTGGGCGGTCAACGGTGGGTTCCTGGCCCGGGGCGTGGCGCGCTACGGGCAGCTCGAGCAGGGCAGCGAGCTGACCTTCGGGGCCGGCGTGGCGGTGCGGGTGCTCGAGCAGGTGGCCCTGGTCGGCGAGACCTACGGCGCGCTCGGGGTGGTCGGGGCCGAGGGTGAGGTCAGCCCGCTCGAGTTCTCGGTCGGCGTGCGCGTGCGCGCTGGTCGGGCGCTGGTGGTCGGCCTCGGCGGCGGCGGCGGGGTGGGCCGGGGCATCGGCGTGCCCGACGCACGCGGCTTCCTGACGCTGGCGATCGCGCCGCAGGCCCGGGTGCCCGAGCCGCTGCGGATCGTCGTGCCGACGCCGCCGCGCGACACCGGCGACGACGATGACGACAAGGTGGTCAATGCCGACGACGGCTGCCGGACCGAGCCGGAGGACCTGGACGGATTCAACGACGAAGACGGTTGTCCCGATCCCGACAACGACCACGACGGGCTGCTCGACGGCGACGACCGGTGCGGTCTGGAGCCCGAGGATCCCGACGGGGTCGAGGACACCGACGGCTGCATCGACGCCGACAACGACGCCGACGGCATCCCCGATGTCGACGACAAGTGCCCGAACGAGCCCGAGGACAAGGACGGGTTCAACGACAACGACGGCTGCGACGAGCCCGACAACGACAACGACGGCGTGCCCGACGTGCTCGATCAGTGCGCGCTCGAGCCGGAGACGATCAACGGCAACGCGGACGAGGACGGCTGTCCCGACAAGGGCGACGCGCTGGTCATGCTGATGCAGGACCGCATCGAGGTGCTCGAGCCGGTGACGTTCGTCGGCCAGAGCGCGCGGCTCGGCAAGGGCGCGGCCCGGGTGCTCGCCCAGGTCGGGGCGACCATGCGCGCGGAGAGCGGGCTCAAGCGGGTGCGGGTGACGGTGCACGTGCATCCGCGCGGCGCCGGGGACACCGCGCTGTCCGACAAGCGCGCCCAGGAGATCCGCAAGTGGCTCATCGGCTGGGGCGTCGAGCCCGAGCGGGTCGAGGCCAAGGGCATCGGGTCGCAGCGGCCGCTGGTCCCGAACAAGCAGAAGGGCGCCGGCCAGATCAACGACCGCGTCGAGTTCATCATCCTCGAGCGGCGGTAGCCGGCCGGCCGGACGTCACTCCGCGCGCGCGACGGCGAAGCCGACCACCGCGGCGGCGCCAGCGGTGCGCAGGGCCCGGGCACAGGCGGCGATGGTCGCGCCGGTGGTGATGACATCGTCGACCAGGAGCACGCGGCGGTCGCGGACGCGGCGGTGACGCCGGGCCGGGACCGCAAAGGCGCCGGCGACGCTGGCGGTACGGGCGGCGGCGGTCAGCCCGGTCTGCGGCGGGGTCGAGCGGACCCGGCGGAGCGCGAGGGTGTCGATCGGCGTGCGGAGGCCGGTGGCGTGGCAGGCCGCAGCGGCGAGGGCCTGGGCCTGGTTGAAGCCGCGGGTGGCGAGGCGTCGCCAGTGGAGCGGGACGGGGACGATGACGTCGATGGCACCGGCGGCGACCACCGCGCCCAGGAACGGCGCGATCAGCGGGGCCAGGTCGCGGGCGACGTGGGGCTGTCGGCCGAACTTCAGGCGACGCAGGGCGGCGGCCAGCTCGCCGCCGAAGCGCCAGGGGGCGACCACGGTCTCCAGCGGCCAGCCGCCGCGGGCGCAGCGCGCGCATTCGATCACCGGGGGGGCGGCCAGCGGCTCGGCGCAGCGGGGGCAGGCCGGGCCCAGCGCGACCAGGCTGGTGGTGCACCGCTCGCACAGGGGCTGTCCGGCGGGGACGCGCTCGTCGCAGGCGGGGCAGTGGGGGACGTACAGCGCGTCGAGGGCACGGTCCAGCAGGTCCATGCCGCGCGCTATCGACGACGGGCCGGTGTGGTTGCGTCATCAGGCAAGTGAGCGCGGGAGCTCGGATTCTGCTAGAACGGGCGGTCATGGCGACCGCGAAGCCGCAGCCGATGAAGGTCGTCGCGACCAACCGCAAGGCGGGGCACGACTTCCTCATCCACGAGCGGGTCGAGGCCGGGGTGGTGCTGGTCGGCTCCGAGGTGAAGTCGCTGCGCGACGCCAAGGTGGTGATCTCGGACGGCTGGGCCGAGATCAAGAAGCACGAGGCGTGGCTGCACGGCGTGCAGATCAACGAGTACCCCTGGGCCAACCGGTGGAACCACGAGATCGGCCGGACCCGGAAGCTGCTCCTGCACAAGCACGAGATCGACAAGCTGGGCGTGAAGACCCAGCAGCGGGGCTACACGCTGATCCCGCTGTCCCTGTACTTCAAGGACGGCAAGGTCAAGGTCGAGCTCGGGTTGTGCACGCACAAGAAGGTGCACGACAAGCGCGCGACCAAGCGCGAGGCCGACGACAAGCGCGAGATCGATCGCGCGCTCAAGCGCGGGCGCTGAGCTGGGGAGCGCGGGCGTCCTTCGGCGCCGCGCGCTGCGCTGGACGAGGGCCTCCTTCGACTCCGCGCTTCGCGCTGCGCTCAGGACGAGCGGGAGAGGGCGGACGGCGTCGGGCGTCCTCAGGATCCCGCACGACTCTCCGGTGTCCCTGCGCGAAGGGCTCGTTGCGAGCCCGAAGTCAGGGACACCGGAAGAACATGTGCGGGATCCTGAGGACGCCCTCGCGTCGGGATGCGCGGGTTGCCCGCTACGGAT
>JBKJLC010000177.1:0-16851 GCA_046597055.1 Kofleriaceae bacterium | reverse complement strand
CCCTGGGCGAACGAGGTCGGCACGTCACCCCACTGCATGAAGACGTTGTGTGGACGCCGCAAGATGAACGGCTCGGATGGCGTGCCGTTGTCGGGAGCCAGGCCGACCCCGGGCACGCCCATGATCTGGCGGTCCGAGCACTTCTCGATCAAGTTGATCACGGCCTCCATGAAGATGATGTGGCCGCCGGCGCGGACCCCGGGCTTGTAGGTGAGGAACTCGCGCAGCTTGTTGACCTGCGCCAGCTCGGCCGGGTCGCTACAGGGCGAGGCGTTGGCCGACCAGTTGTCGATCCAGCTCCAGGTGAAGTTGCCGGCGACCAGCGCGCCGCTGCCGATGTCGGTCTTGGTGACGTCGCAGAACACCGCGTCGGCCGGGGTGAACACGCCGGTCTTGCACGCCGGGTAGGCGGCGGGCACGTTGAGCTTGGCCAGCGACAGCCAGGTCTGCGACACCCCGGCCGGGGCCTGCCGGGCCAGGCGCGGCGGCGCGTAGTCGATCTTCACCGCGACCGGCGCACCGTTACCACCATTGCCCAGCGTGTACGGCAGCGAGGTGCGGTAGTCCTGGTACACGAACTTGGCGCCGTTCTGGAGCTCGTAGAGATCGATCGCGCTGAAGTTGTAGTTGGGATTGCCGGCGAAACCGGCGTACGCGCCGGTCTTCTTCCAGAACTCGTTGAAGCGGCCGCGGTCCTCGGGCGCGATCACGAAGGCGCCGCCGCGGATCGGGAACTGCTTCTTGGTGTAGGTCCAGGCCGCCGACGCCGCCAGCGTGGTCGGGTTGAGCAGCTTGACCGGCGCGGCACACGCAGGCGCGGTGCAAGCGGCGAGCGCGGTGGTGACGACGGAAGGCACGGTCGCGCCCGCCGAAAGCACCCACGTGTCGATGTCGCGCGGCGTGTAGACCTGGCTGTTGAGGTTCTGGTTGGCGGTGAGCGCCGGCGGATCCTTGCTGGGGTTGATCACCCAGTGCACCGGAATGCCGTTCTGCATCAGCCGGAACACCAGGCCGTAGGTCTCGTACATGCCGTTGTCGTTCGCGCCGAACGGCCCCGGGTTCGAGCACCACGAGCCGACCGCGGTCGGCGGCGCCAGCGTGCTGCCGCCACCGGCGATCACCTGGTGGCAGCGATCCATCGGGATGATGATCGCGCGGTCGGTCGAGATCGGATCGAAGGTGCGCACGCAGCAGTCGTCGTGGGTCGCATCGCACACCGCCAGATCGGGCGAGCACGACGCGAAGTCGGTCGCGACCTGGGCGGCCGCCTCGCGGGCGGTGAGCCCCAGGCCCGCGCAGAGCGTGAACGAGGTCAGTGCGATCGAGATGCGCATGCTCACCACCCTTCATAGACGCGAGCGTGACCGGTGGCCCCGAACAGGGCGATGCGATACGGAGCGTAGTCCTGGCGGTCGCTGACCCAGAGGGTCCGCGCGACGCTGGTGCCGTCGGGCGCGAACACGATCTCGCCGGCGAGGCCACTGCCGGCGGCCGGCTCGGTGGTCGGCGCCAGCAGCGTCGTGTTCGCCATCGCGACGATGCGCACCGCGGCCGGGGCGGTGATCAGCCCGACGGTCTGGTACGCGGTCGGCAGCGCCATGCCGGTGGTGGTCGATTGATCGAGCGTCGCTCCGGTCGGGGTGAACGTGATGCGATGCCAGCGGCGGCTGGCCAGCGCGCGCAGGCGCGCCGTCTCGAGCTCACCCGCCATCTGATCGGCAAACCCACGCGAACGGTCCTTGCCACCGGACGAGGCGGCGACCGCGATCGCCGTCAGGATCCCGAGCAACGCCACCACGATCATGAGCTCGGTCAGCGTGAACCCGGACTGGACGCGATTTCTCATCAGAGTAGATAGTCGGCCACCTGGCAAAAAAGTCTCGATGCATTCTTCGCCGCGGGGATGCCGGTGGGGTAGCGGCCCCTCGACAAAGGTAGGTTCGTGGCGGTCAGCAGCGCAGGTAGAACTCCTCGCCCATACCGAACCACCCATCGACCTCGATCGGATCGAGGCCGGCGGGCTCGAGCCGACCCTCGAAGCGTCCGAACGGCCCGCGGTAGCGACTCTCGACGATGACCGCGTTCACGCGCACGTCGCCGGGGACGGTCGGCTCGAAGCGAAGGTCGACGCGACCGTCGCGATCCTTGATGAGCCAGCGCTCGCCCGGCTGGCGCGCCCGCTCGCGGGTGAACTCGACCGCGGGCAACAGCCCGATCCGGTCGTCCTGCCAGGCGCAGTTCTCGTTGTACCGCTCCGGCTCGCGGCACTGGTTGCGGGTCAGGTTGAAGCCGAGCGCGTGCCCGCCTCGACGCACCGCGCTGGTCACCCAGTCCCACTGCATCACGTACGGATAGTAGCCCTTGTGGTCGTCCATCAGCGCCAGCGTGTCGTCGGCGGCGAAGCGGTGGGTCTCGTCGCCGATCGACAGCTCGCCCTCCACCGGGAACATGCCCTTGTGTGAGTACATGCCCACGTCGCCCGCGAACGGCAGGCTGACGACCTGAGGTGCGCCCCGGTCGCACAGGAGGGTCATGCGACCGGCGATGCGCGGCACCGCGCCGGCCGCCGGCACGTCGAGCTCGACCTCGATGCGGCCGCGCGCGAGCCGGTTGGTGAAGCCGAGCGTGGTCCTGCGGTCCTGGTAGCGGGTCGACGAATCGAGCAGCTGGTCGGCGACGCGGAACGCGCCCGGCCGCAGCTTGCGCTCGTGCAGGATCTTCACGCCGCGCGCGCGGTCGTAGATCTTGACCTGCACCAGCGCCATCAGCTTGGCGTCGAACAACGCCAGGTTGATGAACAGCCGCGGGCTCGCGATCTGGAACGCCTGCCACTCCTTCAGCCGCCACCAGCGCAGCGGCCGGGGCAGCCCGCGATAGCGCGCGTCGATCAGGTTGGTGCGTGCGAGCGGTCCGGCGAAGCGCCCGAGGTGCTGGCGGCCGTCGTCGACCAGGTGCGCGGGAGCCGGTACGAGGCGAGCCGTCTGGATCACGTTCGACCCATATCATGCGTGACCGAGGCGCGTCGGTCGCGACCCACCACGGGTCAGGTCAGCGCCGCCAGCCCGGCGGCGTCGAGCTCGAAGATCCGCGGCGGCTCGATCGCGAAGTCGCTGTAGCGCAGCCAGCACGGCCGCACCCGCACGTAGGTGATGTGCTCGAGGTGCTGGCGCACGACCCCATCGGGGAAGGCGTCGAGATAGACCTGCACCAGGCGCTCGCGCTCGGCGCCGTGCGGCTCGTCGGCGACGCCCTCGAGCTGCACGGTCGCGGTGTCCCAGCCGATCGCGAGCGCGATCATCGGGTGCCGGCGCAGGTTCTGGCACTTGCGCGAGGTGGACAGGGTGTCGAACACCAGCGCCAGGTCGTCGGTGACCGCGACGCCGATCACCGCGGCCTGCGGCATGCCGCGCGCGTGCAGGGTCGCCTCCACCGCCAGCTTGTGCTGGCGCAGGAACCCGAGCAGCTCGCCGCGGGTGATCATCGCTCGCTCAGTAGCTCTTGGCCCACACCACGCGCTTGGCGCTCGGCTTGCCGGTGAACGGACAGGTGCCAGGCTCGCCGTCGTCGAGCGGGATGCAGCGCACGGTCACGCCCAGCTGGTCCTTCAGGGTCTTCTCGACCGCGACGTCGCCCGAGAAGTGGGTCATCGCGAAGCCGCCGTGGATCGGGGTCGGCGCGTTGCTGTTGTCTTCGTCGTCGCCGACCTTGGACGGGGTGAAGTAGGCGTAGAACTCGGCCTTGTCGTCGATCACGCGGGTGTGCTCGGCGCGGAACGCGGTCGCGCGCGCGAGCATGCCGTCCTGGATCTCTTGCAGCAGCGCGGCCACGGTCGCGACCACCTCGGCGCGCGGCACCGACGCCTTGTCCTTGGGCCCGCGATCGCGGCGGCCCAGGAAGACCGAGTCCTTCTCGATGTCGCGCGGCCCGACCTCGAGCCGCAGCGGCGCGCCCTTCTTGATCCACTGCCAGACCTTGTCGCCGCCGCGCAGGTCGCGGCTGTCGATCTCGACCCGGACCGGGGTCCCGGCGAAGGTCTGGGCCTTGAGCTCGGCCGCGAGCGCCTTGCACCAGTCGATCACCTTCTGCGGGTCGTCGGCCTTGTGGGTCACCGGCAGGATCACGACGTGGGTCGGCGCCAGCCGGGGCGGGCACACCATGCCGTCGTCGTCGGCGTGGGTCATGATCATCGCGCCGACCAGGCGGGTCGACACGCCCCAGCTGGTGGTCCACGCGTGCTCGAGCGCGCCCTTGTCGTCCGAGAACCGGATGCCCGAGGCCTTCGCGAAGTTCTGGCCGAGGAAGTGCGAGGTGCCGGCCTGCAGCGCCTTGCGGTCCTGCATCATCGCCTCGATGCAGTAGGTGTCGACCGCGCCCGGGAACCGCTCGCCGGCGGTCTTGGCGCCCTTGATGACCGGCATCGCCATCCACTCCTCGGCGAAGGTCGCGTAGACGTCGAGCATGCGCATGGTCTCCTCGACCGCCTCGGTCGAGGTGGCGTGGGCGGTGTGGCCCTCCTGCCAGAGGAACTCGGTCGTGCGCAGGAACAGCCGCGTGCGCATCTCCCAGCGCACCACGTTGGCCCACTGGTTGATGAGCAGCGGCAGGTCGCGATAGCTCTGGACCCACTTGGCGAACATCTCGCCGATGATCGTCTCCGAGGTCGGGCGCACCACCAGCGGCTCCTCGAGCTCGCCGGTCGGCACCAGCTTGCCGTCCTTCAGCTCGAGCCGGTGATGGGTGACCACCGCGCACTCCTTGGCGAAGCCCTCGACGTGGGCGGCCTCCTTCTCGAGGAACGACAGCGGGATGAACAGCGGGAAGTACGCGTTGACGTGCCCGGTCTCCTTGAACATCCCGTCGAGCACGCGCTGGCAGTGCTCCCAGAGCGCGTAGCCCCACGGCTTGATCACCATGCAGCCGCGCACCGGCGAGTTCTCGGCCAGGTCGGCCGCCTTGACGACCTGCTGGTACCACTCGGCGTAGTTGTCGGCGCGGGTCGGGGTGATCGCGGTCTGGGGCTTGGTCGACATCGCGCCCATGCCTACCGCGCCGGCGCCGTCGGGGGAAGGCCCGTGACGCCGCGACGCTGAACCGGCCCCGCCGCGATTCGGGTCCGGAGGGCGTTGCGCCACCGGGCCCGGCGACGGTAAACCCGCGGGACCGAGGTCCCGATGAAGATCCACGAGTACCAGGGTAAAGAGCTGCTGAAGAAGTACGGCGTTCCGGTGCCGATCGGCATCCCCGCGTTGTCGGTCGAGGCCGCGATGCACGCGATCCCGGAGGTGCAGCGCCAGAGCGGCACCGACGTGGTCGTGGTCAAGGCCCAGATCCACGCCGGCGGGCGCGGCAAGGCCGGCGGCGTCAAGGTCGCCAAGACCCGCGCCGAGGCCGAGGACGCGGTCCGCAAGATCTTCGGCATGACCCTGGTCACGCCGCAGACCGGGCCCGAGGGCAAGAAGGTCCAGCGCCTGCTCGTCGAGCAGGGGCTCGACATCGCCAAGGAGTACTACCTCGGCATGCTGCTCGATCGCGCCACCGGCCGGGTGACGGTCATGGCGTCGACCGAGGGCGGCATGGACATCGAGGAGGTGGCCGCCTCGCACCCCGAGAAGATCCTCCGCGAGGAGGTCAACCCGGCGATCGGCTGGCAGGACTACCAGTCGCGCCGGCTGGCCCGGAAGCTGGCGATGACGCCGGCGGTCGGCCGCGAGCTGGGCGTCTTCCTGAAGACGCTCACCCGTTGCTACGACGAGACCGACTGCGCGATGCTCGAGGTCAACCCGCTGGTGGTGACCAAGGCGGGCAAGGTGCTGGCGCTCGACGCGAAGATCAGCTTCGACGACAACGCCATGTACCGCCACCCCGAGCTGGAGTCATGGCGCGACCCGGCCGAGGAGGACGCGCAGGAGATCGAGGCCAAGAAGTGGGACCTCAGCTACATCGCGCTCGAGGGCAACATCGGCTGCATGGTGAACGGCGCCGGCCTCGCGATGTCGACGATGGACATCATCAAGTACTACGGCGGTCAGCCGGCCAACTTCCTCGACGTCGGCGGCGGCGCCACCACCGAGAAGGTCACCGCCGCGTTCAAGATCATCACCAGTGACCCGCAGGTGAAGGCGATCTTCGTCAACATCTTCGGCGGCATCATGAAGTGCGACACCATCGCCAACGGCGTCATCGCCGCGGTCAAGGAGACCGGGCTGAAGGTGCCGCTGGTGGTCCGGCTCGAAGGCACCAACGTCGAGCTCGGCAAGAAGCTGCTGGCCGCGTCGGGGCTCGACATCGTCAACGCGGCCGACATGGCCGACGGGGCGCAGAAGGCAGTCGCGGCGGTCGCCGCCCTCGCCGCCAAGGGAGGCAAGTCGTGAGCGTCCTCGTCGGTAAGCACACCCGTCTCGTCGTCCAGGGCATGTCCGGCTCGGCCGGCGCCTTCCACGCCCGCCAGATGGTCGAGTACGGCACCAACGTCGTCGCCGGCGTGACCCCCGGCAAGGGCGGCACCAAGGTCGAGGGCCTGGGCCAGGTCCCGATGTACGACACCGTCGACGAGGCGGTCGAGCACGCCGGCGCCAACGCGACGGTCATCTACGTCCCGCCGCCGTTCGCGGCCGATGCGATCCTCGAGGCGGCCGCGGCCGGCCTCAAGCTCATCATCACGATCACCGAGGGCATCCCGGCCCGCGACATGATCCGGGTCAAGGCGGTCCTCGCGGCCGACTACCCCGACGTCATCACGGTCGGCCCCAACTGCCCGGGCGTGATCACGCCCGGCGAGTGCAAGGTCGGCATCATGCCGGGCTACATCCACAAGCCGGGCAAGATCGGCGTGGTGTCGCGCTCGGGCACGCTCACCTACGAGATCGTGCACCAGCTGACCTCGCTCGGCCTCGGCCAGTCGACCGCGATCGGCATCGGCGGCGACCCGGTGAAGGGCCTCGATCACATCGAGTGCCTCAAGCTGTTCGCCGAGGATCCGGGCACCGAGGCGATCTTCATGATCGGCGAGATCGGCGGCGACTCCGAGGAGCGCGCCGCGCGGTTCGTCAAGGAGAACGTCAAGAAGCCGGTCGCCGCGTTCATCGCGGGCCAGACCGCCCCGCCCGGCAAGCGCATGGGCCACGCCGGCGCCATCATCTCGGGTGGCAAGGGCGCCGCGTCCGACAAGATCGCGGCCCTCAAGGAGGCCGGCATCGCGGTCTCGCCGACCCCGGCCGAGATGGGCAAGACCCTCGCCGCGCTGTTGAAGTAACCGCCGGTTTCAGGTATTTCCGCCGCCGCTAGCCCTCCGCTAGCGGCTTTTCTACTTTCGGCTTCCGGAGTCTCACCATGGCCATCGAGCGCACCTTCTCCATCATCAAGCCCGACGCGGTCGCCAAGAACAGCATCGGCGGCATCATCTCGAAGTTCGAGGAGGGCGGCCTGCGCGTCGTCGCCGCGCGCCTGACCCGGCTCACCGACGCCCAGGCCCGCGCCTTCTACGGCGTCCACAGCGCCCGCCCGTTCTTCGGCGGCCTGGTGAAGTTCATGACCGAGGGCCCGGTCCTCGTGCAGGTGCTCGAGGGCGAGAACGCGATCCTGAAGAACCGCGAGATCATGGGCGCGACCAACCCGGAGAAGGCCGACGCCGGCACCATCCGCAAGCTGTTCGGCACCGACATCGAGCGCAACGCCGTCCACGGCTCCGACGCGCCCGAGACCGCCGCCCAGGAGATCGCGTTCTTCTTCTCGGCCGCTGAGCTCGCGACCCTCGAGCGCTAGCGCGCTACCGCTACCGGAACGACTCGACCACGTCGGAACGACCGAACGCGGCCGACGTGAACACGAGGTGCCGCTGGTCGGGCGAGACCCACGGATCGGACTCGGTGCCGGAGGTCGCGAGCTCGTCGATCCGGACCGGTAGCGACCACGGGTCGTCGGGCGTCACCCGCGCCGAGACGTAGAGATCGAGGCTGCCCTGTCGGTCCGACGCGAAGTACAGCGTGAGGCAGTCCGCGGTGAGATAGGGGCTCAGGTCCTCGCCCGGGCTGTTGAGCAGGTCGAGGGCACGGGTGCCCGCGTCGTCGGACTCGTACAGGTCGTGAGCCGTCCTCGTCCCGCCCCGGTTCGACGCCAGCACCAGGCGCTTGCGACCCTCGCAGGGCGAGGCGGTGCGGTCGTCGGCGTCGGTGCTGAGCCCGGGGTCGACCGCGAGCGCGATCCAGCTGGCGGTGGTCTGGTTGACCCGGTCGGCGACCCAGATGTCGGTGCCGCCCGCACCACCGCGGTCGCTGCTGAAATAGATGCGCAGGCCGTCGGTGGTGAGGCGCGGGGTGCCATCGGCGCTCATCGAGCTCAGCGTGGGCAGCGCGGCCGCGCTGTTCCAGGCGTCGCCGAGGCTGGCCCGGGTGGCGCGCCACAGGTCCTTGCCCGCGAACCCGTTGGCCTGGTGGGCGAAGTACAGCTCGAGCTGATCGGGCGACAGGGTCGGCTCGCTCTCGAACGCGACGCCACCCGCCGCCACCGTGATCGGGTTCGGCGCGCTCCACCGGTTGCCGGCCGCGTCGAGCGCGGGCGCGTCGGGTTCGGCGGGTTCGGCGGCATCGGTGGCGGCGGCGCCGCCGTCGGCATCTCCGTCGTCTCCGTCGTCAGCGCCGCCCGGCGGATCCAGGCCGAACACCTGATTGCACGCGGTGGTGGTGGCCAGCATCGCCACCAGCCACGCGGTCGCGGCGCGTCGGACCATGCCGGTCATTGTAGGGCGATCCGCGCGCGGAGCGCGGCTCAGATTCGCATGGCTGCGCCGCCGTGCGGCGCGCCGCGCACGAGGTGTCGATCAGTCGAGCGCGGGCGCGGGTGCGCTCGCGCCGGCGCCCGGGCGCTTGCGCAGCGGGACCAGCAGCTCGCCGTTGGACCGGTTGGCCAGCTGGCCGCACGCGGCGTCGATGTCGTCGCCGCGCGGCGTGCGCAGGTAGGTCGGCAGCCCGAGCCGCTTGCACTCGGCCTGGAAGCCGTCGATCACCTCGGGCGCGGGCCGCTGGTAGGCCGCCTCCGGGTGCGGGTTGAACGGGATCACGTTGACCTTGCACTTCACGCCGCGCAGCAGGCGCGCCAGCTGGGCGGCATCGTCGAGCGAGTCGTTGATGCCGGCCAGCAGCACGTACTCGAAGGTCACCCGGCGCCGGTGCTCGAGCGGATACGCCTTGATGGCGCCGAGCAGCTTCGCGATGTTCCACTTCTTGTTGATCGGCATGATCGCGTCGCGCACGTCGTCGTTGGGTGCGTTGAGCGACACCGCCAGGTTGGGACGGACGTCCTCGCGACCGAGCTTCTCGAGCCGCGGCACCAGGCCCGCGGTCGACACCGTGATCCGGCGCTGCGACAGCCCGATGCCGAGATCGTGCGTCAGGATCCGGAGCGAGCGCAGCACGTGATCGTAGTTGTGCAGCGGCTCGCCCATGCCCATGTAGACGAGGTTGGTGATCCGGCGATCGGGCTCCTCGATCGCGAGCAGCGCGCGCGCGCGGTAGACTTGGTCGGCGATCTCGCCGGCGTCGAGGTTGCGGGTCAGCCCGAGCTTGGCGGTTGCGCAGAACTGGCAATCGACCGCGCAGCCGACCTGCGACGAGATGCACTGCGTGGTCTTGTCGCCGTCGGGGATGACGACGCTCTCGATCGCGAAGCCGTCGCGGGTGGTGAAGCGCAGCTTGCGGGTGCCGTCGCGCGAGCGCTGCACCTCGGCCAGGACCAGCGTGCCGATGCGAGCGGCCTCGGCCAGCCGCGCGCGCACCGGCGGCCCGATGTTGGTCATCTCATCCCAGCCGGTCGCGCCCTTGCCGTGGACCCAGCGCCAGGCCTGCTCGCCGCGGAACTTCGGCAGGCCGATCGACTCGGCGAACGTCTGCGCCTCGATCAGGGTCATCGCCCGCAGGTCGGGGCGGTCGTCGGGCGCGGGCTTGGTCGGTTCAGTCACGTCGGCCTCGGGTGAGCCCGATGACCTACCACGGTCCGGTCAGCCGGACAATCGGCGTCTCGGCGCCGAGTCCAGCGGATTCCGCCTACTTGACGGTGATCGTGAGCGTCGTGTCCATCGCGTCGCGGAGCGTCTTGAGCCCGGTCAGCGCCGGCTCCACCGCCGCGCGCACGCACGCCTGGCCGTCGGCGGCGCCGGTGCTGGCCGGCACGCTGACCGCGTAGGTCCCCGCCTCGTCCTCGTACTCGCTGGGCCGGTAGCTGACCTTGAGGCCGACCTTGGCGGTCAGCTCCTGGGTCGCGGTCGCCGCGAAGTTGCGCTCCCAGCAGGCGACCAGCGCCGCCTTGAGATCGGGCTGGGCGAGGCGCTCGGGAACCCCCGCGTACGACTTGCCCTTGGGCGGCGGGTCGGCGGTCACCGCGACCGTGAGGCGATCGGTCGCCGGCTTCTCGGGCGCCCGGGTGAGGTAGCGGTCGGCGAGCTGGGCCTTGCCGAGCTGGCGCGGATCGAGGCCGGCGTCGTGGAGCTCGGCCAGCGCGCCCAGGGTCGCGCGACGGAGCGGCCCCCCCGGCGGTAGCGCCAGCAGGCAGCGGTGGAGCACCCGGGCCGCCAGCTCGCCCTTGTCCTTGCTGGCCTGGCCGCGGGCCAGCGCCTGGCCGTACGCGCAGTCGAGGTCGGGCGGGACCCCGAGCTGGTCGCTCTCGTAGCTCGCGAGCGCCTCGGCGTAGCTCGCGATCGCGCCGTCGACCTTGCCGGCGGCGAGCTCGCGGGCCCCGCGCGCGGCGAGGTAGTCGCCGACCGTCGAGCGCGCCTCGCGGCTGCAGGTCTGGTCGACGCAGCGCAGGCCGTCGCTGCAGTGCGCGGTGGTGCCGCAGCTCTCGAGCTCGGACGACGGTCGCCCGATCGCGACCGCGGCGTTGCTGCCGGACGCGGTGGCGCGGCTGTCGCACGCGGTCATGGCGAGCGCGGCGACGATCGCCCCGGCTTGCCACGAGATCGTCCACGGTACTGTCACGAGCCGGTTCATGGCGTCGATTCCTCCAGGTAGCGCGCGACCGCGGCCAGCGCCTGCGGGTACGGGATCGGATCGTATCCCAGCTCGGCGCGCGCGCGCGCGATCGGGACCGGCGCCTGCGAGGCGAGCAGCTGGACCGCCTCGCGGGTCAGGAGCGGCCGCGCGCGCCGGCCGATCAGGCGCCAGCTCTGCTCCATCGCGGTGGCCAGCGCCGCGGCCACCGGCACCGGCAGCGCGCGCCGCGGCGGCGCCGCCCCGGCCACCCGGGCGAGGTCGGTCAGGTAGGCGCGCCACGACACGCCACCGGCGTCGATCGCGTTGTAGATGCGGCCAGCCGCGGCCCGATGCCCGAGCGCGCGGACGATCACGTCGACCACGTTGTCGACATAGGCGAGCGTGGCGTCACCGGTGCCATCGCCCAGCCACAGCCCGAGGCCGCGGCGGGCCAGCCGCACCAGCTCGTCGACCCACAGCGCCGAGCCCGGGCCGAACACGTTGCCGGGCCGGACCACGGTGACCGGGACCCGCCCGAAGCCGTGGTAGTCGAGCGCGAGCTCCTCGGAGGCACGCTTGCTGCGCGAGTAGGGCCCGACCCCGTGCTCGCGCGGCGCGTACTCGTCGCACAGCCCGGTCGCGAGCTGCGAGCCGTAGACGACGATCGACGACACCATCAGGAACCGCTCGACGCCGGCTGCGGTGGCCGCGTCGAGCACGTGGCGGGTGCCTCCGACGTTGATGCGCTCGAACAGCGCGGTCGGCCCCCAGTCGCCGACCACGGCGGCGAGGTGGATCACCCGCCCCGCGCCCCGGGTCGCGGCCGCGACCGAGCCGGCGTCGGTGATGTCGCCACGCACGAGCTCGAGCCCGGGCCGCGCCGCCAGCTCGGGGAACCGGGTCACGTCCTCGCCCGCGAGCACGAACCCGCGCACCTGGTGGCCGTCGGCGAGCAGGCGGGCCACCACGCCGCGGCCGATCAGGCCGCTGGCGCCGGTGACCAGGACGGGCCGGTCGGAGGTCACGGCCGCGACGGTATCACCCATTGCCGGCGCGCTTCGCTCGCTGAGGTCCGCAGCCTGTCACGGGCAATCTGACGAGGCCCGCAGCCGCTGCTACGCCCGGCGCAGGATCTCGCCGAGGACGTCGCGCGTGGTCGGGTCGGGCTCGACCTCGTAGTGCTGGCGCAGGATCGGGATCATGTCGGCGTTGTCGAGGCTGAGCAGCGCGGCGCGGGCGGCGTCGCGCAGGGCGCCGGCCTCCTGGCGCAGCACCGACACCAGCACCTCGCCGGCCTCGACCGTCTGGATCTTGCCGATCGCGTCGAGCGCGGCGGCGCGGACCCGGGGATCGACCACCTCGTGGTAGATGCGCGACAAGGGTCCCAGCGCATGCGGGAAGTGCAGGCCGGCGATCGCGGTCAGCGCGGCCTCGCGGACCGACGGCTCGGGATCGTGGAGCGCCTTGCGCACGATCACGAACGAGCGCTTGAAGTAGAGGAAGCGCAGGGCCCGGACCGCGGCCCGCCGCACCTGCGGATCCTCGTGGCCGTAGAGCCGCTCGAGCGGGGCCAGCGCCGCGTAGCTCTGCAGCTCGCCGAGCTGCTCGGCCAGGGTGACCAGGGTCTCGACCTCGTTCTGGGCGCCGCGCGCGGCGGCCTCGGCCACCGACAGCACCACCACCAGCGCGCGCCGGCGGATGCCGTTGGGATAGCGTAGGTCGCCGACGATCGCCGACGCGACCGCGGCCGGGTCGCCGGCCATCTCCCACTCGAGCAGATCGACGAACCAGATGTCGGCGTAGGCGTGCTGCTGCTTCAGGTAGTCGGGGAACGCCGGGGCGTCGACCGCCTCGTCCGCGACGTTGCCGTAGCGGCGCGCGATCGCGTCGAAGCGCGCCTTCTGTCGCTCCGATAGATCGAGGCTCGCCAGCCGCTCGAACACCCGTCGCACCGACGCGTAGTCGCCGACACCCGAGTACTGCTGGGCCGCGGCCAGGTACGAGTTCTCGACCATCTCGACCGGCAGGCCCTGCTCGCCGTACTTCTCCGCGCACTTCTGCCAGGTCTCGGCGCTCTTGGCCTGGTAGCGGCGGTCGTAGGGCAGCCCGGTCTTGAGCGCGTACTCGGCGGCCTCTTGATAGAGCGTCGCCGCGGCGTGGAGCTCGCCGCGCTCGAGCGCGAGCTTGATGAAGTCCTCGTAGTACTGCAGCACGTAGAACTTGAGGTTGTCCTCGCGTAGCACCCGGATGCAGTTGACGTAGCCCTCGGCGATGTTTTCGAACTGGCCCGAATCCTTGCCGAGCTTGAGCACGATCTGGAAGCAGTCGAACGCACGCTCGAGCTCGCCCTTGGTCTCGAAGTCGTCGGCGACCTGCTCGAGCCGGCGCTGGGCCTCGACCAGCGCGCGCCGCGCCACCGGCGACGCCGCGTCCGAGCGGCCGACCGAGGTGCCCACGTTGAAGTGGACCAGCGCCAGCTCGTAGTCGCGATCGCGCAGGCCCGGGTGCGGCACCAGGCCCTCCCACGCGATCCGCGCCTTGTCCCAGCCCTTGGCCTTCTCCCACGCGACCGCGCCGTGCACCGGCAGCCGCGCCTCCTGGTAGGCCGCGGCGGCGTCGGCCCACCGCTTCTCGACCTCGAACAGCCGCCCGCGCAGCCCGGCCTCGTCGCCGAAGCAGACCTTGGCGAGATCGAAGTAGTGCAGGTACAGGTAGACGAACCCGGCCTCGCGCGCCCGGCCGAGCTGGCGGTACACGTCGGCCAGCGCCCGCAGCCAGTCGTCGTATTCGTAATCGACGACGTGGGTCTGCCCGATCAGCTCGCGGTAGGCGCGCTCGGCCTCCTTGTGCCGGCCGTTGGCGAGCGCCTGCTCGGCCGCGACCGCGGCCGACTCGATCGACTGGTAGTAGCGACGGGCCATCGGGCGGCCGCCACTATACCCGCGGCAGGCGCGAGGACGACCGGCGCGGCCCGGGTTCGGGCGCGCCGCAGCTCAGCGGGCGGCGCGGTTCTGATACAGGCGCAGGCTGTTGCGGATCGCCATGGTGACCGTCATCGGCCCGACCCGCGGGATGAACGTCGCCGTCTTGCCGACCCCGGTGATGACGATGTCGGCCTCGGCGAGCGCGGTCTTGCGGTCGATCGAGGTCTCGCGCAACTGGTGGGCCTCGCCCGGCTCGAACAGCAGCGGGCCATCGACATCGAACGAGTACACGCGCGCGCCGTCGTTGGCCATCATGCTGGCCAGCGGCCGGCCGGTGACCTCGCTGCGGTTGAAGATGCAGGCGGTGCGGCCCGCGAGCGGGCGCTCGGTGGCGGCGAACATGCCGGCGGCCTCGAGCAGCTTCAGGATTGCCAGCGGCGTGCACGGCAAGCTCGCCTTGCGCCTCTGATCGGGCTCGAGGAACCGGCGGTTCTCGTACAGGCAGCCCAGCCAGAACGAGTGCAGCCCCTCGATGTCCTTGTCCGCATCGACGGTGTCGCGCAGGTACACGTCCAGCTCGGTCCCAATGGCGCCCGACGCCCCATCGGCGCGCTGAGCGGGGTCAGGCCGCGGGCTCGCTGAGGCGCCGGCCGAGGCTCATCATGGGCGCCTCGATCAGGTGGTACGCCAGCACGGCCGCCACCGTCGATAGCGCGGCGTACGCGACCAGGCCGGTCGCCAGCGAGCGCACCCGCAACACGCCGAACACCACGTGCAGCACCGGCACGTGCAGCAGGTACAGGCCGTACGAGTAGGTCGCGATCCGCTGGGTGACCCGGTTGACGAGCGGATGGCGGAGGTCGGCGAACCCGCGAAAGCCGAGCGCCAGGATCACGCAGTACAGCCAGCCGACCCAGTAGATCGCGTGCGGTGCGCCCCAGTGCACCAGGCAGTAGGCCCCGATCAGCAGCAGCACGAAGATGGTCCACGCGAACCCCGGGAGCTCGCGGGGCAGCCGTCCCCGCAGCGTGAAGCAGAGCACCCCGGCGAGGAAGCACGGCACGTAGGCAAAGATGTTGAGGTGACCGCCCGCAAGCGCGGCGACCGCGTAGCCGCCGACGATCGAGAGCGCCAGCAGCCCGGCGATCCAGCGGGCGCCGTCGACCCGGCGAGCGACGAAGTACAGCGCCGGCAGGACGACGTACATCTCGACCTCGTAGGGCAGGCTCCACAGCGGGATCAGCACGCTGTGCCCGGAGACCAGGTTCTGGATCAGCAGCAGGTTGGCGACGATGACCTCGATGCTCGGCGGGCTGCTCGGGTGCCAGGTCGCGGCGGGCAGCCCGAGCACCACCACCGCGACCACGCACGCGATCGCCAGCGGGTAGATCCGGAACAGCCGGCGCAGGTAGAAGCGCGCGGTCAAGCGCGGCGCCGGCCGGGCCGCCATCCGCTCGAGCGAGAACATGAGCACGAAGCTGGTGTGGACGAAGAACGCCAGCACGCCGGCGTGGCCGATGTGCTCGGTGAACGCGGCGAGCGTCCCCGGGACCGCGAACCCGCGATAGACCAGGGTCGGCACCAGGTGATCGATCATGACCGTGATCACCGCGACCGCGCGCAGCAGGTCGAGGTTGGCCGAGCTGTTGGCGGGCGCGGACATGGAGGCGGGTAGTATCCGCCGTTCCGGCGCCGACCGTCGTCGCGCGCGCCCGCACGGTCGCGATCCCGCTCGGAGTCGACCCAGGACCGGCCCGTCAACCTGCCCCGGCCCCAACCGTCGGGACTTGCTAGGTATCCACGGCCGCCTGGTGCTCCGACGTCGTGCACGCGCGGAGGGTCCCAGGCCGTCCTCGACACGCCCTGGGCCCCGTGCGACATCCTCCATCGATGGACGATGTCCCGCGCCTCACGGCGACGTGCACCGGCGCGCCCCCCGCCGCGCCGCGCGGGGCGTTTCGCTCGTACTTCCTCGTCGTCGCCGGCAGCACGTCGTCGATCGTCGCGCTGCCCCGCAACGGCGCGCTCCTGATCGGCCGCGGCGCCGAGGCCGACGTCCGCATCGGCAACGAGGCGGCGTCGCGCCGCCACGCGCGGGTGTCGGTCGTCGAGGGTGCGATCGAGGTGACCGATCTCGACAGCCACAACGGCACCCGCCTGAACGGCGAGCCCGTCGTCGGCGCCCGACCGCTGCGCTCGGGCGACATCCTGACGATCGGCGACACGACGCTCGTGCTGCACACCCAGCTGGTCATCGGGCCCCGCGCGCTGGCCGGCGCCGCCGCGGTGCGTGGCCGGCTGGCCGGCGAGGTCGAGCGCGCGCTCGGCTTCGAGCGGCCGCTGGCGGTGATCGCGCTCCACCTCGGCGAGGCGCTCGTCGATCGCCGCCTGGCCGCATCCGCGATCGAGCCGGTGCTGCGCCCGTTCGATGTCGCCGGCTGGCTCGACGATCGCCACTTGGTGGTGGTCGCGCCCGAGCTCGATGCCGAGGTCGCCGACGACCTGGCGCTGCGGCTGCTCGAGGCGGCCGTGCCGATCGCGCCGGACGCGCGCCTCGGGATCGCCGACTGCCCCACCGACGGCTGCGACGCCGACGCGCTGCTCGAGGCCGCGCGCAGCACGGCCCTGGCCGCGCCGATCGGCGCCTGCGAACGCGCCACCGGCCGGGCCCACAACCTGGTGCTCGGCGAGCGCGCGGTGGTGGTCGCCGATCCGGCGATGGTCCGGCTCTACGAGCTGATCCGGCGCCTGGCCGCATCCAACCTGTCGGTGATCGTCACCGGCGAGACCGGCGCCGGCAAGGAGAACGCCGCGTTCGCGGTCCATCACTACTCGGCGCGCAAGGACGGTCCGTTCGTGACGCTGAACTGCGCCGCGCTGCCGGAGGCGCTGATCGAGAGCGAGCTGTTCGGCCACGAGCGCGGCGCGTTCACCGGCGCCGTCGCCGCCAAGCCCGGGCTGTTCGA
>JBKJLC010000136.1:0-23721 GCA_046597055.1 Kofleriaceae bacterium | reverse complement strand
TGCCCACGCCAGCGAAGGGAAAGACCGCGCCGGCGCCGGCGCGGTCTTTCCCTTCGCTGGCGTGGGCACGGCGCGCTGCGACGCGGTTAAGGCCGCGACGTCGATGACGTAGAGCGTCGCGGGCGCCGTGTCGGACACGAGGTTCGCGGCGACGTAGCGATCGTTCTTCGAGAAGGTGAGCGGCACGAGCACGCCGCCTTCGGGCGGTGTCGGGAGGCGCAGCGGGATCTGCCCGTTGAGGTCCTCGAAGGTGATCTGCGGCGTACCGTCGGCGTTGGTCACGGTGACGAGGTAGCGGCCGGTGCGTGACACCATCGCGCGATCGACGTCCCACTGCGCCTTGAGGATCGGTTTGTGCTGCCGCGTCTTCAGATCCATGAGGTGCAGCGAGCTCTGCTCCGACGCCTCGTCGCTCGTGAAGTAGAGCTTGGTGCCGTCCTGGGAGAAGGCGGCGGCGCCGAACATCACCTCGCCGCGGTGCGGCGTCAGCAGGACCTCGGCCTTCGTCGCGCGCTCCCAAAGGTAGAGGTTGAAGTTCGCGTCGGAGAGCGTCTCCGCGAGGATGAACCTCTGATGATCGCGGCTGGCCAGCTCGAGATTGCGCTTCTCGGTCGCCTCCCAGAGCAGCTCCGACTTCTTCGTCGCGACGTCCAGCTCGTAAAGGTCGAGGAACTTCGCATCGCGGCGCGACGACAGGTAGAGGATCTTCTTGCCGTCCTCCGACCAGCGCAGGAACTGCGTGCGCGCGTGTTTCGGATCGCCGGCGGTGAGATCGACGCCCGGCTCTCCCTTGCTCGAGGTGAGGTAGAGGTGCGGCAGCTCCTCGCCGCCCTGATCGGCCTCGTAGGCGAGCTGATCCGCGGTCGGCGAGAACGAGAACGAGTGGATGTAGCCCGTCGTCCTGGTGAGCTGGCGCGCCTCGCCGCCCGCGACCGGCTTGACCCAGAGGTCCATGCGCCCGCCCGCGTCGCTCTCGTACGCGAAGAGCGTCTCGTCGTGCGAGAAGGTCGCCCCGCGCACGCGCTTGATCTTGAAGTACTCCGCGAGCGGCTGCGGCGCCTGGCGCGTTTTCCCGACGACGAACGCGCCAGGGATCGCGGCGGGAGGAGGAGGCGGCGCCACGCGCAGCGCCGCGGGACCCGCTCCCGCATCGGCGGCGGCGGCGGGGCTCTTCGATTTGCACGCCAGCGTCGGCGCGAGCGCGAGCGCGAGCGCAAGCGAGATGGGTAGCGCGGCGGGAGAGCGCATGAAGAGCATCCTCATTTCTTGGGGAAACGGACGCGCAGCTCGCCGTCCTTCACTTCGCTGATCATCTTCGACACGTCGACTTCGGAGGGCAAGGAGACGCTCTTCGAGAAGCTCATGGTGCCAGTCATGGCGCCGCCGCCGATGCGCCGCTCGCCGCGCAGCGTGAACATGCGCCCGTCCACCTGGATGTCGAACTTCTCCGCGATGGCGCCCTTGACCTTGGCGACGACGATCACGGAGTCGGGGTCTTCCTGCACGTCGAGGTCGGCGTCGTCGCCGCCGAGGCGGAACGAAAAGGTGTTGGGCCCGCCGGCGCCGCCGCGCCCGAAGCCCTTGAAGGCCTGCTGCATCTGTTGCTGCAATTGCCCGAAGATGCCGCCGAGGCCTTGCCCAGCGCCGGCGCCGGGCTGACCGGGAGCGGAGGCGGCACCGGGCGGGTCGTCGGGATCGAAGGGGACGCCGGGCGTGGTCGGCACGGCGAGCAGGTTCTTGGGGGGAGGCGGGATGGCGGCCTCACGCGGGGGACGCAAGAGCTCGATGGTGAGGAACACCACGGAGGCGAGGAGAGCGCCGACGAGCCCCGCGAGGAAGAGGCGGAGCTTGTCGCTCCTGCGCGGAGGAGCCGCAATCGAAGGGGAGAGCGCGCCGAGCTCGGAGACTCTCTTGGAGCCGCTCGTAGATCGCGGCTCGCTGATGGAGGAACGGGAAACCGATGCCGGTGCCGGTGCCGGTGCCGGTGCCGGTGCCGGTGCCGCTGCCGCTGCCGGTGCCGCTGCCGGTGCCGGTGCCGGTGCCGCTGCCGCTGCCGCTGCCGGCGTCGAGCCGCGCCGCTTGCCGGAGCGCGACGCCGCCACCGCCGGTATCAGCCCTCGCGAGCGCGCGTCTCGGCGGCTGTGCGGATGCGATCAACGTGCTACCCGAACAAGATGACGACTCGACGAGCATTTCTCGGCGCCGCCGCGGCCGGGGTGATCGCGCCGGTGCTGGCGCGATCGGCCACCGCGGCGCCGCCCGTGAAGCCCCCCACCACACCACCACCACCGGCACCCGCACCCGGAGCCGTGCCGGCGTCCACCCGCCCCCAGACGCCGACGCAGGCGCTGCAGCTGCTCCGAGATGGCAACGCGAGGTTCGTGTCAGGGCAGCCGGTCACCGAGCAGATCGACGGCAAGCGGCGCCTCGCGATCGCGAAGACACAGACGCCGTTCGTGGCGTACGTCTCGTGCTCTGACTCGCGCGTCCCGCCCGAGCTGCTGTTCGGACTCGGGCTCGGCGAGATGTTCATCGTCCGCAACGCCGGCAACACCGTCGACACGACCGCGATGGGCAGCATCGAGTTCGCGGTCGCAGAGCTCGGCGTGCCGCTCGTCGTCGTGATGGGCCACGAACGCTGCGGCGCCGTGAAGGCCGCGGTGGCCGTCGTCGAGAAGAACGCGGTCTATCCCGGCAGCATCGGCAAGATGATCGAACCGATCATCCCCGCCGTGCTGCGGGCGCGAACGCAGCGCGGCAATCTGCTCGACAATGCGGTCCGCGAGAACGTCCGCCGCGTCACGCGCCAGCTGCGCACCGCGGCCGAGCCGATGCTGCTCGATCCACAGCGGCAGGGCAAGCTGCAGGTCGTCGGCGCGTACTACGATCTCGACACCGGCAAGGTGGACTTCTTCGACGAGCCGCCTCCGAGCAAGAGCTGAGCAGCTCGCGGGAACGGTGTCGCCCTTCGGGGCGTTGCGCGGTCCCGGCCCGGGCGCTCGGAGCCGACGCGCGATCGACGCGTGACGCCCCACCGGCTCGGCAGTGGGCCTAGCTCGCCATCGCGGTGAGCACCGCCTGCAGCCCCCCGGCGTCCACCGGCTTCTCGAGCACCCGATGCCCCCCCGCCCGGATCCACCCGCGCTCCTCCTCGCTCAGCGGCGCACCCGCCAGAAACACCACCCGCTCCGCGAGCCGCGGCTGCGCCGCCCGCAGCCGCTGATACACCTCGATCCCCGAGACGCCACCTGCCAGTCGCAGCTCGCACAGCACCGCCTCGAAGGTCCCGCCCACGAGCAGATCCGCCGCCTGTCGCGCCCCCGCCGCCGACACCACCTCGAGCCCGGCGCCGCCGGCGCCGCCCCGTCCCCCGCTCAGCCCGGCCGCGGTCGCCGGATCACTGTCGATCACGAGCACCCGCCGCGCAGGTGCATCGACCCCGACCCGGACGCCAACCGCCGCGACCGCGACGCCGGCCGCGGCCGCCAGCTCGCCGCTGTCCCCGGTCGGCGCCCGTCGCGTCGCGGCCGGCAGCACGACCCGGAACGTCGTCCCGCGCCCGACCTCGCTCTCGACCCGGATCTCGCCCCCGAGCGAGCGGACGATGCCGTGGCTGATCGACAGCCCGAGCCCGGTGCCTTGACCGACGGGCTTGGTGGTGAAGAACGGCTCGAAGATGTGATTGAGCAGGTGCGGCGGGATCCCGTGCCCGGTGTCGCGGATCTCGATCACCGCGCGCCCGGCCTCGTCGGTGAACGACGTCACCCGGATCTCGTGCGCATGCGCGGTCGCCTCGGGCAGCGCCTGCACCGCGTTCGTCAGCAGGTTCAGGAACACCTGCGCCAGCCGGCCCTCGTCGGCGGCCACGAACGGCGTCCCGCGATCGATGCGGACCACCTGCGCGCGGTGGCGCAGATCGTTGGCGATCAACTGCAGCGCGGCGTCGAGCGGCTCGCGCACGTCGAGCGTCGTGCGCGGTCGCTCCTCGACCCGCGAGAAGCTGCGGATGCCGCGAGTGATCTCCCGGATGCGCTCGGCGCCCTCGCGCGCGCTGGTCAGCAGCGCGATGAGCTGCTCGACCTTGCGCTGGTTCGGCTCGGTCACCAGCCCGGGCAGCGTGCGCAGCGCGTGGTTGAGATGCAGCAGCACGTACGTCAGCGGATTGTTGATCTCGTGCACGACCCCGGCTGCCAGCGTGCCCAGCGACGCCATGCGCTCGGCCTGCGCGATGCGGGCCGGCTCCTCGCGGCGCCGGCGCTGCCCGAGCACCTCGTCGATCGCGTTGACGATCGACGCGACGCTGCACGGCTTGGGCAGGAACAGATCGGCGTCGACCGCCGCCGCGGCAGGGCTCTGGCTCGCCGACATCGCGACCACGGGCGTGTTTGCCAGCGACGGGTCCGCTCTCTGCTGGACGCGGAACTGCCATCCATCCATGCCCGGCATCATCAGGTCGAGCACCACGACATCCGGCTGGCTCTGCCGCATCTGGCGCAGGCCTTCCTGGCCGTCGTCGACGGCGACCACCTCCAGGCCACGCGCGGACAGCGCGTCCGCGATCGCCTCGCGCAGCTCGCTGTCGTCTTCGATGAGCAGGACCCGGGCCGGCGGACGGTGCTCGGCGAGCGGATCGGCGTTGGCGGACGAGCTGGTCATGTCACCTCGTTCATCCCGCCACCTTAGCGGCCCTGGCAAGGAACGACAGCGCGCCGTTGTGCCGTGCGCGCGCGGCTCCGGCGGCGACCGGGCCAGCCTCTCTCCGAACGGTTCGGTGGGTCCACGACGCCAGCCCGATGGCGCGTTAGGTGCATCGTGGTAGGACAATGCGATCGGCTGACGATTCGACGGTAGCTGCCGTCGTCGCCCACGCTCCCGGGCTGCTGTGCCTCCTGGGACCCGACGAACGTTGCCGCGCGGCGAGTCCCGAGCTGGCGCGCCTGCTCGGTTTCGCGGCCAGCGAGCTGGTCGGACGCTCGCTAGATCAGCTGATCTACGACGCTGCGCTGGCCCGGACGGCCGTCGGTCCCTCGCACGTGCAGGTCCGGCTCCGCCGCCACGACGGGACCTATCGATGGGTCGACTGGAACGCGGTCGCCATCAGCGACGGCGGATTTCTGTGTGCGGCCCATGACATCACGGCCGACCGGACACTGCGCGATGCCGCCGGGCGCCTGCGCACGGTGTTGTCTCACGCGCCCGTCATCCTGTTCGGGCTCGACGACGACGGCCGCTTCACGTCGGTCGAGGGCCGTGACGCGGTCGCCACGCTCGCCCGCGACGTCGTCGACCGCCAGCTGCTCGGCAAGTCGGTCTTCGACGTGTGCCAGCACCTCCCCGAGCTGCTCAGCTCGTGCCGGCTGGCGCTCGCCGGTCGCGAGCACACCGCGACGATCCAGGTCGGCAACCAGTACTTCGAGGCGCGCTACGAGCCGGTGATCGGCGGCAGCGGCGGCGTCGTCGGCATCGTCGGCGCGCTGCTCGACGTCACGATCCACAAGGAGACCGAGCTGACCCTGCGCCAGTCGGAGGCGCGCCTGCTGGACGCCGAGCGGCTCGCGGTGCTCGGCTCGCTCGCCGGTGGTATCGCCAACCAGATCAACAACGCGCTGACCTCGACCCGGCTCAGCCTGGCCCGGCTGGCCAGCTTCGAGCTGGCCCAGCGCCCGATGACACCGGCCCGCATGCACCGGCTCGAGATGCTGCAGGAGGCGCGCGAGGGCCTTGGCCGCGTCGAGCACATCACCAACGAGCTGCGCGCGTTCGCCCGCGCCGAGGACGTATCCGAGGCGCCGACCGATCTCCACGCGATCGTGCAGGCGGTGGTCGGGATCGCCGCCCACGAGGTGCAGCACCGCGCGCGCCTGGTCTGCGACCTCGAGGTGGTGCCGCACGTCCGGGGCAAGGAGCCCGAGCTGCGGCAGGTCTTCCTGAACCTGCTGCTCAACGCAGCCCAGTCGATCGACGAGGGCCCGACCGGCCGCGGCGAGGTCCGGGTCGCCACCTTCACGGACGAGGCGGGCAACGCGGTGGTCGAGATCAGCGATACCGGCGCCGGCATCCCGGCGTCCGATCTGCCGCGCATCTTCGAGCCGTTCTTCACCACCCGACCGCGCGGGCAGGGGCTCGGCCTCGGCCTGTCGGTGTGCAAGGACACGATCACCGCGATGCACGGGACCATCGCCGCCGAGAGCGAGGTCGGCCGCGGCACCCGCGTCACGGTGGTGCTGCCGCCGGCGGCCCAGCCGGTCGCCGCGGTGTCGACCCCGGCCGAGGCCGCGGCCAGCGGCGCCGCCCCGCGCTGCCGCATCCTGATCGTCGATGACGATCGCCCGGTCGCCGCCGCGGTCGCGCTCGAACTCGAGGACCACGACGTCGTGGTCGCGGGCAGCGGCCGCGAGGCGCTCGAGATCCTGCGCCGCGATCCCGAGTTCGACGTCGTCCTGTGCGACCTGATGATGCCGGAGCTGTCGGGCGCCGACGTCTACGAGTGGCTCAGGCCGGTCGAGCCCGAGCTGGTCGAACGCTTCGTGTTCATGACCGGTGGTGCATTCACCTCGCGCGCCGAGCGCTTCCTCGCCGAGATCGGCAACCCGAGGCTCGATAAGCCGTTCCATCCCGAGGAACTCCGCACGCTGATCATCCGCATGGCGGGGCAGCGCGTGCGCTCGCGGGCGCGGACGACGCCGGGCCGGGCCGCGACCTCGCCGCTGCCCGATGGCGTGCGGCCGCTGACTCCGCTGACGCACGAGTAGGCGGCGCCCGGACCGGCGCGAGTCGGGCGCGGTCAGGGCCGCGCGACCACCTTGACGCACCCGTCCTTCTTGTCGTTGAAGGCCTGGTACGCGCCCGGGATCTCCGAGAGCCCGACGCGGTGGGTGATCACGAACGACGGGTCGAGCTCGCCCGCGACGATGCGCGCCATCAGCGGCCGCGCCTACCGGTGGAAGTTGGTCTGGCCCATCTTGAAGGCGAGGCCCTTGCCAAAGGCGGCGCCGATCGGGAACTTGTCCCGCCGGCACGAGCTTCGCAGTGCCAGGGCTGCATGCGCCGTTCCTCTGCGAGACATCGTGTTCGGGCGCTGATCGCCGCAACGCTGGCGACGGGGGCAGCGTTCCTGTTCTCGTGTGGGAAGCGCGACAGCCCGCCGACCTACCCGCTGGCGAATGAAGCGCTGCCGCCAGCGTCGACCGCCGACGAAGAAGACCGCACCGGCGTCCCGGGCGAGGTGAACCCGATGCCGCGCGGTCCCGAGTCGGACGGCGGCCCCGCTGCCTCCGGGACAACCGAAGGCGGGATGTTCGAACGAGACGCTGGCGTCCCCTGAACACTGCCGGCCGGCAAGGCATCGGGCACGTGTGACGATGCCGGCGAGCGCGTCGCGCTCACCGTGTCGGGAGTGCCGTGCGTATCCACCACGACCGTGGCCAGCCCGCGGGACGCGACATCATATCTCTTGCGGACGCTGTCCGGCTTGTTCGAGGCCGCAGAGGCGATCGGTCAGCGGCACGCACGCCACGGCGCGACGGGCCCCGGGTCGGGGCTCCGTCGCGTTCCAGGTGGTGGGGGTGGCTAGACGTCTTCGCGCAGCTCGGTCTGTTCGTCGCTGGGGTCGTCGCCCCTCTCGTCACGCATCCCCTCGTCCTCGTCGGTACGCTCGTCAGCCTGTCCGACCCGCTCCTGAGCGGCTTCCTCGTTCTCGTCGTCGAGCTGGTCCGCGCGACCAACGGTGGCCTCGCCCTGGACCTCTTCCTCACGCTCTTCGTCACGCTTGATCGGTGGGGTCATGACAGCTCCTGCGAATGAGATTGGTTGACGGAGAAGGGCATCAGGCCCGCACGCGGTCTGCGGCGGTCGGGATGACCTGCCGGCGAGCGCACCGCGTCGTCGAGACGCCGTTGCACGGGAGATGCCACGCCGGTCACACACGAAGGAAGGGCGGCTGCACCGCACTGTCGCGCGGTCGGGGGCCACCGCTGCCACCGAACACCGTCAGCGCCCGGGCGCCAGCCGCGGAATCAGTACAGCCGCCGCCAGAATGGTGCCCGGCGTCGAGGTTCGCCGCCGCGCGATCGCACCACGGGTGTGGCGCGCTCGCGCACATGTCGGGTCAGATCGAAGCCGTGCGCGGCGGCGTTGCGCCGTTGGCGGAGCGGTGCTCGGGCCGACGCATGATGTCGCGCACGCTGCGGGTCGACTCGATCGCGACCGCGGGGTGCAGCGCGAACCAGGTCAGCGCGTGCTCCACGGCGGCGACCAGCGGCTCGCGCTCGGCCAGCCACCGCGTGCACCAGCCGGCCAGCTCGAGCTTGCCGCTGGCATCGGCGACGTGCTGGAGCATCTTGACCACGTCGACGCCATGGCGCAGGCCGAGCAGCGTGCCGCGATAGGAGCGCTCCTCGTCGATCAGGCGATCGGCGACGGTCTGACGGACCATCGAGAACAGGCGGCCGAGCAGGCTGCCGGCCCCGGCCACGGGGAGGCCGCTGGTCTTGATGATGGCGGGCAGCTCGCGATTGACGCGGATCGCATGGAGGGCGACCGCGCGCAACGCCGTCGCAGGCGCGCTGTCACCCAGGCGGTAGGCCTCGCGCGCGCAGTGCTGCTCGGCGGAGCGCTCGGTCTGGAACAGCTCCGGGACCAGCGTACGCAGCAGCTTGTCGTGGCGCTTGGCCAGCTCTGGGTCGGGGCGGGCACCGGGCTCGCTCACGATATGGTCCGCGGCTGAATGGGAATCGCGTGGGTCTCGCTTCATGTCGCTCTCGAAAAGCACGGGGCGGGCCAACATTGTCGCGGCGCGGCACAGACTGTGCTCCGCTGTCGCGCATGAGGAATCTCGCGCTCATGGTTTTTCTGGGTCTGGCCGCCTGTGGTGGCTCCACGACCGCGCCGACGGGCGCGCCGTCGCCCGTGGACCCACCTGGGTCCGCGCCCGACTGCGGTCGCGGCGGCGATCCCGACGCCGCGATGACGCCGGACCAGTGCCAGTGTCTCGGCGGCCAGGTGCGCGGCGACATCGGCGACGGACAGATCCAGTGTGCAGACGGCGAGCGTGAACTCGGCCGGGTCGCGACTGGCATCGAAGGCGGCGTGTGCTGCATGACGCCGACCTCCGCCTCGCGCTGATCATCTGCGCCGCGCGCGGCGCGCGCCGGTCCTGTTCACACGGGCGGCGCGCCCCGGCCGGACCTGAACGCCCGTGCGGTCGGCGACCGCGGGCCACCGGGGTGGTGGCGCACCGCGAGATGCGGGTACCATGTCGGCTCCCATGGAAGAGGCGCTCGCCACCGCGTGCCAGGCGGTCGAGGACGAGCGTGGGCTCCCCGACGACGCCCGCGCCGCCGTGCGCGCGCTCCAGGCCGGGGTGACGATCGAGCGGGCGATCGAGGCGCTCGAGGCCCTGCGCGCGCCCGCCGGCGGCCGCTGGTTCGAGGAGGTCGCCGATGGCCTGGCCCGCAGCCATCGCGAGATCTTCCTCGCGATCGCGCTCCCCGGCGTCCGCTTCGAGGCCGATCTCGACGTGCGTACCAGCCGGACCTCGAAGTCCGAGGAGAACTGGCACGGGGATCTCCTGATCGAGCTGGCCACCGCGGTGCCGGGCGCGGCGGTCATCGTTGGATCGGTTCATGGCGCGCGTGCGCTCGCCGCGGTCGATCGCGCGCTGGTCGCGCCGATCGTGCATCTCAGCACGGTGTTCGACGACGCCCGCGGGCACGGCGTCCTCGAGGGCCTGCGGTTCGACGGGGTCCGCTCGCTCCGGCTCGATGTCGCCGCGGCCAGCGTCGCGGCCGCCCTGGTCCGCGGTTGCCCGATGCTGGAGGAGTACGTGGGCCGGGCCCGGTCGACGGTCGAGCTGGCCGCGGCGCTCGCCGAGACCCGGACCTTGCGCACGGCCTCGCTCCCCGATGCCGACGACGAGGCGCTCGCCTGCCTCGCGGCCGCGCCCGCGCTGACCCACCTCAGCCTGTCGCGGTCGGCCCGGCGGCCCGCGTTCGGCATCGCCGGCCTGGCCGGCCTGGCGCGCCACGCCTCGTTGCGGCGGCTCGATCTCGGCAGCTGCGGGATCGGCGACGACGAGGCCGGCGTGATCGCCACGGTGGCCCCGCTCGAGCGGCTCGGGCTCGGCGGCAACCCGCTCGGCGATCGCGGCGGCGGCGCGCTGGCCGGGCTGACCCGGCTGCGCATGCTCGATCTCCACGCCACCAACGTGGGCGACGCCGCGGCCCGCGCGCTGGCCGCGGTCACCACGCTGGTCGAGCTCGACCTGTCCGAGAGCCGGGTCGGCGCCGACGGCGTCCGGGCCCTCGCGAGCGCGCCCGCGCTGCGTCGCCTCGGGCTCGCCTGGGACACCGGCGACGACGTCCGCGCCGCCGCCGGGGCGTTCGCCGAGGGCGTGGTGGCCTGGAACGACCCGATCATCGGCGGGAGCGCGCTGTGGCCGCCGCCGCCCAGCCGGCGCTGAACCGGGCCAGCCATCATCTGCCACTCCAGGCGTCCCGGCCTGTGCGACGATGCCGGGATGCTTCCGGGCGAGATCGTCGCCGGGCGATTCGAGCTCGAGCGCCTCGCGCAGGTCGGCGGCATGGGCGCCGTCTACAAGGCGCGCGACCGCATCACCGAGCATCGGGTCGCGGTGAAGCTGCTGCGCGCCCCCGGCGGCGGCCACGACGAGCGGTTCCTGCGCGAGGCCGCGCTGCTGGCCGAGCTGCGCCACCCGGCGATCGTCCGGCACATCGCCCACGGCCGCACCGGTGACGGCGAGCTGTACCTCGCGATGGAGTGGCTGGAGGGCGAGGACCTCGCGCGCCGGCTCACCCGCGGGGCGCTCGACGCGTCCGAGGCGATCGACCTGATCCGCCGCGCCGCCGATGGCCTCGCGCTCCTGCACGACCGCGCCGGCGTGCACCGCGATCTCAAGCCCGCCAACCTGTTCCTGGTCGACGGCGATCCGGCGCAAGTGAAGATCCTCGACTTCGGCATCGCCCGGGTCGCCGCGGCGGTGGCGGTGACCTCGACCGGCAGCGTGCTCGGCACGCCCGGCTACACCGCACCCGAGCAGGCGCGCGGGGTCCGCGACGTCGACGCGCGCGCCGACGTGTTCGCGCTCGGCTGCGTCCTGTTCGAGTGCCTGACCGGCCGCGCCGCCTTCCGCGGCGAGCACGTGATGGCGGTGCTCGCCAAGGTGCTGCTCGAGGATCCGCCGCGGCTCGGCGACGTGGTGCCCGACGCACCGCCGGCGCTCGAGACGTTGGTCGCGCGGCTCCTGCACAAGGATCCCGGCCTGCGCCCGCGCGATGGCCGCGCGGTCCGCGACATTCTCGACGGGATCAGCCAGGGCATCCCGGCGATCCGGACCATCGGGCCGCTCACGCCGCGGCCGGCGAGCCTCGGCTCCGACGAGCAACGCTTCATGTGCCTGGCGCTGTGCACGCTGGCCTCGACCGACACGACTGCGCTGCCGCGGGCGACCGTGACCTCACCGCTCGGCAGCGAGCCGACCCTGGTGCCCGATGCCCGGATGTCGATGGAGGGGCTGGCCGCGCTGTGCCGGGCCCACGGCGCGCGGCTCGAGCAGCTGGTCGATGGCTCGTGGGTCGCGTTCGCCGACCGCGGCACCGCGCGCGCCCCGGCGACCGATCAGGCCGCCCAGGTCGGACGGGTCGCGCTGGCGCTGGCCCGGGCGCTGCCAGGCGCACGGGTCGCGGTCGCGGCGGGGCGCGCGGTGCAGGCCGGGCGCGCGCCGGTCGGCGAGGTGATCGATCGCGCGCTGACCCTGGTGCGGGCGGCAGCCGCCGGCAGCGTGGTCGTCGATCCGCTGACCGCGGGCCTGCTCGGCGGCGGCTTCGAGCTGCGCGACGACGCCGGCGTGCTGCGGCTGATCGGCGAGAGCGGCGACCCGGCGGCACCCCACCGCGTGCTGGGCCGGCCGATCCCGTGCGTGGGCCGCGATCGCGAGCTGTCCGCGCTGGTCAGCCTGTTCGACGAGGTCGCGACCGAGCCGTGTGCGCGCGCGGTGCTGGTGCGCGCGCCCGCCGGGCACGGCAAGAGCCGGGTCCGCTTCGAGCTGCTGGCCCGCCTGCGCGCCCGCGGCGGCGGGTTCGAGCTGCTGCAGGGCAAGGGCGATCCGCTCCACACCGGCTCGCCGTTCGCGATGGCCGGTCAGGTCATCCGCCGCGCGGCCGGCATCGTCGATGGTGAGCCGGTCGAGGTCGGTCGGGCCCGCCTGGCCGCGCGGGTCGCCGCGGTGGTGGCGCCCGCCGAGCGCGAGCGGGTGGCCGGGTTCCTCGGCGAGCTCGCGCACCTGCCGGCGCGCGGCGGCAGCCCCGCGGTCGACGCCGCCCGCCGCGACGCGGCCGTGATGGGCGACCAGCTGCGGCGCGCGTGGGACGACTGGCTCGCCGCCGAGACCGCGCGCCGGCCGGTCGTCCTGATCCTCGAGGACCTCCACCTCGGCGACCTGTCGACCGTGAAGCTGTGCGAGTCGGCGCTGCGCAACCTCCGCGAGCTGCCGCTGCTGGTGCTCGCGCTGGCGCGACCCGAGATCGACCTGCTGTTCCCCCAGCTATGGGCCGAGCGCGGGCTGGTCACGATCGCGCTCGGCGAGCTGAGCCGCAAGGCCGCGACCCGGCTGGTCCACGAGATCCTCGACGATCACGCGGGCGCGCCGGTGGTCGCGCGCATCGTCGAGCAGGCCGGCGGCAACCCGTTCTATCTCGAGGAGCTGTGCCGGGTGGTGTCGAGCGATCCGCCCGGGCAGCTGCCGGGCACCATCCTGGCCATGGCGCAGGCCCGCCTCGACGGCCTCGACGCCGACGCGCGCCGGCTGCTGCGGGCGGCCTCGGTGTTCGGCGGCCGGTTCCCGCGCGGCGGCGCCCGCGCGCTGTGGGGCGACCCCGGCCAGGCGGTCACCGTCGATCGCTTGTTGACCGAGCTGGTCGAGCGCGAGCTGATCGAGCCGGTGCCGACCGAGCTGGCCGGCGAGCCGGAGTTCGGGTTCCGCCACGCCCTGGTGCGCGAGGCCGCGTACGCGATGCTCACCGATCGCGACCGGGTGCTCGGCCACCGCCTGGCCGCCGAGTGGCTGGTCACCGCCGGCGCGACCGACGCGGTCTTGCTGGCCCAGCACTTCGAGCGCGGCGGCGTGCCCGAGCGCGCGATCGCCGGCTACCTGCGCGCCGCGCGCGATGCGCTCGAGGGCAACGACCTCGCCGCGGTGCTGGCGCGGGTCGAGCGCGGGCTCGCCTGCGGCGCCCGCGGCGACGCGCTGGGCGAGCTGCTGGTCCTGCGCGCCGAGGCCCATCGCTGGCGGGCCGACTACAACGCCGCGATCGAGGCCGCCCAGCTCGCGATGGCGGTGCTGGCGCCCGGCTCGCGGGGCTGGTGCGTGGCGGCGACCCAGTCGATCACCGCGCTGGGGTCGCTGTCGGCCCACGATCGCCTCGAGGAGCTGCTGACCCGGGTCACCGACGCGCCGCCGCTCGATCGGGTCGAGCGCGTGCGCGCGCTGGCCAAGGGCGCCGTCAACCTCTACCTGATCGGCCGCTACGAGCGCGCCGACGCGCTCCTGGCCGGGCTGGACGCCGAGGTCGCCCGCGGCGCGCTGACCGACGAGCCGCTCGCGCTCGCCCGGGTGCTCGAGGCGCGGGCGTTCGCCGAGGGCGCGCGGGCCGAGCAGGGCCGGGCGCTCGCGCTGCTCGAGGAGGTCGCCGCGGCGCACGTGCGCGCCGGCGATCTGCGCAGCGCGTGCCTGACCAACAACAACCTCGGCTACACGTACATCCAGCTCGGCGCCTACGGCCGGGCGGCCGCGCTGCTCGAGACCACGCTGCGCGACGCCGAGCGGATGGGCCAACCGTTCATCGTCACGATCGCGCAGCAGAACCTGGGCCTGGCGCTCGGCAACCTCGGCCAGCCCGCGCGCGCCGCCGAGGCGCAGCTCGCCGCGCTGGCCAGCTTCATCCGCCAGGGCGACCTGCACCTGGCCGCGGTCAGCCGCACCTACCTCGCCCAGCAGCACCTGCGCTCCGGCGACTTCACCGGCGCCGTCCGCGAGGCCGGGCTCGCGCTCGAGACCCTGACCCACAACCCGCCGTCACGCGCGCTCGCCCTGGCGGTCCTGGCGCAGGCCCGCGCCGAAAGTGGCGACGCCGCCGGTGCCCTGGCCCCGGCGCGCGAGGCCCACGCGATCCTCGAGTCGCTCGGCGGCCTCGACGAGGGCGAGCTGCAGATCCGCTACGCGCTGGCCGCCGCGCTCGACGGCGGCGGTCGCGCCGACGAGGCCCGCGCGGTCACCGCGGTCGCGATCCAGCGCCTCGACGAGCTCGCGGCCAAGTTGCCGCTCGCGCTGCGACCCGACTACCTCGACCGGGTCCCCGAGCACGCCGGCGTGCGCCGCCTCGCGGCCCGGCTGGGGCTGGGCTGATCTACCGGGCCTTCTTCGCGAACGAGGCCCGGTTCGCCTCCTTCATCTTCACCGTGCAGGTCGCCCGGACCGGTCGGCCCCCGGGCAGGAACATCGTGTACTTGGTCGACACCGACTCGATCACCCCGATGAAGCCGGGCAGCCCCTGGAACCCCCACAGGAACTTGACCCGCGGCGGGCGCCGCTCCTGCTCCTTCTCGCTGCCCGGCTTCATCACCGACACCAGCTTGATCAGCTCGGCCACGTACAGCGCGTGCACGTCGGTGCCGTCTTCGTACGTGTCGAACATGAGTTCGAGCGACAGCGACCGCGTGCCGCTGGAGGTGAACTCCAGATGGGGCTGATCGCTGGTGGAGGTCTTCGACTCGGCCCATGACGCGGCCTTGTCGATCTGGATCTCCTTGGGGTTGTACTGAGCCACCAGCTCCCCCTTGAAGTCGCTTTCGGGCTCGAGCGCGATCAGCGTGCACTTCTCGAGCTTCGGGATCTCGACCGGCTCGGGCTGGGCCGCGCCCTTGTTCATGGTGGCGGTGGCGGTGACGACACTGCGCAGGAGCTTTGCCATGCCCGCCCTGTCGGCCAGGGCGCCGCCCGGTTGCGACGAATCTTCGGACGGATCAGCCCGCGGCGGCGGCGCGCACCCAGGCCAGCAGCTCGGGCGCGACCGACGCGAACCACGCATCGCCGCCGCGCCGGTACGCCGCGACCAGGGTCGGTCCGGCCGCGGGATCCGCGAGCAGCTGCTGGCCCTGCCCGAGCCGGAGCAGCGCGCGCGCGTCGCTCTCCCAGCCGGCACAGCGCAGGGCCGACTGCGCGTTGCGCACCGCGCCCTTGGGGTCGCCCATGCCGAGGCGGATGCCGGCCATGCGCACGAAGATCCAGCCGGCCTCGGGCCGATCGAACGTGTCGCCGGGCAGCGCCACCAGCGCCTCGCCCAGCGAGCCCATCGCGTCGGCGGCCTCGCCGGCCGCGAGCTCGGCCTCGGCCCGCGCGACCAGCGCCTCGTGACGCGCCTGGCCGCCTTCCGCGGTCGCGACCGCGGTCCGGCTCGCGCCGCCGATCGCGGCACCCGCGCTGCGCGGCGCATCGCCGGGGAGCCCGCCGTAGTGCCAGTCGATCGCCGCCGCCCAGGTCCCGTCGGCCTCCTGCCTCGCCATCAGCACGCCGGCGGTCCACCCCAGCCGCCGCGCGAGCCGGAGGCGCGCGAGCTCGGCGATCGCCGTCTCGATCGCGGGCGTCAGCGCGACCACGTCGCGGTGGCCCTCCGGGCTCGAGATCACCGGCGCCGCGCCGGTGAACGTGATCACCAGCTGGGCCGCCCGCCACGACGCTGGCGTCGCCCCGATCAACGCGCGGGTCAGGGCGTCGACGGTCGGATGGACCAGCTCCGCCTCGTGGACGATCCGTCCCGGTACCCGATCCGCTGTGTCGACCATCGCGGCGAGCCTACCGTGCGCGCCCAGCCGCCCGCCGCGGCGTCCCCGGCTTCCTGGCCCCGCCGAGCACTTTCCCGGCGCGTCCTGCCCGCCGACGCGTCGGCGGTCGGGTCGCCGAGCACCGGCGCGGGCCGCGATCACGCGACGCACGCGCGGGCGGTCACTCGGTGCGCTGGATGATGTGGATGCCGAAGTCGGTCTTGACCGCGCCGACCTCGCCGACCTTGAGCCGCAGCGACAGGTTCTTGAACGGCGGGACCAGGCCGGCGTCCGGGGTGACGTCGTAGCTGGTCCCGGACTCGGCCGAGCCGGGATCCTCGGACAGCTCCTTCATCAGCGGCTCGATCTTGGCGCCCTTCTTCAAGGCCGCCATCGTCTTCTTCACCAGCGCCTCGAGGTCGGCGCGCGAGCGGCCGGCGCCGCGGGGGTTGTCGGCGTTGACCTCTTTCCAGCCGAGGAGGATGTGCTTGACCTTGGCCTTCTCGGTGACCGGCTCGCGCTTGAGGATGTCGACCGAGTCGAGCTTGTCGGGTGCCGGCGGGGGCGGCGGCGGCGGCGGCGGCACGCGCTTGATGACGTGCCAGCCGAAGACGGTCTTCACCAGGCCGGCCTCGCCGAGCTCGAGCCGCAACGCGAGCTTCTTGAACGGCTCGACCAGGCCCGCGGCCGGGCTGACCTCGTAGGTACGGGCGTTGTCCTTGGACCCGGGGTCCTCGGAGAACTCCTTCATCAGGGCCGCCATGTCGCCGCCAGCGCGGACCTTGACGAGGAGCTCCTGGGCGAGCTTGTCGGCCTCGGCCTTGGTGCGCTTGGCGGCGCGCGGATCGACCGGCTGCTGGCGGGCGGCCGGCACGTCGCTCCAGGCGACCAGCACGTGCTGCACGTGCATCGTGTCGGTCTTGCCGGGGCGACCCAGGATGTCGGCCGACTCGATCGGGTCGAGCGCAGCGGGCGGCACGCGGACCATCACGTGGTAGCCGAACATCGTCTTGACGATGCCGGCCTCCTTCTCCTTGAGGCGAAGCGCGAGCTGCTTGAACTCGGGGACGAACGGCGCGTCGGCGGTCACCGTGTACGGCTCACCGCTGAGGGACCCGGGGTCCTCGGAGTGCTCCTTGACCAGCGCGTCGATCTGGTCGGGGTTGGCGCGCAGCTTGGCGGCGATGTCCATGGCGAGCGCGGCGGTCTCGGCGTTGCTGCGCTTGGCAGCACGCGGATCGAGCCGGCCGCGGTAGGCCGGCGCCAGCTCGGGCCAGCCGAGGAGCACGTGCTTGACGAAGACCTCGGGGGCGGCATTGGCGCGCGCAAGAATGTCCTTGCTGTCCAGGTCCTTGGCGGGGGCGGCCGTGCCGGTGCCGGTGCCGGTGCCGGCGGCAGAGCCGGTGCCGGTCTTCTCGACGTCTTTGCTCTTCGTCTTGGACTTCTGGCAACCGGCCAGCGCGATGGTGATCGCGAGGAGGAGCCAGGACAGACGACGGGCTACGGGGAGGCCGGGTGAGGCCGGACGACGGTGGGGGTGGCTACGCATACCGGCGTAATCTAGCCGCAATCAGCGCTGTCGGGGCACCACCGTCGCCGCGTCTTCGTCACGACACGGACGCGAGCAACCCCAGCACCGAACCGGCGGTCACCAGCAAGAAGCCGAGCGGCCACCACAGCAGTCGGCGCTTGCGGCGAGGCGACGGCGGTCGGCGGACCTCGCCGGCCGGGAGCACCTGGGCGCGCGGCGGCATCGTGAAGGCGCGCGCTGGCACCGGCGGCGCCAGCGGCAGTGCCGTCGTGACGAGCATCACCGTCGGCTCGAGCGCCGGGCGTTCCTGCCATGCGCCCAGCCCCCGTGCGGTGACCCGCGCCCGCTCGAGCTGCGCCGACAGCTCGTCCATCGAGGATGCGGTCGTGGTGGCCGGCTCGTCGTCGGTCGGCAGCGGGTCGGTCGGCGGGCGCCGGGCTCGCGGCCAGCCCTTCAGGTCGATCTCCAGTGCGGGCGCCGCGACCCGGAACCGCGCATCGGTCCAGTCGAGCACCTGTTCGATCGCCTCGTCGTCGTAGAAGCCGTTGAGCTCGAGCCGTCGCAGGACCCCGCCGCGATACTCGAGCGTCGCGCGGTCGAGGCGCGATACCACCGTGATGATGCAGGTCAGCGCGCGCTGCTCGCAGTGCCGCATCAGCGCGGTCAGCGGCACCCCCTCGACATCCCCGCTGCCGCGGGCGCTGCCGCCGAGCTCGCCGGTGAGGTCGGGTAGCAGCTGCGAGACCTGGTACTCGCCGTCGACCAAGAGCCGCATCCCCTTCAGCGCCCGGGCCCCGTCGGCGTCGCCGAACTCGGCGAGCTCGACCGCGCCGGCGCGCAGCTCGATGCGCCCCACCATCCGGTCGACCTCGACGTCGATCGCGCCGGTCACCAGCTGGCGTGCACACGCGGCCAGCAGCAGATCGAGCGGCACGTCGGAGAACGATCCTTCGAGGTGGGTCCGGGAGATGTACATCGGGGCCGTCGACTGCCGTGCCATGCCTTACGGACCGAGCGAACGGCGTGCCACTCATCCCTGACGGGTGGTCGCGGAGTTCGGGCGATTCATGCGCCCAACGAGCACCGGATTGTCCGGCTACTCGGGTGGCCACGGTGCTCACATAAGTTCGCGATAGAACGATGGTGCGTGCCGGCGGAGTCGGATTCGGCGGCCCGGCGCCGACTCGACGCGCCGACGCGGGGAGCCTCGCCGCTATCGGCGGCCCCAGGAAGAGGTGCGGGATCTGGATGGCAAATGAGGGCAGGGTCGAAACTGTCCACCCGGCGCTCGGGCGATCCTGGTACCTCTCGGGTGATGTCCTGCCTGGGGAAGACAGTGGTCCTTGCGCTGCTCGTGGCGGTCGCCGCGTGCGCTGATCAGAAGCCCCGCTTCCAGGACGCGGGGCCGACCGACGCGATGGCGATCGATGCCGTGCCGGTCGATGCGGCGACGCCGCTGCCGGCGTACGAGATCACCGGCGGCGCCAAGGGCGTGCGCGGGGCCCGCTACGCGGCGGACGTGCAGATCGGGCACGGCATCGGCCAGGCGCCGGTCACCGGCAACGGCACGACCGCCCAGGGCAACGCGGCGGTGAAGCCGTGAGCTGCGACGGAATCACTCGAAGGAGTCACGACGCCATGTCTCGATTTGCTCCCCGTCTCGCCTCGATCGCCGCCTTCCTGGGCGTGCTCGGTGCCGCCGCCGTCGCCGACGCTGTGCCGAACACGATGTCGTTCACCGCGCGCCTCACCGAGGGTGGCGCGCCGGTCGCGGGCAACATCAGCCTCCACGTCGCGATCTTCGATGCCGCGACGGCCGGCACCATGCTGTGGGAGGAGACTCATCCCGCGGTGCCGGCCGAGCTCGGGCTGGTCTACGCCAACCTGGGCTCGATCGATCCGATCAACAACGGGCTCGATGGCTCGGTGTTCGGCGGGCAGACCGCCTACGCGGAGCTGACCGTCAACGGCGACGTCCTGTTGCCGCGCATCCCGCTGTCGTCGGTACCGTACGCCATCCGCGCGGGCACCGCCGAGGCGCTCGCCGGGTTCGACCCGGCCGGCGCCATCACCGGCGTCGCGGCCGGCGCCGGGCTCACCGGCGGTGGCTCGACCGGCGACGTCAGCCTGTCGGTGAACACCGCCACGATCCAGTCACGGGTCACCGGCACCTGCGCCGCGGGCTCGTCGATCCGCCAGGTCAACGCCGACGGCACCGTCGTATGCCAGACCGACACCGCCGGCACCGGTGACATCACCGGCGTGACCGCCGGCGCCGGGCTCGCCGGCGGCGGTGCCTCGGGCGCCGTCGCGCTGTCGGTCGACACCACGGTGGTCCAGGCGCGGATCACCGGCACCTGCGGCACGGGTTTCTACGTCACCAGCGTCGGCATCGGTGGCACCGTGGTCTGCGGCACCGATGCGGTCGGTGGCAGCGGGACGATCACGGGCGTGACCGCCGGCACCGGGCTCGCCGGCGGCGGCGCGAGTGGCGCGGTCAGCCTGTCGATCGCGGCGGGTGGCGTCGGCACCACCCAGCTGGCGGACAACAGCGTCACGACTGCCAAGCTCGCGGCGAATGCTGTGACGACGACGGACATCCTCAACGGCGCCGTGACGATGTCGAAGACCAATGGACCGGTCGATTATGGACCGGGCACTGTCCAGAACGGTGCAACGTTTGTCTATCCAGCCGAGACCAGCAACATCACGTTCTCAGACACGGGCTCGTGCATTGTCAGCGCGAAGGCGTTCTTCTCCGGAGCGACCAACCAGGGCAACTTCAAGGTCCGGCCCACGCTCCTCAATATCGCGACCAATGCCTCCACCGAGCAGTTGGACTTCGGCTATTCCACGCCGGTGGCCGGCGACGGCAACAGCACCGGTCGGGAGGCCAACGCGACTGCAGTGCTGGCCGTCACGACGACGGGCGCCCACCGGATCGGCTGCGAGATCTTGGGCAGCACCAATTCGATCCAATGCAGCATCAGCTACCTGTGCAACTGATCCGTACCAGCATCGCCGCCCTTTCCGTACTGGCCACGGCCGCCTGCGCGAACCGCAGCGCGCCGGGTGGCGCCCCGCCGGCCCGGTACCACATCACCTGCGACTCCGCCGACACGGCGGAGCAGTCGACCCTGTTCTGCATCCGCAGCGACAGCCGGAATGGCGACGCGATGGTGGTCGACCTCGACCGGCTGCCCATCACGAGCGGCGCGTCGCGCGCGGCCGACGAGACCGACGGTACCTACGAGACCGTGTGCGACTCCACCGTCACGCCGCAGAAGTCCGACTTCCGCTGCGTCCGGCTTCACACGCGGACCGGTGACATCGTGATGCTGCGCCTCAGCGAGCTGCCGCACTGGCCGCGCTGACCGCGTTGCCCGTACGATGATCGCGCCATGACCGCCAGCCCCGAGGCCAGCGCGACGGTGCGCGCGCGCCTCGAGCGCCACCAGGTCCTGCTGCTGTTGATCTTGCCGGCGGTGTGGAGCTGGATCGTGTTCGCGCCCGCGTTCTTCACGGACGCGGACAGCTACCTGCACGTGGGTGTCGCGCGCCGGATGCTCGAGGACGGCTGGCTGCGCAGGTTCGAGTGGCTGCCGCACACGACGCTCCACGACCCCTACCCGGACATGTACCTGGGGCAGCACGTGCTGCTCATGCCGCTGGTCGCGATCTTCGGACCCGACCTGGCGATGCGGCTGGGTGTGGTCCTGCTGAGCTCCGCGTTTGCGGTCAGCTTGCACCTGGTGCTGCGCCGGCGCGGCGTCCGCTGGCCAGCGCCGTGGATCGTGCTGGGCGTGCTGGCGTGTCCGCTGGCGCTGACCTATGCGGTCTTCCTCAAGGGAGCTACCACGTTCCTGATCCTGTTGCCGTGGTTCGTCGACGCGGTCTGGGCCGGCGCGCGCCGGCGGACGTTCCTGCTGGCGTGGCTGAGCGTTTACATCTACGTCGGGGCGACGGTGCTGCTGCCGTTCGCGGTGGTGCATCTGGTTGTCGTGCGCTGGTGGGAGGGCCGCTGGGACTGGGGCTGCGTGGTCGCGACCGTGGCCGGCGTGGTGGCGGGCATGATCGTCAATCCGTTCTGGCCCGCCCACGGCGGCTACGTACTCGCCGAGCTCCGGACGATCTTCGAGCGCGATCCATCGCTGGTGCCCGGCGAGTACCGGGGCAACGAGTGGGCGATGCTGACCGGTCCGATGCTGGTGCAGTTGGCCGGCGCGGCCATGTCGGCGTGGGGCGTGGTGCTGGTCCGCCAGCTCGGTCGCGCCGCCCGCGTTTCGCCACAGGCGGCCAGCGGCACCATCGCGGCGCTGGGCCTGCTCGGCGCCGGGCTGCTGTCGGGGACCAAGATGGTGGAGCTGTTCCTGGTCTTCTCGATCCTCACCGTGCCGCAGCTGGCCGAGCGGATGCGGCCGTGGCCGCGCTGGCTCGGGCCCGCGGCCATGGCGGTCGCGATCGCGACGAGCGTGTGGTCGGTGGATCGCCTGCGCGGCGAGATGGTCTCGACCCCAGGGCTGGTGCGCTCCGCCGACTACCAGGTGATGGCGCGCTGGCTCGACGCGCGCACCGGGCCGCGCGAGATGGTGGTCGCGCCGTGGGACGACATGCCCGGGCTGTTCTTGTTCGGGGGCGACCAGCGCTACATGGCCGGGTTCAACGTGCAGTTCCTGCGCGACCACGACCGCACGCGGTTCGAGGCGTACGCGCTGCTATATCGCGGCGTGATCACCGATCCAGAGAAGGCGATGGTGACGTTCTTCGACGGCGCCCGGTTCCTGCTGGTGCGTCGCCTGGCCCACCTGCCCGGGGAGCCGGCGCTGACCGCCGGGCTCGCGCGCAATCCGGCGTTCGAGGAGCTGGCGGCACCGACCCAGGCCTGGCGCGTGTTCCGCCGTCGCGAGGTGATGCCGGCCCCGGGCACCGCGCCGTGACCGGACCGGCGCTCTCGATCGTCATCCCCGCGTACGACGAGGCGGCCCGGCTGGGGCCGACCCTGGCCCGCATCGCGGCCTACCTCGCCGGCGCCGGCCGAGCCGCAAGCAGCGAGGTGATCGTCGTCGACGATGGCTCGCGCGACGGCACCGCGGGGCTCGCGCGGGCGGCCGGCGCGCACGTGCTGATCCATCCGCATAACCGTGGCAAGGGCGCGGCGGTCCGCACCGGCGTGCTCGCGGCGACCGGCGCGCGCATCCTGGTGTGCGACGCCGACCTGGCCACGCCGATCGAGGCGCTGGATCAGCTCGAGGCGGCGCTCGACGCCGGGGCCGAGGTCGCCATCGGCTCGCGCCACCTCGCGCCGGCGTCGATCGAGGTCGCGCAGCCGTGGCCTCGGCGGATGCTGGGTGGTGGCTTCCGCCTGCTGGTGCGCGTGGTGACCGGCGTGCAGGTGCGCGACCCGATGTGCGGCTTCAAGCTGATGACGCGGGCCGCGGCGCACGACCTGCTGGGCCGGGCCCGGGTCGAGCGCTTCGCCTACGACGTCGAGCTGCTCGCGCTCGCGCGCGGGAGGTGGCGGGTCGCCGAGGTCGCGGTCGCGTGGCGGCACGTCGCCGGCTCGCGGGTGGTGCTGCGGCGCGACGCGCTGCAGGCCGCGCGCGACCTGGTCGCGATCCGGCTGCGACGGCCGCGGTCCTAGTAGCCGGTCACAGGCGTGTTGATCGGTTGAAGGACGGGGAGTTGGTCGGCCGGGACGAGTAGCGTGATTGAGCGAGCGGCGCGAGGCGTCCGCCGGGACAGCGGCCGCCGCGCCGGCTTGCGATGACGGCGGGAGGCGCGCGTCCCGACGGCGACGGGGCGGCGACGGCGGGGATGCCGGGCTGGTTCAGCCCCTTGCGCGCGCACGGGATGCGCCAGCTCGCACTCGCGCCCACGCCCGCGTTGTCGCTGTCACATTCCGTGCGCGAACCGGGGGCATGAACCAGCCCGTCAGCCCCGTCCGCTCCTGTCCCGCTTCGGGTCGTGTTCGGCGTGCCAGCGGCGCGGGGGCGCGCCTGGCCACCGCCGCTTGGATTGCCGCGCCTGCGAGTCACGAGCGGCGTGATGGGCGCGCCAATCCACAGACTCCACAGGGCCCGACTGCCCTGATACTAAAACTCTATTGTCCGGAATCCAGAGGGGCCATATCAGTACGCAGAACGGAGAGAGCGTGTCGTCTCGGCGGAAGACTGGCGTGGAAGGACGGCTATTGTCAGACTGGCGTGGTAGCCAATGGGGATGCGGGCGGAGATGATGGGGCTGGGGGATCGGATCGCGGAGCAGGCGGCGCACCTGGATGCGGCGCTGTTCCGGCTGATGTCGGATCTGCGGGAGTTCGACGCGGCCGGCGGCTGGTATCAGGCGGGTGCGCGCTC
>JBKJLC010000011.1:0-30206 GCA_046597055.1 Kofleriaceae bacterium | reverse complement strand
CCTTCGCCCAAAGTACGAACTCGCGGTTGTGCTCAGCCCGATAGCTCGGCGGACCGCTCAAACGCCTCGAGCTTCTGGCGGGTGACCTTGGGATGCTCGTAGAGCTGGCCCAAGGCGTACGCCGCCGTTCGCGGCACCGCAACTTCGTTGCGCTCCCACCGTGACACCGTCTCGGGCCGCACAGCAAACATCTCGGCCACCTCGGTCGCGCGAAAGCCGGCGGCCTTCCGCACAAGCTTGAACTCGGCCCCGCTTACGATGCCTCGCGCGACGAGCGCATCCGCAACCTCGAGCTCTTGGCGCTCGACCTCGGCATCGTCGTACAGCGTCTCGCCGCACGCCTTGCAGCGCTGGCCGCGCACGGCCACGTCGACACCCATCATGACGGACGTACCCTTCCACGACCGGAAGGTGTCCTCATTCTTACAGCTTGGGCATCGCATCTTCAGCCTCCTGGGTTCGCTCCTGAAACTCAGAACAGGGTCACCACGATCACATCTGCGAGCAGATCGACGACGACGGTCAACTCGTCACCGTCAAGGTCCACGCCGCCACCGACGCGCCAGTTCTCGCGATCAGCTTGCCACTTGGCGAGCTTTGCGCTGCGCAGCGCACATCGAACGTCCCTCGCGGTGGCACCACGCTCGACCATGCGCTCGCGGGCATGCTGGGTGTAGAGCACGCGCTCAAGCTCGACCAACCGTTTGATCTCGGCCAGCGCATCACTCACTTAGCAAAGCTACTCGTACTAGACATTTTGTCAAGTATGCTCGTCGAACCACCTCGCCTTGGCCGGATCTCCTGGGTACGCCGCGGCAGTCGCCGCGCCTAGGGTCAGGGCGGCTGACCCGTCGAGCTCAAGCTCGACGTGCGACGGCTCGCCGCCGGGGAGGAGGATCAGCCGGGCCTCGGCGACGCCTGGCAGTCCGTCCTTCGAGACCAGCGCGATGGGCTGGGGCGGCTCCGCGACGACGGCGGTCGCGTCGAGCGCCCCCGCGAGCGACTCCGGGGTGGCCGTGTCCGCGGTGATCGCGTCGCAGATTCGCTGCACGTGGTCTTCGATGGTCATGGTTGCGGTCCACTTTGCGGGCGTCGGCTCGCTCGCGCCTCCACGATGGCAGCCGGCCACGGGTGCGACCAGGCCGTGGGCGATGATCGCCACCCGGGCGAGACGTGCGGGTGAGCGCATCAGTGGCGATCTGGCGCCGCGGGTGCCGGCCCGGCGGGTGCTGCGGGCGCGGCGGGTGCCGCCGGGCGCGGCCGAGCATACGCGGCCCCCGCGGCGTCGCCAGCACGGAACGCGTCGGCCTCCTCGGGCAGCGCACGGTAGGCCGCGTACGCCGGTTGCAGCGCGTTGTACGCGTTGACCCACGTGGTCCGCGCGGCCTGCTTCGCCGCCGGCGTGGCGGCGGGGTCGGCGTTTACTCGATCGGAAGCCGTGATCAGATCCGGTGGCCCTCGGGCTTACCAAACACGATGCGCACGAGGCCGTGCAAGAAGGCGATCGTGGCGAGCCCGACCACGACGAGCCCGGCCATTCTCATGCGGACCGTAAAGACCAGACACATCCACGCGACTCCGGCGCCGAACGCGAGGACCGCGCCCACCACCTGCCGCACGCCCTTGCCGCGGGTGAACGCGCGCTCTTCGCGCACCATCGTGGCCACGGCCGCGCGCGCTTCGCTCACCGTGTAGCCGCCAGCAACCAGCGTCTGCTCGACCTGTTCTTCCGGGTGCCCCCACGCCATCCGTGCCCGCGCGTCGTCGTGAGCCTGCGCGCGGGCTTCCGGTGTGGGCCGGGCCAGGCCCGTCGACGACTGGCGGCCGCGGCGCGGGACCGCGAGCTCGAGATCGTGGCCGGGCGCCGCTCGCAACGGAAGGGCGACCGACGTGGATGGCGCCGTGGGCGACCGCGGCGGCGGCGTCCCCCGCGCGGTCCGCGGAGCGGTCACCGTGAGCTGATAGCGACCGATCTTGAGCCGATCACCGCGCACGAGCCGGGTCGCCTCGGTCAGGGTCATCCCGTTCACGTTGATCGGCGCGTCGATGGGGATCAGGTGCCACCCGTCATGCCGCGGCACGATGCGCACCGCGCAGGCCGGCACCTGCGGATCCGCGACCACGACCGTGTTGTCCGCGGCGTGACCGATGGAGACGTCGCCATGCGCGAGCACGACGTCGGGCCCACCCATGGCGGCGATCAAGGTGAGCGGCGGGGGGACGCGGCGGGAAGCTTCGGCCATGGGATGCCTGCCAGTGAGGATCGGGTGATCAGCTCGATGCGCGAGCCGGAACGTGCGCGACACGACCTCGCGATGTCCGCGCCGACCGTATGGCCCGTCGCCGACGTTCGCCATCAGCCAACACCGGCAATCGACGGCATCGCCTGATCGGCCGCTGCCGCCGCCGAGATGTTCACCGCGATCGCTATCACCGGCCTTGTGACCGTGCTGAGCGGGTGGCTCTTTCACACCGGTCGACCCGTCATGCATCCGTCGAGCGCCACCGCGTTCGCGATCCCCTGGTGTGTTCCTCCTCGACGAGGCCCACCTCCTGCACCAGGACACCCTCGACCACCTCCACATCCTGCTCAACTACAATTGGGACTGTCGCGCGCTGCTCTCCATCGTGCTCGTCGGCCTCCCCGAGCTTCGCGATCGCCTCGCCCTCCGCCGCAATCGCTCGCTCTATTCGCGCCTCCATCACCGCCTCGAGATCGAGCCCTCACTCCCGACGACACTGCCGAGTACCTCCGCCTCCGCCACGTCGGCTGTGACCGCGAGTTGTTCGCCACCGCCGCCGCCCTCCTGCACGAAGCCACCTCCGGCGCCATGCGTGATCTCGACCGCCTCGCCCCGGCCGCCCTTCGCGAGACCGCCAGGAAGAAGCGCAAGCTCGTCGAGCGCGACGTCGCCGCTCGCGTCATCGAGGCCGACACCCGCGAGCGCGATCGCTGACGGCCCCAATCCCGACGCCCTCGCCATCGCGCCTGACCACCGGCTCGGGTTCGATGGCCATCGGCGTTCCGAATCACGCCGCCCACGCCGCCCATTGACCATCGCCGCGGTGACCAGCCCGCGCCACCGCGATGACGACCATCGATCAGGCCGCCTTGATGCGCATCATCCGGGGCGCCTCGTAACACGCAGGCACAAGTGGCGAAGCCGTGACGTCGACCTGCTGTCGTCGCCGCTGTATGCACGTCGGATGAGGCTCACGTTCTTCAACGACACCGGTCGGGAACTGCATATCCACGCGGCCTCGGTTTGCCCAACGCCCGTACTGGTCGCGGTAAAGCCGGCCACGACGGCCGTATTTGAGCTCCCCGACGATGCCGAGCCGTTCGTGAAGGTGTGGCCGAATGCGGTGATGGTGATGGACATGAAGGCCCGAGACTCGTCGCCATCGCGCAGGTGACGGCGGCAGGCGCCGTCGCACGCCCGCCGCCCACGACTGACACTCGCCAGTCCCCAGAAGTTTGCGTCGGCGTTTGTCGAGAATCTGAATGGGCCGGCGTCGATGCGACGACGCGGGAGCCTCACGATGACGACGACGATGATCGCCGTGCCGACGAGCTGCGCAGCGCTGTGCACCACGTTGGCGGAGCTGACGCGATGGCCACCAGGCCTGGCACCGTCGATGAGTCTTGTCCAACCAGTTGAGTTCTGTCCGATGGGCGGACAGCATGAGACGTCGCTCCCCGGAGCGCCCGATCCGCCCTCGATCCATCCGTCGCCGCACCCGTCGGCGACGGCGGCCGACGCGAGCAGGGCGACCCGGGGCACGTGCCAGAAGTGGGCGCGCGCGGATCGCTCTCGTTCTGAGGGATCCGGAGCGGTCCGGTCTCAGTCGCGGTGCCGCTTCCACTCGACGACCGCGGCGACCGTCTGATGCGAGGTCGCCGGATCGAGGACGAAAACGGTGCGGACCTTCCAGTACCGGTCATCGACCCGGTAGCGGACGAGGCGCGCGCCGCGGGTGACCGCCTTCTTGAGCCGCCCGCGATGCTTGCGCAGCTCGCGCGGCAGCTCGCCGATGCTGATCTCGTCGAACTGGGGACCGTCGTCGTGCAGGATGCGGTAGATCGACCCGGCGGTCGCCTTGGGGTTGACGCCGACCATGCAGCGGACGACCGCGGCGAGCTCCTCGGCGCGCCGAGCGTGCTGCTGCTTCGCGCAGCCGACGTTCCAGGTGTGCCATTCCTTCGAGGTCACCCCGACCTTCCAGAACCGCGTCGAGGTCAGCGCGGTGAGCGCGGCGACGTCCCGCGCGACCAGCGCGTCGATCCACCGGCCGGCGATCTCTCTCGGGGGTGCGGCGACGCCGCCGTCGATCGCAACGTCGGCGTGCGCGGGCGCCGCGCCGGCGAGCAACAGAGCCACCACGATGAGCGATCGCCGCATGCGCCGACCGTACCGTCCTTGGAGTAACACTTCACAGGGTTGCCACTGGGACCCGGACTGGAGCCGCTTCCCGCTTCGGCACTTATCGAACGGCTGACAGAAGCCCAAGTCTGCGACGTGTCGCACGATGGCGCGGGTCACCGCCATCCGGTGCCCAGGAGTACCGAGAGTCATGCAAACACAAGGGGCCGACGCCCTCGCCCAGATCCGCGCCGCGTTCCCCGCGCAGCCCATTGCCTTCGCCGCCGCCCGCGGCGACGGCCTCGACGGCAACAGCTACCGCGACCACGTCGATGGCAAGACCTGGCTCGAGCTCGATCGCGAGTTCATCCTGCGCCGCGCCGACGCGCTCAGCTTCCTCGAGGCGCGCCACATCGCCGCCGTGCTGCCCGTCTACCTCTGCTCGCTCGTCCAGGACGGCACGCAGACGGCGGCCCCCGACTCCCTCCTCCCTGCCCTCAACGTGAAGAGTCGGCGACGCTTCAACGAGCTCGTCGAAGCGCTCACCGCCGCCCAGCGCGCCGCGGTCATCGCGGCCCTCGCGGCCTTCATGACGGCCGAGCCTGACGGCGGACAGCCCACCGAGGTCGCGCGCGCCGCGCTCGACCGCTGGACGTCCCAAGCCTCGACCAGTTGATCGATCGCGATTTCCCGGCGGCTGAACGCTAGAAGGAAGATGCTTGCGTAACCCCAAGATGATCCTGCTCGTCACTTGCTCGCTCGGCGTGTCGGCGGCGTTCGCCGACAAGCTCTCCGATCTCAAGGAGGCCGACCGCTACGACGAGGGATGCAAGATGATCCCCGCCTTCTACGGCTCCGAGCGCAACGCCTGCGACTCCGAGGGCCCGCGCGTCCACGAGTGGTGCGACGGCCGCAGCAGCCACGTCGTGTCATGTGGCAACGAGGAGCGCACCCGCGAGGTGAAGCGCAACGTCGAGCAGGCCTTGAAGGACATCGAGGACCTCGGGGGCGGGGGGAGCAAGGCTGAGAGCAACAAGTCGAGGGCCGAGACCGACGACGAGAAGAGGAAATTCAGCGACGAGATCGCCCAGATCGAGCGCGACCTGTTGTATGGACTGGCGCCCCTGAGCGTCAGCACTGGTCACCGCCGTCCGGCGCCCAGATCGGCGCCGCGTTCCTCCGCGCAGCGCATCCCCTTCGCCGACGCCCGCGGCGGGCGCACTGAGCAAGCGGTGCGCCAGCGCGCAAACCTGCGTCGATACAATGTTTGCCGGGTGTGTCCCACCGGAGCCCGCGGTTGTCTCTCCGTCAGATCGCGAGCGTCTCTTCCGCAGCCCACGATTGTCTCGTCCGCGCCTCGCGCCGTCCACGCGCTGGCCGCCCGCCTCGGGGCGCTCGGATCACGCGGCCGGGGCGCGGACGGCCTTGCCCTGCAGCTGCTCGGGCCGGGCCAGGGTCGCGCGGGTGAGGAAGCTGACCCGACGGACCGCCGCGTCCTGCACGCGGGTCGGGACCAGCGCGAGCAGGCCGAGGACCAGCCCGCCGTACCACGGCGTGACGTAGCGCGCGGCCGGGTGCCGGCGGCGGATCGCCTTGTGGATGCCGCGCGCGACCACCTCGGGCCCGACCCCGGTCGACTCCATGCGCGCGCGCAGCTGGTCGGCCTTGGCGAGCGCGGGGCCGTACACGGTGTCCTGGTACTGCGGCACCGCCTGCATCGACGTCTCGGCGAAGCTGGTGTGGATGACGCCCGGCTCGATCAGCACGACGTCGATGCCGAGCAGCTTGAGCTCGTAGCGGAGCGCGTCGGACATCGACTCGACCGCGTACTTGGTCGAGTTGTACGCGCCCATGAACGGGAAGGTCATCTTGCCGCCCACGCTCGACACGTTGATGATGCGGCCCCGGCCGCGCGCGCGCATCGCCGGCACGAACGCGCGGGTGACCGCCATCAGGCCGAACACGTTGGTGTCGTACTGGCGGCGCAGCTCGGCGTCGGAGATCTCGGTCAGCGGGCCGACCAGCCCGTAGCCCGCGTTGTTGACCAGGACGTCGAGGCCGTGGCCGTCGGTGAGGCGATCGACCTCGGCCACCGCGCTCGCGATCGAGGCCGCCGAGGTCACGTCGAGCACGGTGGTGTCGAGCCGGGTGCCGGCCGGCGCCTCCGCCTTCAGCCGGTCGAGCTCGGCGCTGCGCCGGCCGGTCGCGATCACGTGGTAGCCGGCGCTGGCAAGGTGGAGCGCGGTGGTGCGGCCGATGCCGGCGGTGGCGCCGGTGATGAGGACGATGGACGGGCGGGCGGTGGACATGGGCACGGGCTCCTGCGACGGGGATAGGGGCGGTTACAGGTTTAAAGAATGAACGTTCATTCCACGGCGGTGGCGGCTTCGCAGCCGGGCCGGCCGTGGGCAGGGAGCTAGATGCGGATCGCTTCCCAGACGCACTGCTCGGCGGTCGACCAGCGGTCCTCGGTCATCGTGAGGCCGCACTGCTGACCCTTCGAGACCAGTCCGACCAGCGATCCCATGACGATCCCGATCAGGATCGCGGGCGGCACCAGCCGGACCTCGCCGCGGCGCTGGGCGGCCTCGACGAAGGCGACGCCGAACGTGATGATGCGATCCTCGAGGGCCTTGCTCTCGGCGTCGAGGTACGAGCCGTGGTTGTGCAGCTCGAGGAAGTCGAAGGCGAGCGGCTCCTCGGCGGAGAACCGGGCCATCGCCCGCCAGATCGCGGCGAACTGCTCGCGGGCGGCGGCCGTCGCCGGGAAGGCTGCGAGCATGCGCGCCAGGAGCAGCTGCTTGTGGCGCCGGTACAGCTCGTTGACCAGCGCCTCCTTCGACTCGAAGTAGCGATAGATGGTCCCGGCGCCGACGCCGGCGCGGTCGGCGACCTCGGGCACGGCGGTGCCGTGGAAGCCGCGCTCGACGAACAGCCCGAGGGCCGCGGTCAGGATGGCGTCGCGCTTGTCGGGCCGCTCCGCCACTGCCTTGCGGCCTGGCAGCGTCGCGGGCACCGGTTGTATGCGCGGCGGCGTCATGTCCGTTACGGAATGAATATTCATTCTTGCGCGCGAGCGCAAGCGAAAAGTGCGCGGGCGCGTGCTGCGGCGGCGAACCGCGGAGCGCCGGGCGGCGTCATCGGAGACCGGTGGGACGCTGGCGAAATCCCGAGCACGTCTCCTCGCTCAAGCGGTGGCGCCTGGACCGCTGGCCCCGCCGCGCGATCGGCGCTCAGCTCACCACGGGTTCTGCGCCACATCCAGCGGCACGCCGCGCGTGCACTGGGCTCGGCCATTGGGGTGATGCCAGACGTAGCAATCGTTGACCGTGCCGTTGCACTGCTGCGTGCACGTCGCGCGGGCCTTGCCAGGCGCAGCGGCGTTCTGACCGCCCCAGCCGTAGGGGAAGCCGCATTCCCACGTCCAGATCTCCGTCCACAGCTCCTTCGGCGTGCACGTGGGCCCCGTGCAGCGGTTGGCGCACGCCGCGCCGCCGCCACCGCGCACGCAGGACGCGACCTCGCTCACGCATGCGCCCGTGCACCAGCGGGTCGCGCAAGCACCGCCGCCACCGCCCCTGACGCAGCCCGCGAAGTTCGCGCTGCAGGCGCCTGACGCCGCGGCAAGCGCACCAACGCCGACGGAGCCGTCGGGCTCGCAGTTGTCCAGGGTCTCCAGCTCACAGGTGGCCTCGGCATCGAGCTCGCCGAGCTCTGCCGTGGCCGGCTCCTCGGCGCACGCGCTCTGAAGCGTGACGAAGGGAACGATCAACGCGAACATGAACAATGCTTCAGCTCTCATGGGCGGGATGGAAGCACACCCCAGGTACTTCGTGCTCAAACAAAATGGTTCGAGTTCCTAACTATATGCCCTGTCAAGGTACGGCGTTGGGGTGGGTCCGACCCGCTCGTGCGGAGCCTTACCGCGCATTCATTCACTGGTGGTTCGGCGCGACCACCGCCGGTGCCGATCGCACCCCGGCGCGCATCCGGGCGCCGGTGGTGTGAAGATGCCGGCATGAGCGCTCCCCTCGAGTTCGCCGGCGTCACCGCCGTCGCCAAGGCCAACGTCTACTTCGACGGCAAGGTCGTCAGCCACACGATCCGCCTCGCCGATGGTGCGAAGAAGACGCTGGGCCTGATCTACCCCGGCGAGTTCCACTTCGGCACCGAGGCTGCCGAGCAGATGGACATCGTCGCCGGGCACTGCCGGGTCCGCCTCGACGGCTCCGAGGCATGGGCCACGTTCGGGCCGGGGACCAGCTTCCACGTCCCGGCCCACTCGGGCTTCGACATTGCCGTCGCCGACGGCATCGCCGAGTACGTCTGCTCGTTCGAGCCGGGGTGACCACGCCGACGCGGGTCCGCCCGGCGGTGGGGCGATCGCGCCGGCCGGCTGGCTAACGTTAGCGCTGCCGGCCGCGGCGGCGTCGGAGCACCAGCGCCACGACCGCCGCCTGGAACGCCCCGGCGAGCCCGACCGGCGCGCCGGCCCCGCCGCTGGTGTGGCAGCCGCAGCCGCCGCCGGCGTCATCGGCGCCGCCACCCGCGCCGCCATCGGGACCCGCGTCGGTCGCCCCGCCGGTGGGGCCCGCATCGACGTCGGGACGGGGCGTCACCGTCACGATGACCTCGTCGCTGCCGAGCGTGGGGCGGTCGGGCGTCGAGACGACCAGGCCAAAGCGCAGCTGGGCCCTGGTCTCGACGGTCGGTGCGGTGAACCGGGGCGCGGCACCGTCGGCGGCCTGCAGCGCGACCGTGGGCCCTTCGCGCTGCTCCCAGGTGTACACGAGGTCCGGGATGAGCCCGTCGGGCTGGCTCAGCCCGAGCGCCACCTCGTCCCCGCTGCGCACGTCGCGGTCGTCGCCGGCGGTGGCGGCCGCGACCAGGACCGACAGCTCGCCACTGACGTGCTCGGCGGTCGCGGTCGAGCTCGCGTCGACGCGAAACCGCAGCTCGCGGTGGACGTCGGTCGCCGGCATCACCGCGGATGCCCACGGGCCGGTCACGTCGCCGAGCACCGCCTCGGGCCCGGCGATCTGCGACCAGCGGACCGCGACGTCGGTGCCCGAGCGGTTCACGCCCGACGTGAGGGTCACGGTCTCGCCGACGCCGCGGACCCGCGCGCCGCCCGTGGGCTGCACCGCGAGCGGCATGACCACGCGGACCCAGGTCGAGAGACTGCCGTAGGCATTGCGGGCCGGCGCCCGCACTGACAGCGACAGCAACAGCGAGACCGGGGCGTCGGGCGCCCGGAACCGGACGGTGGAGGTATCAGCGCCCACCAGCGTGAGGCCCGAGCCCCCGTAGGCCCGCCATTCGTACGCGAGCACGTCCTGCGGTGAGCCGTGGCTCTGGCTGCCATCGACGGTCACCTCGGATCCCGCGAGGACGAGCTGGTCGGCCGGGAGCACCACCACGATCCCCGAGCGCACGTGGATGGTCACCTCGTCGGTGCCCTCGGCGCCGCGGGTCACCGAGCGCACGGTCAGCCGGAACCGCAGCTCGGTGTCGGCATCCCCGCCGAGGGCCGTGAACCCGGTGCGCGCGGCGGTGGGCGCGTCGAGCGTCACCGCCGGGCCGGCCACCTGCGTCCATGCGAAGGTGAGCACCTCGCCGGCGTAGGCGTGGCTGCCGGCGCCGTTCAGCTCGACCCGCGTGCCGGCGTTGACGGCCTGGTCGGGGCCGGCGTCGGCGAGCGCACAGGTGCGCGCGTTCGCGGCCAGCCGCGGAAACGGCGCACCCTGGACGCCGGCGACCGCGAGGTTGTCGAGGTCCCAGCGGCCATCCTGGTCGCCGCTCGCTGCGAAGCGAAAGCGGAGGCGCACGGTCTGGCCGTGATAGGCGTCGCCGAGCTCGAGGACGACCCGGCTGAACCGCGGGTAGCCGTCGCTGCGGCCGCCGAAGCCCCGGCGCGCGGTGTCGGCGAACTGGGTGCCCCAGATCGTCGCGGGGTAGGTCGGGGCGGCGCGATCGCCGATGTCGGTCCAGGTCGCGCCGCCATCACTGGACAGCTCGATCACGCCGCCGTCGCGGCCGTACGTCGCGAATCGGTGGTCGAACGACAGCCGCAGGCGACCGCTGCCGCTGTCGGTGAGCGGCGGCGACACCAGCGCCGCGCGCTCGCCGCCGTCGAGCGGCTCGATGCGCCACACGGTGCCGTCGGCGGGCGTGGCGGTGCGCTGCCAGCCGGCGGCGAGCGGTTGGCCGGTGCCCCACGCCGACGGCGCGGCCTCGACATCGTCGAGCGTGCCGTACAGCAGATCGCGGTGGACCTCGGTGACCACGGTCCGGGCGTGCTCGCGATCGCTGGCAGCGGCGACGACCTGGAGGGTCAGGCGCCCCCCGGTCGGCGCGCTGATCAGCGCGACCGGGACCCGCAGCTCGAACACCCGCGCGTCGCCGACCGGTGACGGCCAGCGGGTGCCGGCGGGAAAGCTCACCTCGGCCGTCCCGGTCACGGTGGTGACCACCTCGGTGGTGCCGGCGCCGCGGCGGACCCGGAGCACCAGCTCGCCGAGCTCACCGGCGTCGAGGATCCCGTCGGCGTCGCAGCTCTGGGTGCCCTCGACCACGCGCGCGTCGAGGATCCGGGTCTGGTATGGATGCTCGAAGCTCTCGACCACGCCGCGGTTCAGCACCGAGGTCCGCGACGGCGCCCGGGCCTCTTCGCCCAGGCCGCGCCGCGCGAACGCTCGCCAGAACCGCTCCTCGTCGCCGGCGTCGGCGGCCGCGGCGGCGGCCAGGAAGGCGTTGCGGGCGTCGACGAAGGTCGGGTCAGCCGGCACCAGCTTGAGCGCGGCCACCAGGTATCCGAGCATCCGCTCGCGCGCCTCGTCGGGGCCGTGGGCGTCGTGCAGCGCGACGAAGCATCCCCACAGCGCGGTCGCCCAGATCTCACCGGCGTTGTGGACCTCGGCGTTGCCGCTGCCGCGGAGGTGGGCCGGGGGGCCCACCGGCAGCGCCACGTCGGTCTCGATGTGCTTGAACGTGAGCGGGTTGCGGGTCGGGTCGGTCGTGTACGGGTAGCGGCGGATCCCGAAGTAGCCGTAGTCGACCGCGCCCATGCCACCGAGCGCGTACGCGCCCTGTGGGAAGACCCCGGTGGTGCCGTCGTCGGCGCGGGCCAGGGTCACCAGGGAGACGAAGTCAGCGGTGCCCTCGTTGAGCCCGCCGGCCTGGGCGCCGGCGAGCTGGCCCGAGCCGCCGGCGACCAGCCGGCGGAAGAGGTAGTGGCCCCACTCGTGGGTGACGATGGTGTTGTCGAGCGCGCTGTCGCGCAGCGGGCGACGCAGGTGAACCTGGACCGGACCGGCGGTCACCGCCAGCGCGAGCTCGTCGCCGGCCCCCGACGTGATCGCCAGCGTCGGCAACGACGACTGGTAGCCGTCGAGCCGGCCGATCTGAGCCGGCTCGGTGGCGCCGTCGATGACGAGCACCACCGCGACCGCACCGCCCGCGGCCGCGGCGGCGGTGAGCGTCTCGAGCTCGCAGGACGAGGTCCTCGCGACCCGGTGCAGGATCACCGCACCGCTCATGGTCGGCGCGGTCGGGCTGCACCCGGCGTTGGTCGACACCACCAGCGGCGCGTGGCGCTCGAAGCCGCCGACTTCGTCGAAGTAGGGCGGCACCGCGACGAACGTGCGCGTGGTCCCGCCGAGGTCGGCGCGCAGCGTCGCCCAGGTGTCGAACAGGTACAGGCTCATCGACGGCGACGCGCCGTCGGCCGGGGTCCGCATGCTGGCGTTGTTGGAGACGCCGGCGATCGCCACCCGCAGCGGGTCGCCCGCGACGCCGCCGAGCCCGAGGTTGTCGCGCTGGGCGTTGCCGGCGGCCTCGTCGAAGCCGTGCCGGTAGAACAGGTCGTGGAGCCAGTTGTTGACGTAGAACGCGTTGGTCACCGCGGCGAAGGCCTGCGGTGCGGCCTCGACGTCGGTGCCATCGTGACCGCGGTGGTCGAACGCGCGCTCGGCAGTCAGCGGCGCCGGCGCGGGCGACCTGCCGTCGGGGGCGAACGCCCGGTGCGTGAACGCCTCGACGTTGTTGCCGGTCGTGCCGGTGGCGTCGTCGGGCAGCCAGGCGGGCGCGCCCTCGACCTCGCGCAGGATCGGATCGATCGCCACCAGCCCGGTCCCGTCGGGACGCCCGGTCGGGTGGGGGAGCGCGGTCGGGCCCGCCGGGTTCGGGTGAGGCTGACCGGTCACCGGATCGGCCCAGACCCGGTACCCGAACGCGAGATCGTCGACCAGCTCGTGCGTGGTCAGGATCGCGCCGCTGTCGGCGGCGACCACGAAGGTCTGGCCGCGCGGGCGAGCGCCGTCCTCGTCCTGCCCGAGCAGCTCGACCTGATGGGCGGCGACCAGGCCGGCCGCGTCGGCGAACCAGATCGGCCGGGCCCGGGCCACGGGCTCGACCACGATGCCGCCGGCGGCGACGCCCGGCGCGAGATCGAGGTCGAAGCGCGTGTGCTCACCGGGCGTCGGGCTGCCGGCACCGACCCGCGCCGGCGCCAGGCGGTGTCCGGTCCACTCCTCGTAGGCCGCGACCACCGCGGCCGTCGCGCTGGCGCCGGTCGCGCGCGGCGTCGCCCCGCTCGGCGTGCGCGGATCCAGCCGACCCGACAGCGAGACCGCGCGGCCACGACCGTCGAGCACGACGTCCAGCTCGTGGCCCAGGACCTCGACGCCATCGAGGCGCTGCCGCAAGCTGACCAGGGTGCCGCCGCGCGGCAGGGCCTCGACCGAGGCCACCTGCGCTGCATCGATCGCGCGCGGCGACAGCCGGTAGACCGCCGCGTGCCGGTGCGCCACGCGCCGCGCCACCGCCACCGGATCGGCGGCGATCGCCGCGGGCGGGAGCTCGTCGCGGTCGAGCAGGAGCGACGACGGGCCGGCCACCGGCACCTCGGCGTCGGGGCCGGCGCCGGGCGGGCCGGCGGTGGGCTCGCTGCCACAGGCGACGACGAAGAGCAGCGAAGGGAGCACCGCGCGCCGGAGGGCAGATGACATGCGGCTCGCACGGTACGTGAGCGAGGCGCGGCTCCCGGCGGCAAGGACCGGCAGCTCGCGTCGGCGCGTCCGTTGGCACCTCCCGCTACGGGATGAACCTGCGCGGTATCAAGCCCGTCTTCGATCCATCGCTGCCGCCCGGCACGCTCGTGGGCACCCGGGAAGCCGAGGGCGGCATGACCATCCGCATCGGCCGCGATGCGTTCGTCGACGAGCCCACGCTCGCGAACACGTTCGCGCATGAGCTGAGCCACGCGCGGGACTCGTCGTCGATGGACGACGACTCGGTATATGGTGCCGGCAACGCACTCGAGCGCTGGCTCCGCGGCTCGAGGAGACGTCACCATGACCACGAATCAGTGGAAGAGTGTCCCGGGCGAGCTGTTGCCGCGCTGGTACGCGGTGTTCGGGGCGTCGCGCAACGGCGCTGATGTCGCGGGCGCGTGCCCGGGGTGCGAGGAACCGCAGCTTCATCGCTACTACCAGGTGGGGCGGCCGGTTGACCGGGAGTCGGGGGGCGAGCGGTTCGTGGCGACCGGGGCGTCATGGGAGTGGTGCAGCAACTGCCGCACGTTCGTGCACGCCTCTGCCCTCGTCCCCGACTGGTGGCCAGCGGACCTCGTCGTCGACGCGCGGCAGCTCACCGCGCTCCCCGATGCGCTCGACGAAGCGGTCCGGCGACGACCGCACGCCGCTGCCGCCGTGCGCAAGGTGTCTGTGGTGGAGCTGCGGGCCTTCGACGGCCAGCGCGAGGAGGTGGTCGCGCGTCTCGTGCTCACGCCGGCGGGGAAGGTCGTGACGGTCGCGCCCTCGGCGAACCACGCGAAGCTCGCGGACGATGACGTGGCGAGACTTCCGGGCCCCCAGGGAACCTGGGTCACGCGCGAGGCCGGACGCGCGTTCCTGGAGCTGCTCGCGCCCAACTTTCGCGGCAGCCGGTACTTCGCCACGCAGGTGTTCGAGATGGACGAGGACGCGGCGATGACGTTGACCGCGGGCGACCCGGTCGTGACGCGCTGAGCTCGAGAGCGGTGCCGCGGTTTCTGACCATCTTCGCGATCCGGCGGTCTCATGAAGGAGCCGGGCCTCGGCCCGCCGGGTCCTCCGCGACCCGCCCGGGTGCCGTCACCGTCCGCACCTCGCGAGCATGTCAGCTGCGGCCGGCGTCGCGCGAGCGGGGATCGAGATGGCACCACCGCGGTCAGTGATCGCCTGAGTCGCTCAGGTCCCGTGCGGCACGCCCGAGCCAGCCGGGGCGGCGGCGGCCGGGAGGTCGAGCTGGTAGACGGTGCGGCGGGCGGGCTCGACGAAGCCGAGGCGGTGGAACCGGCCGAGTGATGCCAGGTTGGTCGAGGCGATCAGGGCGCGGGCCTCGCGCACGTCGGAGGCGACCCGGGCGAGCACGTCGTCGACGATCGCGGCGGCATCGCCGCGGCCGCGGGCGGCGGCGCGGACGCCGATGGTGGCGAGGGTCGCGACCGGGCCGCGATCGGCGTGGTCGCGCTCGACCTGCACGAAGGCGAGGTAGCGCGCGCGGTCGACGGCGTCGTCGACATAGGCAGCGGTCGCGGATCGATCGACCCGCGGGCCGTCGAGCTGCTCGCGGAGCTCGGCCGCGGTGGCGTCGACCGAGTTGGGGACGCCCGCGAAGGTGTCGTTGTGGACATCGGTGAGCGCGTCGACATCGAGCTCGCCCCAGCCGATCCGGCGCCACGGTCGCGACCACGCGGTGCCGTCGCCCGCGGTCACCGCACGGACCACCGTGATGAAGTCGAGCGCGGCCGCGAACCCGGCCGCGGCCAGCGCGGTGCGCTTCGCGGTCTCGGCGGCCAGCGCGCTGATGCGCAGGTGGCGCGCGCCGACCGCGTGCGCCCGTGCGACGACGTGCGCGATCAGGAGGGTCGCGGCCTCGTCATCGGCGGCGATGACCGGCGACCCGAAGCACCACGGGGCGGCCTCGACCCAGCCGGCACCGCCGACGATGTGCCCGGCCCGGGTTGCCACCACCACCTGGCGCCCGTGCCCGCGACCCGCGTCGTGGAGCTGGTCGTGCAGTTCGACCGCCGACAGGCGGTGATCGGGACCGGCGTCGCGATGCTGGAGCGCCAGCAAGGCGGGCAGGTCATCGGCGGCGAGCGGGCGCAGCGTCGTCATCGGCGCGAGCCTATCGTGCGTCGCCGGTTCGTTCGATGGATCAGCCGAGCGTGCAGCTCATTCGTCCTGGCCGCCCGCCAGCGCGCGGTGCACGGCCATGACGGTCTCGGCGTCGGCCGCGGCGTACCAGCGCTGCGGTTCGTCCAGCGGCCGCCGGCCCCAGTTGGACGTCTGCTGGGTCTTGTCCAGATAGACGCCGAGCTCGCGGTGGACGACGACGGACAGGCTGTGGCCGCCGGGTGCGTCGCGGCCGTGGCGGGCGCGCGAGGCGGCGAGGGTGTCGACCACGCCGTCGAGCGCGAAGCCGAGCTTGGCGAGGACGCGCCGCTCGAAGCGGGCGTTGTGGATGACCTTGGTGATGGATGGGCTGGCGAGGATCGGCGCGAGGGGCGCCAGGTCGGGCAGGGCGAGGGGATCGATCAGCCAGGTGCGGTCGGGCGCGGCGACCTGGATCAGGCAGCAGGTCGTGAAGTCGAGGGCGGTCTCGACGTCGAGGCCGAGGACGGGCTCGGTGGCCATGGCGTCGCACGCCGCGACGAGGTCGGACGGCTGGTCGACCCAGACGATCGGATTCTTGGGTACGTACGCGGCCACCCCGGGCGGGATGACGAGCTCGGGCTGGAGCTCGGGGATGTCGTCGACCGGCGCGTCGACCAGGCGGGGGCCGGCGGCAACGGACTGCGCGCTGGCGCCGCGGGTACGGGCGAGGAAGCGGAGGGTGCCGGGGAGGTCGAGGAGCTTCTCGGCCAGGAGCCGATCTTCGGCGTCGTCGGGGAGGCAGGGCTGGAACTTGCTGATGATGCCGCGGACCATCGCGTGGGCCTTGGCGGTGGCGATGGGCTCCCAGCGCAGGCGGGCGAGCTGGGCGAGGGCCTGGTGGGTCTCGGCGACCCCGGCTTCCTTCGAGCGAATGGTGAGGTTTCCGGAGATCCACTTCTTGTGGGTGAGCTCCTCGAGCCCGGCGGCAAGCAGGCGGTTGATCGCGCCACCGGCGAAGGTGTGCCACTGGAGGGTGTCGCCCGCGGACTCCAGCGGGGCCGCCGACAGCTCCAGCAGGCCGGCGTAGCCCTCCCGCAGCGCGCGGAGCTCGGTCTGCGCGGCGGGGGTCAGTGTGGTGGTTCCGGTGCTCTCGTCCAGGAGCGTCGCGCGCATGGCCTGGCACACCGCAAACGAGAGGACGCCGGGGGCGCCGATCCAGTTGGGGACGCCGGCCGCCGAGCCGGGTTTGACGGCCATGGTGCCGCGGGACCAGTCGATGTCGACGACCTGCCAGGGCCGGCCGCCGAGGCGGAAGCAGAGGGGGCCCTTGCGCTCGTCGTGGCCCTGGACGAAGCCGGCCTGGACGAAGCCGACCTCGTCGCGACCGTGGTGGACGCGAAGCACCGGCGGCGACGCGAAGACGGCGTAGAGCTCGAAGAAGTTCTTGCGGCCGTAGAGCTTCTCGCCGCGGGTGCCGAGGCTGAGCAGGCCGTCGGCTTCGTAGAGGATCTCGCGCGACACCATGGTCTCCACCAGCCGCGCCAGCTCGCCCTCGCCGATGCCGCCGAACGGATACGCTTCGCGGACCCAGTCGAAAACGCGGTGCCGCGAGACCCCGCCCTCTTGCAGGCCGAGCGCCATGATCTGGTGGGCGAGGATGTGGACGGCGTGCTCGGCCGGCTTGACGTCCTCGACCCAGCCGGTGCTGGCCAGTCGCGTCATGGCCACCGCCTGCAGCACCGACTCGGGCGTCAGGCAGAAGAAGGTGCAGTTGGCGCGTCGGTTCTCGCGGCGACCGGTGCGGCCGATCCGCTGGAGCATCGAGGCAACCGTGGCCGGGGCGTCGACCTGCAGGACTTGGTCGAGGTCGCCGACGTCGATGCCGAGCTCCATGGTCGCCGTGCACACGATCGCGGTGTTCTGGCCGTGGGCAAACTGCTGCTCGGCGAGCTCGCGTTCGCCGCGGCTGACGGAGCTGTGGTGGATGAAGACCTCCACGCCGCCGCCGGCCATGGCCTGGGCCACCTTCTCGGCCCGGGCGCGGCTCTCGACGAAGACCAGGCTCTTCTTGCCCCGGCCGAGCTGCGCGATGCCGCGAGCCGCTTCGTCGAGATCGGCGCACGCGTCGACGACCAGGTCGCGCGCCGCAGGCCCGCGCGGTGGGTCGACCAGCCGGAACGGGCGCTCGCTCGAGCCCTGCATCCACTGGCCGATGACGTGAGGATTGCCGACCGTGGCGGACAGGCCGATGCGCTGGATATCGCGGCCGACCAGCTGGACGATCCGTTCGAGCAGCGCCACCACGTGGGCGCCGCGATCGTCGCCGGCAAACGCGTGGACCTCGTCGATCACGACGGTCAGCAGTCCGCCGAGCAGCGCGCGCGCGTCGGTGCGCTCGCTGATCATCATGACCTCGAGCGACTCGGGCGTGGTCATCAGCACGTGGCTGGGCGCAGCGCGGAACGTCTTCTTGCGCGAGTCGGACACGTCGCCGTGCCACTTGAACGCCGACAGGCCGACCATGCGCGCGTAACCGCCGATGCGCTCCTCCTGGTTGTTGAGGAGCGCGCGGATCGGGCACAGGTACAGCGCGGCGACCGGCGGCGGCTCCTCGGCGAGGATGCGCGACAGCACCGGGAACATGCTCGCCTCGGTCTTGCCGCCCGCGGTCGGCGCGAGCACGACCGCATTGGCGCCGTCGAGGACCGCCTCGATGGTCAGCTCCTGCACCGGCCGCAGCGAGCGCCAGCCCAGGTCGTGGACGATCGCGTGCTGCAGGTGCGGGTGAAGGCGATCGAGGCCCGCCATGCGGCCTACCCGTCCAGCCGCTTCGCCGCCGGCGCCGGCGGGGACGTGCCATCAGGCGCGTCCGGGTCCTCCGGCTCGTCTGGCACCGCCGGCATCGCCTCGCCGCGCGCGGCCGCCAGCTCCTCGGGGCTGAGCTGGCCCGCGTCCATCGTCAGCTTGTAGTGGGCGAGCGGGTCGAAGTCCTGGTGCTGGTCGACGCGATCCAGCACGTCGGTCAGCTCGCGCAGGAACATCCGGGGCGCCACCGCGACCTTGCCGCCGAAGCCGGTGGTCACCTGCGCGACCAGCGAGCGCAGGAAGCCGTCGCTCACCTTCTCGTGGATGCGCGACGCTTGCTCGGTGGGGTAGAGGTCGCGCACCCGCTGCCCGACCTTGAACAGCCGGTCCTCGTCGAACGGCAAGAGCCGCACCTGCTCGGCGCGCAGGTTGTCCCAGCGCGGGTCGTCGCCGAACTTCACGTGCACGCGGCCGTACAGGGCGGGCTCTTGTTTTAGGCCCTTGTAGCCCTCGAAGAAGTCGCGGGTGCCGGTCACCAGCACGTACAGACCGGGCAGCTCCTCGTTGGCCAGCATGTCCATCAGGTGGCGCAGCTCGATCAGCGCCTTCATGCGCGTCTGCGCGTTCATGCGCTGGATGGTCTCGACCTCGTCGAGCACCACCACCAGCCCGCGGTAGCCCGACTGGCGGAGCAGCATGAGCACGCCGGCGAGGAAGGTGAGCGCCGCCTGGCCGTCGACCTTGCCGGTGATGCCAGTGCCGGTCATCACGCTGCGGTCGGTGTGCGGCTGGCCGGCTAGCCACGCCAGCCGACCCTGCGCGGTCGCGAACTCGCCGGCGTGCAGCGCGCGGTGATAGCCGCGCAGCGCCTGCGCGAACGCCTGGTTGCGGCGCGACAGCTCGGCCAGCTTGTCCTCGAGCCGCTCCTCGGTGGCGTCGGCGAACGTGGGGTCGTCTTCGCTCAGGCCCTTGACGCGACGGACCTCCTCGCCGAGCTGGTACAGCCAGCCGTCGACGATCGCCTGGAACGCGTTGGGACCGTCGGCCGCGGTCTCCAACCGCTCCACCAGGCGCCGGTACACCGTCTCGAGCTGGTGCAAGGGCGTGTCGTTGATCGAGATCTGGACCTCGGCGGTCGCGAACCCCCGCGCGCGCGCTTCGCCACATAGATAGCGGGCGGCGAAGGTCTTGCCGGTGCCGTACTCGCCACGCAGCCACTTGGACACCCCCTTGCCGGTGGCGACCAGGTCGAGTTCCTCGAACACCACCTTGGCCAGCGCCTCGAGGCCGGTGGCGAAGTGGGGCAGGCCGCGCCGCGGCACCACCCCGGCGCGCAACGCGCTCACGATCTCTCGCGATTCGGCGACCTGGCTCACGACGCACCTCCGAGGTAGCGGAACAGGGTCTCTCCGCTGGGTAACGACTCGGTCGAGAACAGCTCGACTCCGCCGGCATGGAGCTTGCGGCGCAGCTGGGCGACGAAGCCGTTGACGCGGTTCGGCGGCTTGTTCATCCGCGACGACACCTCGCTGGTCTTGAGCGAGCCGTTCTCCTTGAGCAGGACCAGGAAGCTGCGCTCGTCGTTCGCCAGCTTCGCGAGCACGTCGGCCGGGATCGGCAACGCGCTCGCCTTGGCGCCGGCATCGAACAGATTGAGCTGCGGCCGCGGGGTCGGCAGCGGCGTCGGCGTCGGCGGCTCGGGCGCGCGGCGCACCGGCTCGATCATCGGAAGGGCGCCCTGGCCGTACCACCAGGCGGGCTCGTCGGCCTGCAGGCCGTTCGCCTCCAGCCAGGCGAGCGGGACCACCATCTCCTCAAGCCCACAGCCGCCATGAAATCCCACCTGCTGACCGCCCAGGTACGCACCGCTCTTCCACGCGAACGCGCGCCGGCCGGGCGGACCACCCAGGCCACCGACGTCGATCTCCAGGAAGCCGGCGGGCGGCTGCGCACCCGCGGGCAGCGGCAGGTACCGCGGCGTCGCGCCCTCGCCGGCGCGCAGGGTGTTGTCGATGAACGGGCTGTGGCCGTGATCGGCGGTCACCAGCACCCGACGGCCGGCGCGCAGGGCGACCTCGAGGCTGGGCCGGAAGGCCATGATCGACTCGGGCGAGATGCGCATGGCCGCGCCGGTGTTGCTCGAGCCGATCTGGTCATCGACCGCGTTGAACACCACCGCCACCACCTGGACGCTGCCATTGCGCAGCGTGTCGAGCAGGCGCTGGCCGCCGTCGCCCAGGTCGCCCTTGAGGAACAGCTCGCGGGTGCGCGTGCCCAGCGCCGCGTTCTGGTTGAGCCGCGCCTTGTCGGTCCGGGCCTCCTGCTGGTCGCGGAAGACGGTCTCGGCCACCAGCGGATCCTGGGGCAGCTCCCCGAGGAAGATGGCGCCGCGTGCGTGGCTGGTGATGGTGGGCAGCGGCGACAATGCCGGGATGCCGGCCACGCGGCCGTCGCGGTCGGGTCGGATGCCGATCGGAAACGCCGCGTTCTGCGCCAGCTCGCCGAGCAGATCGAGGAACACCGGATAGCTACAGCCGTCCAGCACGACCAGGTAGATCGGCGCGTCCGCCCGCTCCTGCCACACCGGCGCGACCAGGCGCTTCCACAGCCGGTGCAGGGGCACCGCGTCCGCGTGGTGCAGGGCTGCCTCGTAGCCGCCGGCCAGCGCCTGGGCGAACGCGAGGTTGTCCTGGTCGCGGCGCTCGCGACAGCGCGCGAGCAGCTGGCGCGCCTCGGCCAGGTAGCGGCCGCTCGCGGCCATCGCGCGGCGGAGCTGGGCCGCGGCCAGGTCGGCGAAGGCGCCGCTGCGCTGGTAGCGGGTCACCAGCTCGACCATCGATGCACCCGCGGTGCGCGGCTCGTCGAGGTAGCGCGACAGTCGTCCCATCGCCTCCAGCACCGCCAGCTCGGCCTTGCTCATCGCGGCGGCGCGGTGGCTGCGCAGCCACTCGAGCTCGGCGGCGGCGATCGGCTTGCCCTCGGCGGCCTGCGTGGCCAGCTTGAAGCACCGGACGTGAAAGGCGAGCGGCAGCACACGGCTGGTCGCCACCACCTGCTGGGTCAGCATCCGACGACCGATCTCCTCGGCTTCGTGCAGGAGCGGCGCGGCCGCGTCGCCGAGCCGGACGAGGACGTCCTCCACCAGCCGGCTCACGGTGCGGCGCAAGATGCGTCGGTCCATCTCGACCGGCGGCTCGACCGCGGCATTCCACAGCGGCCCCCACGCGTCCCTGGGCACCTCGTCGGCGTCGACCGTCAGCACCGCGCCATGCACCATCAGCGCCCGCAGCCGCTCGCGCACCTGCTCGCTGCCGGCGGCCCAGGCCAGCAGCCGCCCCTCGTCGCCATGCAGCGTCGGCAGCGCGTCGACCACCAGCCGCCGCACGTTGTCGGACCAGACCGGCGGCTCCTTGACCCACTGCGCCAGCAGCAGCGCCGGCTGCAGCAACCGCACGTCCTCGCCGATGCTGACGTCGACCAGCAGCTCCATGAGCAAGCGCCGGTCGACCACCGTCGGAAGTGTCCGGCGGCTGAGCGCCAGGCTCATCTTGTCGACGTGCTCGAGCGCCAGCGCCTGCAGGTACGGGGCGTCCGCCCCCACCACCCGCACGCCAAGGATCACCTCGAGCACGTCGTTGGGCGCCAGCGCATGGACACGGTGGTTGCGCGCGCGGCGGAACAGGTCGGGCGGCAGGCGCGACGCCAGCGCCGACGGGATGACGGCGATGACCGGCGCTCCCTGCGCGGTCCACAGCACGTGGCGTAGCCGGATCTCGGAGCCGAGCCGGTGGACCGAGTAGGTGCCGTGCGGCGTCGGCATCTGCGGCGGGAGGTCTTCGAGCCCCTCCCCGTCGAGCACGAGGACATAGCCGGGCTCGGCGGTGCCACCGGCCTGCTCCAGCAGCTTGCGCAACAGGATCTGCGACGCGCCGTTCACGGTCAGTCGTCCTCGCGGGTGATGACCACCCGCACGCGACCACGGCCGACCCGCTCGAGCGCGGTCTTCACGGTCGCCAGCAGATCAGCGACGGACGACTTGTCGCCCACGTTCACGACGGCGTCGTGGACCATTCTCGACGGGACGGTGGCGTTGACCGTCACGGTGCCGGTGCCGCTCATCGTCACCGGGCCGATCGGCTGGTCCACCGTCCCGCGCGTGGAGATCATCGCGGCGATCAGCGCCTGCGCGCGCTGGTTCCAGGCCGTCACCCACGCCCGGGTCAGGGGGCGCTCACCGCCCGCCGCCGTCAGGCACGCCCGCAGCTCGTCGAGCTGCGCCGCGGCCTGCACGCCCACGATGGCGTGCTCGCGGCCAGCCGCCAGGTGATCGCGCGCCTTGTCGTCGAGCCCGCTCAGGGCCTCGCGGGTCACCTCGACGCCCTGGACCACCGCCCGCACCGGATCATCGGCCTTCTCCGGCCACTTGCCGAGCAGCGCGGTCAGCACCTTGTGGCTGTCGGTCGTGTTCGTGGCCAGCGGCGCCAGCCGCTGGATGGCCTCGAACAGCTCGTCCCGACGCGCCCCGTCCTCGACGCCCAGGTGCCCGATGCGCTCGTAGAGCCCGCTCAGGGCCAGCTTCTTGTCGACGCCGGCCTTGCGCATCGCCAGCGCCAGCTTGTCCTGCTGCTGCAGCGATCGCTGGGACGGCGGATGGCTCAGGCCCAGCAGGTCGGTGGCCAGCTCGCGCAGCCGCGACCACTCGGCGTGGCTCACCAGCTTGCCGCGCTCGAGCCGCACTGCCAGCGAGGTCGGCATGCCCAGCGTCACCTCGATCGGATCGCTCGACACCGGGTTGAGCGCCCGGTGATCGCGCTGGCACAGGAACGCCAGGAACAGGTCGATCACCAGCGGCTGGAACCCGTACGCCTCGCGCAGCGCGTCGGCGACCTCGGTCCAGTTGACGACGTCCTTGTCGGCGCGCTGCAGGACGTCCTTGATGTAGCGCGAGTCCAGCCGCAGCGAGGCCTTGGTCTGGCCCAGGTTCACCAGCTCGAGCGGCTGGCCCAGGTTCTTCAGCGCCGTTGCCGTGTCCTCTTCGTAGTTGACCGACGTGGTGGCGTCGCCGGCGAGGATCATCCACTCGAGCAACCGGGCCAGGTCCGCCTTCTTGGGCTCGGTCAGGAAGCTCGGGTGCTGCGGATAGCGGCGGTCCATCAGGAGCCCGGCGATGTGCTTCAGGTTCTCGGCCAGGGTCTCCAGCGACGGCTTGGCGTTGACGTCGGAGATCATGGCGAACCACTCGCCGTGCTTGACGTAGACCTCGGTCAGCAGCGTGTCGAGCTGCTCGGCGAGCAGCTTCTCGCGGCTGTGGGCCTGGTCGACCAGGCGCGTGCGATCGACCGGCGCCAGGGTGTCGAGCATCTCCTCCTGGCCTTCCTTCGACTGCAGGAAGCGCACCGCGGCCAGGTCGGTCATGATCGCGATCTCGGCCGGCGCCAGGTGCCGCGGCAACCAGCACACCGTGTAGCGGTTGCCGCGCGCGCGCCGGACCGTCATCGCCTTTTGCCGGTCTTCCTCGACCGAGTGACCCGGCAGATCCCAGGGATAGTCGACCAGGATCGTGAAGCCAGCCTCGGGCGCGTCGAAGTCTTCGTGGGTCAGCTCGCGCACGTTGGCGATCCGCAGGACGCCCTTGCGCCGCGTGTTGCGCCACTTCACCTCGAGGTCGCCCCTGTTGACGTCGCCGTCGTCGAACCCGCGCTTGCCGGCCACGCCCAGCGCCTGCTTGAGCGCCTTGTAGAACACGTCGAACCGCTTGTTGACGTTGTCGACCTTGCTGCGCGCGCGGGCCAGCACCTCGCTCAGGCTCACGCCGCCCAGCACGTAGCGCACGATCGCCGTCTTGTCGGTGCTCGACACCTGCAGGTCGGGCACCAGGTTCGACAGCGACACCAGGTCGGCGGCCGCGACCCGCAGCCGGCCCCGGTAGGTCTCGCCCTCCACGTCCACCGAGTTGAGCTGGACCAGCCGCTCGACGGTGAGCCCCTTGCCCTTGAGCCGGGGCGACACCTCGGCCAGCAGCACCGTCTTCACCAGCTGGTCGAGCGCGTGGCCGCGCTTGGCGTCGAACGGCTCGGCGTCGCTGGCGGTGGTCGCCATCTGCTTCATCGCCGGCCGCAGCCGGTCGTAGTACTGCCGGTGGATGTCCTGCAGCGTGTCGATCTTCTTCGACGCCTCGACGCCGCCGGGCGGAAAGATCGCATCGAACGCGGACCCGACCGGCAGGAACTCGCCGAGCGGTAGGTTCGGGTTGTGGATCACCAGCAGCTCGTACAGGAGCCGCAGCGCCGACCGCTCGCGCTGCATCAGCGCGGTCACGTCGATCAGCATCTCGATCAGCGCCGGGTGGAACGGATACACGTCCTGCAGGTACTTGAGATCGACCTCCGGGTTGTTCAGCAGGCCGGGCAGGACCTTCTCGTGGTCCTGGCGCAGCCGCGCGGTCGCCGCCGCGATCGCCTCCCTGGCCCGCGGTCGCAGCACCCGCTCCTTGACGATGTGGCGCAGCTCGATGTCCTGCAGCTTGGTGATCTCGAACCGCTGCGCGTGGTGGTCGAGCTGCTCGTGGATCTTGGCCTCCTCGACCAGGTCCGGAAAGAACTCGCGGATGTCCTTCTGGCGGGCGACGAACACGAACAGCGGCACCGCCCGCTGCCCGGTGTTGTGGTCGACCATGACGTTGAGCTCGTTGATGGCGGCGACGAACTCCTGGCCGCTCTTCTCACCCAGCCACAGCAGGAACTCGTCGATCATGAGCACCACGCCGCCGAAACCCTGGGCCTTGGCGTGCGCGGTCATGGCGTGGAGGCCGTCGGCCCAGCGCGGGTCGATGCCGGCCGAGCCGGCGTCGCGGCCCTTGTAGCCCAGGTAGGCGCGCGCCAGCGCCTCGCGCTGCTTGAGCGAGGCCTTGGCCACCGCCTCGAAGTCGTCCTTGCTGGCCACCACGCCGGCGTTGGCCAGGTTCTTCCAGAACACGTCGCCGTACTGCTGGGCCTCGCGGCGCGCCTCGTCGAGCACGCCGTCGACGTGCAGGAACTCGAACGGCGCCTTGCCCCGCCGCCGCAGCGCCTCGTTGAAGCCGTCGTAGACCGCGCGGTCGAGCCCGGTGCCCTTGCCCTTCACCGACAGCATGTGGATGCGCACCACCAGCAGGTGCGCGCCGCTGATCCAGTCCTGGTGCCTGGGCCGCATCGCCTGAAAGGCGGCGTGGTCCTTGGCCCACGCCTCGGGCGAGCTCTCGAGCAGGAGCGACAGCATCGTCATGAAGTGCGACTTGCCGCTGCCGAAGCTGCCGTGGATGAAGCGGCCGTACTCCTCGCCGCGCTCGTACACCTGCTTCATCTTGTCGAGCACGACCGGCAGATCCTGGGCGACCGCCGGGGTGACCACGTAGTCGCCGACCAGGCGCTTCAGCTCGTCGGAGCCGGCGGCCAGCTCGCGCAGCTTGATGACGAAGCCCATCGCCCGGATGTCCTCGGCGGCGGGCAGCTCGTAGGCGTCCTTGATCGTCAACGTCATCGCTTCACCTTCGGGGTCGGCTGGGTCGGGACTGGCGGTACCGGCGCGGCGAGCTCGGCCAGCGCGCGCTCGGCGCGCTGGCGGTCGCGGGCCAGCTCGGCGCGCAGCTCGCGCTCCGACGGCAGGTACATCTGGTAGCGCCGGGCCAGGATCTGCTCGTTGTTCTCGGGCAGCGTGATCTTCGCCATCGCGTCGTTCTTGTCGGAGCACAGCACGATGCCGATGGTCTGGGCCTCGTGCTCGGCGCGCTGGAAGCGGTCGAAGTAGTTCACGTACATCTGCATCTGGCCGAGGTCCTGGTGGGTGAGCTTGCCGAGCTTGAGGTCGACCAGCACGAAGCAGCGCAGCAGGCGGTTGTAGAACACCAGGTCGACGAAGAAGTGATCGCCGTCGAGCGTCACCCGCTTCTGCCGGGCGACGAAGCAGAAGCCCTTGCCCAGCTCGAGCAGGAACGCCTCGATGCGGTCGATGATCGCCTGCTCGAGGTCGCGCTCGCGCCACTCGGCGCGCTCGTCGAGGCCGAGGAACTCGAGCACGAACGGCTCCTTGATCACGTCGGACGGCGTCTCGACCTGCTGACCGCGGCCCGCCAGCGCCCGGATCTTCTTCTTGTCACGGCTCTTCGCCAGCCGCTCGAACAGGAGCGCGCCCACCTGGCGCTCGAGCTCGCGGCTCGACCAGCTCTCGCGGGCGGCCTCGAGCTCGTAGAACGCCCGCGCCTCGGCGTTCGCGACCTTGAGCAAGACCCGGTAGTGCGCCCACCCGAGGTCGGGGGGGAACGCCGCGGCCGGGGTCGACGCGGATTCTGACCGCAGTGCAGTCAGAATCTTCCGCGCCTTCGATTCTGACCGCGCCGTGGTCAGAATCGGTCCCGCGCCGGGCTGCGGGGTCAGCGCCGAGCCCGCGGGATAGAGCTGATAGAACTGCCGCAGGCGCCACAGGGTGCGGGGCCCGAAGCCCTTGCCCAGGCGGCGGCTGAGCCGCTCGGCCAGCCGCTCGATCACCTCCTCGCCGTAGCCCGCGCGCCGGGCCCCGGCTTGCTCGGCCACGACGATCTCACGACCGATCAGCCAGTAGGCGTGGACCATGGCCGAGTTGACCGAGCGCGCCGCCTGCCCGCGCGCGGCCTCCACGATCGCCAGCACGCGCCCGAACAGCACGTCCTCGCGGCTGGCCGAGGCGCGCTTCGCGACGGCGGTCGGCCGCCGGGTCCGGGCCACCTTGCGCGGCATCTCAGTCCTCGTCGTCCTCGCCGCCGCCCGTGACGACCGCCGCCGCCGCCTTCTTGCCGCGCCCCTTGCCGCGACCGCCGGGCGGCGGGAACTTCTGCTTCCAGTCGTCGAGCATGGCCTTGCTCGGCCCCTCGGGTCCGAGCAGCGCCTGCAGCTCGGCGCGCAGGCGGGCGCCGGTCGCGGCGTCGTCCCGGCTGACGTCGTGCAGGAGCCGCCACGCCGAGTCGAGCAGCGCGACCCGGTCGGCCAGCACGATGCCCTGGTCCTCGCACGCCTCGTCCATCGCCAGGATCGCCTTCACCCGCTCGGTCGGCGTCCAGCCGGCCCAGCCGTAGAGCGTCTCGCCGGCCCCGCGCCCGGGCACCTCGGTGAACGCGATGAAGCGCTCCTTCGGAACGTCGAGCTTGCCGCGCTGCCGGTAGTACTCGCCCTTGAGGAAGTCGCCCTGGCCGTACTTCGGCGGCACCTCGGGCTTGGCCGGCAGCCCGGCGTCTTCCTTGCGCTGCTCGTCCCAGGTGCGCTCCCACGCGGCGCGCTTGTCGAGCCCGGTCGGCTTGTAGACGTGGAACGGATGCGCGGGCACCGCGTCGGCGACGACCAGCTCGGCGACCAGGTCGGCGAGCCGGTAATCCTTGCGCTCGGTGAGCAGCTCGGCGACCGCCTGGACCCGCGGCTCGGCCTCGAGCGCGGCGGTGACCTGCGCGAACGCGGCCGGCTTGCCGCTGCGGCTCGACAGCTCGAGCTCGATGCGATCGGCCAGCCAGGCCGTCATGGCCTTCTGCTCCTCGGCCGCGTAGTCGGGCTTGTACCAGCGCCGCTTGTAGGTCGGCTGCTCGATCAGCGCCAGCTCGGGCACCGCGGCGATGCGCGCGCGGCGATGCTCGATCGTGGCGCGCAGCTGCGGCGAGAGGTCGGCCGGCAGCTCGGTGCGGGGTTCCCAGCCGTGGCGGGTGAACCAGGCGGTCGGGATCTCGGTGGTCTCCTCGCCGCGCGCGATGGCGGCGCGATTGGCCTGGTCGCGGGCCGCGAGGTCGAGATCCATCGGCCGCAGCGTCGGATCGATCGGCTCGAGCTGCTCGGAGCCAAACGTCTGGTTTCGGTCGAGTCCGTAGATCCGGTAGCAGACCCAGTCGAGCTCCTCCTGGGTCGCGACCATTTGCCGGAGGTCCGCAAGGTCACCCGTGCGCCGCTGGTCGAGCCGACTGCGCAGCTCGGCCGACGTTGACCAGGTGTCGACGCCGAGGATCGAGGCCACCGAGCGATCAGCACGACCGCGTGCGAGGCCATCGAGCGTGCGGGCGTACGACACCACGACGTCGCGATTCTCTGGGACTGGGAACAGCTTGAGCTTGGTCGCATCGAACTCGTAGAACTGCTCCCATAGCTCCGCCTTCGAGCCTTCGTTCACCCCTTGGCTGCCCTTGCAGTGGAATACCTGCTTCATCCAGAAGCAGGCCGTGGACGAATTGAGCAGCCCAAGCAGCGCGAAGTGATCATCTTCGGAGGCGCCCGCCGATAGCTTGATGACCGGCGCAGATCGGTTAAAAATCTTCCCACCTCGGTCGAGGACGAAGTGGTTGTGCGTTGCGACGAATGCGAACGAGATGGACGTCGGAGTGCTATTTGCGCTCGATGTGTACTGCATGTACTCGTACCAGCGCTTTCCGGCATCCACCATCTTTCCTTGAAATGTAGCTCTGTCAGCCAGGCGCGTACGAAACCTCCAAAGCCAGCTTGTCGCGCGCGGCGTTAGCTCGCGAACCGCGAACTTTGACGCACTGTCGTACGGATAGATGATCCAATCCAGATGGGATACGGCCCAATCGCGCAGGCCGTCTCCGGTGAGAAGTGTGAGAAACCAAAGGCTTTCGATGCCTGTGCGTCGTGCGGCTGATGGTGAATAGACGAGAATGTCGTCTTCGCCAGTGCGTGCGGCGCGGCCAATCGGTTGCTGAACCAGCCGGTTGAGTTGCTTAGCACTGGACTCAAGAGTGGCTCGCAGCTCGGCGGCACCGCCGCCGCCGAGGCTCCATGGATGCTTTTCGAACGTTCCACGAGGAACCCGGACGACTGACACAAACTCGCTTTCATAGCCTGGTACCGCGAAGCCATCGGTGATGCTGGTCCACACTCTCCCCTTCGCTGGATCAGCGGGTGTGCCGGGTTCGCCACGCTTTCCCATTACAGCTTGCACTGTGTTTGTAGTGGGGGTGTGATTGCGACCGAAAAGCATCACTGTCGGAGTGCCGTGATGGGGGATGAACGCCTGCGAGGTGTCGACGATCAGCTGGAGGTCGACGCCGGCAAGCACCTCCTCGACAAGGGGCTTGCCGAATTCGCGCTTCATGAAGTTGTTGCCAACGATCAGTCCGACGCGACCGTTCGGTACAGCGAGTTGCAGGGCCCGTTCGACAAACGGCGCTGCCAGCGAATACTCGCGATACGCCGACACATACCGGCGCTGCTTGCCGACCTTCTCACGGTGGTACTCCTTGCGGGCGGGATCGCGCTCCGTGATGTACGGTGGATTCGCGACGACCACCTGGAACTTTGGCTTGAGCACCTGCCGCAGCACCGCGCGCACGTGGGGCCTCGTCAGCACCGCCCGGGGCGGCGCCTGCTTGTTGGGCCCCAGCAGATCGAGCTGCTCCCCGGGCCGCTCGTCGTCGCGTTCGACCTGCTCGAGCCCGTCAGCCCAGTACACGTGGGGATGGAAGCTGGCCGCCTCGGCCAGGGTGGTCGCACCGGCCAGCTCGGCGGCGGTCATCACCATGCGCGCTCGCGCCAGAGCACAGGCGTAGTCGTTGAGGTCAATGCCGACCACGCGGTCGAGCGCGTGCTCGACCACCTGCCGGCGCGGCCAGTCGGCATGCTGCGCCGCGGTGGCGTCGACCAGGCGGCGCAGGGCATCCAGCAAGAAGTGCCCCGAGCCGCAGGCCGGGTCGAGCAGGCGCACCGCGTCGCCGCCCAGCTCGGCGATCGCCGGGGTCAGCGTCTGGCCGAGCATGAAGTCGCGCACGAAGTCGGGCGTCTGGCACAGCGCGTACCGGTCCTTCACCACCGGGTCGAGCTCTTGATACAGGTCGCCCATCAGCTCGCCGGCGAACGCCTCGCCGGCGAAGCTCCACTGGAAGCCACTGTCGGCG
>JBKJLC010000276.1:0-32865 GCA_046597055.1 Kofleriaceae bacterium | reverse complement strand
TCTCGCGCGTGATCGTCGTCGGTGCCGACAACGCGACCGTGCCCGAGCTGCTCGGCTGGGAGACCGCCGATAGCCTGGCCGAGGCGGTGTCGATGGCGCAGGGCACCATGGGCCGCTCGGCCCAGATCACGATGCTGCACCACCCGCCGGTCGTCATCAGCGACGTGGTCTGAGCCGGCCGCCGGAACCCCAGGGACTGCACGACAGCATGACCACCAACGGCAGCAACGGTCACCACCCGGCGGTCGCGGGCACGCTCGACGTGACCGCGACCTTCCGCGGCAAGAACATCTTGCTGATCGGCACCACCGGCTTCGTCGGCAAGGTCGCGCTGTCGATGCTGCTCGACCGCTACCCCGACGTCGCCCGGGTCTACTGCCTGGTTCGCCCCGGCGCCGGCAACACCGCCGACGAGCGGTTCTACAAGAAGGTCGCGACCTCCGAGACTTTCCTGCCGCTGCGCGAGAAGTACGGCGACGGCCTGCAGGGGTTCCTCGAGTCGAAGATCGTCGCGATCCCGGGCGACATCGGCCGGCCGATCTGCAACTTCACCGACGCGCAGTTCGACGAGTTCACCGCCGCCGGCGGCCTCGACGTGATCATCAACAGCGCCGGCCTGGTCTCGTTCATGCCCTCGCTCGAGAGCGCGCTGCGCATCAACGCGATGGGCGCCAAGAACGTCCTCGACGTCGCCCGCCGGTCCGGGGCCAAGCTGGTCCACGTGTCGACCTGCTACGTCGCCGGTCAGCGCGAGGGCGAGGTCTGGGAGGACGAGCCGGTGGTCGGCTACTTCCCGCGACGCGACGAGCTGAAGGACAAGGACTTCGACGCCGCCGCCGAGATCGCCGACTGCCAGCGCATCATCGATCGGGTCCGCGAGCAGGCCAACGACCGCGCCCACATCTCCGAGTTCCGCGAAAAGGCCGCGAAGTCGCTGGCCGAGCAGCGCCGCGACGCCGACAACGAGGACACCCTCAAGCTGGCGGTCGCGCGCGAGCGCAAGATCTGGATGGCGACCCGGCTGACCGAGCTCGGCATGGAGCGGTCGCTGCACTGGGGCTGGACCAACACGTACACGTACACCAAGAGCCTCGGCGAGCAGATGATCTTCGCCGACCCCTCGGTGGTGTCGACCGTGGTGCGGCCGGCGGTGGTCGAGAGCGCGGTTCGCTATCCGTTCCCGGGCTGGAACGAGGGCTTCAACACCACCGCGCCGCTGGTCTATCTGGCGCTCAAGGGCCACCGGCAGATCGTCGGCGCCCGGGTCGCGCTCGACGTGATCCCGGTCGACTTCGTCGCCGCTGGCATGCTGCTGGCCGCCGCCGCGATCCTGGCCGGCGTGCACGAGCCGGTCTACCAGCTGTGCTCGAGCGACCTTAACCCGGTGACCGCGGCGCGCCTCACCGAGATGACCGCGCTGGCCGTGCGCCGGCTCCACCGCGACAAGGCCAAGCGCGGCGAGGAGAAGTGGCGGTCGAAGATCAAGGCGCGGCTCGAGACCTTTCCGGTCAGCTACGAGCGCTTCAACCAGCGGTCGTCGCCGCTGTTCAAGCGCGTCGCCGACGGCCTCATCAAGACGATCGACGAGCAGCTGCCGCGCTGGGGCGCGCCCCGGATCGAGGCGTACGCCGAGCGCGCGCGCGAGGAGCTGCAGAAGATCAGCCGCTTCACCGGCCAGGTGATCGACCTGGTCGAGATGTTCAAGCCGTTCAACAGCGACCGCGACGTCCGCTTCCGCGCCGACAACATCCGCGCGCTGTGGCAGCGGGTGACCCCCGCCGATCAGGATCGGCTGTGGTGGAGCCCGGAGACGATCGACTGGCGCGAGTACTGGATCGGCACCCACTTCACCGGCCTGCAGAAGTGGGTGTTCCCGACCCTCGACGACGAGTTCGGGCCCAAGCCGCGCTCGGTCTACACCTACAAGGATCTGCTCGAGCTGTGGGGGGCGACCACCAAGCTGCACAAGAACCGGGTAGCGCTGCGGCTGCGGCGCCGGATCGTCGACGGTGAGGACGGTCGCGACCTCGAGCCGGTGGTCTACACCTACGGCAAGCTCGCCGACCTCGCGCTGATCGGCGCGGCCCAGCTGCGCCAGCGCGGCGCCGCCGCGTCGCGCGTGATGATCCTGAGCGAGAACCGGCCCGAGTGGGGCATCGCGTACTTCGCGATCTTGCAGGCCGGCGGCACCGCGGTGCCGCTCGACAAGGATCTGTCGGGCGCCGAGCTGGCCAACTTGGCCCGGGTCAGCGCCAGCAAGGTGCTGGTCACCTCCCGCCGGAGCGCCGAGCGGCTGGCCGCCGATCTGGGGCTGGCGCTGCCGTTCGCGATCGCGACCGCGCGCCACGGCGGGGTGGCCGAGAGCGACGCCGAGATCGGCGACACCTCGCCGGCGCATCAGGCGCTGGCGCGCTGGCTGGCCGGGCAGGGCGTGACCCTCGAGGTCGTCTCGTTCGACGAGCTGCTCACCGAGCCCGACCTGTCGCCCGGCGCCGCGCCACCCGCGGTGAAGTCGGACTCGGTCGCGTCGCTGATCTTCACGTCGGGGACCACCGGGTCGCCCAAGGGCGTGATGCTCACCCACAAGAACTTCACGGCGATGACCGCGAAGCTCGCCGGGACGTTCTCGCTCTACAAGCACGACGCGCTGCTGAGCGTGCTGCCGATGCACCACACGTTCGAGTTCTCGGCCGGGTTCCTGATGCCGCTGATGCACGGCGCGTCGATCACCTACCTCGAGGAGATCGACGCCGACAGCCTGGCCTCGGCGCTCGCGGACGGCGGCGTGACCGGCATGGTCGGCGTGCCCGCCTTGTGGCAGCTGCTCGAGCGCAAGATCTACAAGAACGTCGCCGACCGCGGGATCCTGGTCGAGCGCGCGTTCGACGCGATCGTCGAGGTCAACCGCAACCTGCGCGACTCGATCGGGGTCGGCTTCGGGCGGGTCGCGTTCTTGCCGGTCCACCAGAAGCTCGGCGGGCGCCTGCGCCTGCTGATCAGCGGCGGCTCGGCGCTGCCGGCCGACACGATGAAGGCGTTCCGCGGCCTCGGCTTCAACCTGTACGAGGGCTACGGGATGACCGAGTCGGCCCCGGTGCTGACCGTGACCCGCCCCGGCGACAAGCTGATCCCGGGCTCGGTGGGGCGGCCACTGCCCGGCATCGACATCCGGATCGACAAGCCAGATGCGGCTGGCGTCGGCGAGGTGTGCGCGAAGGGCCCGAACGTCATGCTCGGCTACTTCGAGAACCCCGAGGCCACCGCGCAGACGCTGATCGACGGCTGGCTGCACACCGGCGATCTCGGGCGGGTCGACCCCGACGGCAACCTGTTCATCGTCGGCCGGCAGAAGGAGCTGATCCTCGGCCCGTCGGGCGAGAACGTGTATCCCGACGAGCTCGAGGATCTCTACGGCGACTCGCCGTACGTCAAGGAGCTGTCGGTGGTCGGGTTGACGCTAGCGCAAGCCGACCACGAGACGGTGGCCGCGCTGGTGGTGCCCGACTACGACCACGAGGGCAAGGACCGCGAGGCGGTCCGCGAGGAGGTGCGCGAGCACCTGCGCCAGGTCGGCAAGCAGCTGCCGCTCTACAAGCGGCTCAAGGTGGTCCACCTGTGGGACCACGACCTGCCGCGGACGTCGACCCGCAAGGTCAAGCGCCGCGACGTGGTCAAGGAGCTCGAGCGGCTCGAGCGCGCGGCCAAGAGCGGCGCCGAGACCCGCAAGCTCGGCGACGGCACCCCGGCCGCCGGCGAGTGGGTCCGCGACGTGATCGCGTCGGTCGCGCAGAAGAAGCGGGCCGAGGTCACCGGCGACACCCGGCTCGAGACGCTCGGGTTCGACTCGCTGATGTTCACCGAGCTCGGCGTCGCGCTGGAGGCGGCCGGCGCAACCCTGCCGGATCCGGCCGAGCTGCTCGCGCTCGAGACGGTCGGCGAGGTCGAGACCCTGATCACGCGGCTGGGCGGCAAGGCCCGCGCCGACGCCAAGGCCAGGAAGCTGGTCGGCAAGCGCACGGCGCGCGACGGCGAGCGCGACCAGGACGACATCGCGGTGCCGGCGTCGGTGGTGCGGGTCGGCCGTCGCCTGCTCCGCACGGGCATGCACGCGCTGTACGACCGCTACCTCGACACCCGGATCACCGGCAAAGCCTACGTACCGCCGTTCGGCGGCTACATCGTGGCCGCCAACCACGCCAGCCACCTCGACATGGGGCTGTGCAAGTACGCGCTCGGCGAGCAGGGCGACGCCCTGGTCGCGCTGGCGGCGAAGGACTACTTCTTCGACGATCCGATCCGGAAGGCGTACTTCGAGAACTTCACGAACCTGGTCCCGATGGAGCGTTACGGCTCGCTGCGCGAGTCGCTGCGGCTGGCCGCCGACACGGTGAAGCAGGGCTACATCCTGTTGATCTTCCCCGAGGGCACCCGCTCGGAGACCGGCGTGATGGCCGACTTCAAGCCGTCGCTCGGCTACCTCGCGCTCACCAACAAGTGCGGCATCCTGCCGATGTATCTGGACGGCACCCACGACGCGATGCCGAAAGGCCAGTACCTGCCGACGCGCAACGCGGTGGTGGCCGCGCGGGTCGGGACCTACCTGACCTACGAGGCGCTGCTCGCGATCGCTGGCGAGCGCAGCCGCGCCGACAGCTACCGCGTCGTCAGCCAGCATGTCGAGGGCATGATCCGGCGGCTGGCGCCAAAGGAGAAGTCCTGGACCCTGGGCGAGGCCGGCACCACGCCGCTCGCGCAGTGGCAGGCCGCGCACGGCCGGGTCAGCGCCGACGACGACGGCGAGCCGCCGGCGGCGCCCGTGTCCAGCGTCCGGACGCCCGTGCGCACGGAGACCCAGCCATGACCACGCGTCCTGTCGACGGTGCCGCGGGCCCGGTGCTGGTGACCGGCGCCACCGGCTTCCTCGGCGAGCACCTGTGCGCCGAGCTGCTCGCGCGTGGCTACCAGGTGCGGGCGCTGGCCCGGACCCGCTCCGACTACCTCGCCGACCTCGGCTGCACCATCCACCGCGGCGACGTGCTGTCGGCCGCCGACCTCGACGTCGCGATGCCCGGCTGCACCGCGGTGTTCCACCTCGCCGGCATGGTCTCGCGCGATCCCGATGACACCAGCCGGATGATGCGGCTGCACGTCGAGGGCACCCGCGAGGTGATCCAGGCGATGGGCCGCCACCAGGTGCCGCGGCTGGTGCTGGCATCGACCTCGGGTACCCTGGCGGTGTCGGCCGACGAGGCCATTCTCGATGAGACCTCGGGTCCGACCGAGGCGCTGGTCACCGGCTGGCCGTACTACGCCTCCAAGATCTACCAGGAGCGGCTCGCCTTCGATCTCGGCAAGAAGCTCGGCATCGAGGTGGTCGCGGTCAACCCGAGCCTCCTGCTCGGGCCCGGCGACCGCCGGCTGTCGTCGACCGGGGACGTCCTGCGCTTCCTGCGCGGACAGATCCCGGCGGTGCCGGTGGGTGGCGTCAACTTCGTCGACGTCCGCGACGTCGCCGCGGCGACCGCGAACGCGCTGGTGCGGGGCCGCTCCGGCGAGCGCTATCTGCTGGGCGGGCCCAACTGGACGGTCACCGAGTTCTTCGGCCGGCTGTCGCGCACGTCCAAGGTGCGGGCGCCGCGGATGGCGCTGCCGCCGGCGCTCGCGCGCTGGGGCGCGTCGGCGGTCGAGCAGGTCTACCGCTGGCGCGGCAAGGCGCCGCCGGTCGATCGGATCTCGGTCGAGATGAGCCAGCACTACTGGTGGTTCGACTCGGCGAAGGCCGAGCGCGAGCTGGGCTTCGAGGCCCGCGATCCGGCGCTCACACTTCACGACACGGTGAAGTATCTGCGGCAGGGCGTCGCCGCCGATCTGTGACCGATCCGTGATCGGCCGCGCGCTGCTGTAACCGACCGCGGTCGGCGCGCGTCGTACGCATGACGTGGTCGCCGGTAACCATCAGCTCAGCGACGACGTACGGGCGAACGTGAGCGCCGACGCCGCCAGCGGTTTCCATGACACCACGGGGCGCGCCGCGTATGCTGCCGGCATGGTCGAGGTGGGACAGATCCTTGCCGGCAAGTTCCAGATCGAGCGCGTGCTCGGTCAGGGCGGCATGGGCGTCGTCGTCGCGGCCCAGCACCTGCAGCTCGGTCAGCTGGTCGCGCTCAAGTTCCTGCTGCCCGAGGCGATGCGCAACCCGGAGACCAGCGAGCGCTTCCTGCGCGAGGCCCGGGCATCGGTCCGGCTCAAGAGCGAGCACGTCTGTCGGGTGATCGACGTCGGGACGCTCGACAGCAACTCGCCGTACATCGTGATGGAGTACCTCGAGGGCGAGGACCTGGAGGCGTTCCGGAAGATCCACAAGCGGCTGCCGGTCACCCAGGCGATCGACTTCGTGATGCAGGCGAGCGAGGCGGTCGCCGAGGCGCACTCGCTGGGAATCATCCACCGCGACCTCAAGCCGGCCAACCTGTTCCTGACCGTGCGTGCCGACGGCACCCCGTCGGTGAAGGTGCTCGATTTCGGGATCTCGAAGGCGACCACCGACAGCGCCGACTTCTCGCTGACCCGGACCGCGACCGTGATGGGCTCGCCCGGGTACATGTCGCCCGAGCAGCTGCGCAGCGCGCGTGACGTCGACACCCGCACCGACGTGTGGGCGCTCGGCGTGATCCTGTTCGAGCTGGTGTCGGGGGTGTCGCCGTTCGCGGCCGAGTCGATCACCGAGCTGGCGCTGAAGGTCGCGATGGATCCGACCCCACCGCTTGGGGTCACCGTGCCGGCCGGGTTCGAGGAGGTGATCCGCACCTGCCTCGAGAAGGACCCGAACATGCGGTACGGCAGCATCGCGGAGCTGGCGGCGGCGCTGGCGCCGTTCGGCCCGGCCCACGCGTTCGACATGGCGAAGCGGATCGGGCGGGTGCAGGCCGGGCTGCCGACCAGCGCGCGCGCGAAGAGCGCGGTGGCGTTCGCGACGGCACCGACGACGCTGTCCAGCTCATCCGGGGCGGCGGCGGGGGCGGGGCCGACCGCGGTCGTGGCCGGGCGGAAGCGGCTGGGGCTGTGGATCGGGATCGCCGGCCTGGTCGTGGCGGCCGCGGTAGCGATCGCGGTGGTGATGCAGGGCGGCGGTGGCGGGGACGGCGGGAAGGCGGGGGCCGGGGGGGCCCCTGCTGCGGGGGTGGCGCCGGGCGCGGGGACGGCAGGGGCGGCGGCAGGGACCGCAGCGGCAGCGGCAGCGGGAACCGCAGCGGCAGCGGCAGCGGGAACCGCAGCGGCAGCGGGAACTGCAGCGGCAGCGGGAACTGCAGCGGCAGCGGGAACCGCAGCGGCATCGGGAACGGCAGCAGGAACCGCCGCGGCAGCGGATGCGGCGACGACGGCGGGCGGCTCGGCCACGGGCGCGAAGGCGGGCTCCGCCGCCGGGTCGGCCGGGACGGCGACCGGTACCGGAACGGCGAAGGGACCGCGACGCGGCGGACGGGACCGGGGCTCGGCCGGCAACGGTCGGGGGACCGCGGCGGGCACCGGCGCCGGGACTGACTTCAGCGACTCGCGCTACTGACCGTCATCGTGCCGGTTTGAAGCTCTTCAGCTCCTCCGTCATCTTCTCGAGGGCGCCGACGTCCATCTTCTTTTAGAACCAGGTGCGCACGGCGAGGCCGCCGAGGTGGACGAGGTCGCCCGCCTCGCGACGCTCGAGGCCGTAGCCGAGGCGGATGCTCAGGCGGCCGAAGGCGCGGGTGACGTCGAGGGCGCCAGCGTGGACGGCGCGATCGATCAGGTCGACGGTCGGGCTCGCGCACGGATCGGCGCCGCCGGCGGCGCGGTCGGCCTCGAGGCCGTAGCCGTAGGTGACGGCGAGCTCCCAGGGCGCGGGGTGCCAGATCACGCGGCCGCGCGCGCCCCACACCCGGGTGCTGGTGTCGCAGCCGCGCAGCACGCCGAGCATGCCCTCGGCCTCGATGCGGACCCGGCGCGCCGGGGCGATGCCGGCGATCGCGTGGGCCCGGTGGAGGTCGCCGGCCCACGGCATCAGGTCGTAGGTGTAGCGACCGCCGATCAGCCAGCCGCGCCGGTCCCAGCGGGCCTCGCCGATGGCGGTGAACCGCGGCAGCACCTCGACCGCGCCGGCGCGCACGAACCCGAGCAGGGTCACGCGATCGGTCGGTCGCCAGTCGGCGCGCGCGGCGACCCGGTGGTTGTCGGTCGCGAAGCGCCGGCGGAGCTCGTAGATGAGGGTCACGCTCCAGCGCGCGCGGGGAAACCCGGTGGCGGACACGGTCTCGCCAAACGCCAGGCGGGACGGATACGTCCGCGGGTAGATCTCGACGTCGGTCGCGCTCTCGACGCTGACCCGGTTGACGGTGGCGCGGAGGCCGCGGGCGCCGGCGTGGCGGGGATCCACCTTCAGGATCTGGCCGGCGAGGGCGCGGGCCCGCCGGTGATCGAGGCGACCGACCGCGATCTGGGCCTCGCGATACCAGTGCTCGACCGCGCCGATCTCGGTCGGCTGGATCCCGGCGAGCCCGCGCTCGGCCCCCGCCAGGTCGCCCGACCACAGCGCGACGTCGACCGCGAGCAGCCGGGTGTCGAGATCGTGGGGATGGGCGGCCAGGACCCGGGTCAGGCGCGCGCGCGCGGCCGGCCAGCGCGCGTCCCAGGCATCGAGCCGTGCCAGCAGCAGCTCGGCATCGAGGTAGGCGGGCGCGCGCGCGAGCACCGCGCGGGCCTCGCGGCGGGCGTCGTCGCGGCGGCCGGCCCAGGCCAGCGCGCTGGCGAGCCGGAGCCGCTGATCGACGTCCTCGGGGTCGGCCGCGACCCCGCGCTCGAGCTCGGCCAGCACCGGCGGCGCTTGCGCGTGGGCGGTGGTGGCCACGGCGAGCGTGGCCGCGAGCGTCACCAGCGCGGTGCGACCGATCGCGCCGGCGGTCACACCGACCTCAGCAGGGCGCGCCGCGCCGCCGTGCGCACGTCGCTCACCGGATCGTCGACGACGACGCGCAGGCGGTCGGCGAGCTTGTCGGGACCGGCCGCGATCAGGCCCTCGACCGCCGCGATCCGCACGGTCGGATCGGGATCGCGCAGGCCGAGCGCGATCACGTTGGCGAGCCCGAGCGGATCGATCGCGGTCAGCACCCGCGTCGCGGTCTGACGCACCCGCGGGTCGAGCGACCCGGTCAGGCGCGACTCGACCGCGGGGACCACCACCTCGGCGTCCTGGCGGACCAGGGCCTGGGCGTCGGGCGCGAGCTGGGCATATCGGTCGAGGAAGCGTCGCAGGCCTTCGTTGTCGGGCGCGACCAGCAGGCCAAGCGCGGCGCGGGCCGCGACCCGGGGCGCGGCGTCGCCGGTGAGCCCGGCGAGCAGGTCGATCGTGCGCGTGCTCGACAGGGTCGCCAGCGTGGTCGCCAGCATGACCCGGACGTCGACCGATGGGTCGAAGGCGACCGCGGCCAGCGCCTCGATCACGTCGGCGCGGCTGGTCGACGCCAGCGCGCGCACCGCCGCGAGCCGGACGGTCTCGACCGGATCGCCGAGGCTGGCCAGCACGGCGCCCAGCGCGGCCGGGGTCGCCAGCCGGGCCAGGGCCCCGACCGCCTCGGCGCGCACCTTCGAGGACGGCGCGCTCAGCTGGAGCTGTAGCGCGCCCAGCGAGCCGGCGTCGCCGATCCGGCCGAGCACGCGGATCGTGGCGACGATCACCACCTCGTCGTCCTGGGTCGACATCCAGGTGTGGAGCGCGCCGACGTCGGCGGCGAACACCGCGGCCAGCGCCTCCTCGGCGGCGGCGCGGATGCCGGCGTCGGTCGCGCGCACCGCTTCGAGCAGCGGCGCCGCCTCCGCGGGCGCGAGCAGGCCGCCGGCCACGCGCAGCGCGGTCGCGCGCACCTGCGGATCGGGATCGCGGGTCGCGACCAGGACCGCCTCGCGCACCGCCGGGTGCTCGGCCGACCCGGCCAGGACCAGGATCGCGTCACGGCGGACGTCGACGTCGGGATCGGTGCGCACCGCCAGGGCCAGCGCGCGGACCGCCTCGTCCTCCGGGATCTGGGCCAGCGCCACCGCCGCCCGCCGCCGGTCGAGCGGATCGACGGCGTCGCGCAGCGCTGCGGCCTGCTCGCCGACCAGCTGGAGCGCGCCCAGCGACGCGTCGTTCATGACCGGCATGCGCATCGTGGTCAGGCGCGGCCGCAGCCGCTCGCGGTAGGCGGCGCGGACCTCGTCGTCCTCGCCCTTGAGCAGCTCGTCGACCGCGCGGGCCACGCCGAGATCGCGCAGCCGGCGCATGGCCTCGCCGATCGCGACCGGGGCCGCGGTCAGCGCCAGCGCGATCACCAGCGCGGCCGGGTCGTTGCCACCGACCGGCAGCGCGACCAGCCGCGGTGCCACCGCCTCGCCGCCGGCCCGCGCCAGCGCGATCACCGCGCGGCGCCGCACGAAGGTGTCGGGGTCGTCCAGCACGTGGCCGATGCGGGCCACGCAGTCGGGGCCGCGGCGTCCGAGCCCGTTGACCGCCGCCGCGCGCACCGGCGGGCGGGGATCGTCGAGGGCGCGGCCGAGCGCGGCGGTCGCCTCGGGCCCCGTGATCTTGGCGAGCGCGCCGGCGGCGCTGGCGCGGACCGCGGCATCGGGCTCGCCGAGCAGCGCGGCCAGGAGCGGCACCGCCCGCGGATCGCTGGTCTTGCCCAGGGTCCAGGCCAGGCCGAGGCGCGCCTTGGCGTCGGGGATCGCGAGCAACAGATCGATCGCGGGGGCCAGGGCGTCGAGGCCGAGATCGGCCAGGTGCGTGCAGATCGCGTCGCGCTGGGCGGCCTCGGCGCGCGGCAGCGCGACCAGCAGGTGCTCGACCGCGCGGACGCCACCGACCAGCCCGAGCGAGGCGGCGGCCGCGACCCGGACCCGATCGGAGGCGTCGGTCAGCGCCACGGCCAGCGCGTCGATCACCTCGTCGGTCGCGTCGCCAACCACCCGCCGGGCGCGGATCCCGAGCGCGACCGCGGCCTCGAGCCGGGCGTCGCCGTGGTTGTCGGACAGGGCGGCGACCAGCACGCCGGTGGCTGACGGCTCGCGCACGGCCGCGACCACGATCACCGCGGCGACCCGGATGTCGTCGCTGGGCTCGCGGGCCAGCTCGCTGAGCCGGGCCAGGTGGGTGGCCAGCGCGCCGCTGTCGAACTGGCGCAGCGCGCCGGCGACCGCGGTGCGCAGCGCGCGATCGGGCCCGCTCAGGCGCTCGATCAGGGCCGGCACCGCCGAGGCCGGCGCCAGCGTGGCCAGCGCGCGCACCACCTCCTGGACCACCTCGGGATCGGAGTCCTTCAGCGCCGCGACCAGCGCATCGGCGTGGCGAGGCTCGCCGACCTGGCCGAGCACCCGGACGATGCGAATCCGCATCCGGGGCTCGGCGGCCTCGAGGTGGCGGACCAGCCGCTCGGCCAGCCCGGCGCGCCCGACCGCGACCAGCCGGCGCTCGGCCTCGGCCGAGACCAGATCGTCGTCGGAGGTGAGGTCCTCGAACGGCTTCTCGAGGCGGCCCATGCGATCGAGCGCGAGCACCGCGCGCCGGCGGACCTCGGGGTTGGCGTCGCCCAGCGCGGTCTCGATCGACGAGGTGTCGGTCGGCGCCAGCGCCTCGATCGCCTCGAGCGCCCGGAACCGCATCCAGTAGTCGGGATCGCCCAGCGACGCGATCAGCAGGGGCAGGGCGCGCTCGTCGCCCAGCTCGCCGAGCGCACGCGCGGCCTGCGCGCGGACCGCGGCGACCGGATCGCGGAGGACCACGCCGATCAGCGCCGGCACCGCGGCGGCATCGCCGAGCTCGGCCAGCGCGTTGGCGGCCGACAGCCGCAGCTGCTCGGCGCGATCGTGGAGCCGCTCGACCAGCGGCCAGGTCGCCCGGCGGTCGGCGAGGCGGCCCAGGATCTGCGCGGCCCAGACCCGCGCGTTGAGGCTGTCGGATCGGTCGAGCACGCTCAGCAGCGGCTCGACCGCGATCGGCCCGAACTCGCGCAGCACCTGGGCGATCCGCGGCGACGCCCACTCGTCGACCTGGGCCAACAGCTCGCACATCTCGGCGACCACCGACGGGTCGCGCAGCCGGCCGAGCGCCTCGGCGCACGCGAGCTTGACGTCACCGTCCTCGTTGGCGTCGCGCATCGCCTCCACCAGCGGCCCGACCGCGCGCGACTCGCGCAACAGCCCGAGCGCGGTCGCGGCCCGGGCCCGATCGCGCCAGGCCCGGGCCTGCCGGACCTCGGCCAGGTAGCGGTCGGTGAACCCGAGCAGGCGGAACGACGCGACCAGCGCCGCTGGCCGGTCGGCCTCGGTCTCGGTCTCACCGAGCTCGCGGCGCAGCTCGCGCTCGATCAGGTTGACGTCGTACATGTCGCGCATCTCGAACAGCACCTGATCGATGCCGGCGTAGGCCTGGGTCCGCAGCCGCGCCAGGGTCGCGCCCAGCGCGTTCGCCTGCTTCTGCACCCGCCGCGCCATCAGGCGGCCCATCAGGATCCGCCCCGCGACCCACAGGGTGATCACCACCGCGGCGATCACGATCAGGATCGAGGCCGCGAAGATCGGGCTCATCCGGCGGCCCCGGCGCTGGCGGCCGCGCGCACCGCCGCCGCCAGCTGGGCCAGCGCCTCGGGGAGCTCGACCGGCTTCAGCAGCAGCGCGCGCGCGCCGACCTCGCCCGACCAGAAGTGATCGGCCGGGTCGGTCTTGGTGCTCATGAGCAGCACCGGCACCGCCGCGGTCTCGGGCAGCTGGCGCAGCCGCCGGCACAGCTGGAACCCGTTGAGCCCCGGCATCATGACGTCGGCGAGGATGACCTGGGGCGGGGTTGCCCGCGCCGCCTCGAGCGCGGCGACGCCGTCGCGCGCCGCGGTGACCGTGTGGCCGGCCGCGCGCAGGCCGCGGGCCAGCGCGGACAGGATCTCGAGATCATCGTCGACGATCAGGATGTCCACGTCGTCCTACTTGGCCACCGTGTTGGCGAAGCCCTTGCGCGCGAACTTGTCCCAGTCCTTGCGCCCCTTCAGGAAGTCGCGCAGGCCCTTGAGCTGCCAGTACACCAGGTACTGCCGGTAGCCGAGGTTGCCGACCGCGCCGGTGAGCGCGAGCAAGATGATGTCGCGCAGCCGGCGGTAGCCGAACAGCGCGCGGTCGCTGCCGCCACCGCCCTGGTGCGCGCGCACCGACACCATCACCGACGCGGTGGTCAGCAGCACGTTGAGCGCGGCGGCCAGGCACATGAACGCGAGCGCGTGGCTGACCGACAGGAGCCCGGTGAGGAGCGTCAGCGGGACGATCAGGTAGCCGAGGGTCTCGACCACCGGCGCGGCCGCCTCGAACGCGAGCTGGTAGGGCAGCGAGAACATGCCGATCCGCCCGTAGCGACGGCGGAAGATCATCTTGCGGTGATACCAGAGCACCTCGAGCAGGCCGCGGTACCAGCGGCCGCGCTGCTTGCCGAGATCACCGTACACCTCGGGCGCCTCGGTCCACGCCGCCGGGTGAGGCAAGAACGTCACCACGCCGGTGCGCCCGCGATCGAGCAGGTAGCGGTGCAGGCGCACGATGATCTCCATGTCCTCGCACACCGTGTGCGAGCCGGCGCCGCAGTACTCCTCCACCAGCCGGCCGCGCACGTGCTTGGTCAGGAAGCCGCCGGCGGCGATGATCAGATCACGGCGGAGCAGGGCGAACACGCCCGACAGGATCAGCAGCGCGTTGAGCTCGCCGAGCGCGGTGCGGCCCTGGGTGAACGAGCGCATGTACTCGGCGACCTGGAACCGCGCGATCCAGGTGCCGGGCACCCGCAGCTCCTTGACCTCGCCCTTCTCGATCCGCGAGCCGTTCGACAGCCCGACCTGGGTGCCGATCGCGACCACCCGCGACGGATCGTCGGCGACGGCTTGCATCGCGCGCAGGAGCGCGTCGGGCTCGAGCACGCTGTCGGCGTCCATGCTCGACACGAAGATGCCCTCGGCGGCGTTGATCGCCGCGTTGAGCGCGTCGGCCTTGCCGCCGTTGGCCTTGTCGATGAGGACCAGCCGCTTGACGTTGGCTGGCAGCGGGCAGGTCGACTGGTACAGCCCGCGGATGGTCGCGGTGGCCAGGACCGGGTGGTAGTTGACGTCGGTGCGGACGAACCCGAAGGCGGCCTTGAGGACCTCGACGGTCCGGTCCTTCGAGCCATCGTTGCAGATGATCACCTCGTAGCAGGGATAGTCGAGGCGCAGGAGCGACCGCACGCTGTCCTCGCAGGTGACCTCCTCGTTGTAGGCGGGCACCAGCAGCGTGAGCGGCGGCAGAAACGGGCTCTGGCGATCGCGCACGGGCGGACGGATCTGCTCGCGCACAAGCAAGCGCCGGACCCGTCGCGCCGCCAGCAGCAGGAACCAGAAGTTGATCGCGAAGAACGCGAGCAAGTACGTCGCGATGAGCGTGTCCAGCACGAGGACGACGCGGGATGCGATCTCCACCGCCGACCATGGTAGGCCCGCGCGGCGGCCGCGCGCGAGCAAACTCCCGGGCCGTGGGTCAAGAGGCCGGTGGGCATATACCCACATCCATAGAACTCGCGCGTCAGGTCGGCCCCGGCACGGCGGCCCACGACTTGGCGGCGCCAACGGTTCCGGGGCATTCTGTCGCTCATGCGCACCCCGCTCGTCGCGCTCGGCTGCCTGCTGATGTCGGTCGGGGTCGGTCGCGCCCAGCCCGGTGACGACGCGGCCCAGCGCAAGGCCGGCGCCGAGGCCGCGTTCCGCCAGGGCAAGGACATGCTCGCCAAGGGCCAGACCGAGCCGGCATGCATGGCCTTCAAGCAGAGCCAGACCCTCGATCCGCAGTTCGGCACCCAGTACAACCTGGCGCTCTGCTTCGAGCGCTGGGGCAAGCTGGCGTCGGCGTGGGGCGAGCTGACCGCGCTCGCGGCCACCGACACCAACGCGGCGCGCCGCGCCGATGCCGCCCAGCGGGCCCGGGCCCTCGAGCCCCGGCTGGTCCGGCTCCTGATCGTGGTGAAGGATCCGGTCGCGGGGTTCGCGATCGCGCGCGACGGCAGCGACGTCACCGCGCTGGTCGGCGTGGCGACCCCGGTCGACCCTGGCACGTCGAAGCTGATCGCGACCGCGCCCGGCTACCTGCCGTGGAGCCTCGACGTCACCCTGGCCGGCGAGGGCTCGACCGTCACGGTCGCGGTCGGGCCGCTGGCCAGGACGCCCGAGCCGTCGTCGCCACCGCCCGCTGGCGACGATCGCCGCCCGGTCTTCGACGAGTCGGTGGTGCCCCCGGATCCCGACCCCGGCAAGACCCGTCGCACCGTCGGCCTGGTGATGGGCGGCGTCGGCGTGGTCGCGCTCGCCGGCGGCAGCGTGTTCGCCATGCAGGCGTGGACCGGCTTCGACGACGCCCGCACCGAGTGTGGCGGCGAGGTCGCCGACTGTCGTGGCGACGTCGCGCTCGCCCAGGACCGAGTCGACGGTGCGCGCAGCCGCGCGCTGCTGGCGACCCTCGGCATCGGCGTCGGCGCCGCGGCGGTGGTCGGCGGCGCGCTCCTCTACTTCACCGCGCCCCGGGCCGAGCCCGAGGCGCCGACCGGGCCGACCGTGTCGCCGATCTTCGGCGGTGATCGGGCCGGCCTCATCGTCACCGGCCGCTTCTGACCGGGCGAGAGTAGCCATGCCGATCAAGCTCTCGGTCAACCTCAACAAGGTGGCGCTGCTGCGCAACTCGCGCGGCGCCAACAACCCCTCGCCGCGGGTCGCCGCCCAGGCCTGCCTCGACGCCGGCGCCGCCGGGCTCACCCTGCACTGGCGCGCCGACAACCGGCACACCCGCGAGGGCGACGTCCGCGACGTCCGCGCGATCTGTCGCGAGCGCGGCGTGGAGTTCAACCTCGAGGGCGACCAACGCGACGAGCTGACCGCGCTGGCGGCCGAGCTGCGGGTCGATCAGTTCACGCTGGTCCCGGTCCGCCCCGGCGAGGTCACCAGCGATCACGGCTGGGACCTGCCACGCCAGACCGGGCAGATCGCGCCGATCCTCGCCCGCCTCAACGATCGTGGCGTGCGCACGGCGATCTTCATGGACCCGACCCCCGACGCGATGGCGCTCGCGGTCGCGACCGGCGCCCGCCGGGTCGAGATCTACACCGAGCCCTACGCGGCCGCGTGGCCGACGCCGCAGCGGGCGGTCGAGCTCGAGCGCTTCAAGGCGTGCGCGCGCGCGCTCACGGCCGCCGGGCTCGGCGTCAACGCCGGCCACGATCTCGACCTGAAGAACCTGCCGGTCCTCGGCCGCGAGGTGCCCGAGCTGCAGGAGGTCTCGATCGGCCACGCGCTGCTCGCCGACGCGCTGTACCTCGGCCTGGCCGCGACGGTCGCGGCCTACGTGCGCGCGTGCCGGGGCGAAGAGACCGCGGCGCCGGTGACGTGCTGATCCGCGGCGGCCTCGTCGTCGCGCTCGCCGCCTGTCACGCGTCGCCGGCCCCGCCGCGACGGTGCCCGACCACGATCGTCCGGGTCGCGAGCCAGGCCGAGCTCGATCGGCTGGCCGGCTGCGTCCAGCTCGCCGGCCTCGCGGTGCGGACCGCGGCGCCGCTCGACCTCGCGCCGCTCGAAGCGCTGGCCCGCGTCGACGGCGACCTGGTGATCGGGCCCAGCCTGGCGATCGGCACCGTGCGGTTGCCGGCGCTCGCCACCGTCGGCGGCGTGCTGCAGATCGCCGGCAACGGCGACCTCGCCGGCGTGTACCTGCCGCGGCTGACCGCGGTCGGCGCGCTCTCGATCCGCGACGACGTCGCGCTGGTGCAGATCTCGATGCCGGCGCTGCTCGCGGTCGCCGGCGCGGCGCTGATCGCGCGGGCGCCCTCGCTCGAGCTGATCGACACCAGCGCCACGCCGCGGATCGCCGGCGGGCTGATCGTGCACGGCGTGCCCAGCCTGGTGACCTGGATCGGCATGCCGATCACCGCCGATGGCGGGCAGGTCGACGCGCCCCGGCTCGACGCGGTGCCCACCGCCACGCAGCCTTGACTACATCGGGATCTCGACCACGCCTCGTCGATGAGGACTGGCGGTAGTGGTCAGGCCACATGTTAGATTGCCGTTCATGCAGTCAGTGATCACGGCTGTCCTCGGGGGAGTGCTGGCGATCCTGCTCGCCGGATGCGCGTCGTCGAAGCCTGGCGGCGCCGCCTGCGATCCCGGCGCCGAGGTCTGCGCGTGCGATGCGACCGTCGCGTGTCCGTCCGGGTACGAGTGCGATGCCAGTGGCACCTGCGTGGTCGGCGGCGACGAGGCGGTCGACGGCCGGCCCCGCAAGGGCTTCGGCGAGCCATGCGCCGATCGCACCGAGTGCGAGTCCGACATCTGCATCTTCATCGGCACCGGCGGTCGCTGCACGATCCAGTGCATCGGCGGTGACTGCCCGACCGCGTGGGGCTGTCTCGGCGTGGTCGACGTCATCGAGCCCGGCACCGTCAGCGCGGTGTGCGTGCCGGTCGTCGATCAGCTGTGCTCGGCATGCACCAGCGACGCCGAGTGCCTCCAGGTCGGCGACGATCGCTGCCTGGAATACGCCGATGGCAAGGAGTTCTGCGCGCGCGACTGCCGCACGATCGCGTGCCCGAACGGCTTCGTCTGCCAGGACCAGTCGGCCGGCGGCGAGGTGATCCGACAGTGCGTGCCGGCGTCGGGCGCGTGCGACTGCGACGCGACCAGCATGGGGATGCAGGAGAGCTGCACGATCATGACGCCGTTCAACACCGCGTGCAGCGGCACCCGGACCTGTCAGGGCGCCACCGGCTGGGGCGGGTGCGCGCCGCCGGCGCCCAGCGACGACCCCGACGGCTCGTACGTCGACGCCAACTGTGACGGCATCGACGGCGACGTCACCCGCGGTGTCTTCGTCGCCGGCGGCGGCGCCAACACGCCGACCTGCGGCCTGACCTCGATGGCGCCGTGCCAGACGATCAGCTACGGCATCATCCGGGCCGCGACCGCGGGCCGCACCCACGTGTTCGTCCAGACCGGCACCTACAACGAGGTGGTCGTGCTGGTGAACGGCGTGAACGTGTGGGGCGGGTACAGCTTCGGCTGGCAGCGCGGCCCGTACAGCAACCCGGCCCACCGGGTGACCATCACCGGCGGCCACGACACCAGCAACGGCGGCGACGGCGAGTACCTCGGCGTGCGCGCGCACGGCCTGATCGTGCCGGTGACGATCGGCGACGTCATCATCGACGCGCCCGACGCCGCCGGCACCGTCGCGGGCAACGGCCGCAGCAGCTACGGGGTGCACGTCGATGGCGCGACCGTCGTGCTCGAGCGGGTCCAGATCCTCGGCGGCAACGGCGCGCCCGGGGCGCCCGGCACCTCCGGCACCGACGCCGTCATCGTCGGACGCCAGTCGTACATGGACGGCAGCGTCGGCGGCGATGGGCGCGAGTACGACACCGTCTGCGACACCTCGGGGCGGGGCGGCGGCGGCGCGCGGGGCGCGAACACCTGCAGCCAGAGCCCGTCGGGTCGCGACATGGACGGCGGCGCCGGCGGCGCCGGCGGCCAGATGGACAGCGACTGTGGCTGGTGCGGGTCGTGTGGCGTGTGCGGCAATTGCACCTCGCGTCAGGGAGGCAGCGGCGCTGACGGCGACTTCCGCGCCGGCGTGCTCGGCGAGCGCGGCTACGGCAGCACCGAGACCGACGGCGCGTGCGCGCGCAGCCCGGATCCCGACGGCAACCCGGGCGCGGTCGGCAACGGTGCCGGGGGCAGCCGCCAGACCAACGGCTTCACGACCAACGGCTACTGGTACGCCCGCGGCGGCAACAGCGGCAGCACCGGCGAGAACGGCGGCGGCGGTGGTGGCGGCGGCGGTGGCGCCGGCTGCGACGCCGGCACCGACGCGTACGGTGCGGGCGGTGGCGGTGGCGGCGCGGGTGGCTGCGCGGCGCGAGCCGGCGGCGGGGGCGGTGGTGGGGGCGGCGGCAGCTTCGGCGTGTTCGTGGCCAGCGGCAGCGCGACGCTGGCGAGCTGCGCGATCAGCCGCGGCAACGGAGGCACCGGCGCCCCCGGAGGCACCGGCGGTCGCGGTCAGGACCCCGGCGTCGGCAATGGCCCCGGCCAGAGCCCAGGCTCGGCGGTCCCGGGCAGCGGCGGCGCCGGCGGTCACGGCGGTCACGCCGGCGGCGGGGCTGGCGGCCAGGGCGGGCGCTCGGTCGGCATCGCGTGGGTCGCGGGCGCCACCGTCACCCACGACGCCGCGATCACCGGCGGCATGGCGGGCTCGGGCGGCAATGGCGGCGCGCACGCGCCAACCGCGCCGGTCCGCGACGGCAGCGACGGCCAAGGTGGCCTGGGCGGGGGGCTCGATCCGGTCCGGACCTGCGCCAGCGCGTCGGACTGCTGAACCGGGCCCAGCGGGCGCCGATGAAATCCTGGTAGCCGTACCCACGTCGCGGTCACCGTCCGGTCTCCGGTGGCCAGCTCGACCGGTGAACGTGGCCCAAGTCCTCGGATCCCGGGTACATTCCCGGCACGGTCATCGGTAGCCGCGGGTCGGATTCGGCACTAGAATCCGCCCGCCATGCATCCTGACGTTCTTGGCCTGTCCAGCTCGCTCGCTTTCATCGACGAGATGTCGGAGCGCTACCAGAGCGACGCCAGCTCGGTCGATCCCAGCTGGGCTGCGTTGCTCGAGGGCCACGGCGGGAACGGCGCCAGCGGCAGCCACGGTGCGGCGACCGCCAGCGCCGCGCCCGAGGCGCGTCCGGGCAACGGCCACACCCGCGGCACCGGCCAGGCGACCGCGATCGCGGCCGCGGCGGCGATCGCGCCGATCGGACGCGCCAGCGAGCGCCCCGGCAAGGTGACCCTGGGCCCGCTGGCCGACGCACCGAGCGTGTGGCCGCTGGTCAACGCGTTCCGCAGCCGCGGCCACCTCGCGGCGGATCTCGATCCGCTGGGGCTGATCCAGCGCGTGCAGGTGTCGGAGCTGGCGCCGGCGACCTGGGGCTTCTCGCCGCTGCAGCAGCAGCTCGAGCTGGCGTCGACCGGGGTCCATGGCCTGCCGCGCGCGACCCTGGGCCAGCTGATCGACCACCTGCGCGACGTGTACTGCGGCACGGTCGGGCTCGAGCTCGCGCACATCGACTCGCCGGCCAAGCGCAGCTGGCTGGCCGAGCGCATGGAGACGACCCTGCGCCGCGCCCCCGAGGCGCCGATCCGGCGCCGCATGCTCGAGTTGCTGGTCAACGCCGAGGCGTTCGAGCGCTTCTGTCACGTGAAGTATCCCGGCACCAAGCGGTTCTCGCTCGAGGGCAGCGAGGCGCTGATCCCGATGATGGACCTGGTCCTCACCCACGGCGCGCGCCACGGCGCGATCGAGGCGGTGATCGGCATGGCCCACCGCGGGCGCCTGACCGCGCTCGAGTGCATCATGCAGCGCGCGGCGCGCGACATCTTCGCCGAGTTCGAGGACATCGAGCCCGAGGCGCTGTCGGGCGGCGGCGACGTCAAGTACCACCTCGGCTACTCGTCGGACCGGATCGATCCGCTCGGTAACGCGGTCCACCTGTCGCTGGCGTTCAACCCGAGCCACCTCGAGGCGGTCGATCCGATCGTGGTCGGCCGGGTCCGCGCCAAGCAGCGCCGCCACGGCGACGTCGAGCGCCGCAAGGTCATGGGCATGCTGATCCACGGCGACGCCGCGTTCGCCGGGCAGGGCCTGGTCACCGAGGTGCTGCAGCTGCACAACCTGCAGGGCTATCGCACCGGCGGCACCGTCCACATCGTGGTGAACAATCAGGTCGGCTTCACCGCGTCGCCGCAGGAGACCCGGTCGACGCCGTACGCGACCGACGTCGCCCACATGATCCAGTGCCCGATCTGGCACGTGAACGGCGAGGACCTCGACGCGGTCGCCCAGGTCACCGAGATGGCGATGGACTACAGGGCGACCTTCACGTCCGACGTGATCATCGACCTGTACTGCTACCGCAAGTACGGCCACAACGAGATGGACGAGCCCGGCTTCACCCAGCCGCTCATGTACGACCGCATCCAGAAGAAGCCGTCGGTCGTCGAGATCTACGGCAAGCGGCTGCTGGGCGAGGCCGTGGTCAGCGGCGAGGACGTCCTCGCGATCACCGAGCGCCGCAACCGCGCGCTCGAGGAGGAGCTGGCGGCGGCGCGCTCGACCACCCAGCGGCCGCGGACCCAGGCGCTGACCGGGCTGTGGCGCGGCTACGTCGGCGGCCCGGCCCACGCGGTGCCCGACGCCGAGACCGCGGTCACCCGCGAGGTCGTGTCGGCGATCGCCGAGCGGATGACCAGCCCGCCGGCCGGCTTCACGCCGCACCCCAAGATCGTCCGCCTGCTCGACCAACGGGCCCAGATGGGCCGCGGCGAGCGCCCGCTCGACTGGGGCATGGCCGAGATGCTCGCCTACGGCTCGCTGCTGTGGGACGGCACCAACGTCCGGTTGACCGGACAGGACTGCTCGCGCGGCACCTTCAGCCATCGCCACGCGTTGATCACCGACATCAAGACCGGCGCCGAGCACAACACGCTGTGCGCGCTGCACGCCGAGCAGGGCACCTGCCGCGTCTACGACAGCCCGCTGTCGGAGGCCGGCGTGCTCGGCTTCGAGTGGGGCTACTCGCTCGACTACCCGGACGCGCTGATCCTGTGGGAGGCCCAGTTCGGCGACTTCGCCAACGGCGCCCAGGTGATCATCGACCAGTTCATCACGTCGGCCGAGGACAAGTGGCACCGGCTGTCGGGGCTGGTGCTGCTCCTGCCGCACGGCTACGAGGGGCAGGGGCCCGAGCACTCGAGCGCGCGCCTCGAGCGGTTCCTCGAGATGTGCGCCGAGGACAACATCCAGGTCTGCCAGCCGACCACCCCGGCGCAGATGTTCCACCTGCTGCGCCGGCAGGTGAAGCGGCCGTGGCGCAAGCCGTTGATCGTGATGACCCCCAAGAGCCTGCTGCGACTTCCCGCCGCGACCTCGACGGTCGACGAGCTGACCTCCGGCACCTTCCAGCGGGTGCTGCCCGACCCGCTGGTGCCGGCGACCGCGGCCAAGCGCGGGCTGCTGTGCACCGGCAAGATCTATTACGAGCTGGTCGAGGAGCGGAAGCGGCGCGGCGACGACACCACCACGATCGCGCGCATCGAGCAGCTGTACCCGTTCCGCGCCGACCAGCTGGCCGCGACCCTGGCCGACTTCGCCAAGCTCGACGACGTCGCGTGGGTGCAGGACGAGCCCGAGAACATGGGCGCGGCGACCTTCATCGTCCCGCGGCTGGCCCGCCTGCTCGACCGGCCGGTAAGGTGCGTGAGCCGCGACGCCAGCGCCAGCCCGGCCACCGGGTCACACAAGGCGCACGGGCTCGAGCAGGAGCGCATCTTCAAGGCGGCGTTCTCCCGGTGAGCGCGCGTGAAGTCTGGTAGACGTCGGAGACCGTTTGGTTCGGCAGGCAAGAGGACATCATGGCTGATCTCGTAGTTCCCCAGCTCGGCGAGTCGATCACGGAGGCGGTGGTGGCCCGCTGGCTCAAGCAGGTCGGCGACCAGGTCCTGCTCGACGAGCCGCTGATCGATCTCGAGACCGACAAGGTCACCGTGCAGCTCCCGTCGCCGGTCGCCGGCGCGCTGTCGGCCCAGGCGGTCGCCGAGGGCGCCACCGTCAAGGTCGGCCAGGTGGTCGGCGCGGTCACCGCCGGCGCCGCCGGCAAGGCCGCGGCCAAGGCCGAGCCGGCGCCGGTCGCGGCCGTCGCACCCGCACCTGCCACGAAGGCGCTCGCACCCGCGGCGGCCAAGGCTCCGGCGGCGGCGCCGCCCGGGGCGGCCGAGCCCAAGGCGGCGCCGGCCGCGCCCAAGGCAGCGGCCAAGGCTGGCGATGGCGCCGGCAAGCTCGACGACGAGGCGCTGCTCAAGCTGTCGCCGTCGCAGCGGCGGATCGCCCGCGAGCGCGGCGTGGTCCCGACCGTGGCGGCGGCGGCCCCGGCGGCGGGCACCCCGGCGCCGACGCCAGCCCGCCCGATCGATCCGCGCGACGAGGTCGTGCCGATGTCGACCTTGCGCAAGCGGGTCGCCGAGCGCCTGGTCCAGGCCCAGCACGAGACCGCGTCGCTCACGACCTTCAACGAGGTCGACATGACCGCGGTGATGGACACCCGCGCCCGCTACAAGGACAGCTTCGAGAAAGCCCACGGCGTGAAGCTCGGCTTCATGTCGTTCTTCGCGAAGGCGTGTGTCGCGGCCAGCAAGCTCTATCCCGGCATCAACGCCGAGGTCGCGGGCAACAGCATCGTTTACAAGAAGCACTACGACTTCGGCATCGCGGTCTCGACCCCGAAGGGCCTGGTGGTGCCGGTGCTCCGCGACGTCGACACGCTGTCGTTCGCCGAGATCGAGAAGGGCATCCTGGCGCTCGCCGAGAAGGCGCGCGCCGGCAAGCTCGCGCTCGACGATCTGCTGGGTGGCACCTTCAGCATCACCAACGGCGGCATCTACGGCTCGATGATGTCGACCCCGCTGCTGAACTACCCGCAGACCGGCATCCTCGGGATGCACAACATCGTCAAGCGTCCGATGGTGGTCGCCGACCAGATCGTGATCCGCCCGATGATGTACGTCGCGTTGACCTACGACCACCGGGTGGTCGACGGCCGCGAGGCGGTCTCGTTCCTGGTTGCGGTCAAGGACCGGCTCGAGGCGCCCGACCGCATGTTGCTCGAGCTATGAGCCGCGCCGTCTTGCTCGCGCTCGGGCTCGCCGCGTGCGGCGCGTCCGAGCCAAGCCCGGGGCCGACCGCGGTCCCGCTCGTCAACCGGCCGACCGGCCCGGCCACGCCCGCCGACGCGGCGACGGCCGTGGATGCGCCGCCGTCCGCGTGCGTCGCCGACTGCGTCCGCGCCCGCCAGATGCAGGCGACCAGCATCGAGACGATCACGCGCCAGTGCGAGGACAGCTGCGCCTCGCCACCGCCGCCGTGACCGTCGCGGCTGCCGCTCGCTTGTGGGTCGCCATGCCGGCCCCACCGGCGCTGGCATTCACGAGCCTCGATCGCTGGCGCTAGCCGGCGCCGGAGACGCTCTTCACCCGCGGCCGGGCGACCGCGGTCGGCTTGATCTGCGCAAGCACCAGCGTGATGTCGTCGCGCGGCGGGCCGTCGCCGGCGAACGCGCGCAGGGCGCCGATGATGCGGCCGCGGACGTCGGTCAGGGTCGGCCGCAGGTCGGCGTCGCTGGCCGGCTGGACGCTCTCGAGCAGCGCGCGCTGCATGCGGCGCTCGCCCCAGTCGGTGCCGTCCGGGCCGCGGCTCTCGGTGACCCCGTCGGTGAACAGCACGATCACGTCGTCGGGCTGCAGCGGCCGCTCGACCAGCTTGAACTGCGGCACCTCGTGGATCCCGAGCAGCGGCCCGCGCGCGACCAGCGAGGCCAGCTCGTGCTTCTTGCCGGCGCGGCGCACGATGTAGGGCAGGGGATGGCCGGCGCTCGAGAACTCGATCACCTGGCGCTCGGCGTCGATCACCGCGGCGAAGCAGCTCATCGCGAACTCGCCGCGAGCGGCGCGCAGCACCGCGTCGTTGAGGTGCATGAGCGCGCGATCGGCGGTGACGTTGCGGGGCAGGGTCTGCGCGCTGCCGATCGCGGTCGCCGCGATCAGCGCCGACGGCAGGCCGTGGCCGGTGACGTCGCCGATCAGCAGGAGCACGCGGCCGTTCTCGAGCTGGCGCCACAGCCACCAGTCGCCGGCGCACTTGCTGGCCGGCTCGAAGTAGCCGACCAGGTCGATGCTGTCGACCCGGACCAGCCGCGACGGTGGCACCAGCGATTTCTGCACCAGCTGCGCGATCTCGACCTCCTTCTCGAGCGAGGCCTTCTTGGCGGTCTCGACCAGGAGCTGGCCGAGCCGGGTCGCCATGTGGTTGAGGTTGGTCGACAGCTCGCGGATCTCGGCGGCGCCCGACGGCTCGACCTGGCCGATCTCGCCGTGCGCGATCCGCCGCGCCTGCGCCGACAGCTGGCGCAGCGGCCGCGCGATCCCGAGGCTCTGCTGGACCGCGACGACCACGCCCAGCACCAGCAGGACCACCGCGGCGATCGCCGCCAGCCGGGCGGTGTCGCCGACCCGCTCGCGCGCGGCCTGGCGGGCCCGGGCCGCCTCGCGCTCGTGGACGCCGGTGTCGGTCGCGACCTCGACGAAGCCGATCACCTCCGCCGGCGCGACCACCGCGTCCGGCGCGGTCCACTCGTCGGCGCCATCGGCCAGCTCGTCGCGGCCGAGGATCGCCGTGGCCAGGATCCGCGGGCCGGCGCCCGCGCGCGGCAGCTCGACCGACGCGCCCGGCCGAGCCCGCGCCTGAACGGCGACCGCGGGCGGCAGCGGCGCCGCGCGCGCCACCCCGCGCGCGCCGCGCGAGTCGGCGACGATCCGCCCCGACTCGTCGGCCACCACCATCCACAGCACGTCGGGGCTCGACCGCGCGGTGGTCTCGAGCAGCCGCTGGATGAACGTGTAGCCGCCCTCGGCCAGCGCGACCGAGCTGGCGGCGGCGATGGTCTGGCTGATCGACACGCCGGTCTGTCGGGTCACCTGGTCGACCGCTTCGCCGCGGGCCTCGGCCTGCTCGTCGGCGAGCTTGTCGAGCTGCACCCACGTGATCGCGAAGAACACCACGACCACCACCGCGAGCAGCACCGCGGTCGACGCGATCATCTGCACCGCGATCGACGAGCGCGGCCGCTGACCGGTCGGCGGACCCGCCGCTGGTGCCTGTAGCTCCGTCGGCATGCGTCGCGCCCAGTAGACCGTGCCAGCCCGGAGTCTTGTCAAGCCAGACCCCCGACGATACTGTGACCGGACGGGGTACATGGACGGCACGGGTCCCAGGGGAATTGTCATCGTCCACCGCGCTCCGGAGGTCCGGCGCGGGGTTGCGGACCACCTGCGTCCGACGCTGCGCCCGCTCCACGTCACCGCGACCGTCACCGACGGCCGGGCCGCGCTGGCCGCGCACCCCGAGTTGCTGGTGGCCGAGCACGCCGTGCTCGCCGACGAGCCCGGCTTCCTCGAGGAGGCCGCGGCCGCCGGCGTCCGCGCCTGCCTGCTCGCGGTGACCGCGAACGACCAGGTCGAGACGGCCGACCTGGCGCGCTTCCCCGCGTTCGCCCTGTCGAGCGCGGGCGCGCTCGGCCCGCCGCGCCCGCTCGACGAGCTGGCGGTGACCGCGCTCAAGCTGCTGCGCGGCGACCTGTTCGGCATGGAGAAGTACCTGGCGTGGGGCTGCGTCGCGGTCGCGCACCACCTCACCTGCGCCGGCGATCGGCGCGGGGTCCAGGCCGCGCTGATCGCCGACCTCGCCGCGCGCGGGTACGGCAGCCGTCTGCGCTGGCTGGCAGCCCAGGCCGCCGACGAGCTGGTGTGCAACGCGCTCTTCCACGGCCCGGTCGACCAGGCCGGCACCCACGTGCGGTCGGCGCAGCAGCGGGTCGACGACTTCGCGCTCGCCGCCGACGAGCAGGTCGCGATCCGGTGGGCCGCCGACGACCGCTACTTTGCGATCGAGGTCGTCGATCGCTGGGGCTCGCTCGCGGTCGCGACCCTGGCGCGCTGCGTGCGCCGCGCGCTCACGCCCGGCCTGGCGCCGCGTCCCGCCGGGACCGCCGGGACCGCCGGCGCCGGCGCCGGCCTCGGCCTCGCCCTGACCGCGAGCTGCGTCCATCACCTCGTGTGCAACCTCGATCCGGGCCGGTGGACCGAGATGATCGCGCTGTTCGACGTACGCGGGGGCGGGGTGCGGCTCGAGCTGGTGCCCTCGTTCCACGCGTTCGTGGCGACCGCGGCCGAGCGGAGCGCCGCGTGAGCGACGGGTTGCGCATCGAGCTAAGCCAGGTCGATGGCGTCGAGGTCACGGCCCTCGGCGGCTCGATCGACGAGCGCTGCGATCTGGTCGAGTGGGCGCGGACCCGGACCGGCCCGCTCACCCTCGACCTCGAGGGTGTCGAGTTCATCAACTCCGAGGGGGTGTCGCGCTGGGTGCGCTTCCTCGCCGATGCCACGCCGCGCGGGCCCGTCGTGATCCGGCGCGCCAGCGAGCCGATGGTCGCGCTGTTCAACATGGTCACTGACGCCGTGCTGGGCGCGGTGGTCGAGACCATCCTCGCCACCTACACCTGCCTGCACTGCCGGGCCGAGCACTCGGTCGAGCTCGACGTCGCCGCCGAGCTCGCGGCCGACCGCGCAGTGATGCCGGCGCGGGCGTGCCCGACCTGCCAGACGCCGATGATCTTCGACGGGCTGACCGATCGCTATCTCGCGTTCCTGGGGCACGACTGAGTCGTGGGCGCGCGCCGGGCTCTGGTCCAGGTCGTGGTCGCGGCGTGGCTCCTGACCGCACCCCGGGTCGCGCGCGCTGACCTCGACGTGGCGATGTTCGATCCCGACGCCAACCTCGCCAACGTCGGGCAGCTGCGGACCACGATGACGGCGTTCCTGCGCACGATCGATCCCGATGCCCGGTTCATCGCGTTCACCCGGCTCGCCGATCTGCGCCGGCACCTGCTGGACCGGCGCCTCGACCTCGTCATCATCGCGCCCGAGACCGCGCGCGAGCTCGGGCTCGAGGTCCGGGTCGTGATGGTGCCGCTCCGCGGCCTCGCCAGCACCCATCACAAGGTGCTGCTGGTCCGGAAGGGCACGCGCGCGGTCGACATCAAGGTGGTCGCCACCACCTCGTCGCCGGCCGCGGTCCAGGGCCTGCCGCTGGCCCGCAGCCTCCGCGCGCCCCGCAAGCCGCGCGTCTTGCGCGTGACCAAGGGCTTCGATGCGCTCCTCGGGCTGACGTTCCAGCGCGCCGACGCGGCCTACGTCACGCCCGCGACCCTGGCCGAGCTGGCCCGGGTCGATCGCGCGCTCGCCGACGGCCTGGTCGAGCTGTATCGCTCGGCGCCGATCCCCAACGCGCCGCTGTGCGCGACCGGCGAGGTCGGCGCCCGGGACCTCGCGCGGGTGGTCGCCGGGTTCGCGACCATGGACCAGAGCCGGACCGGGCGGGCCACGCTCCGTCTGCTCGACTACACCAGCTGGAGGGCGCCATGAGGTGGCTGATCGTCCTCGCCCTGATCGCCGCGTCGGTGACGGCGGCGCGGGCGGCCCCGCAACCGCGGGTCGTGATCCTCCAGAGCAGCGCGGTCGCCGCCTACCAGCGACCGGCCCAGGCGTTCCGCGACACGCTGGTGCTCACCGTCCCGGGCGTCCGGATCGAGACCCACGTGCTCGACGATGATCGGGCGGCGGCCGAGCGCCTGGTCGACGGCCTGCTCGATCGCGACGTCGCGCTGGTGTTCGCGGTCGGGGCCCGCGCGGCGCACGTGGCCGCCTCCGCGCAGCACGAGGTGCCGGTGGTGTTCACCAGCGTCCTCGACTGGCGCTCGTACCGCGGCGCGCTCGGGCGCGGCCACGTCGCCGGGGTCGCGCTCGAGGTCCCGGCCGACGCCCAGCTGACCCAGATGAAGCTGCTGGTCCCCGGCCTGCGCCGGGTGGTGGTCGTCACCCGCTCGGAGCGGCACCAGCCGCCGGCGCTGGTCGAGCTGCGCCAGGCCGGGCAGGTCCTCGGCATCGCGATCGAGGTCGTGCCGATCCACCGCCTCGATCGGCTGGCCCGGTTCGGCGGCGCCGCGGTCGACACCGCGGTCTATCCGCTGGCCGACCCCGCCGTGTACACGCCCGAGGGCTTCCTGGCGCTGGTCGCCGCCGCCCGGCGCCACCGGCTGCCGCTGGTCGCGTTCTCCCGCGAGTTCGTGGAGGTCGGGGCGGCGATGGCGGTCGAGGTCAACGACGCCGACCTCGGCTCGCAGGCCGCCACCATGGCCGCCGAGATCCTCGACGGCGAGGCCCGCCCCGACCAGCTCGGGGTCGCGGCCCCGGTCGGCACCGCGCTGGTCGTCAACCAGGCCGCCGCCGCCGCGGTCGGCCTGCCGCTGTCGGCGTCGCTGGCCCGCCTGGCCGACGACGTGTACGCGTCGATCGCCGAACTGTCGGACGACGACTTCGCGGCCGCACCGCTGGTCGCCGGCGCCGAGGACACCCGCGGCGAGCGCGACCCGTGGGCGACCGACGGCTCGGAGCTGGCGTTCTTCCGGGTCAAGGAGGAGATCGTCAGCGTGGCCTCGCGCTGGGCCCAGCAGCGATCGAAGGCGCCGTCGATCGTCAGCGTGCTGACCCACGACGACCTGCGCGCGCTCGGCGTCACCAACCTGGCCGAGGCGCTGCAGCTGGTGCCGGGCTTCACCCACCGCTACACCAACCTCGGCGACTACGACCTGCTGTTCCGCGGCCAGAAGGCGCCGGCCGACCTGCTGGTCTTGCTCGACGGGGTGCGCCTGAACAGCCTCTACGATGGCGCGGTCTCGTACGACCTGCCGATCGACGACATCCGCCGGATCGAGGTCATCCGGGGCCCCGGCTCGGCGCTGTACGGCACCAACGCGTTCGCCGGCGTGATCAGCGTGCTCACCTTCGACGCCCGCGCCGGTGACACCGCGGTGGTCGGCGGCACCTGGTTCCCGTCGGGGTCGGCCTTCCACGACACCAACACCTTCGCCAGCAGCGGCTACCTGCGTCAGACCACGCGCTGGCGCGGCTGGGACCTCGGGGTAGCGGCGCTGTTCGAGGCCAGCCAGGGCGCCCGGATGCGGATGCCCTACGACCTGAACGGCCCCTTCGCCGCCGACGACCCGCGCTACCTGAACGACGCCCACCGGCGGTTCGCGCTCACCGCCACGCTGCGCGGCGACGCCGTGGTGCGCGCCGGCGATCGGCTGCAGCTCCAGCCCAAGCTGTTCGTCCACGATCGCGGCCCCAACTTCGGGCCGGCCGAGACCCTGGCCACCAACGCCCAGCTGCGGCAGGTCACCGTGCACGTGCCGCTCGACTACACGGTGCCGCTCGGCCGCCGGCTCGAGCTGACCACCCGGCTCTCGTATGGCCTGCTCGCGGTCGACGATGATCTCCAGGTGCGTCCGGACGACTTCACCAGCCGGGCCAACCCGATCCCGGCGCCCGACGGCCTGCGCCGCCGTACCGCGTATCACACGCACACGGTGACGCTCGAGCCGCAGCTGCGCTGGCAGCTGCCGCGGACCCGGCCGCTGTGGACGCGCGGCACGCTCACGCTGGGCGCGCTCGCCGAGTACGGCGCGATCAGCGCGTTCTCGTACGATCAGAACTACGTCGAGTATCTCGGCTCGCTCATCTCCGACGCCAACTTCAGCGACGCGGTGAAGCAGCAACTGAGCGACCAGGGCATCCCGACCCGTGGCTACCAGAACTACGATGATCTCGCCCTCGACCAGCGCGAGGCCGATCGCTTCCAGCTGTCCACCTACGGGGAGGCCCAGCTCCAGCTGCCGGGCAACCCGATCGCCGAGACCTGGCTGACCGGCGGCGTGCGCTTCGACGCGTTCTCGGACTACCGCGCTCCCGACGACGCCGGCCGCGCCGCCGACCGCAAGCGCTACCTCACCGCCAATCCGCGGGGCGCCATCGTCGCGGCGCCGACCCTGGGCGGCGGGCTCGCCGGCGTCACGCTCAAGCTGATCCACGGCTGGGCGTTCCGCGCGCCGACCTTCGCCGAGCTCTACGACTCGACCACCAAGGTCACCGACTCGACCTTCCGCATCCCCAACGAGAACCTCGAGCCGCAGACCACCAAGGTCACCGAGCTCGGCGTCGAGCTGCGCCCGATCAGCACGATCGGCAACTGGCTGGGCCCGGCCCGCCGCCGCCAGCTCGAGCCCTACGGCGGCGCCCTGGCGCTGCGGATGAACCTGTTCGAGATGCGGACCGCCGACATCCTCGCGGCCGATCCGCTGTTCAACCCGGCCGGCTACCAGATCATCAACCTCAACGGCCACCGGGTCACCGGCATCGAGGCCGAGCTCGACCTGCGCCTCACCGCCCATGACTTCGTGTTCGCCAACGCCTCGCGGGTCGACCCGCGCCAGCTCGGCACTTGCATCCGCGAGGCGTCCGACGGTAGCTGTCCGGCCGAGTACGTGGTCACCACCGACGACATCCGCGCGGTTCCCGAGCGCCGGCTCAACCTGGGCATGTCGCTGCGGCCGTTCGGGCTGGCCGGCGAGCTGCTGGGCGACCGCGACCGCGGCTGGTACCGGCGCCTCCGAATGGTGCGGATGACGCTGACCTTCCACGGCGTCAGCGACAGCGCCAACGACGCCCGCACGGTGTTCGAGCAGCTCCGGTTCGCGTTCCGCCATCCCGGCTACCGCTACGCCGACGTCGGCGTGTCGCACCAGGCCACCTTCGGCGGCCGGCCGCTGGCGGTGCGGGCGTTCATCCACAACGTGACCGACGCGGACGTCGCCGAGCCGCTGATCTTGCAGCTCGAGCCGCGCCCGGCGTACGGCTACTTCCTGCCGCGCCCGGGTCGGCGATTCTCGGTGTCGGCCGAGTGGAAGTATTGATACGGTGGGATCGAGACGGAGGGGGACGACATCATGAGCCGCTCGATCCGACACCGGTCTGGCCCCGCCGGGGGCGCCGCGCTGGTCCTGGTCACGCTGGTGGCCGGGTGCGCTGGCGATGACGCGGCCAGCCCCGATGCCACCGTCGAGGCCGAGATCATCGGCGCGCTCACCAACCAGGGCTCGACCCAGATGGAGGACGTGCGCACCTCGGAGGGTGGCATCGCCAACCTGATGGCCGACGCGCTCCTCATCGAGGGCAGGACCCGGACCGGTGCGCCCATCGACATCGCCTTCGTGCAGGGCGGCGCGATCCGCGGCGGGGCCAACTCGGGGCCACCCACGCTGGCGTGGTCGAGCGAGACCGCGCGCATCGGCAACCGCTATGGCCCGGGTCCGCTCTCGCGCACCGACGTCGAGGGCTGGTTCCCGTTCGTCAACGATCAGGTCGTCATGACGCTGACCGGCGCGCAGATCAAGCGCGCGCTCGAGCAAGGGGTGTCGGCCTACGCCGACGACGCCCGGACCACGTTCGGCGCCAACCTCCTCGGCGACCGCGCCGGCGGCTTCCTGCACGCCGCCGGGCTCAAGTACACGGTGACCTGCGCCGGCACCACCCGGATCCGGGTCGGCCCCACCGACTGCGATCCGGTGGCCGGGACCTGCATGTACCTCAACGCCGACGCCGCCAACTCGATCACCCGGATCGAGGTCGCCGGCCTGGTGATCTTCGATCAGACCCGCGGCGGCTGGGTCGGCGGCGGCGACACCCGCACGTTCCGGACGATCATGAACAGCTTCATCGCGGAGGGGCGCGACAACCACCTCGACTTCGCGGCCGGCACCGACCGCATCGTGATCGCGCGCGCCGACTGGCCGTTCCAGGCGGCGCTGGTCGAGTACGTCCGGCGGCTCTCACCGATCACGCTGGTCGAGGACGACGACCGCATCGTCGTGGTCGGCGAGGTCGGCGGCCTGTCGTGCTCGCTGCCGGCGACCTGCACGCCCCCGCACCTCGCGACGCATCCGAAGTGCGCGCACCTGCGCTGACCACGCGCACCTGCGCCGACCGCGCGCACCTGCGCTGACCGCACGCACGCGCCGCCCGACCGTTCGACCCGCTGCCGCTCGGGACCGCCTTCGACCGCCCTGTCCCGCACCTGCTGAGGCGGGGGCACCCGCGGCCGGCCTCGCCGTCGGCGAGGCCGAGGTCCCGGCGCTTGCTCGATCCGGGGTCCCCGGGCGTGACGCACGCCGGTGCCATTGCCCCGACCCGCCGACGCACACGCCACCCGGCCGGGGAATTTACGAGCGCGCCTGGGACCTCGTCCCCGCCTCGGCTCGTCCTCCGTGCTGGT
>JBKJLC010000261.1:0-23441 GCA_046597055.1 Kofleriaceae bacterium | reverse complement strand
GTGAACCGAGGTGCGGCGCGGTCGTGCCAGGGTCGTGCCGGCGTGTGCCGGCACCGGCCGCGATCGGCTGCGGTAGTGTCTGGCAGTTGTCGAAGGACTCCGAGACGGTCGAGGATCGCGCCGGCCCGGCCGCGACCGTTCCGGCGCAGCCAGGCGTCATCGTCGTGTTCACCGCCGGCACGCCGGTGTTGCAGCCGGTGCCCGCCGGGGACGGCGGTCGGGTCGAGCTCGGGCGCGGCGGGTTCGCCGGCCTGCCCGACGACGAGACGATGTCGCGCGAGCACGCGGTGGTCACCGCGCTGGCCGAGGGCGGTGGCTGGCGCGTCCGCGATCTCGACAGCCGCAACGGCACGTTCCTCGACGGCCAGCGGGTGACTGGCGAAGTCCACGTGGCGGCGCGCGCGGTGCTGCGGGTCGGCCACACCGTGCTGCTGCTCGAGCCCGACGTGGGGCCGCTGCACGGCCCGCCGCCCGAGGCCGGCGCCGACGGGCTGATCGGTCCGCGCCTGCGCGAGGTGCTCGCGCGGGTCGCGCTGGCGCGCGCGGGCGCCGACCCGCTGTTGATCATCGGCGAGAGCGGCACCGGCAAGGAGCTGGTCGCGCGGGCGTTCCACGGCGGCCGCGGCCCGTTCGTCGCGGTCAACTGCGCGGCCATCCCGGTCACCGTGGCCGAGCGCCTGCTGTTCGGGGCGGTGCGCGGCGCGTTCTCGGGGGCCAGCCACGACGCCCCCGGCTACCTGCAGGCCGCCGACGGCGGGACCCTGTTCCTGGACGAGATCGGCGAGCTCGACCCGCAGGTCCAGGCCAAGCTGCTCCGCGTGATCGAGAGCCACGAGGTCACCGCGCTCGGCGCCACCGTGCCCACGCCGGTCGCGGTGCGGGTGTGCGCGGCGACCCATCGCGATCTCCGCCGCGACGTCACCGCCGGCCGCTTCCGCCAGGACCTGTACTTCCGCCTGGCCCAGCGCGAGGTCTTGGTGCCGAGCCTGCGCGCTCGCTGCGAGGAGATCCCGTGGCTGCTCGCGCGCGCCGTCGCGACGGTGCACCCCGACCTGCGCCCCGATGGCCACCTGGTCGAGGCCTGCTGTCTGCGACCGTGGCCCGGCAACCTGCGCGAGCTGCTGGCCGAGGCCCGCCAGGCCGGCGTCGCCGCGCTGGCGGCGGGCGCGGCGCGGGTCGGCGTGAGCTTCCTGCGCGCGGGCGCGGGCCTGCGGCTCGACGTCGAGGCGCCGGGGACCGAGCCCGCAGCCAACCCGGGGCCTCCGGTTGGCCCCGGCGAACTCACCCGCGCGCAGGTCGAGGCCGCGCTCGCCGACGTCGGCGGCAACGTCGCCGGGGCCGCCCGCGCGCTCGGGCTGCATCGCAACCAGCTGCGCCGGCTGCTCGGTCGCTACAGCGCCGACGACGACGGCCGCGACGGGGCCTGATGCGGCCGCACAACGTCACCATCGACGACGCTGGACCCGAGCTCGGCGGGCCCGATCTGGCGGCGCCGACCGCAGGTGACGATCGCTACTTCCTCGGCGACGAGGTCGCGCGCGGCAGCATGGGCCGGGTCCGGCGCGCCTACGACGCGCGGCTGACCCGGCCGGTCGCGGTCAAGGAGCTGATCGCGCTCGACCCGCACCAGCGCGCCCGCTTCGCCCGCGAGGCGCGCATCACCGCGCGCCTCCAGCACCCCGCGATCGTGCCGGTCTACGACCTGGGCACGCTGGACAGCGGCGAGCCGTTCTACTGCATGAAGCTGGTGGCCGGCCGGTCGCTCGACGCGGCGATCGCGGCGACCGCGCCCGGCCAGCGGCTCGCGCTGGTGCCACGCCTGCTCGCGATCGTCGACGCCCTGGCCTACGCCCACGGCCAGCGCATCATCCACCGCGACCTCAAGCCGCTCAACGTGCTGCTCGGCGAGTTCGGTGAGACGATCGTGATCGACTGGGGCCTGGCCAAGAGCCTCGACGAGCCCGACGACGACCCCGGCGTGGTCACCGGCACCGGCGCGCACGCGGCGAAGCTGACCGCGCATGGCGCGGTGGTGGGCACCCCGGCGTACATGCCGCCCGAGCAGGCGGCCGGCCGGCCGGTCGACGAGCGCGCCGACGTGTACGCGCTGGGGGCGCTGCTCTACCACGTGCTCGCCGGTCGGCCGCCGTATGCCGGCACCGATACCCAGCGCGTGCTCGCCGACGTGCTGGCGGGGCCGCCGACGCCCGCGCGCGCGCTGGTCGGTGTGCCCCGCGATCTCGCCGCGATCGTCGACCAGGCCATGAGCCGCGACCCGGCCGCGCGCTACCCGACCGCGCGCGCGATGGCCGACGACCTGCGCCGCTTCACCGACGGCGGGCTGGTCGGGGCCCACCGCTATTCCTGGTCGGCGCTGCTCGCCCGCTGGCTGCGTCGCCACCGCGCGGCGGTCACTGTCGGCGCGATCTTGCTGGCGGCGCTGGCGGTGACCGGCACGGTCAGCGTCCAGCGCGTGATCGGGTCGCGCGACCGGCTCCAGGTCACCGCCGGCGCGCTGCGAGGTCGCGAGCGCGAGCTGATCCTGCTGCAGGCGCAGGGCGTGGTCGGCACCGATCCAACCGCCGCGATGGCCTGGCTCCGTCGCTACGCGGCCGGCGACGGACCCGCCCCGGCCGGCCCGGCCCGCGACGTCGCCGAGGACGCGCTCGGGCGCGGCGTGGCCCGGCACGTGCTCGCGCTGTCCGGGACCGCGATCGGACTGGCGTTCGTCGGCGACGGCCCCCAGCTGGTCACGATCAGCCGCGACGGCGCGGTGGTGATGTGGGACGTCGACACCGGCCGTGGACGCGAACTCGGCCGCGACGCCCCGGCTCGATTCGCGACGTTCGGGGACCACGGCCGCCGCATCGCCAGCCATGACGGCACCGGCGACGTGCGGCTCCGCGACCTGGCGACCGGGGCCGCGTGGACGATCCACACCGGCGACACCGCGCTCATGAGCCTGGCCCTGTCGACCGACGGCCGGTGGCTGGCCACCGGCGCGGTGAGCGGCATGGTGCGCCTGTGGGACCTGCGCGCGGGCGCCCCGACGGCGCGCACGATCACGCAGCACGGCTGGCGGGCGTCGAGCCTGGCCTTCAGCGGCGACGGGCGCTGGCTCCTGTCCGGTGCGTCGGACGGCGGCCTTCACGCTCATTCGCTCGTCACCGGCGCCAGTCGCGAGCTGGTCGGCCACGTCAAGGAGGTGCACCGGATCCGCTTCCTGGCCGACGGCAGCGCGGTCACCGTCAGCGAGGACCGGACCGTGCGCCGGTGGGACCTCGCGACCGGAACCAGCGGCGTGCTCGGCGTCCACGACGACTGGATCCCCGATGTCGCGATCGCGCCGGGCGGCGCCGGCCTCGCGACCGCCAGCGGCGATCGAACCGTGCGGCGCTGGACCGACCCCGCCGCCGCCGCCGTCATCCTGCGCGGCCACGGCGACACCGTGCGTGCGCTCGCGTATGCGCCCGACGGTCGGCTGGTGAGCGCCTCGGAGGACGGCACCGTGCGGCTGTGGGACGACCACGGCGTCGAGGAGGCGGTGCTCGCCAGCGACGGGCGCGAGCTGAACCTCTTGGCGGTCGCCGACGACGGTCGGGTCGCGGCCGCCGGCGGCGACCAGGTGCGCGTGTGGCAGCGCTTGCCGACGCGCGTGCGCGTGCTGCGCGGTCACGAGGCGCCGGTGACCGCGGTGGCGTGGACGCCCGACGGTCACCACGTCGTCAGCGGCGCCCGCGATCGCGCGGTCCTGCGCTGGGATGCTGGCGGCGGCCCGCCCCGGGTCCTCGGGCACCACGACGGCTGGGTGCTCAGCCTCGGCTTCGCCGGCGACCGGGTGGTGTCGAGCAGCGTCGACGCCCAGCTGACGCTGTGGGATCTCGCGGGCAAGGCCGCGCCGGTGCCGGGACCGGCCGGCGGCAGCTGGCTACCGCTGGTGTCGCCCGACCAGCACCACGTCGCCTACGCGACCTACGACTGGCAGATCCACGTCCGCGATGTCCGGACCGGCGCCGACGTCCACGTGGGGGGCCACACCGGGTCCCTGCTCGGCCTGGCGTTCTTTCCCGACGGCCGCCGCCTGGCCAGCGTCGGGAAGGACGGGACCGCGCGGGTGTGGGATCTCGCGCGCGGCGGTGGCCTGGTGCTCGCCGGCGGACCCGGCGAGCCGAGCGGGGTCGCGGTCTCGCCCGACGGCCGGTGGATCGCCGCGACCGGGGACACCGATCAGGTGTGGCTGTGGGACGCGGCGACCGGCCAGCCGCGCGCGCTCGCGTCACCGGTCACCGGCACCCACAAGCCGCGCTTCACCGCCGATGGTCGCCACCTGCTGTTCGTGGACTTCGCCGGCACGATCCACCTCCACGATCTCGGCGGCGGCCCGCGGCGCGCGGTGCCGGGCCCGATCGAGGACGTCCACGCGCTGGCCCTCTCGCCCGATGACGAGCAGGTGGCGACCGCCGGCCCGAACGGGGTGATCCGCGTGTGCCGGCTGGCCAGTGGCGCGTGCGCGCGCCTGCACGGCCACGCCGGGATCGTGACCGAGCTGGCGTTCGCGCCCGACGGTGCGCGCCTGCTCTCGGGCGGCGACGATCACACCGTGCGGGTGTGGGAGCTGGCCGGCGCGTGGTCCGGGCCGACGCCAGCCCAGCCGCTGGGCCCGTGGCTCGACGCGCACACCACCGCCGTCATCGAGCCCGGCGGGTCGCCGCGCACGCCGCGCTGACCGCGGGCCCGGTCACCGCGGTCAGCGGCGCTCGGCGCGGCGACCGGCGCGCCGACCCACCAGCGGCGCGAGCACCAGGACCAGCACCAGCGCCGGCAGGGGCGCGCCACCCGCGTCGCAGCAGCCGCCCTCGACCTCGGCACCCTCCCACCCGGTGCCGGGGCCGGGATCGGGCGGGCTAGGCGGCTCGAACGGACCGAGGTCGGGATCCTCGGCGACCGCGCAGGTGGCCGACACCGCCAGCATCAGCGGCCGGCCGTCGAAGCCACCGGTGGCGCCGGCGCGGGGCATGACCGTCACCTCGCACTCGTCGCCGACCATGCGCGCGGTGACGTCGCTGCGCCCGCCATCGCCGCGCGGCGCATCGACCACGACGTGGGTGGCCACGACGCCGGCCCGGGTCCGGTAGGTGAGCGGGGCGGCCACCGCGGTGCCGGCCGACGGCGTGGTCGCGGTCACCACCGCGATCCAGTGGCCGCCGCGCTCGGTCCCCACCACCTCGAAGCCGGTGCCGGCGGTGACGAGCGCGGCGGGCGCATCGCCGCTGGCCGCGTCGATCACCGTGATCGCCCGCTTGGTCGTGCCCGCCACGCTGGTCCGCCACTCGTCGCCGGCGAACCGGGCGACGTCGCAGTTGCCGCGGGTCTGGCCCTCGAAGCAATCCCCCTGCGGCAGGTCCCGCACGGTGCCGGCCGGCCCGGCGGCGGCCTGGATGGTCAGGCGGCTGGCGCCGAGGGTGCCGGCGGCCCGGCTGCCGCTCGCGGCGAGCGCCGCCTGGGTCCGGTACCGCAGCAGCAGGGGGCCGTTGCCGCCGGCCGCGTAGTCGATCACGACCAGGGTGGCGTCGGTGCCGGCGCTGGTCGGCACCAGCACGAGGTCGCGGACCGCGCGGGTCACGTCGGGCGCCCGCTCGTCGTCCGACCGGAACTTGAACTGGCCGCTGTACTCGCAGCGGGTCGCGACCACCCCCGAGCGCGACTGGCGGCGCCACGCGAAGCCGACGTTCGCGGGGCTGCCCCACGGGCCCTGGCCGGGTCGGTACTGCTCGAGCAGGGTGTTGCTCGACAAGGTCGGCGCGTTGCCGGTGAGCGACGACATCGAGCCGTACGGGCTCGGGTCGACGATCAGGTGATCGGGCCCGCGCGACAGCACCAGGTTGCCGGCGTCGAAGAACAGGTGGTCGGAGATCGCGTTGCCCGGCAAGCAGCGGGTGACCATCCAGACCTGATTCGCGCCCCAGCCCGACCGCGCGTACACGGTGTGCGAGCCGGGCGCGAACAGCAGGGTCGACACGTCGGTCGGGAACGGCGTCGGCGCGGTCGCCCGCACCTCGGCCAGCGCGGCCAGCAGCAGGAACGTCGTCTCCTGCAGATCGTAGGTCTCGATCAGGTGCTGCGCCCAGCCGCGCGCCTCGGCGGGCCCGACGTCGATCAGCGCGGCGTACAGGTTCATCGCCGACAGCTCGCGGTACGGCGTCTCGATGTCGGCATCGCCGCCGATGAACATCTGGCCGCTGGCCGGCGGGCTCGCGTAGATCGCGCGCGCGACCAGCTCACCCTCCCACGCCGCGTACCCTTCGAGGGTGACCCCTTGATCGCGCAGCGCGCGGGCCGACGCCGCGTACTCGAGCACGCTGAGGTTGCCGTACTGCCAGCCCTCGAGCCAGTCGCCACCGTCGAGCGTGCCGCCGTCGGCGAGCGCCGCGGCCATGTCGCGCCCGAACAGGTCGTCGACCACGTGGGTCCACAGCTCGGCGCCCTCGGCGCCGGCCTCGTTGCCCTGCGCGATCGCGATCATGGTCGCGCCGAAGATGTAGCCGGCGTGGTAGTTCGCGCCGGGCTGATCGTTGTGATAGCCGTCGGCGTCGTACCAGTCGGTCCACGCCTTGAAGCGGCGGCGGGCCAGGGCCAGCAGGTCGGCGTCGACCCCGGGCGCTTCGCGCAGCCAGTCGTAAGCGATCGCGGCATACGGCGCGAAGCCGCGCATCGCATAGCCGGTGTCGTGGCGGACGACGTCGTCGCCGCCCGCACCGTCGCCGATCGCCTGGTAGTCATTCAGGAGCGCGCGAAAGAAGCGGACCGCCTCGGTGGCGTAGACCGGGTCGGCCGTGACCTTCCACGCGAGCGCGCAGGCGCTCATGTTGGCGCCGAAGTCGAGCCCCATGCCCCCGGTGGTGAAGTTGCCCGGGTTGGCGCGGATGCGGTTGCAGCGCGTGACCGCGCGCGCGACCGCGCTGTCCGGCCGGCCGGCCGCCACCTTCAGGGCGTCGAGCGTCGCGGTGTCGAGGAACAGGCGCGGATGGGGACCGCCGGGCTGCGGCGGGGCCGCGCCGGCGGACGGCGCACCGACGAGGAGCAGGGTGGCAACGCCGACAGCGCCAGCCAGGAGGGTACGGACCATTGCCGATCTATACGCCAGAGCCGTTCTGCGCTTGTCGGGAAAGAGCCGAGCGGGAGTCACTGCGGCGGCGGCACGGCCAGGCGCCACGGCTTGCGCTTCAGGTCCTTCGTCAGCTCCCGCACGTTGTCGACCAGCTCCAGGTCGGCCCCGAACGCCGCGATCGTACCGACCCCGGTGGTGGCGTCCGCGATCACGCCGCGCATCTGCCCGGCCAGCTGCTGCGCCTGTGCCAGCCCACTGTCGACGCCCACCATCACCCGCTCGACCCGCGCGCGCAGCGGGGCCGGCAGCGCCGCTCCGACCCGGTCGACGGCGGCCTGCACCACCGCGACCTGGCCGCGCAGCTCGGTCGCCACCCCATCCACGCGCGCAGCCAGCGCCTCGATGCCGGCCACCAGCCGGGCCAGCGCCGCCGGATCGATCCGTCCGCCGCGCAGGTCGGTGATCAGGGTGTCGGCGGTGTGCGTCACCTCGCGGACCGTCCGCGCCAGCTCGTCCGACGCGCCCGGGCGCGGGTCGAGCCCGCGGATGGTGGTGCCGAGTCGAGCCGACGCCGCCTCGATCAGGGCCGCGGCCGGCGCGATCGCCTCGACGAAGCGCGCGACCTCCTCGAGGCTGTCATAGGCGCGCTGGAGCACGTTGTCGAGGTTGGGCGGATCGACCCCGGTGACCTGGTCGTTGTCGACCAGGCCGCGCGCGGGCGCCGCCCCCGCCCGCGGCGGGCCGATCGCGAGGTAGCGCGGGCCCAGCATCCCGCGGGCGTCGACGAAGAAGTCCGAGTTGACCGGCACCCGCGCCGCCCACTCGCGGTCGATCGCGAGCTCGACGACGACGCCGCCGTGGGCCGGTGCGATCACGATCGAGCGGACCCGGCCAATGTCGCGCCCGGCCAGCTGGACCGCGGCGCCCTCGGTCAGGCCGACCACCGCGCCGAACCGGACCCGCACGGTCACGCCGTCGCGGACCAGCCGCGGCAAGATGATCGCCACGAAGAGCACGGTCAGCGCGGCCCCCACCAGCACGGCCGCGCCGACCCGACGGGTCAGCCGCTCGTCGTGGATCTTGAGCGCCACCCGGTCACTCCTTCCAGATCAGCTTCCACGGGTTACGCCGCAGGTCGCGCACCATCTCGCGGACGTCGGCGTAGACGTCGAGCCGCGTGAGCAACGCGCCGATCGAGCCCTTGCCGGCCCGGACGTCGGTGAGCGCGCCGTTGGCGTTGCGCATGAGCGTCCCGGCCTGGTCGGCGGCGCCGGCCGCGCGATCGACCGCGACCAGGGTTCGCTCGACCCGCGCCTCGGTGGCGAGCTCGAGCACCCGCACGCCCTCGCGCATCAGCGCGCCGGTCGCCGGACCGGCCTCGGCCAGCGTCTTGTCGGCGGTGACCAGCAGGCCGTCGGCGTGGCGCAGGGTCGCCGCGATCTGGCGGCTATCGAGGCCATCGTCGACCTTGGCCAGCACCTGCTGGCTCTCGAGCGCGAGCCCGGTGACCGCGTCGATCAGGCCGCCGACCTTGGGCCGGTTCTCGACCAGGATCCCGTCAACCTGGTCGACCGCGTGCGCCGCGTTGGTGATGATCGCCGCGATCTTGTCGCGATCCTTGCGCATCACCGCGGTCATGATGTCGAGCAGCTCGTACAGCCGCGCGACCACCAGGTCGGTGCGCGGCGGGGTGACCCCGACGATGATCGAGCCCGCCGCCAGCGGCGGCGCCTCCCAGTTCCGGCCCGGCACGATCTCGACGTACTGCTCGCCGAGCACACCGGCGGTGTTGACGAAGAACTCGGCGTCGCCGCGGATCGAGTCGCGGGCGCGGTCCTCGATCCACAGCTCGACCCGGACCTGGACCCGCCGGCCGGTCGCCGGATCGAGCTGGCCGCCGCGGAACTCGACCGCCTCGACCCGGCCGACCGTGATGCCCGAGACCTTCACCGGCGCCCCGGTCTGGACGTTGCCGCTGTACTCGTAGTCCGCGTACAGCGTGAACCCGCTGCTGAGCGAGAACCGCCCGAGCACGAAGATGAACACGGCGAACAGCGCCACCGCCGTCACCATCAGCAACCCGACCTTGTACTCGACGCCGTCGTCACGCATGGGAGCTCCTAGAAGCCGGGGGTTTCCATGGGCCCGGCGGCGCGGCCATGGATGAACTGGAGGACGACCGGGTCCGCCGAGGCGCGGATCTCGCCGGGGGTGCCGCAGGCGTGGACCACGCCGCGGTAGAGCAGCGCGATCCGATCGGCGATCGCGAAGATCGAGGTGAGATCGTGCGACACCACGATCGCGGTGACGCCGCGGCGATCGGCGAGCTCGCGGATCAGGCGGTCGATCCGGCGCGCGCTGGTCGGGTCGAGGCCGGTGGTCGGCTCGTCGAACAGCACGACCTCGGGCTCGATCGTCAGCGCCCGCGCGATCGCGGCCCGCTTGCGCACGCCATCGGACACCTCGGCCGGGTATCGGTCGCCGAGCTCGGCGAGGTGGACCTCCTCGAGCCGGCGCCGGGCCTCGACCAGCGCGGCGCCCGCCCGCATGCGGCGGTGCTTGCGCAGCGGCAGCGCGACGTTCTCGGCCAGGGTCATCGCGTCGAACAGGGTCGAGCTCTGGAACACCATCGCGATCCGGCGCCGGATCGCGGCGAACTCGCGGTCGGGCAGGTCGTCGATGCGGCGACCGTCGAACCAGATCTCGCCGGCGTCGACCCGCAGGAAGCCGACCAGGTGCTTGATCGTCACCGACTTGCCGACGCCGGAGGTGCCGACCACGCACACCACCTCGCCGCGGCCGACCATCAGATCGACCCCGGCCAGCACCGGCCGGCCCCCGAACGCCTTGTGTACGCCGCGGAGCTCGATCACATCCCGGCTCCGAACAGGACCAGCGCCCCCCACGAGATCAGGACGTCGAGCACCAGCACCGCGAAGCTCGAGCCGATCACCGCCGCGGTGGCGGCGCCGCCCACGCCCTCCGAGCTGCCGCGCGCGCGCAGGCCGCAGAAGCCGCTCACGATCGGGATCGCCGCGCCGAACGCGAGCGCCTTCACCAGGCACACCGCGACGTGGGCCGGCTTCACCATCGCCAGGTCGAAGAAGATGCGCGGGTTGATCTGGAACGAGTAGTAGCCGGTCACCCCGCCGGCCGCCCACGACGCGGCCATGCCGAACATGGTCAGGACCACCGTCATGATCACGCAGGCGAAGAAGCGCGGGACGATCAGGTAGCGGATCGGCGTCACCCCCGACATCTGCAGGGCGTCGAGCTGCTCGGTCACCTTCATCGACCCGATCTCGGCGGCGATGCCGGCGCCGACCCGGGTCGCCAGCATCATCGCGGTCAGGCTGGGTCCGACGTCGAGCACCAGCAGGCGGGCCCACTGCTGGCCGACCTGGTTGCGGCCGTCGACGATCCGGGTGGTGAGGAGGCAGGTCTGGTAGACCATCACCATCCCGACGAACCCGAGCGTGACCAGCACGAACGGCAGCGAGCGGTTGCCGATGAGGTAGAGCTGGCGCGCGATCGCGCCACGCGGCCGCTTGCCACGCCAGTAGCCGAACACCGCGCCCGCCACGGTCTGGGCCGCGACCGAGGCCAGCTCGGTGGCCGCCGCGACGGTGGCCAGGGTGCTGGCGCCGACGGAGGTGACGGTGCGACGGAGGGCAGACATGGGGCTCAGTTGGTGAGGTACGTCATGAGGAAGTCGAGGAAGCAGATCGACACCGCGGCGCTCACCACCGCCGAGTTGACCGCGCGACCGACCCCGACCGCGCCGCCCTGGACGGTCAGGCCGTAGTAGCAAGACGACAGCGCGATCGCGGCGCCGAACACGAGCGCCTTGGCCATGCCGTGCAGGAAGTCGCCGGCGCCGAGGTTGTCGACCAGCCCGTACCAGACCGTGTACGGGTGGATGTCGAGCAGCGCGTGCGACGCCAGCATCACGCCGCAGATCGCGACCGCGTCGCCGATCATCGTCATGACCACCAGCGTGATCATCATCGCCAGCACCCGCGGCACGATCAGGTAGCGGATCGGATCGATCGCCAGCGCCTGCAGGCCGTCGATCTGATCGGTGACCGTCATCGTGCCCAGCTCAGCGGCGTTGTTGGCGCCGACCCGACCCGAGAACATCAGGCCGATCAGGAGCGGGCCGACCTCGCGCAGCACCGCGTAGCCGGTGCCCCAGCCGATCATGCCGGTGGCGCCGTACTGCTTCACGAACGCGGCGAACTGGATCACCATCAGCGCGCCCACGAACAGCGCGGTCATGACCACGATGGGCACCGACTTGAAGCCCATCTTGTAGAGGTTGCGGATCAGCTCGCGGCCGTCGAGCCGCGGCGGCACCAGCGAGCGCCCGACCTCGTACGCGAGCACGACGATGCCGCCGGCGTCGCGGGCCGCGCCCATGGTGCGCCCGCCGAGCGCGGCGACCGAGCCGCGCAGGTTCATGCGGTCCCCCGCGCGAACGCGCGCACCTGCGGGTCGTCGGCGTCGAGCAGGCTGACCGCGGGCCCGACCCAGCGGACCCGGCCGTCGTCGACGAACGCGATGGTGTCGGCGAACCCGGCCACGGCCTCGACGTCCGACGACACCACGATCGCGGTGCCACCGCCGGCATCGTGATCGTCGCGCAGGAGCTGATAGACCTTGGCGGTCGTGACCGGGTCGAGCCCGGCGGTCGGCTCGTCGTAGAGGACGACCTCGGGCCGGGCGACGGTGGCGCGGGCCAGGCCGACCCGCTTCTTCATGCCACCCGACAGCTCCGAGGGCACCTTGCGCTCGGAGCCAGCCAGGCCGACCGCCTTGAGCCGGGCCGCGACCCGCGCCGCGATCTCGTCGTCGGCGACGCCGCCCGCCTGCACCAGGGGGAACGCCACGTTCTCGGCGACGGTGAGGAAGTCGAACAGCGCGCTGTTCTGGAACAGCATGCCGATGCGACCGCTGACGTGGACCCTGCCGCCGTCGGGGCGCAGCAGCCCGGCCACCAGCTTGAGCAGCACGCTCTTGCCGGCCGCGGCCGGGCCGATGATGCCGAGCCGGCCGCCGCGGGCGACCCGCAGGGTGACGTCGCCGAGCACGCGGCGGGCGCCGAAGCGCTTGTCGACCTCGACCAGCTCGACCGCCCAGCCGCGATCGTCAGCGGGCATCGCTCACCAGGTGGCGCCACGGCATCGGCGCACCCAGCGGGTGGGGCCGGGCGCGAGTGATACATGTTCTAGCGCCGCTCGACATGCTGGCGTGTAGTCCCGGCTCGCGACCTGACGGTTGCCTGCGTGGCAGGGCCGCGCACCGAGGCCGGCTCGTCGAGCACGGCCGGGCGGCCGCGCACCGATGCGCGACTGCGGTCGAGGCTGAATAGAACATGTTCCATTCCAGCCAGCAAGCAAGATTTCGGTGCCGGCTCGCTTGTCGATCGAAACAGCTCGCACGCGTGAAACCGGCCCTCCCGTTCGCCCTGAGCCGGCGCCGCAGGCGCCGTGTCGAAGGGCGGGTGTCCGACGGTGTGAAGGCCGTCCTTCGACACCGAGCTCGCGTGCGCTCGCTCGGGCTCAGGACGAACGGGGGTGAGTGTCCGGCTCGACCGGCTCAGCGCGCGGTCGCGACGGACTTGGCCGGCTTCTGCTCTTTGGCCTCGAGATCGAGCGACCGCAGGAACAGCCGGGCGGCGGTGCGGACATGCTCGAGCACCGCGGGCTGGCTGTGCAGCCCGGCCGACCAGCCGATCAGCGACGCGAACCAGATCTGCTGCAGCAGCAACGCCAGCGTCTGCTCGCGCTCGGTGGGCGGGGTCACCGCTGCGTCCCCGTAGCTGAGGCTGCCGACCCCGCGCATCGCGGCGATGATCAGGCCGTTCATCCGGCCCTGATAGGCGACCACGTGCTTGGCGACCTCGGGCTGGCCCGACGCCATCGCGCGCAGCACCGCGCGCGCGAAGTGGGGCCGCCGGCACAGCGCCTTGGTCAGCATCGTATAGAACGCGACCAGGCGATCCTCGACCGAGCCGCCCTGGACCGGGCCCTTCTCGATCTTGCGCTCGAGCTTCTCGGTCTCGCGCTCGAGCGCGGCGGACAGGATGTCTTCCTTGCTGCGGAAGCGCTTGTACAGCGTGCCCAGGGCGACCCCGGCCCGGGCCGCCACGTCGCGCTGGCGGACGTTGTCGTAGCCGCCCTCTTCAGCGAGCGAGATCGCGACGTCGAAGATCCTGTCGAAGATACCGCGATCCTTCTCCTTGCTCGCTGCGCTCACTTCGGAACAGGTTCGCACCCGTACGTGAGGAACGCAACATGTTCTCGATGCTGCTTGCGCGGCTCTACTAGAACATGTTTCACTTCTGCTCACACCCATGTGGTTTCGTAAGTCGATCAAGTGGAACCTGGAGGTCGACGTCGTGGTGATCGGCAGTGGCGCCGCCGGGGCGGTCGCCGCCCTCGCCGCCCACGCCGGCAAGGCCCGGGTCGCCGTCCTCGAGAAGACCGACAAGTTCGGAGGCACCACCGCCGTGTCCGGCGGCGTGGTCTGGGTGCCGTGCAACAAGCACATGGCCGCGCTCGGCATCGCCGACTCACTCGACGAGGCGATCGGGTACGTCACCCGGCTGGCCGACGGTCGCAGCGAGCCGGCGCTCATCCGCCGCTACCTCGAGACCGCGCCCGAGATGCTCGACTTCGTCGAGGGCGCCACCCCGATCGCCTTCAAGGCGCTGGCCCGCTACCCCGACTATCATCCGGAGTTCGCCGGGGGCCGCTCCGGGGGCCGCTCGCTCGATCCCGGCCTGTTCGACACCAACACGCTCGGGACCTGGAAGGACAAGCTGCGCCGCTCGCCGGTGTTCGGCATGACCGCCATGTCGGTCAGCGAGGCGACCGACTGGGGCGTGTTCTCCAAGCCGCAGGCGCTGCCGTTCAGCCTGCTCGGCAAGCGGTTCAAGCAGGGCCTGGTCTGCTACGGCGGCGCGCTCGCCGGCGGCCTGCTGAAGGCGCTGCTCGATCGCGGCATCGAGCCGATGCTGGGCGCGGCGGCCGACGAGCTGCTGGTCGACGACGATCGGGTGGTCGGCGTCCGGGCCCGGCAGGGCGACAAGGAGATCCTGATCAGCGCCCGGCGCGGCGTGGTCCTCGCCAGCGGCGGCTTCGAGTGGAACCCTGACTTGTGCCGCCGGTTCCTGGGTGGCCCGCTCACCCACCCCAACAGCCCCCCGTCGCTCGAGGGCGACGGCCTGAAGATGGCGATGTCGCTCGGCGCCGACCTCGGCAACATGAGCGAGGCGTGGTGGTGCCCGTCGCTCGAGATCCCTGGCGAGGAGTACGACCAGCGCCCGCTCAACCGCGGCGACTTCGCGACCCGCTCCCTACCCCACAGCGTGATCGTCAATCGCGCCGGCCAGCGGTTCGTCAACGAGGCCCACAACTACAACGATCTGATGAAGGCGTTCTTCGCCTTCGACCCGGTCGCCTACGAGCGCCGCAACCTGCCGGCCTGGATCATCGTCGATCAGCAGTACCTCGATCGGTACGCGCTGATGACGTACGTGCCCGGCATGCCGATCCCCGAGTGGCTGACCCGGGCCGACACGCTCGAGGCGCTGGCGGCCATGATCGGCGTCGACCCGCGCGGCCTGACCGCGACCGTGACCCGGTTCAACCGGTTCGCGGTCGAGGGCGCCGACCCCGACTACCGCCGCGGCGAGAGCCTCTACGATCACTTCTACGGCGACCCCGACCACAAGCCGAACCCGAACCTCGGCACGGTCGAGAAGGCGCCGTTCTACGCGATCCAGGTCCACCCCGGCGCGATCGGAACCAAGGGCGGCGCCCGTACCGACGGCGACGCCCGCGTGCTGCGCCCCGACGGCACCGCGATCGCCGGGCTGTACGCGGCCGGCAACGTCATGGCCGGCGTGACCGGCGCCGGCTACCCGGGTGCCGGCGCCACCATCGGCGCGGCGATGACGTTCGGCTACCTGGCCGGTCGCCACGCCGCCGCCCGCGAGCAGAAGTAGGAGGCCGTCATGCCCGAGGTCGAGTACGCCACCCGCATCGCCCTGCCCGGCAACGTCGTCTGGCAGTTCGTCAAGGACATGAACAACTGGGCGCCGATGCTGACCGGCTACCAGAAGCACGAGATCCTCGACGACACCGACTCGGTGTGGACCCTCAAGGGCGACGTCGGGATCCTGTCGCGGGTCGTGCGCCTGCAAGCCCACGTCACCGAGTGGGTCGACGGCGAGCGGGTCACCTTCACGCTCACCGGCCTCAACGAGAAGGTCGATGGCGGCGGCGTGCTGGTCATGGAGGGCGTCACCGCCGACGCACCGGCCCCGGTCAAGCCGAAGCGGCGCTGGTTCGGCCGCCGCATCCTCGACTGGATGGCCCGCCGCATGTTCCGCCGCATGCACGGCGACGGGCCCAAGCGGCTCACCGGCGAGCGCGTCGCCGGCACCCGGCTCACGTTCACCCTGCGCATGGATGCGGGCGGACCGACCGGGCCGCTGGTCAACGCGATGCTCGGCCCGGCGCTGCTCCCGGCCGCCGAGGACCTCGCCAACAAGATCGCCGCGCACCTCGAGCGCGCGCACACCCAGTCCGCCGCGGCATGACCGCGGCCACGATCGGGGGGCTGCTCGCCCGGGCCGCGCTCGACCGGCCCGACGAGCTGGCGGTGGTCGACGGTGAGGTCCGACTCTCCACCGCGGCGCTGGCGGCGCGGGCCGACGAGCTCGCCCGCGCGCTGCTCGCGAGCGGGGTCGGCCACGGCGACGCGGTCGCGATCTGGGCGCCCAACTGCTGGCAGTGGATCGTCGCGGCGCTCGGAGCGCACACGATCGGCGCGGTGCTGGTGCCGATCAACACCCGCTACAAGGGCGCGGAGGCCGCCGACGTGCTGGCCCGCAGCCGCGCGCGCGTGCTGATCACGGTCGGTGACTTCCTGGGCGCGCGCTACCCGGCGATGCTGCGCGCGAGCGGCGTGGCGCTGCCGGCGTTGACCACGATCGCCGTGACCGGCGAGGCCGACGACGCGGCGATCGGCTGGGCCGCGCTGGTCGCGCGCGGTGCGGCGGTGACCGACGCCGAGCTGGCGCGAGCCGCGGCCGCGGTCAGCCCCGACGACGTCGGCGACCTCATGTTCACCTCGGGTACCACCGGCCGGCCCAAGGCGATCCCGGCCACCCACGCCCAGACCCTGCGCGTGTTCGCGACCTGGGGCGAGCTGGTCGGGCTCCGCCACGGCGACCGCTACCTGGTGGTCGCGCCGTTCTTCCACAGCTTCGGCTACAAGGCCGGCTGGCTGGCCGCGCTGCAGACCGGCGCCATCGTGTATCCGGCGCCGGTGTTCGACGTCGAGCGCGTGATGGCGCAGATCGCCGAGCACCGCATCACGGTCCTGCCCGGCCCGCCGACGCTGTACCTGGCGCTGCTCGCCCACCCCGGCCGCGCCGCGGTCGATCTCTCGTCGCTGCGGCTCGCGGTCACCGGCGCCGCCAACGTGCCGGTCGAGCTGGTGCGCCGCATGGGCACCGACCTCGGCTTCGCCACCGTGCTCACCGGCTACGGCCTCACCGAGACCACCGGCACCGCGACCCTGTGCCGCGACGGCGACGACGCCGAGACCGTCGCGACCACGTCGGGCCGCGCGATCCCCGGCGTCGAGGTCGCGATCGTCGACGACGCCGGCGTGCCGGTCGCCACCGGCGTCGCCGGCGAGGTGGTCGTGCGCGGCTACAACGTCATGCGCGGCTACCTCGACGACCCCGAGGCCACCGCCGCCACCATCGACGCGGCCGGCTGGCTGCGCACCGGCGACATCGGCACCCTCGACGCGCGCGGCTACCTGCGCATCACCGATCGCAAGAAGGACATGTTCATCGTCGGCGGCTTCAACGCCTACCCGGCCGAGATCGAGGGCGTGCTGCTCCGTCACCCGGGCATCGCCCAGGTCGCCGTGGTCGGCGCCCCCGACGACCGCCTCGGCGAGGTCGGCATCGCCTTCGTGGTCCCGCGCCCCGACACCGCGCCCGACCCCGCCGAGCTGCTGGCCTGGAGCCGCGCGCGCATGGCCAACTACAAGGTCCCGCGCCGGTTCGAGATCGTCGACCGTCTGCCCCAGAACGCGTCCGGCAAGGTCCTCAAGACCGAGCTGCGCGCCCGCCTCCTGCAGTCCTGACCGCGCGCGTCACGCGCAGCCGGACTCGCCGTCGGCAAGGCCAAGGTCCCGTCGCTGGCTCGATCCGGGGTCCCCGGGCGTCTCGCTGGGCGGTGCCATTGCCTCAGCTTGCCGACGCGCTCACCACCCGGCCGTGGAATTTACGAGCGCTCTGGGACCTTGCCCCCGCCTCGGCTCGCCCTGGCTCACGGCCACCGGGAAGATGGGCGGGATCCAGAGCGCTGCCCTCGGGATTGACCACAAGTCTCCATGTGATCGAAAGCGCTCCCCCCCTTCCCGGTGTCCCTGAGCCGGCGCCGAAGGCGCCGTGTCGAAGGGCAGCGGGCAGCGAGCAGCGGGCAGCGCGCCAAGGTGCCGCACGTGAACTTCGACGGGCTGCCCTTCGACGGCGGGCTCGCGTGCGCTCGCCCTGGCGCAGGGCCACCGGGAAGATGTGTGGGATCCAGAGGCCTGCCGCCTGCCCGTCGACACGAAGCGAACGTGACGGTTCCGCCGGGGCTGCCGATGAAGCGGGGCCGGGCTCGCCACCGATCACGTCGCGGCGCACGCGACCGCTGCGGATCACTTCCGTTCGATCGACACGCGCACGAGCGTCGCACCGGGGTCGGCCTGGACCCGCACGGTGCCGGCCGCCTCGGCGACGCACGCGCCCTCGGCGCCGATGCGGACCGCACCCCAGCGGGTCGGCACCGCCAGCTCGGTCGGCGCGTCGCCAGCCGGGGCCCACTCGATCGTGAAGCGACCCGGCTCGGGCCGGTAGCTCGCCACCGGCGCCGTGCCGGCCAGCGCGCGCGGGTACGGCCGCGCCAGCTCGTCGACGATCGGCAGCTCGGTGCCGTCGGCCGCGACGATCGAGAAGTTCTCGTGGTTCCACAGCTCGGACGACACGCTGTACTCCCACCAGGTCGCGCCGATCCCGAGCTGATCGAGCGCATCCATGTGCCGGCGCCCGTGCATCGCGGCGTGCGGGTTGTCGACCGGCATGCCCATCTCGCCGATCAGCACCGGCGCGTCCCACGTCGCGCCGAGCGCAGCCCACTTGGCCAGCCGCGCGTGCACGTCGGGGTCAGGGTCGCCGCCGAGCAGCGCCCCGGCATCGTACGAGTGCGGCGCCAGCACGATGCCGTCACCACTCGGACGTCGCAGCGAGGTCTGGCCGATCACGGCCTCGAAGCCGGTGGTGTCGACGAACACCAGCGCGCCCGGATCGCCTGCGTTGATCAGCGCGGCCATCTCGCTGTAGAACGTGGTCAGCGGGCCCTCCTCCCACGCGATGCGGTCGCCGGTGCCCGGATGCGGCTCGTTGATCGGCTCGTAGCCGATCACGCCCGGGCGCGCCCGGTGCCGCGCGACCATGCGCGTCCACATCGCGCGGAACGCCGTCTGCACGCCGGTCGCGTCGGACCAGAACCCATCGAACGCGGCCTGCACGCGCGGGTCGTTCTCGTACCCGTGCGCCCAGTTGGGGCAGTCGCGACGCGGCGCCGGGGGATCGACCAGCGTCCACGACGGAAAGCCGTCGCCACACAGCGGCTCGGCGTAGACGTCCTGGTGGAAGTCGACGATCGTCCACATCCCGCGCGCCCACGCGCCGTCGAGGAGCGCGTCGTAGCGGGCCAGGTAGGCCTCGTCGACCTCGCCGCGGATCGGCTCCAGCGCGTGCCACGAGAACGGCACCCGCAGGACGTCGAAGCCCCAGCTCGCCGCGCGATCGAGGTAGGCGGCGAGCGCGGCGTCGTAGCCGCCCTCGGCGTACTCGAACGGCGCGTACGGCGCGAACTTGGCGCGGCCCCCGGTGTTGATCCCGCGCAGGGTGACCGTGCGGCCGGCGTCGTCGACGATGCGAGTACCCTCGGCGTGCAGCGCGCCCGGAGGTGGGGCGTCGATCGCGCAGCGCCGCGCCTCGGGCAGGCGACCCTCAGCGTCGCCTTCGCCGCCACCACAGGCCGCGAGCGCCAGCGCGCAGGCCGCCGCGGTGCGCACGCTCACGCCCCCCAGACCGGGGCCGGCACCGGCGCGCTCGCGACCAACTCGGTCACCACGCCGCCGAGCTCGCGGGCGTCCCAGCGCGCGTCGCGCTCGACCTTCGGGCCCGGCCGCCAGCCGTCCTCGACGGCGATGGTGCCGCCGGAGACGTCGAACACCCGGCCGCTGATCGTGCGCGACTCGGCGCTGGCCAGCCAGGCGACCAGCGGCGACACGTTGTCGGGCGCCATCGCATCGAAGCCGGTGTCGGGCGCCTTCATCGCCGCGGCGAACGCGGTCTCGGTCATGCGCGTGCGCGCGGCCGGCGCGATCGCGTTGGCGGTCACGCCGTAGCGGCCGAGCTCGGCGGCCTGCACCAGCGTCAGCGCCGCGATGCCGCCCTTGGCCGCGGCGTAGGCGGCCTGGCCGATGCTGCCCTGGAGGCCGGCGCCCGAGGTGGTATTGATGATGCGCGCGTCGACCGGCTCGCCGCGCTTGGCGGCGTCACGCCAGTGGCCGGCCGCGTGCCGGGCCGGCGCGAAGTGGCCCTTGAGGTGGACCCGCATGACCGCGTCCCACTCGTCCTCGCTGGCGTTGGCGAACATGCGATCGCGCAGGAAGCCAGCGTTGTTGACCAGCACGTCGAGCCGGCCCCAGGTGTCGACCGCGGCCGCGATCATCCGACGCGCGCCGTCCCAGTCGGCGACGTCGTCGCCGTTGGCGATCGCCTCGCCACCGCTGGTCCGGATCTCGGCGACGACCTGGTCGGCCGGCCCGCTGGCGCCGCCGGTCCCGTCCGGCTCGACCCCCAGATCGTTGACGACGACGCGCGCGCCGTGGCGCGCGAGCTCCAGCGCGTGGCATCGGCCCAGCCCGCGCGCGGCGCCGGTGACGATCGCGACTCGACCCTCGAGGAGACGCACCATTCCGGCCGTATAACACGCTGGTCCACTCGAAGAGCCGGATGAAATCAGATCTCGCACTCGAATCGTGACCCCGCACACCCAGCGTCATTGTTGAACGCTCGCTTCGCTCGCTGGGCTTGCTGGCCATAGTGGAACATGTTCTACTTTTGCCGATGCGGTTCGCGTTCACGGACGAGCAAGACGAGCTGCGGCGCAGCGTCCGCCGCATCCTCGACGCGGGCGGCGGAGTCGCCGGGGCCCGGCGCGCGATGCTCACCGCCGACCATCACGACGCCCCGCTGTGGCGGGTGCTGGCGCGCGAGATCGGGCTGGCCGGGCTGATCGTGCCCGAGCCGCACGGCGGCGCCGGCCTCGGCTGGGTCGAGCTGGTCGCGGTGATGGAGGAGCTCGGCCGCGCGCTCGCGTGCGTGCCGTTCCTGTCGACCGCGTGCCTGGCGACCGCCGCGATCCTCGAAACGGGCACCGCCGACCAGCACGCGCGGTTGCTGCCGCCGATCGCGCGCGGCGACGGCACCGCGGCGCTGGCCTGGCTCGAGGCCAGCGGCGATCCCGATCCGGCGGCGATCACGACCACCGCGCGCTCGGCCGCCGGTGGCGAGATCATCCTCGACGGCACCAAGCGCTTCGTCATCGACGGCCACACCGCCGACCTGCTGCTGGTGATCGCGCGCGCGCCGGGCAGCGCGGGCACCGAGGGCCTGGCAATCTACGCGGTCCCGGCCGCCACCCCCGGCGTGCAGCGTCACCGGCTGCCGACCATGGACGCGACCCGCGCCCTGGCCGAGGTCGGGTTCACCGACGTGCGGGTCCCGGCCAGCGCCGCGCTCGGGGCCGGCGGCTGGCCCGCCATCGCGCGCGCGCTCGCGCTCGGTCACATCGGCCTGGCCGCCGAGCAGGTCGGCGGCGCCCAGCGCTGCCTGGATCTGTCGGTCGAGTACGCCAAGGTCCGCCACCAGTTCGGCCGCCCGATCGGCTCGTTCCAGGCGATCCAGCACACCCTGGCCGAGCTGTTCGTGCTGGTCGAGTCGGCGCGCTCGGCGGCGTACTACGCGGGCTGGGCTGCGGCCCACGCCCCCGACGAGCTCGACGCCGCGGCGGCGGCGGCCGGGTCGTACTGCGGCGACGCGTTCTTCCAGTGCGCGGCCGACACCATCCAGGTCCACGGCGGCATCGGCTTCACCTTCGAGCACGACGCCCACCTGTTCTTCAAGCGCGCGCGCGCCGGTCGCACCGTGCTCGGCTCGCCCGCGCACCATCGCGAGCAGGTCGCGCGTATGCTCGGCCTCGGCGTCGCCACCGCGCCGCGCATGACCGGAGTGCCCTGATGGACCTGCGCTTCTCGCCCGACGACGAGGCCTTTCGCCTCGAGGTACGGACCTGGCTCGAGACCCGGCTCGACGGCGAATTCCGGCACCTGCGCGGCCGCGGCGGCCCCGGCCGCGAGCACGAGGACGTCACCGAGCGCACCGGTTGGGAGCGCGCGCTCGGCGCCGCCGGCTGGATCGGCCTGGGCTGGCCCAGCGCCGCCGGCGGCCGCGGCGCGTCCCTGCTGCGCCAGGTGATCTTCCACGAGGAGTACGCGCGGGCGCGGGCGCCGGGCCGGGTCGGCCACATCGGCGAGTTCCTGCTGGCCCCGACCATCGCCGCGCTCGGCACGCCCGCGCAGCAGGCCCGGTTCCTGCCCGCGATCGCGCGCGGCGAGCAGCTGTGGTGCCAGGGCTACTCCGAGCCCGGCGCCGGCAGCGATCTCGCCGGCGTGTCGACCCGCGCCGAGCTGGTCGACGGCCACTGGCACATCACCGGCCAGAAGATCTGGACCTCGCACGCGCACGTCGCCGACTGGTGCTTCGTCCTGTGCCGCACCAGCACCGGCGCGCGCCGGCACGACGGCCTGTCGTACCTGCTGGTGCCGATGCGCCAGGCCGGCATCGACGTCCGCCCGATCCGCCAGCTGACCGGCACCGCCGAGTTCTGCGAGGTGTTCTTCGATGGCGCCCGCACCCCCGAGGACCACGTGGTCGGCGCGATCGGCGCGGGCTGGAAGGTCGCGATGTCGACCCTCGCCTTCGAGCGCGGCGCGTCGACGCTCGGCCAGCAGATCGGCTTCGCCTCCGAGCTCGACGCGATCATCGACGTCGCGCGCCGGAGCGGCGCCGATCGCGATCCGCAGCTCCGCCAGCGCCTCGCCGACGCCTGGATCGGCCTGCGGGTGATGCGGTGGAACGCGCTGCGCGTGCTGGGCCACGGCGAGGGCGGCGAGCTGCCGCGCGAGGCGCTCGGCGGCAAGCTGTTCTGGTCGACCTGGCACCGCAAGCTCGGCGAGCTGGCGATGGACGTGCTCGGCGCCGACGCCGAGATCATCGCGGGCGAGCCCTACACGCTCACCGCGCTGCAGGAGACGTTCCTGTTCTCGCGCGCCGACACCATCTACGCGGGATCCAGCGAGATCCAGCGCAACATCATCGCGGCGCGGGCGCTCGGCCTGCCGCGCGGCCCGGCCTGATCCAGGAGCACACGATGGCGCTCACCAGCGACTTCAAGGACGCCCTCGCCTCGTGGGCCTCGGGCGTGTCGATCGTCGCCACCCGCGCCGGCGGGCTGGTCTACGGCATGACCGTCTCGAGCTTCGCGTCGCTGTCCCTCGAGCCCCCGCTGGTGATCGTGTGCATCGCCAGCAGCAGCCGGATGCCGCCGATGATGCGCGCGTCGCAGCGGTTCGCGGTCAGCCTGCTGTCGTCCGATCAGGGCGACGCCTCGTCCGCCTTTGCCCGGTCCGGGCGCGAGCCGACCCCGACCTTCGAGGGCGTCGCCGAAGACCGCACCACCTCCGGGATGCCGGTCGTCCACGGCGCGATCGCCTACCTCGACTGCGAGCTCCATGGCGAGATGGCGGTCGGCGATCACGCGATCGTCATCGGCCGGGTCGTGGAGGCGGTGGCCCATCCCGACCGGACCCCGCTCGTCTACTACCGGCGCGGCTACCGGACGCTCGCCGTCAGCGCCCGCTGAGCGCCGCGCGTCGCTCCGCGCCTGGCGGTGCTCGGATCAGAGGGCTGCTCGGAACCGCGTACGTTCGGGCCTGGGGGCACGCGGGGCCGGCCTCGCCGTCGACGAGGCCGAGGTCCCGGCGCTTGCTCGATCCGGGGTCCCCCGGCGTGACGCACGCCGGTGCCATTGCCCCGACCCGCCGACGCACACGCCACCCGGCCGGGGAATTTACGAGCGCGCCTGGGACCTCGTCCCCGCCTCGGCTCGTCCTCCGTGCTGGT